>MNQS01000023.1 GCA_001915545.1 Bacteroides sp. 43_108 | reverse complement strand
AATCAACGCCAGACCGAGGGAAAAACTCAATTTCTTGACACCGGCTGAGGTCTTTTTCAAAAAGATTTCGTAATGTTGCACTTGCTGGTTGACTCTGCCCTTCCCGCTACTTTTGTGCTTAGATGCAGTAAATATGTCGTTTAGGACAATACTGTCGTATTAAATGATTATCTTTGCTGGCTTTTATTCAAATATACATATTCCGAATTGTTATGAGCAACATCAAGAACCTGACAGTTGGCAGGATACGCAATCAGCTTTTCAGTCTGGCACTTCCGGTCATGGGCACATCGTTCATACAGATGGCCTATAGTTTCACGGATATGGCTTGGGTGGGACGTTTGGGAAGCCGTCAGGTGGCTGCGATAGGCACTGTGGGTATTCTTGTGTGGACAACCAATTCGCTTGCAATAATCGGAAAGGTCGGATCGGAGGTAAATGTTGCTCAGTGCATTGGTGCAGGACGTCTGGACAAGGCGCAGAGCTATGCTTCGCACAACATAATGACGGCTTTGGCATTAGCTGTTGTGTGGTCGACCTTTGTGCTTCTGTTTTCTTCGCAGATAATAGATATTTTCAGTCTTGAGAAAACTGTTGCAGTAATGGCTGGAAACTATCTGCATATCGTAACTACGGCTTTCCCCTTCATTTTCCTTTCGGCTGCATTCACCGGTATATACAACGCCGCGGGACAGACGAAAGTTCCTTTCTGCATCAATGCCGCCGGACTCATTGTAAATATGATTCTAGACCCAACATTTATCTTCTTGGCCGGAATGGGGGTAGAAGGTGCGGCATGGGCTACATGGATTTCGCAGGCCATCGTGTGCTTGCTTTTTATAGGAGCTTTGAAATGGAAAAAGAAGCTGTTTCCTGATTTTTCTTTCTTTACAAAAGTGAAGTCTATTTATGCAGTTTCCATTTTAAAGGTCGGACTGCCTGTGGCCGCTCTCAATTCTTTCTTCTCGATGATAGGTATGCTGATGAGCCGTCAGGCTTCCACTTATGGTGGCTATCTCGGTGTGATGACACTCACGGCTGGTGGTCAGCTGGAAGCTATTGCCTGGTACACTTCACAGGGATTCAGCACTGCGCTGAGTACATTTGTTGCTCAGAACCATTCTGCCGGTAAGTATGAGCGAGTAAAGAAAGGATATTATCTGACGTTGGCCATAACTGCCGTCATTGGAGTCGGATGTACATTCTTGTTCTATTATGGAGGCGAGGCCATATTCTCGCTTGTCACACCTGAACCTGATGCTTATAAGGCTGGTGGTCTATATTTGAAAATAGATAGTTATTCCATGATTTTCATGATGGTGGAGATTACGATACAGGGTGTTTTCTATGGTACCGGACGAACGCTTCCGCCTGCCATTGTGAGCATTTGCGGGAATGTGATGCGTCTGCCTGTGGCTGCCGTTCTTTGCAGTTCCGGAATGGGAATTGCTGGAGTGTGGTGGGCTATAAGTGCTTCGAGCATCATGAAGGGAATAGCGCTCTACTTGTGGTTATGGTTCCGCAGACGTAAGATTTTGTTGGGCATAAGATGAAAAAGTGTGTGCCGGTAGTTCTTTTGGAATAAATTCTGATTACATTTGTATTAGTCGCTTTTGACAGAATTGATTCTGGATGGCTTTGTGAAATTTTACTATTCAAGGATTGGGCGCTGTAACTTCTGTACTGCACTTTGGTTCAGGGCGCTTTTTAATATTATGAATTATGGAATCTATTGTTGCAATTGGGGATATACACGGTATGGAGTCCTGGAGGGATATAGTTGAAAAACATTATGATAGCAAGATTGTGTTTATGGGTGATTATCTTGATCCTTACGGATATGTTACGCGTGAGAATCAGTTGATGAATCTCTGTTCAATCATATCTCTAAAAATGAACAGGCCTCACGATGTGGTTTTGCTTTTGGGCAATCACGATCTGCATTATTTTTGTGAAGATGCGGCTATCGGTTCGCGTTATGACTTTCAGATAAAAGAGGAGGCTTCGAATTTGTTTTTGGACAATCTTGATTTGTTTCAGTATGCTTGGCAGGTTGATGATGTTGTTTTTACGCATGCTGGAATATCTGATGAATGGTTCTGGTATGATTTTCGTGGTGATACTTCCAAATCTATTGCAGACCAATTGAACAATGCATTTGCTGATCAGCAAGGGGCTTTGTTTCGAGTAGGGATGGCAAGGGGCGGAGAGCGCGGACGTGTAGGTGGAATATTCTGGGCTGATAGCAGTGAACTTGACAATCCTTTGCATGGTTTCACTCAGGTTGTCGGACATAACCGGGTCACAGACGTCACGGAATGTTTCGGTGTGCAAGGTAGCAGAATTATTTTCTGTGACTGTCTACGCTATGGCAAGTATCTGCATTTGGAAAAGCGTGACGGCGTCTGGACTTCAATATAGGTATAACCTTTTTATATAGTGGATTTGTTTTGTCGTTGAACATGTCCTTGTCTAATATCTGTGATTTTCAATATGAATTGTTATAACAGCCGTATTGAACATGCGTGAGAGTATCATTGTGCTGAAAAAGAAAATGCAGTCATACAAAAGCTTGGTTTATGATGCTTTGTATGACTGCATTAAATTTTATACTGTAGATGAATTATATCAATCGTAGAAGTTCCAGCTCAGACCGAATCTTAGACATGCAGGATTGATAGGGTAGTGAGGTGCCCAGAAGTAGTTGCCTGCACTCTGGTTTGCATGATAGTACATGATGTAGAAGCGGGTACGCTTCAAATCAAAGTTTGCATATGCACTGATGATAGGATAGTTTCCTATTTTTATCTTGTTCTTGCTGTTCTGGTTGGTGAACTGGTTGATTGATGGTGCATAATCAGGTGCATAATATTCTGTAAAGAATTTCAGATCTGCACCGAGTTCGCATTTCAGAACTTTTGCAATTTTGAATTTGATGTACAAATTATGGTAGAGCGACAGTGTCGGCAATGGGAGCACGTCCTTGTTGCTTGAAATTTGATACGTTATGTCATTGTCCAGATGGAAAATTCCTAATTTGAAATCTTGTCTCAAATTGGCACTGATTACCTGCAGGCTTCCGGTATGTTGTCTGACATTGATGTTGTTTGAGTATTTGGTATTGCCGTCAGATGTAGTGTAGGCTCCTCCATTGTTCTCAAAGTATGTGTAGTTCTGAATGTTTTCTATTCCGAAAGAGAGTTTCGTACGTGTCCTCTCAATGGTTATGGCTCCTTCTACTCTTGTTCTGAATTCATAATCCAGATCTTTGTCCCACCATGTATTCTGGGAATGATAGTGTCGGTAATAGAATCCAGGGTTTTCGTTCTTAACATAAGCCTTCAGATTCAATCGGGCTGTATCTTTCAGAAGTTTGAAATTGAGTTCTCCTTCACCGTTTATTCTGAATTGGCCTATGTCTTCGCCGGCAATTGAGAAATCACCGTCAATGTTGTAGTGCAAGGTACGTCCCTGCGTTCTCAGAATCTGTCCACCTACAAAAAGGTTTCCTTCATTGTAGTTGCGTCTTCTTTCACGTCCGTTTGAAAGTGTGTCAGGCAATTCGAATCTTCGGTGTTCGTAGCCTATAAATGCGCTTATTCCGGCTGCCGCCCATTTGTTGAAACCTTCTCTCAACGATATTCCGAGAGTGTTTCTGATTGAGAAGTTCGTTGTCTTATCGTTTATTGTGTCACCGTCTAGATATCTGTTTGTGAAATAGTTGTCCGGCGTACCGTACGAGTAATATCTTCGTCTGTAGCTTTCAAGCTTGAACGAATGGAAAATGCTGGTGACAGGTACGAATACTTGTTTTATCAAGGTACTGTCGCTGATACTGTCAAGCAAATCGACTTCCTTGTAGAATCCTAAATTGTATCTGTGATTTAGGAAAAGTACGTCATTTTCCTGTTTGTTCCATGAATTGGTCAGTACTGTTGGAATATCATTGCTTGTGAAGCTGTTTGCGATATCTTCAGGGTTGGTTATGTATGTGTCGTCTTCTATACCGCCGTTTTCTGCCATCTTCATGGAGTTGTGACTATAGTAGAAGTGTAGATTGTACTTTTCGCCGGTATATGATGCGAAACCGGTTCCATTCATGAATGATGTCGACTGGTTGCCGTAGTAGCCCTGACCGTACATGTAATCGAAAATACCTCCGATATTCAGGTCCTTGCCTGCGTTGGTTGTAAACAGAGCCTTGAAATGGTCATCACCGGTTGTTTTGGTTCCGCAGAAATTGTATGATAGATTTGTAAATGGAGATTTTGTGTTATAGAAACGGAAATTTTCGGGCTCTACGAAGAACATGTCGTAAGGTGAAATAAACATGAACTGCTTCTGCGATTTCCTTTCCATGAATATTCTGGAAAGTCGTGGTGAACCGAGGTTTCCAAGATGGTTGTAATGTCCGTTTAGTCCTTCTGTAAGATTGTTGTTCTGATATTGATGGCTCAGAGTGTCAACTTTGGCCGGAATCATATTGCCGAAAATTTCGTTGATTGTCCATGAACGCACATCTACAGGTACAATCTTGTCGTCATCATTCTCCTGCTGCAGTGAGTCTTCTTGAGATGATATATTCTGGTCGCTGTTTGTTTCCAATTCCCTCACAATACGCTGTGCGTGCATTGTTGAAGGTAAAATGAGAATCATCAGCAATATTTGGAATAGTCGCTTCAATGGATTTGCTGTTTTATGGTTGTTGTACAAAAGTTCAGTATGGTATATATGATTCCACATTTCTTCTCAAAACATGAATCGTAAGAAGAATTCTGTTATTTTGAGAAGCATGGCTCCGAATCCCACACAGAAGAACAGAGGCTTGTTGTCAGGATATACAAAATAAATGATAATAGCCGCAACAAATCCTATCATGAATACGATATTCAGGATTTTTCTTGCGATAAGAATTCCGTCACTTGATCCCTTTCCTGACTTTATTCTAGACTTATGTTTCTTCTTTTTATCTTCTTCTAGAGCATCAGCTATTATTTTATCGATATCTTCGGTATTCACGTCTGAAATTTATTTATAACTGTTTGTTGTGATTTATGCATAAGGGTGTTAAGCTCTTTTTGTTGTGCCTAACACCCCTTTTAAGGTTTTCTTTATGCAGTATATTCCTTAAATATTCTAGTATTTACAATTGGGGGAATATTATTCGTTGATCTTTTTAGCCATCTGATCCTTGAGGTTTTCTACAAGGTCGATGGTTTTAACTCTGAATTTTCCGCTTATGCGTATGAATTTTGTCTTTTTCTTGTTCAGAGCTTCTTCGTCAGTAATCCATTCTTCTGCTGGCAGAATAGAAGGATCAGATGCACCTTCATAGATGTACTTTATGTTTGACAAAGTAAATGAAGCCTTACCGTCTTCACATTTGATGTTGAGCTTGTAGTATAGTTTTGTGAAGTCCTTTGACAGTGCTTTGCTTGAGAACACCATTTCTTCTTCGGCGTTGCATACGATTTCGCCGGTACTTTCGTTTGCTGATTCTACTTTTGCCAAAGACAAATTCTTAAAATAGTTTCTGTCTGTCCACAGTCCGCTTTCAGAATCGGCCATATATCTCAAGCTTGCCCACTGACGGAGCGCATTGAATATCTGTTCTTTCGTTTTACCCGGAGCTTCAATGGTTTCACGGAAGATAACTTTGCCGTTTTCCATTGGAACTGCGCCCACCATGTATTCTGTTTCGTTGTGGTTGATCGGCATTCTGGATTTGCCGAAGTAATATCTTTCTTGTGCGTTGGCACACAGAGGCAGTGCCACTATCATTAGTGAGATTAAGAATTTGTTCATGACTGAATAGCATTTAAATTGTTTTGCCTTGCAAATGTAGCAAAAAGAATTGTCATAATGTAGTGAATCAGTATGTTGCTTTTGATTTTTTTGAATTTATTCCGATTACTTCGGCATACAAATGTCAGCATAATATTCACTTTGCCTGCTTTGCAGAACTTTTGTGAAAATCCTTTTGCCTTAGTTTACAATTTTATACTGTTTATGGTGCTTATAATGTAATCTATTTCTTCATCATGCATGAGGGGGCTCATCGGCAGGCTGAGCTCTTCTGCAGACCATTTTTCTGCTATCGGCATACTCAGATTGTTGTATTCTTCGTATGCTTTCTGCTTATGAGGCGGGAAAGGGTAGTGTACCAGTGTCTGAATGCCGTGTATTGCCAGATTGGCCTGAAGCATATCCCTTTTGGCTGTTCTTATTGCGAAAATATGGAACACATGCTGTGGTCCGATGCATTCAGACGAAGGCAATATGATTCCATCATTCTTAATGCCCGAAATATATTTCTTTGCAATTTCTCGTCTCTTCTCGTTGTCGCTGTCCAACCTGCGCAACTTTACTCTGAGGATTGCTGCCTGTATTTCGTCGAGCCTGCTGTTCTTTCCTTTGTATTCGTTGACATATTTGCGTACCTGTCCATAATTGGCCATGCACCTGACAGTTTCTGCTAGCTTTTCGTCACTGGTTGTCACAGCACCTCCATCGCCAAGTGCGCCTATGTTCTTTCCTGGATAGAAACTGAAAGCTGCCGCATCGCCAAGATTGCCAGCTCTTTTACCGTTTTTGTCTTTTGCACCGTGTGCCTGGCAAGCATCTTCAAGTACTTTCAGTCCTCTCTTGAATGCAAGATGCATTATTTCTTCCATGTTGCAGAGCTGTCCGTAGAGATGCACAGGTATTATTGCACGTGTTCTGGCGTTTATATATTGTTCCAGCTTGCTCTCGTCCATCAGGGCATTAGATTCTTTTGGTTCGCAGAATACAGGCTTCAGTCCGCTGTCTGTTATGGCCAGCACGGTCGCGATGAATGTGTTTGCCGGTACAATCACCTCGTCGTTGTCGTTCCATTTGTATATTTTTTTCCAAGCCTTAAGCACAATGGTTAAGGCATCAAGTCCGTTGCCGGTACCTATGCAGTGTGTGCATCCGGTGAATTCTGCAAATTCCTTTTCGAATTTTTTTGTTTCATCACCGTTGAGATACCATCCCGAGGTTATGACGTTGTTGACAGCCTCGTCTATTTCAGGTCTGAATGAATCGTTTATTCTTGCTAAGTCAAAATATCTGATGTCCACTTGCTTTCTTTTTTTATGTGATAGCAAATATATAAACAAAAATCCGAACATGCAGATTCGTTTTCTTGCTTTATGCTCTATGCTTGAATTTTTTTCAATATAGTTCGGTCGGGGAATGTGTGTGAAGATATAAAAATAAAAAAAGGATATGCAAAGTTGCATATCCTTCTTATGTAGCGCCTACGGGAATCGAACCCGTGTTCCATGCGTGAGAGGCATGTGTCCTAGCCTCTAGACGAAAGCGCCGGCTATTGTTTTACTCCCTAAGGAGCGGAAGGAGGGGGATTCGAACCCCCGGTACGGAAACCCGTACGGCAGTTTAGCAAACTGCTGGTTTCAGCCACTCACCCATCCTTCCAAGTGTGTTCTGAATCTCGCCCTCAACTTAGTTTCCTGCGCTTCAGGTTTTGTTGATGTGTGGGCTTTTTCTCAAACGCGGTGCGAAGGTAGGCGTATTTTTAATACCGTGCAAATTTTTGAGGATATTTTTTTAACTTTGCCCTCAAATAATGGAAAAATATGGAAAAAACAGCCGAAAAGCACCTCCCGGAAGGGTCTTTGCTCATAAATATACCAAAAGTAACAGATTCGCGCGGATCGCTATGTTTTCTTGAAAATAGTATGATTCCTTTCGAAATAAAGCGCGTTTTTTGGATTTTTAATGTTCCCGAAGGAAAAACACGCGGCGGACATGCCCACAACATATGTGCAGAAGTTATATTTCCCGTGAGCGGTTCTTTTGATATTCTTGTAGACAACGGACGTGAAAGAACCACTATTACCTTGGATTCTCCAAATACAGGTATATATATAGCACCTTCAGTGTGGTGCCACCTGAAGAATTTCAGTCCTGATGCCGCATGTGTGGTGATGGCTTCTCACGAGTATTCTGCCGAGGGATACGTGAACGATTATAATGAATATATAAGATTGAAGAATGGAACTGATACCTTATAACAGCAGTTTGAAGGAAGAGTGGAACAGCACGGTGGAGATGTCCAAGAACGGCACCTTCCTTTTCAACCGTTCTTTCATGGAATATCATTCAGACCGCTTTGAAGATTGTTCTCTGATGTTTTTCGATAAAAAACGGTGCATAGCCTGCTTGCCTGCCAATATAGACAGAGCAGGGCGGGCTGTCTATTCACATCAGGGATTGACTTACGGAGGTTTCGTGATGCTTCCGCGGGTAACAGGGGGGCAACTTCTTGAGATGTTTTCTTCTGCATCCGATTATTTCAGGAGCGAACTGAAAGCACATACATTGTTCTATAAGCCTGTACCGCACATTTATTGCCACTATCCGTCAGAAGAAGATCTTTATGCTATTTTCCGTTCGGGAGGCAAACTTGCGGCCAGAGGACTTTCGTCAGCCATTCCTCTTTCTTCAAGAATCCCGTTTACGGAATCGCGCAAAGGAGGAATACGCAAGGCTAAGGCTTCAGGGCTGCGTGTGGTTTGCGTAAACGACGTTGAGGCCTATTGGCATCTGCTCGACGAAACATTGACAACGTGCCATTCTGTACATCCTGTGCATACAGCCTCGGAATTAAAGCTGCTGATGGAGCGTTTTCCTGACAATATAAGATTATATAATGTATTTGCACCTGACGATCGACTTCTCGGCGGATGTCTGCTTTTTGTAGACAAGAGGGTGGTGCATGTTCAGTATATAGCCGCAAATGCAGAAGGCAAATCGTGCGGAGCTCTCGATTTGCTTTTCAACCATATCATATCTGAGGCCGGCTTCAAGCAGGAATACCTCGATTTCGGAGTTTCTACAGAAAAAGGTGGAACAGTACTCAACGAAGGCCTGCTTTTTCAGAAAGAAGGATTCGGCGGACGCGGAGTAGCTTACGACACCTATGCCGTAGAGCTTTGATGCGTTTCTGATTTTTTTGCGTACAGCATTGATTTTATAGTGGTGGCAGTTGCTCAGTTTTTTCTTGGGCAACTGTTCCAGAAATCAACATATTGTTTTGCCACTTTTACATGGTCGTGGTGGCGTCTGATGTATTCAACGCTTTCTTCAGAAAGTTTCGGTATCAGATTCTTGTTCTGAACAAGCCATTCCAGTTTTCTGAATACATCGTCTTCGTTCGGCAGTACGTTGATGATTGGGCGCAATTCCGTTTCACCCAATATGCTGTAGTTTTCTTCCTCGCCGCCTCCGACTAGAATCAGGCCTTTAGCCATGGCCAGAAGTGCATTCATGGCAGGCGTGTAGGAATAGAGCTGGTCGAGTATGGCATCGCTGCTGTCCATGAGCGTCTTGTATGTGTCGAACGGAACAGACTCAACCTTTACTATTTCGCATTCGTCGGGGTACTTCGCTTTCAGCCTCTCAAGAGCCTTCAGCATTATGTCTGTACCTTTATATTCGCTTCTGAGTTTCTGTATCCCTATGAAAAATCTGACAGTCTTGTGGCCGTCATGCTTTATAGGTTCTATGCTCCCCATATTTATAGGGAAGGGGATGAACCTGAGCTTGTCGGCATAATACGGTCTGTAGCACACATCATATTCATATAATCCGGAAATGATGCCGTCGCAGTCTTCCGCAACGCGGCGGTTGAGTTCGCCTTTGGCTCCGTACAGCCAGTCGCGTATGAACAAGGCATTTTCGCCGCCGGTGCGCTGGCGGTCGCCGATGTTGAAGTCCGAGTAGCGGAAGGTTTTGCAATCCATTCCGGCTTTCACCCAATAATAGTCCATACCGAAAGCACCCATGAATAGTTTTCCGTTGTTCTTTCTTACATATTTGTAGAACGGATACATCTTTTCTGCTTTCAGACTCAGAAACATCGGATTTATTATCTGTACGATGTCGTATCCTTTGAGTTTAGGCAATGTGCGTACCACGTCGAACATGTATCTGGCTGTGCCCGCAAAACCAAGCGAAAGCCTTTTCAGATTTATGTCTCTTCGGTAGTTTTTCCAATTGTCGCCGTCCGACACCACGGTCACGTCGTGGCCGAGTTCGCGCAATCCTTCAGCCAGTGTCCAGTGCACGTTGCTGTATTCTCCTAGCAGTAGTATCCTCATTTCTTTTTTATATGTATTTGGGTGACTTCTATTTCTGTTTTATATAATTAATGTATGCATTATATCTTCGGAGTGGCTATTTGTCGTCGTCTTCTCTCAGCACAGGCAGTGACAGATGGAATCTTATGGCCAGATAGCGCAGTGCTATGACACCTATGCCGGCTGTTGCCGTGCATATCATTGTGTCCAGTCCTACTTCCTTGCAGATGAAATATACTATTCCTCCGAAGATGCATGCCATCGCGTAAATCTCTTTTCTGAAAATCAACGGAACTGTGCCTACCAGTACATCACGCATGACACCGCCTGCCGCACCCGTGATTGTACCCATGATGATGGCTGTCCAGAACGGGAATCCAAGCTGTTCTGTTTTCTGTATTCCCACAATCGTAAACAATGCCAGACCGAGTGTGTCGAACAGCAATATGGTTTTCCTTTGTTTGCTGGTGCTCTTGTATCTGTGCTGAAGAATTCCGTAAACGAGTGCCAGTGCAGATATTATAAGATAAAAAGGATTGCGCATCCAGAAAATGGGCAGCCCCAGCATGATGTCGCGTATCGTTCCTCCGCCTATGGCTGTGGCCACACCGACCACGTATGCTCCGAACCAGTCGAAATTCTTGGACGATGCCGTTTTTATTCCGCTGACTGCAAATGCGAATGTACCTACAATTTCAAGTATAATGTTGAATGTGTTCATTGCTGTTGATATGTTAAAGTATTAATTTTCAGAATAGATTTTCATTTTTTTTCTTGATGATTCTTCCTTCTAGTGCTTGATTTTTGTCCTGTATTCGTGCCATCTTGCAAGGATGCTGTTAACGTAGTTGAATGTTTCGCTTCCTCGGAAATATCCGTGTTCCACAACAGGATCGTTGTAGTAGCGGCTTTCGCTCATGCAGAGCACAAATTTGTCCACATTGTCTTTCCATACATCGGTTCTTTTGCCCGATTTCCCTGCAAGGCGACGTGCATCGTCCACGTGTCCCGGACCTGCATTGTATGCGGCGAGCACAAAACATGTTCTTTCGTTTTCGTCAGCAATGTCTGCATAATGATTCTTCAGGAATCTTATGTATGCCGATGCACCTCTGATATTTGCTTCTGGGGAGAAAATTTCGTTTTCTGCAACATTGACTGTCCGTGCCGTCGACGGCATGAGCTGCATAAGTCCCATGGCGCCCATCCATGAAACAGCTTGTGCATCGAAACCTGATTCCTGATACGACTGTGCGGCCATGAGCCTCCAGTCCCATCCGCATTCGCGTGAGTACTTCTTGAACAGATGGTCGTAGTCGGATATAATGCCTTTGGCAACGCTTCTTATCGGACTGTGTACGTTCATTCTCGGTACGTAAGTTCTGCTTCGTCCTCCCGCTGTGGTGCGAGGCAGGGATATGTCGAAGAAAAGTTTCTTGTTGTCTTTCAGCCACGAATCTAACGAGTGTTCCAGTTCCTGCGAGCTTTTCCTCACAGCCCAGGCCGTTTTTCCCTGTCCGGAAATCGTATTGTCCTTCTGCATCTTGCCGATGCTGTCCATGAACTGTGTTATCTCGTCTTCACCGCAGACAGAAAGGTCTGCATCCTTGAGTTCCGATACACTTGTTGCACAGGCTATGATGTCGCCGTATCCGTCTGCCAGCTTCTCTTTCAGTTCGTTAACGCTTCTGCACACTTCCACGCGAAGGCACACGCCTATGCTTTTGGCATATTCCTCTGCCAATTTGTACTGGTAGCCGAAGTTTTCTCCTCTGAATTCAAAAAAACTGTATGGACCGTATAAGGTAAGTATTATGAGTTCTCCGTTGTTCTGTATGTCCGTGAGATCAAACTGCTCTTCATTCTGTGTTTCCGTGTAGTTGAAAATGTCGGGGCCGTCCTGTTGCTTGGCATTTTCGCATGAATATAGCGATGCTGAAACAATGAGCAGGCAAGGAAGTGCATGCTTGCAAAATGCAGTTTTCAAATTGTTCGGCATCGTATATGATTTAAAATGATTATTTCTTCGGATGATTCTGTTCCACAATGTCTTATGCATGGCCGTAGGATACGTTCCCTTCTAAATAGCCTGCTAATTTAGCACTTTTTATTCATAATGTCTGCTTTTTCTCTTCGTTTTGCACAGCTCGATTTTTAGTCTTATATACCAATGGTTGTAATTGCGGGCGCCCGCAGTATAATTTGCAAGCCCTCGGAGTTTTTCCTGCGAGCCCTTGCAATTGTGCCGGCAGGGGATTGTGCGGATGAGGCCCGGCAGGTGCTGTGAGACGGCGTGCATACAGGCTTTCTGCATGTGCCGGTTGGTTTCCGAAGCCGCCGGAAAGGAAAAAAACGTTGCTTGCCAAAAATAAAACTGCTATAATTGATTGCTAAGCGAAATTTTTATATATTTGCTATATCAAAAAAATTAAACATATAAAAATACATAAAATGAAAGAGACGATTCTTGTAACTGGCGGAACCGGTTTTATTGGTTCGCATACGACCGTTGAACTTCAGCAGGCCGGATATAATGTTGTAATCGTAGACAACCTGTCTAATTCAAGTGCATCTGTTGTTGACGGAATAGAGAAAATTACAGGCATCAGACCAGCTTTCGAGCAGGTTGACTGTTTGGACTACGACAAGCTTGAGGGGGTATTCAAGAAGTACGGCGACATAAAGGGTATCATACACTTCGCAGCAAGCAAGGCTGTGGGCGAATCAGTACAGAAACCATTGCTCTATTACAAGAACAACATCGTATCGCTCGTAAATCTTCTCGAGCTCATGCCTAAGTATGGTGTTAAGGGTATCATCTTCTCTTCTTCATGTACAGTATACGGACAGCCTGATCCTGAGTTCCTTCCTGTAACTGAGCAGGCTCCTATCAAGAAGGCTGAAAGTCCTTATGGAAACACTAAGCAGATCAACGAGGAAATCATACAGGATACAGTAAAGAGCGGTAGCCCTATAAAGAGCATCATTCTCCGCTACTTCAACCCTATAGGTTCACATCCAAGCTCTATCATCGGTGAAATGCCTAACGGAGTGCCTATGAACCTCATACCTTATCTTACTCAGGCTGCTATCGGTATACGTGAATGTCTGACTGTGTTCGGTGACGACTACAACACTCCTGACGGAAGTTGCATACGCGACTACATCTATGTTGTTGACCTTGCAAAGGCTCACGTAGCTGCTATGGCACGTATCCTCGACGGAAAGGCTGAAGAAGATGTCGAGATATTCAACATCGGTACAGGACACGGAGTTTCAGTGCTTGAGCTCATCAACTCTTTCGAAAGAGCTACAGGTGTGAAGCTCAACTACAAGATCGGTCCTCGCCGTGGAGGTGACATCGAGGCTATCTGGGGCAATGTTGACAAGGCTAACAAGGTTCTCGGATGGAAGGCTGATACACCGCTCGATGACATCCTTCTTTCTGCATGGAATTGGCAGAAACACCTCAGAGAAGAAGGAATTCAGTAATTTGAGGTAAAATTTAACGATATTTCGTGAACATAAAATATTCCTACTACGTTTTATATATGCAATTTGCCTTTTATCGTTGATAAGCCTATGCGAATATGCTTGTAATGATTCTTGGGATGCCGTAATTTTTGAATGCGGTGTTTGATGCTCAGGAGAGGCAGAAATGCAATAGTAGTTTTGTCGTGTTTTATTTTGTGTTTGTGTTGTGGCTATCCTCCTGCGTGAGCAAGGGGATAGTCTTTTTTTTGCCGGATTCGATTTTTATGTTGAAGATCTGAAGCTATGGAAGTGCTGCTCACTTCTTTGCAAAATGATTTTGTGATAGCATTATTTTATTTTGTAGATAACTGCGTTTAGCCGGATTCAGAAGTTCCAATCGTAGATCTGTTAAGTGAAAAGAAAAAATTAAGCCCCTGAATGTAGGGTGTCCTATATTCAGAGGCTTATTGTGTTGTTGTATTTTTCTATTCGGTTGCTTTTCGTTGTTTACAATGTGAAAAGCAGTCGCAGGTGTTGCTGATTACAATTCTCTCAATCTGCAGAAGTATCCGGCAAAAATTTCTTCTACATGGCTTATGGCGTCATTGAAGATTCCGTATACGGCAGAACCGCTTCCTGACATTGATGAGTATTCTGCACCGATGTCGTACATCTTGTCTTTTATTGCCGCAATTTCAGGATATTTCTGGAAAACGCTTGCTTCAAAATCATTCTTGATGTATTTCTTCCATTCTCCTATAGGTTGCTTTACAAGCTCATTGAGGTCGTATTCCGGCTTTTGTGGAACTACGTTGGCGTAGGCATCTTTTGTAGATACGAAAATGTCAGGCTTTACAAGAAGAATATATTTTCCCTTTAGATTGACCTCTGTTTCCTTGAATTCATTGCCTATTCCTGTGGCAAATGCAGGTTTGTTCTTTATGAAGAAGGCACAGTCGGCACCGATTTCAGAAGCATATTCTTCCATCTTTTCGGTAGATAATCCCAGATTGAACATCTCGTCCAGCATTTTTATAGTAAATGCGGCATCGGCTGAACCTCCGCCAAGTCCTGCACCGGTAGGGATGTGCTTGTATACGAATATATTTATAGGTGGAAGCTGGAAATCTTTTTTCAGTTTCTTGTAGGCCTTGACCACCAGATTGTCGTCTGGTCCTCCGTCGAGAACTGTGCCCGAAACTTTGAGCTGGTAGCCGTTTTCGGGTTCTGCACCCTGTATGGTCTTTATTTCTACTGCGTCCAAAAGATTGATTGGATAGAATATGGTTTCCAGATTATGGTATCCGTCTTTGCGCTTCTCAACAACGTTTAGTCCGATGTTTATTTTTGCATTTGGATATGTTATCATAGTTTTTCTTACAATTTAAATTCAACATTACTCAAAGTTAACATATACTTTGCAAATTCTTACATCCTTTGCCGTTAAAATGATTTGCGGTCGGCTAAAAAAGATAATTTTTATGATGTCCCATTATCAGAATGGGACATCATTTATTGGAGCCATGTCGGCTGTTATGGAGTTGAGTCTGTCATCACCGCCATCAGTGTCGGAATCGTTCATTCTTGAAGGCATGATTGTACCTCCTTCTTCGCCAGGCATAGGCGGAAGATTGTCGTCGTTTATGTTTGCGAATCTAGCATATTCACCGATGAATCTTAAGCGCACATCTCCGACGGCACCGTTTCGGTGCTTTGCAATGATGATTTCGGCCAGACCTTTCAGGTCGTTGCCGTGCTGGTCCTTATAAATCTTGTAGTATTCAGGACGATGGATGAAGCATACCATATCGGCATCCTGCTCGATGGCTCCCGATTCGCGAAGGTCGCTCAGCTGAGGTCTCTTGCTGTCAGGACCTCCGTCAGTTCCTGCTCGCTGTTCAACGCTTCGGTTGAGCTGACTCAGTGCAATGATTGGTATGTTGAGTTCCTTTGCCAAACCTTTGAGCGAGCGGGAGATGGTCGAAACTTCTTCCTGACGGCTGTTGTACGACATACCGCTGGCGTTCATGAGCTGGAGGTAGTCGATGATTATGAGTTTGACATCGTAGTCTCTCACAAGTCTTCGAGCTTTAGTACGAAGTTCGAAGACAGATAGTGAAGGGGTATCGTCGATGTAGAGTGGGGCATCGAACATGTCTCTTATCTTGTAGTCCAACTGTCCCCATTCGTAGGGAGCAAGCTGTCCGCTCTTGATTTTCTCGCCAGGAATTTCGCACACGTTCACGATGAGTCGGTTGACCAGCTGAACGTTCGACATTTCTAGTGAGAACATTGCTACTGGTACTCTGTTCGTGATGGCAATGTTCTTTGCCATTGAGAGTACGAAAGCCGTCTTACCCATGGCCGGACGTGCAGCTATGATGATGAGGTCTGAATTCTGCCAACCGCTGGTCATGGCATCCAACTGGTCGAATCCGCTGGAGAGACCGCTCAAACCGTCGGTTCTTGCAGCTGCTTTCTGCAAAAGTTCGTATGCTTCATTGATGACCGGATTGATTTGAGTGAAGTCTTTCTTCATGTTGGTCTTCGACAGTTCGAACAAACGTCCCTCTGCTGTCTGCATGAGTTCTTCAATGTCCTGCGTTTCGTCGAAAGCCTTTGTCTGTATATAGCTTGTGTAGGTTATCAGTTCTCTGGCAAGAGCTTTCTGCGCAATGATTCTTGCGTGATATTCTATGTGTGCCGATGAAACGACCTTGTTGCTGAGTTCTGTAATGTAGAACGGGCCTCCGGCCTCTTCCAGTTCTGCAGTTTTTCTCAACTGGTCGGTCACTGTGAGAATGTCGACAGGTTTGTTTTCCGCGGCCAATGTCGATATGGCGCGGAATATAATCTGATGCTTCGAGTCATAGAACGATTGCGGTTTCAGAATGTCGCTTACAAGTCCGAATGCATCTTTTTCAATCAGGCATGCTCCGATGACAGCTTCTTCAAGTTCGAGTGCTTGAGGTTGCAGATGCCCGTATTCGCTCACTTGTGGAGCTGTGGCGGCTGTTGTACGCCGTTTAGTGGTTTTTCTTTCTCCTGCCATTTTATGTTGTACTGATATTTTTTTGTTGTTAAGTTTCCGTTTTTGTCGTGCAAATTTACTTTTTCCCCATGAATATATCGGAAAAAGTAAAGTGCAAAATTATGTCCTGAAACGGCTGTACATGTATTTTGGCTGTTTCAGGACATTTATTATTTATGTTGATATGCACCTGATATCTTAAGAATTTAATATTCCAGTTCTGGGTTAGTATTGTACATTTGTATTTTCATCCATTATCGCGGTTGTGCATACCAAGATTTTTAGCTTCTTTAGAACTCGAGCAGAATCCTTGCATTGATCTGTCTTCCGGTAAGATAGTTCGGTACCGCGTACTGGTGGTTCGACACGTCTGTAACCCAGTAGTAGGAGTTGACGTTGCTGATGCCGAGAATATTGAATGCATCGATGCCGAGCCATATATTTTTGAAATACTTTGCAATGCCAGTATAGTGGTCGCGCTTTTCGTTGTTCAGCAACCTGTAAGACATTCCAAGGTCAACACGTCTGTACGGAGCCATTCTGAATACTTGTTTCTCGCGTCCTGAGTGTGGAGGACCGAAAGGCAGACCATCGGCATAGTGACCGGTGATGGACATTTTCCATTTGTCTGTATTGGGGAAATAGTCGCTGAAGAAAACAGAGAAGTTGTATCTCTGGTCGGTCGGTCTTGGAATCCATTTGCCGTTGAGTTTTTCTTCGGTCTTCATTATTCCCATGCTTATCCATGAGTCGGTTCCAGGAACGAATTCTCCGTAGAGTTTCATGTCGAGTCCTACTGCATATCCGTCGCACATGTTGCGTCCGTAGTAGCTGATTCTCACATTGTCCACATTGTAAGGAATGAGATTGCTCAAGGCCTTGTAGTAAGCTTCAGCTGTAGCCTTGAAAGGTCTGTTGCCCATCTTGAAACGGTATTCTCCGCCAAGTACGAAGTGGATAGATCTCTGCGATTTTATGTTTTTATTTAGAACTACAACAGTATTCTTTCCTACAGTCGTTGTGTCTTTCAGTTCTTTGTAGAAAGGAGACTGATAATAGAGTCCGGTAGAGAATCTGAATGTGAAATTGTCGTTTGCAGCAGGGACAAAGGCGATAGTTGCTCTAGGGCTGAAGAGCCATTCGTTGTTCCAGCTCCAGTGCGATATTCTGAAACCGTAGTTCAAAATCATTTCACCTTCTTTATATTCGTGCCTGTATGTATCCTGTGCATACATTTCGAATCTGTTTGTATTGATTTTGTTCTTCGATGCCAGATTGTATATGAGGTCGAGTGAATTTCCTGAATGTGGAAGCGAATAGCCTGCAGAGTCGCGCATTTCCCATTCCCTCATTGTCTCGTCTACGCTTTCCCATTTAAACAGCAAACCGTATTTGAGATCATGCTGAGGCAGACGCATTCTTCCGTTTATTCCTGCAGATCTAACATCTGCTGTAAGTCTGTTTCGTGCATGCTCGTGGTAAGTTCCAATGCCCAGGCTTTCGTCTTCTTTACCGCCTTCCTGATTGAGCCAGTATTCTCCGTTGATGTCGAAATTTTCCTCTTCATTGGTTCTGAATGCGGACAGCGCAACGGAAATTTCATTCATTCTGTTGAAGTGGTATGTTGCAGACATAGAACCGAAGTAAGTTCTGAATCTGTCCTTTTCCTGTCCGTCAAAATAAACCTTGAATTCTTTTACGTCTTCAGCTGTACCGAATTTTGTGGTTCTGTTTGAAGGTGTGAAGTTATAGTCGTTGCTTGCTATGTTTCCCATCAAACTGAATTCCCATCTTTGGTTTGGAGTCCAGTTTATGTATGTCTGATAATCAAAGTCGCGAGGGTCGTATTCACCTTTGGTCTCCATAGTTCCCAAAAGGTAACTTGTAGTTTTGTAGCGCAGTGCATGGGTCATGCTGAATTTACTGTTGCCGTAGCCTGCATATACGCTTGCACCAAGCAGACTGGCAGATACGGAACTCTCAAATCCTTTAGCCTTTTTATACTGGATGTCCAGAACTGAAGACATCTTGTCGCCATACTTGGCTTCAAAGCCGCCGGCAGAGAAGCCTACGCTTTCCACCATGTCGGGATTGATGATGCTTAGTCCTTCCTGCTGTCCTGATCTGATGAGCAGTGGTCTATATACTTCAATGCCGTTGATGTACACACTGTTTTCGTCAAAGCTTCCTCCGCGTACGTTGTACTGTGAACTTAATTCGTTGTGGGTGCTGACTCCTGCCTGTGTGGCAATAATCTTTTCAATGCCTCCGCCTGAAGCATTTCCCATATGCTTCATGTCTTTTAAGTTGACATCTGACATTGAGCCGGTCTGTCTTCTTATTTCATTAATCTGCACTTCGTCGATTTCTATTCCCAAAGGAGGAAGCATTACGTTTAGCCTTACTGTGTCAGTCGGGTTCTTAAGTACTCTTTTGCGTGTCTGGTATCCAATCATTGAATATACTACGACAAGCGAGTCTCTTGATTCGCAGCTGAGGCTGTAGCGTCCTTTCAAATCGCATGTGACTCCTATGAGCTGTCCTTCGATGTGCACTTGAGCAAATTCAAGTGGCGATTTTGTATCATCGGTGACAGTTCCTTTTATGGTGACGTTTTGTGCAGTTGCGTTAGTGGCGAAGCTCATAATCACAGATATGAGCACGCAGGCGCAATTAAATATGTGTTTGTTCTTGTACATCAATTCTTCTTGAAATATATTCTTAAGTATAACGAAAAAAATCTCTGAAACGTATGTTCCAGAGATCTTTTTTGTTTTATATGATGTTTTTAGCCGTTGCAATCATTTATCAACGTGTTCAAATCATCAATATTTGAATTTATCTGTCTTGACGTAGATCTTGTAGTTCTTTATACCGCCAGGTACGTTTTCTTCCATTCTTGGCAGATACTGAAGGGCTGTGATAGTGTGTACCTTGCCGAGGTCTATGATAATTGTGTGAGGGAAGTTTACACCTTTCACAGTAGACCAGAATGTAGATTCCTGAAGGTCATAGATCTTGTCGCCTGCACGGTTTCCGGATATGATGTCCTCGCTGTCTGCATAATCGATGTTCCAAGGTTCACGGCTGAGTCTTTCACCTTTCTCATCAAGCAGATAAAGCTCTGAGATACATGCATATTCTTTTCCGTCGTGTGCATTGAGGGCTTCAAGACAAACATATCTTCCTGTCTGCGGAGCACTGAATTTTACTTCCTGCCATCCGTTTCCTGGAGCGAAGCTGCCTTCTGCAATAGCCTTTTCGCCTGAGAGGTCAAGATTCTGTCCTTCTTTGCGGTGGATAGGTGGCTTTTCGTTCAGGAGCTTGTCGATGATAGGCTTGTTGAGACCTTCAGCTTTTGCGTCCTTAGGACCGATAACATCGAATACTACAATTTCGTTCTTGCCCTTCTTCAACCAGCATCCAGGAACATAGAGTGTCTGCTGAGGACCGATTTCCCATATACGTCCCATTGCATGGCCGTTGATGTAAACAAGTCCTTTGCCCCATGTCTCGAAGTTGATGAATGTGTCGCCGACCTTCTTGACGTTGAAAGTAGCCTTGTAGAATCCCGGAACTCTCTGACCCTTGTCGTCTGTAACCTTTGTTGAAGCAAGTGGCTTGTACTTCTTGTTCATGTTGAATTCGTAAGTATCCGGAAGCATATAGTTGTTCCAGTTCTTCAGGCTTGAAGTAAACTCATTGCCGTCGATGTCGATGCTGAGTTCAACATCGCCTACGATACCCTTGAAGTCCTTTATTGCACGTCCGAAGTTGATACGTCCCATTGCCTCTACGAGGATGTCGAGTCTTGCACCCTTCTTGCATGAAGGAAGAGTAAGGTCCTTATCGCCGTTTCTTCTGTCCATAGCACCGATGTATTTGCCGTCAACAAATACCTGCAGATAGTCGTGTCCGCCTTCAATGTGCAGTCTGCTCTGTCCGTTTATTTCAGGAAGTACGGTTGAGTAAATCATTGAACCCCATCCCTGGTCGAACTCTTCCATAGTCTTCACGTCGCGTGTCTTTATTGGTTCTGGAAGGTTTTCGAACAAAGGAGCATATTCTGTAAACTTGAATTCAGGTATGCTTATGATTGGCTTTGCCTTTGGTACAGACGGAAGCTTTTTGTCTGAATATTTCTGAAGCATCTCGCGAAGTTCATAATATTTGTCAGTTGCCACGCCATACTCATTGATAGGTGCATCATAGTCGTATGAAGTAACGTCTGGTGCGAAGCCTGGAGAGTTGGCACCGGCCCAGTGTCCGAAGCTTGTACCTCCGTGTGTCATGTAGAGAGAGAAGCTGATGTTCTTGCTGAGCATCTCGTTGAGTCCGGCAACCATGTCGTGAGCACTTCTTGTTTCGTGCTTGCCACCCCATTTGTCGAACCATCCGCTCCAGAATTCAGAGCACATGAGAGGTGAAGTAGGGCGCAGTTCCTTAAGTTTCTTGAACTGCTGGTCGATGTTTGCACCAGTACCGAAGTTCATGGTCCAAACAAGATCGTCGAGTCCGTTGAGAGTGAAGTTTGAGCTCCAGTCGCACTGGAACAGAGTAACATCCTTGAAACCTACCTCTCTGATGATGTCGCGTATCTTTGAAACATATACTTTGTCTTCTCCGTACGAGCCGTATTCGTTCTCAACCTGAACCATGATTATAGGTCCGCCGTTCTGTATTGTGAGTGAAGACAGCTGTTTTCCAACTTCTGTTTCGAATATCTTTACTCTTTCGAGGAAGTAAGGATCATTTTCTCTAAGTCTGATGTCCTTTTTCTTGAGAAGCCACCAAGGCAGACCTCCCATTTCCCATTCTGCGCATACGTATGGTCCCGGACGTACAATTACGTACATATCGTTCTTCTGAGCCAGACGGCAGAATTCTGCAATGTCGTTGTTTCCTGTGAAATCAAATTCACCTTCTTTCTGCTCGTGGATGTTCCAGAAGATGTAGATGCAGATGGTGTTCATTCCCAGAGCCTTGCACATCTTAATTCTGTGTTCCCAGTACTCGCGCGGGATTCTCGGATAGTGAATCTCAGCCGCTTTAACTACAAATGGTTCACCATTGAGCAGAAATGTGTTCTCACCAGCGGTGAAAGTACCTTTCTTCTGTGCGTAAGCAGGCATGCCACACATCATCATTCCTGCAAACAGCATTGTCGTAAGGAGCTTGATTTTTTTTCTGTTCATAAGTTTGATCATTAATATTTTGATTTATAAATGTTTTTGTGGTATTATGCTGTTTTTTGCATTCATTCGTAAATGATTGTACAAATATACTGAAAACAAAACAATTTCTCCAACCATATTCGGGTGATTTTCTTGTGTTGTCGTTTTTGAACTTTAAAATGTCAGCTCTAGTGGATGTACTGTATGCAAAACAGCCTGCCGTACTATATAAGCATATAAATACGACAGGCTGTTTTAGCGATAATGTATATAATATAAGGTATGCCTATTTAAGAAAATCATCTCTCATAGGTGAAAAACAGTCGATAAGCATTCCTTCTTCAAGGCATACGCATCCGTGCATTATGTCTGGCCGGATATAGATTCCATCTCCTTTTTCAACTATTCTTTTTTCATCGCCGATAGTAAATTCAAATTTTCCGCTTTCTACGTATGTGGTCTGTGTGTGCTTGTGTGAATGCGGTGTTCCTTCTGCACCTTTTTCAAATTTCACTTTGACCATCATCATGTTTTTGTTGTATCCAAGAATTTGTCTCTGTACTCCTTTGTCGGTTGTTTCCCATTCCGTCTGCTCACAGTCTATAAATGTACTGCTGGTCTTTTCTGTTGTATCATTTTCTGTCATATTGCAGTCTTTATTCTCCTGTTTGCTGTTGTTCATGTTTGTGCATCCTGTTGAAGCGAGCAGTATAGCCAATGACAATACTACCATTTTTGATGTTTTGTCCATATTGTTTTAATTTTTAGATTTTGATTTCGAATGAATTGCTGTTTCTTCCTTTATACTTCCCTTGCGGAAGTTCTATGCGTGCGGCGTTTCCGTTAACTTTTATTTCTGCATAACTCTGTTCTTGCGACGGATCACTGCATTTTATGTCTGCTTTTTTCCCGCTTAACTTTATTCTGTAAATTGCAGGTGTTTTTATGTCTATGTCAAAACCTTGATATTCAAATTTTTGATTCTCTGTGAATGAAGCTATCCATAATGTACCGTTTGCCTTATCAGCTATAGCCTGCAGCTTCTCATTATTTTCTATTACGTAGAATTTGTCGGCGTCAAATTTCTCAACACATTTCTTATCGGCGTCAGGTATGATGATGGCTTCATAATTGGCATCGTTAGGCCGTATGCCATGATTTATACATATTGTTGCAACTTTGCCTTCAACCTTTTCAGTAGGGCATGTCTGCATTATTTCATGCCAATCTCCAGTTGACTTCATATCGGAAACTTCGCATCTGATTCCTTCTGGATTCCTCAATATGTAACCCTTACCGTCATGAATCAGTCTTATTTCCTTACCGCTAATGTTGCGCTCTCCATCGATTCTGGTCCATTTGCCGTTGTTCAGTTCCTCGAGGTTGCCATGGCTCCAGCATTGTTCTAATGTTGTTGCTACCTCAAGCGTAGAGTCTGACGATATGCCGGCTCCAAGACATACAATAGCATCTTCTGTAAACAACCACAGTTTCCTTGCCTCCAGACCGTCTCTGTCAAGATGCATTACGCTTACTCCGCATCCTTCATCGGTCAGTCCGCCGACAAACTTTCCGCTGTTTCCAGGGTAATAGCTGTTTTTCAGCACGGGCACTTCTGCATCGTCCTGATAACATGTCGTTCCCGGTATTTTTCTCCAGTCCCATACAGGGAAGATGTTCAGATATTCTTCTCCTGATTTGTATATGAACAAAGCACCATCGGCCATGTAATATCCCTTCATGTTGTCACCGTTCATGCACTCCGTACCCATAACTCTGGTAGACGCCATCTTCAATGTTGCACTCCATTCCTTACGTCTTGCCACAGTATAGTCCGATTGCCAGAAACGCTTTGTTCCGTTATA
Organism: Bacteroides sp. 43_108; assembly: GCA_001915545.1. Classification (GTDB taxonomy): domain Bacteria; phylum Bacteroidota; class Bacteroidia; order Bacteroidales; family Bacteroidaceae; genus 43-108. Next base: position 116,033 of record MNQS01000023.1, on the reverse strand, counting down.
TTTTTTGTTCTTTTTGCCGATAAAGCAGGCTTTCAGAAAACCGTCTTCCGTGTTTCTGCAGTTTTCATCATCGCTTCCGCCAAGTTCCGTGACGGCAAAGGCCATGCTGAGCGCCTTATGTATCTGCGCGTCTTCAAACAGCTGTCTTCCCATGGCGCTTATGTCCATTTTTCCTTTCCAGATAATCCATCTGTAACCGTTGTCAATCAAGGATGCTATGACATTCAGCTGTTCTTCAGAGAATTCAAGCGAAGTGTCGGAAAGTAAACCGGAGAATAAGCTCATTGTCGTTACGAATGCCAGACCGTAGTTGCCGAATTGCTGTTGTGGTCCGTGCTGATGGAAGCACCAGTCGTCCTTTATGCCTTCTTTTCCTCCGGTCCTTATTTCTGACACAATTTCATTTCTTGCAGTGCGCACGAGTTCTATATTGTCTTCAAGCAATCCTCTCATCATTACGTTTCCTGCAAGCCACACCTTGTTTTGACCTGTCATGCCCAGCTTTGAATTTTTCATAAGTTCTATGGCTTTGCTTTTCTCATCTGCTGTCATGTAGGGCTCAAACAATACGAAAGCCGTTCCCATAGTCCTTGGGATGCCTATCTGGTTGTACCACCAGTTCGGGCAGGTAAGCCTGCTTTCAAACCAGTAATTCATTGCCTTGTGTATGGCATTTTCAATTTCTGATGATTTGAAATAAGGAGTTTCAGAATTGATGTATAGTTTTGTCAATTCCAGAATTCTTTCGGCATGTATGCGCGGTTCCCATCCAGAGCGTGTCTTGTCTTTGTAGTTTATGTCCGACCATGCACCTTTCTCATTGAGATTCTTCAGGTAGTTTTCAATTGTAGAACTTTCGTAAGGAACACGTTGCTGCAGTTTCTACGATTACTCTGTCCGATGCATCCTCTCCTGGTGGATCTTTCTTCAGCACCCCCATCAGAGCTGCCGATTTTTCCCCATTCGACACATATATTTCTCTGAAATTCTCTTTTATGGTTTCAATGTCTCTGTTTTGCGAGAAAGCCTTAAAAGAGAATGCATACAGTAAAATTACAATGCATGCGATGCGTGAAATGTTTTTTCCCATAGTCGTTTTTGTAGTTTAGGTTTTCGTATTTTGTATTTAAGTTTATCTCTTTGGACGAGGCATGTGGCTTTTGCAGTTTTGCTTGGCGCATGTAGAGCATGAAATCTGGTTGTTGTCCATACATAGCTCGTGCAATCTACTGCATTTCAATAGAAATATTTTCCTCAGTCTGCGTATTTTCAGTCTTTTATTTCAAATCTTACCAGCACTGAATATTTCTTTTTTATGTTTCGATAGTTTTTTGCTTCGCCGTTTTCCGAAAAAGCGACATTGCTCTGCATGCCGTACATAGGGTATGCCGTGTCGCCTCCGTTTTCTACGATTCTGATGACATCTCCAAGATTTTTACCTAAAGCTTCTACCATATACGACGCCTTGCTTCTTGCTGCCTTTAAGGCTTCAATTCTTCCTTTTTCTTGGTACTTGGCCATGTCGTTATTTTCCAGTTCGCCGATATACATTGAACTTATGCCTCTTGTATCAAGATTTTTGACAATTTTTTCTATCTTGTTGAAATCATCAAGTGTGATGTCGAATCTTTTGGAAACTTGAAAGTCACGACCTTGCCCGCGCCACGTATTTCCGATTTCTTCTGTTCGTATAGAGTTGTCAGGTACGCCTGCATTTTTCAGAACATTCCTCAGGCTGTTTTCAATATTTTCCAATTTTATTTTTGTCTTGAACTCTTCTGGTTTTGATTTTCCATCAAATTCCTCTTCAAAATATTCCTTTATTTCTATAATATAATGAATCTTGTCTGGAACAATCTCAATCTCAGATGTACCGCTTACTTCAATATATCTTTGGCTTGATTCTTGTGCACCTGCAGATACTGCAGCAAGTAAGGATAGGGCAACAGCGCATGATTTTATGTTTTTCATAATTGCATGATGATTTAATAGTCTGTTTCATGCCGGTTTCAGCATATCAAATATGCCTGCCGGATGTCTGCGGTTTAGTCTTGCAAATATATACCTATTATATGAAATTCTGAAAATTATGCATCTTATTATTGGGCAGATGCAAAATTATATAGTGTTCTTTAAAAGCTCATCAGTTGTGAAAATTACGAAATCATTATTTGAATATGAATGATATAAAAATCCCGGCAGATAACATCAGCCGGGAAATATATAAGTTGTTTTATGTTGATTCTATTCAGGTATTACTATATGATTCTTGTCCTCAGAAATATTATAGGTTTTGAATATGCTGCTTTGTCCTTTGTAGCCAACATTTATAAATGCTTTGTCCGCTTCTATATTGAATGAATTTATGCATCCGTTTTCCTTATATCCAGACGCCTCTAAGGCTTCTTTACAATATGTCGGCAGATTTTTCAGATATATGGCAGCATCGCTGTATGTGAACAACATGTCTTTGTATCCGTCGTAATTGTCTATGACATCGTCGTCAAATGAAGAAACCGTAAGCTCAAACATTTCATAATGGTTTCTTCTGTCTTTCATATCATTCCAGTCATATTGAACCATTTTGTCTTTGTTTTCCGGAGATATGATTTGTATTGACACGTAGGCTTTGTTGTCGTTTTCCTTATAAGTGAATGTTGTACTGATCTCTGCAAATTCTACTTTAGACGTATCTGTACCGGCTTGGTCCAGAAGGTCCTTTATTTTTTGTTCGAGTTCACCAGGCTGGTCACCGACAATGTCTTCAGGAAGCGGGCCTGGGTTAAACGAGTTGCATGAAATGATAGACAATACTGTTGCTGGGATAGCAAAAATACTTGCGAAGAATTTCGTTCTCATGTTGTTTAAGGTTTTTATATTTAAAACTTGTGATTATTTGAACACGAATCAAATGTAGTTTAAATATTTGAAATTTGAACGGTCGTTCAAATAAAATCCAGAGTTAAAAAATGCAAAGCAAATAGTCAAGCTTTCAGCAAGGAGTAGATATATTTGAATTCTTCTGCTAGTTTGTGTACGTTAAGCCCGTTCAGAAAAGCATGTTCGTATGACATGCCCATAAATACATTCCTGAATAAGATTGCTGTTTTGTCAATGTCAGTCTCTTCTCTGATTTCTCCATTTTCCTTGGCTTTTTTAAGGACAATTCTCCATTGGTCGTAATCTTTTTGGTAGAGTTCTTCGATTTTTTGTCTTATGTTGGGGTAGTACATTCTAACTTGTGACAGAAAATGAAAATAATAGAAATTCAGGCTGCAGTCAAACGGATTGTTTCCATCATCTATAAGTCCGACAATGCGTCCCATTGCAGATGTAATTCCTTTGATGTATTCTTCGATGAATTCTTCTAGTGTTTCTGTATCAACCTTAAATTTATTTGTAGGACTCTGCATGTAAAACAGAAATTTGTCTGCTGTGGCAATGAATAGGTCTTGCTTATGTGGAAAATAATAGGTTATTCCAGTTTTAGTCAATCCGCAAGCCTTGGCCAAAGTTGTAATGCTGGCTTTTTCATAGTTCATTTTTACAAATACCCCGAATGCTCTGTCTATTACTTCTTCTCTGTTTGTTATCATATCTTCTTGTGCTGTTTTTGTTGTCTTGAGAACATATTGTTCAAATCGAAATGCTGTATATGGACAGATGTCCTATCTTTTTACAAATCTATGTATTTTTTCATAAAGCACCAACAGCTCCTGCAGTGTTTCGATTTACGGCTTGCATAACAGTCTGTTTTAATATGAGCGCTCGGAATTAAATTTACGAGTGCTCGCATTTATGCTTGCGAGCGCCCGCGTGTAAACCTTCGCGCCTTCGTATTTGAAACTTGCCATAAGCAAATATTTTTAATATCAAATTAAATGTGCATTTATTTTGATATATATTTGTATATAACCGGTTTTTTGCATATATTTATGACCGAAGTCAAAGGCTTCATTATTGTTAACTTTAAAAAGATGGTGCTATGAAGAAGTATCTGGCAGAAATGATCGGAACTATGATTCTTGTTCTGATGGGATGCGGAAGTGCTGTATTTGCAGGCAACGCCGCTGAGAGTGTAGGTGCCGGTGTAGGTACTCTTGGAGTTGCCATGGCGTTCGGTTTGTCGGTAGTAGCTATGGCGTATACGATAGGCGGAATTTCCGGATGCCATATCAATCCGGCTATTACGTTCGGAGTAGCATTGTCTGGACGTATGCGAGCCGGAGAAGCATGCATGTATATTTTGTTTCAGATCATAGGCGCATTCATCGGTTCGGCCATACTGTATGTTCTGGCTTCGTCAGGTGGCAGTTCGGGTGCGACGTTGACGGGTGCAAATACCTTTGATGACGGTGAAATGCTTCAGGCTTTTATAGCTGAAGCTGTGTTTACATTTGTATTTGTCCTGGTTGTTTTAGGTTCCACGGACGAGAAACATGGTGCAGGCCAGTTTGCAGGTCTGGCCATAGGATTAACTTTGATTCTGGTACACATTGTTTGTATCCCTATAACCGGTACTTCTGTCAATCCGGCACGCAGTATAGGTCCTGCTGTCTTTGCAGGCGGTACGGCTCTCTCACAGCTGTGGCTGTTTATTGTCGCTCCTCTGCTTGGAGCCGCATGTTCTGCCGGAGTATGGAACGCCATTAGGGAAAGATGATGTTTTTTTGATTTGCATTTTATTTGTTGTATCGGCAGTGCGGGCTTGCGCATTGCCGATACTGCTTATTGGGGTTGTCGGTTTGGGATAATTGCATTTTTTATAATGAAAATCTGACAGTGTTTCTTGCATCATGTAGCTAAACTGTGTAATTTTGTCATTTAGAATCGGTAAAAACAGTATTCTTTTATGAATGTATCAGATGTTCAGCAGATTAAACTGAAGTACGGTATAGTGGGGCGTTCGCCTGCTCTCGACCGTGCTCTCGATATTGCCATACAGGTCGCTCCGACAGATTTGTCAGTTCTGATTGTGGGTGAGAGCGGTGTCGGAAAGGAAACTATACCACGAATCATACATGACTACAGTTCTCGCAAACACAATAAATTTTTTGCAATAAATTGCGGTTCAATTCCTGAAGGAACAATCGACTCTGAACTTTTCGGACACGAGAAAGGTGCGTTCACCGGAGCAGTGGGCGAGCGCGAGGGATATTTCGGAGCCGCTAACAACGGAACGCTTTTCCTTGATGAGGTCGGTGAACTTCCTATGGCCACACAGGCACGTCTTCTGCGTGTGTTGGAAACAGGAGAGTATATACGTGTAGGTTCGAGCGATGTACGCAAGACCAACGTGCGAATTGTGGCGGCTACAAATGTAAACATGCGCAAGGCCATAAGCGAAGGACGATTCAGAGAGGACCTGTTCTACCGTCTGAACACTATTCCTATATCTGTTCCGCCTCTTAGGGAAAGAAAGGACGATATTTTGCTTCTGTTCAGAAAATTTGCCGCAGACATTTCTGAAAAATACGGTATGCCTCCTATACGCCTGACAGATGACGCCAAAGATCTTCTCATGCAGTATACGTGGCCGGGAAATATTCGACAGCTGAAGAACTTGACGGAACAGATTTCCGTTGTATGCAAAGAGAGGGAGATAACCAAGGAGATATTGTCTGGATTCATCAATCCTGTTGAACAGCAGGGCGGTATTGTTCCGGTCAACAATGGTGCTCATTCTTACGAAAACGAGAGAGAAATCCTTTACCGTGTATTGTTCGATCTGAGGAAGGATGTCAACGATCTGAAGGAAATGGTGCACAGCAATGTGAACAACATGACTTCCGTGCATCCAATGACGCAGTCGCCTGTGCCTGTGGTAAATGATCCGTATTCGGGAATGCATGCTGACGGTATGTCGGATTTCGGTTCTTTGGAGCCTACCAAGATAAACATATCTCCGGCAACAGAAATCAAGATACGAGAACCTCACCCTGAACATGATGTGGAGTTTGCCGAAACGATAGAAGAAACTCCTCTTTCAATGAAGGAACTTGAGAGACGCAATATTATCCAGACTCTTGAGCGATGCCACGGAAAAAGAAAGAAGGCTGCGAAGGAACTGGGTATAAGCGAAAGAACGCTTTACAGGAAAATAAAGGAATACGATCTTGATCTGTGAAAAAGAAGATAGGAAGATGAAGAAAAGATTTGGAACTTTGTGGAGTTCAGGAGTAATGATGGCGATGATGTGCATGCTGCTTGTCGCATGCACTGTGTCGTATAAGTTCAATGCATCGTCAATCAATTACGATAAGGTAAAGACCATATCGATATCAAAATTTCCAATACGTTCGGCTTATGTTTGGAGCCCGATGGAGTCGATGTTCTACAATTCTCTTACGGATGAGTATGCGCAGAAGACGAAGTTGCAGCTTGTCAACCGCAATGGTGACCTGCAGTTGAGCGGTGAAATCGTAGAGTACAGTCAGACAAACAAGTCGATTTCGGCTGATGGTTTCTCTTCGCAGATCCAGCTGAAGATGACAGTCAATGTGAGATTTGTGAACAACACCAACCATTCGGAAGACATTTCCGATCAGAAATTCTCTGCTACAGCCGAATACGAATCAACACAACAGCTCAATGCTGTTCAGGAAGAACTGGTGCAGGAGATGATTGACGACATTGTTGACCAGATTTTCAATGCAACTGTAGCTAACTGGTAATATTTGAAGGTGGAGGATTGCCGATATAAGGCATTTAAATAAAAACTCTAATAAATACAGATAAAAGTGATTGACATCAAGGAACTTATCAACGATAGAACCAAACTTAATGCAGATACTTTGGTTGAACTGAAAGCTGTTGTCGAAGAATATCCGTTTTTTCAGACAGCAAGGCTTTTGTATGTGGCCAATCTGTATGCCGTGCACGACAGGTCTTTTGGTGAGGAACTGCGTAAGGCATCTGTGTTCTTGCCCGACAGACGTGCTTTGTTCTATATGATTGAAGGTGAACATTATGTTATAGAAACTCCAGAGAATGCTGTTCCTGCCGCATCTGAAAAAGGTAAGGACAGAACAATCTCTTTGATTGATAACTTCTTGTCGAATCAACGTGAGGAGAACGAGAATAAACGGGCAAAACCAACATTGGCGGACCTTACTACCGACTATGCCGCTTTCCTTGTTAATCAGGATGATGTGGTTTCGGATGCAGACGAAGCGCCAAAGTTGAGAGGCCAAAGCCTTATAGATAATTTTATTGAGGTGACAAAAGGAAAGCAGAGAATAGAAATGCCGGATCTGAATGATGAAGATTATAACTTCTCGCCAGCAATATCACCTGAAGATGAAGAAATCTATACGGAAAAAATGACAGACATATATATAAAACAAGGACGATATGCTGAAGCTCTTGGAATATTAAAGAAAATATGTTTGAATAATCCGAAAAAAAGTGCTTACTTTGCAAATCAGATGAAACTTCTTGAAGTTATTCTTGGCGGCAATGCGTAATTGCTTGATTGCATCTGCTTCAGGAAGGCATTGAAAAACAGAAAAATAATAATAAAAAATAAATAGAAAAATGTATTCATTAATTATCGGTTTGGTCATTTTGGCATCAGTATTGATGTGCGTAATTGTTCTGATACAGGAGTCTAAGGGAGGTGGTCTTGCATCTGGATTCTCTTCTTCAAATCAGATTATGGGAGTTAGAAAGACTACAGATTTTCTTGAGAAGGCTACTTGGGGACTTGCAATTGCAATGGTGGTTCTGAGCATCATTTCTGTTGCTTTCCTTCCGGACAGTTCTCAGGCTGACGGTGCACTCATCGAGAACACTTTGCCTATGCAGAACAGCACAGATGCCAACAATATGCAGTCTTTCCCTGCTTCAGCAGGACAGCAGCCTGCAAAATAAAGCTGAGTAAGGTCTGAAACTTACTGCAGAATGAAGATTTATACCCCTGCAAGGGCTTAGCCCTGAGCAGGGGATTTTTTATGTCTGGATGTTTTATATAGTGAACAAATAACATAGTGCAGAATGGAAATAGAAGAATGTTTTGTCTGCGGCAAAAAGAATGATGATGAATTGTGTGAAGATGCTGTAGCCGTAGCATCCGGTTACGCTGCTGTCATTGACGGTTCTACAAGCAAGGGCACAATGAAGTATCTTGAAAAATCAACCGGTAGAACTGCAGCTGAACTCATAAAGCAATATATTGAGTGCAAACTAGATGTGAATGCTGATATTAAGATTTTTGCCGAAGAGGTTACGGAGCTTATTCGCAATGCTTATGTTGAGGCTGGAGTGGCGGATTTGGTTGCGGAGCATGCTGAAAATCGTATGACTGCCAGTACTGTTGTATACTGTGACAACAGAAAGGAAGTCTGGATGATTGGTGATTGCCAGTGCATGGTGGACGGTGTATTGCATACTAATGCCAAGAAAATAGATGATGTTCTTGCATATATGAGGGCGTCTCTGATAGCACTTGCCATGAAACGCGGTGCTTCTGTTTCCGATATATTGAAGCATGATGTTGGGCGGGAAGCCATAATGCCTCTGCTTAGAGAGCAGTGCAATTTCCAAAATGATGCGTGTTGCGATGAGTTTTCCTATGGTGTAATTGACGGTTTTGAGATACCGCAGAGATTTCTGAAGGTCATTGATGTGTCGGGGGGCCACAGTGTGGTTCTGGCATCGGACGGATACCCTAAGCTTATGCCTACATTGAACGAGAGCGAATGCGAGCTGAATAGACTTATTGTAGAAGATCCATTGATGGTGGGTAAATTCAAGGCAACCAAAGGATTGTTGGCCGGACAATGCTCGTTCGACGACAGAAGCTACTTGAGATTTACACTGTAAATGTGCTTTCAAAAACATGCGGAAGCCCTTTAAATATGGGCAAAAAAATGCAGAAGAAAAAGCTTTGAAATGCAATAAAATCATCATAACTTTGCAGTATGATTTCCTTATCTGAACATATAGAGATACTACTGCTGGAGCACGATTGCATCGTGGTTCCAGGACTTGGCGGATTCATCGCCAACCATGCAGTTGCACGCTATTCCGAGAATGGCGACGGGCTCTTTTTGCCTCCATATCGTGTAATCTGTTTCAATGAGAACCTGCAGGCCAACGACGGTTTACTGGTTCAATCATATATGCAGGCCTATGACGCAAGTTATCCTGATGCATTGAGACAGTTGGAAATGGATGTGGAAGACGTCGTTAACGAACTTGACCTTAAAGGCGAGTACGAATTCAAGGGTATAGGTACATTGCGTAAGCAGCTTGGAGGCAACATTACATTTGAAGCCTTTGAGGCCGGTGTGCTTACTCCTTCGTTGTACGGTCTTTATTCTTATGATGTAAAGACTGTAGCAGAACTTGTACGTGAGCGCGAAATACAGAAAGCTTTGTCAAGCACATCTATTTCGCCTGTACAGACAGTGCACAGTGCTGCGGATATAGTTGGAGGCGAATCGGAAATCAGTGTCAGAGAGGAAAAGGAACATGTTGTCATCAAGCTTCACCGCAGTTGGGTCGATTTGGCTGTTGCTGCAGTGTTTGCAGGATTGCTGTTCTCTTTGTTCTATTTCCCGGCAGTCAATTCTATTGATAAGACTGATGTCTGCGAGGCAGGTGCAGTGCATGTGTCGTTTGCATCTGTAAAGGATAGGGCAAAGATGAATAATATCAAAAATCGTGTTGCTACGGCTATGGAGGCTAGTAAAGAGCAACAGGATGCTGAAGTTGAGGAAAGCAGTGCATCTTCTGCTGAAACAGAAAAGTCAGGAAATGCAGAAATGGCTGCTGGTATGGAAAAGGACAATTTGAAGAATTTTTCAATTGTACTAGCAAGTTCGGTATCGAAGGCCAATGCAGATGAGTTTGTTGACAATCTTGCCAAGAAAGGACTCAACGATGCTCATGTCCTGGAAACCAAAAGCATGAGACGTGTGCTTTATTCGTATTATGCTACCAGCAGTGATGCTTATAAGGCTCTAAAGGATTTGAAGAAGAAGTCCTCTCATTTTTCAGATGCTTGGGTTATTGAACTTAAGTAGATGACGTCAGTGAAATGTAATTCATTTCGTATACATTGATATTATTATTTTCTAAACTTTATTCTGTAGGCTTATGAAAAGAGTGCGATGTCCCAAATGTGATAATTATATTGTATTTGACGAAACGAAATATACGGAAGGGCAGTCGCTCGTTTTTGTGTGCCAGCATTGCAGAAAGGAGTTTGGAATCAGAATCGGCAAAAGCCGACTCAACGAAATACATGAAGAGAAGCACCTTGACGAGCAGGCGTATAATAAGGATTTCGGAAGCATTGTCGTAGTGGAAAACCAGTTTGCCTTCAAACAGGTTATTCCTCTTGATTTCGGCGAAAATGAATTCGGAAGATATGTCAAAGGTACTTCTATCAATAAACCTATTGAAACCAGAGATCCGAGTATTGATACGTTTCACTGTGTGATAACTGTAAAGCGTAACAAGAAAGGTAAGCTTCAGTATGTTCTTCGCGATGCTCCAAGCGATACGGGAACGTTTTATATGAACGATATTCTGCGTGATTGCGACAGGGTGAATCTTGAAGATGGTGCAATCATAACCATCGGTGCTACTACGCTGATTCTGCGCGCTGCAGGACACGAGGAGGAGTGAAGAACTCGATTAACAAGTATATTTGTATCACAAGAATATGTCAGCACTCAATTTTGAGACAGTAATAGTAGGAGCGGGGCCTGCGGGGTGTGCATGTGCCCTAGAGCTTTTACGTTTGGGACATTCGTGTTGCATAGTGGACAAGCGCACGTTTCCTCGTGACAAACTTTGTGGCGGTCTTTTTACAGATAAGGCTTCGAAAGCTCTTGAAGGAATTGTTGGTACTGCCGGTCTGGCAAGGATTCTGAAAGAGTCGCAGTGTGTGCAGGAGAGCCGTTTCGTGTTGTGCAATGGTACAAAGGAGATAGTGTCATGCAATCCGGAAAGGCATATAAGGCTTGTTGACAGAAGACGTTTTGACAAGGCTCTTCTTGATGCTGTAGTACTCGAAGGAGGAATGGTTATTACAGGAGAGGAAATTGCTTCTGTTGATTTTGATGCACGTTGCATCAAATCGCGTTCTGGGCTTGAAATAGGATATGATTATCTTGTTGCAGCTGATGGCGCGTTGAGTACGGTGCGCAGATTGACTGGGGACAATCGAAAAAAACATCACAGACAGCCTTCTTTGTGTTTGGAAATAAATGTTGATGTAAAGGATTATTCTTGTGACGGCGTGTGTATATATTTCGGTATTGTGCCGAAAAGCTATGCATGGACATTTCCTAAGGGAGACAAAACGTGTATAGGGCTTGTGAAATTGCCTGACACGGATTTCGATGTCAACAGTACATTTCGCAAATTCTTGGAAGAACTGCATGTAAATAATATTGATTCTTATCCTTTCAAGGGAGCGATGATACCGATAGATTGCTGTCCTAAGCGTCCTGTATATGGTGAGCATGTACTTTTTGTTGGAGATGCCGCCGGCTTGGTTCAGTCTTTGACTGGTGAGGGTATATATTATGCAATATCTTCGGGACGCGATGCTGCAGATTCTATCGTAGGTGCTTCGAGTATGCGTCCGGACGTGAGATATGTTCATCATATATCGAGATATCGCCACATGATGCATCTGGCCTCTGTTTATCAGCGTATGTTGCTAGAGTGGGGTGCCGGTACTGAATTTCTTCTTAAGCATGCTTCTTCGCATCCGAATTTTATCCGTCATTTCTATGATACCCAAATAGACCAGGAACCGACATTGGGGCCTGTGAGTCTATTTACAAGGTGGTATTTGGATAAGTTGAAGAAGCGTCATGGATGATGACGAGTAGCATTTCCGCACACATTCAGAAAGTTGTGTCTTGTTGGGATTGCTATGCAAGATTATTGTTGTTCTGAATCTGTGTAGCCGTTTCTTTCAAGCCAATCTTTATATGCATCGATGATTTTCTGTGGAGACGAACCATACCATCTGTATCCGTTTCGGCGTTCATATCCTATTTCTTCAATTGATGCTTTTGCTATACCGTCTCTGTCACAGAATATAGGTTTGCCGGTTTCTATAGAATAGAATCTTGCCCAAATATCAGGTGCACCTTTTTTGTATACAGGTCTTATATCTGTACGTCCTTCACTGTCGTTATATTTCTCTATTACGGTGTCCTTTATGGCGCTTTTCTTGAGCCATTCTACAGCGCTTTTGATTGATCTGCATATACTGTCTGATGGATTTGGTATGCTCATCAGGAATTGGAGTATATCTACAGTTTCGCCATGTCCTGACAGCGATTTAAGTTCGTATGCACGCGCAGGTGCAGGAAGGAGAGTGTTTTCGTCATGTTGCTGACACCATACAGTCAGTTTGCCGTCTTGTTTATATTGGCAATCCAAAATGCATTGTACACCGCGTTTGTAGGCCTCGTGAGCCTTTGTTTTAAGTGTATCGGGGATGTTGAGTTTGTCATAGATGGTATTGCCGTCAGAGATATTTTCAAGTAATTTTAGGATATTGGTCATTGCACCGTCGTTGAAGGTGATGTGTGACGAATAGGCTACTGAACGCCCTTTTCGTGCAGGAAAGAACTGTGGCCACCCCCCATTTGCATATTGAGCCTTGAGTATATATTCGAGACCGTGTATGAATGCAGTTCTGTATCTTTTATCTTTTTTACTATTATACATTCTGCAAAGGAATTTCATCTCTGATGTAGTGGCATTGTTGTCGAATGTCGAACCGATACCTTCTTCACGACATTTCTGCATGTACGCCTGATCGGCACCGACGTGCCATTCTTGGTTCTTTGGCCATCCTCCGTTTGGCATCTGGTATTTCAACACAGAGTCTGCTATGGCTGATGCTTCGTCTGACGCATACCATTCGATAGGTTGTTTATAGGCTATATCTTTCCATTTTTTTGAATGTATATTTTGTGCACAGATGTCGGATGCTGTAAGGATTTGCGCGGATAGGAGCGTGTATAATAGAAATGTATTGTTCATAGTATTTTTCATTATTTATTTTATGACTGTAAAGATAGTAAAAAAATGGTATGATTGAATACAATTATACTGTGCACCAGTACCGTTGAAAACGAAAGCGCCGCCTTTCCGATAGCTGGAAAGACGGCACTTGCTGTAATCTTATACTTTTGACAAATTTGCTTATTTGAAATGAAAAAGTTATCTCACAATGACCTTTTCATTTCCTACGATATATATTCCCTGTGGCAGATTTGCCGTTGCTTCTTGTTTTTTTACACCGTGCTTGATGAGTTGCCCGCTTAGTGAATATACATCTGTATTCTCGTTGGTCTTGTCTGTTTCAACAGATTCGATTCCTGTAGGAATGTATTTTTCTGTAGAGAGCAGGCGAAGATTGTCAATATACAAAAGTGTATTGTTTGCTGCTCCTGTACCTGCTGTTGAAGCACATCCCAGACTGAAAGTTACGTCTGTTGGTTCTGCAAGTTCGAAATCGTAGCAAATGACTTCCCAGGTAGATTTCTCCTGAGGGTAGCGGAAATCCTGATTGCCACCGTAAGCAATACCTGTGAGAGAGGTATTTGTATTTGATGGCGTTTCAATGACGCTTCCGTTGTTTGAAGTCTGGTTTGGACAGTCGTATTTCATGTCGAGGAGAAGTCTGTATTTTCCCTTAGGCATATTTACTGTCTGAGTAATGCGATTGTCTCCTGCTGTCCAAGAATTGAGAACAGTGAGGCAACGTGTTCCGCAACTGTCATCTTCAACCGGACGCATTGATTGTGCCGCATAGTTTCCTACAGATGAAGGGCTTACACAGTACATTGTGGAGCTGTATGGCATAGAATACATACGTGCATAGTTTGAAGCTGTCTCGAGTTTACTTTCAGATTTCCATTCGCTTACACGCAGAACGTTTGACCATTTGCTGTCCGGAGCCGCAACTTTATTGATGTAGCAAGGATCGTAGGTTGTGCTTCCGAGTGTTATGGAGCCAATGTCACCATAGGTTTTGTCATCTTCAAAGCTTGCGTTTTTAAGAACATCGTCAGTTATGTCAATGTAGCCTTCGTAATAGTCTACTTTGTCTTCACTGGGCATTTCTGCTGCCTCAACCAGCAGCTTGCCTCCCTTGACACTTACTTTTACGCATGAACTGCCATTGATTTCGGCTGTTCCTGATACAACATTTCCATTGCTGATTATGCTGACAGATGGATTTATCTTTTCAGAAGATGTGTTCTGCAGATATGCTGCACATGAATCGCCTTCTGCCTGAACTGCTTTGATGTCGCTTCCGTTTACGAATACTTTAAGTACATTTGAAATAGACCTATTTGTCTCTGCAGAGAATGTTGCTTTAGATTTTCCTTCAGACACAGTTGTGAATGATGTGAATACAGGTGCACCAAGCTCGCAGCTGATGTTCTTGAGGGTACATCTCTGTTCACTCACGAAGTTGGAGAGGAGCAGATATTCTGTTCCGTCAGGATCGGCAGCTATGACACCGTTCCAACCTTCAGGTACAGAGTCTGTAAGTACGTTAAGCTTTTTGCTCATTGCCTGGGTCTTCTCCGCATCTATTCTGCTGTAGTATACAATATTGCGTCTGTCAACAACATCGCCGTTCTTGAATGAACGATTTACGTTGGAGTAAGCCGGATAAATCTTTGACGTGTAGATGGAGTTGTTGAGTCCTCTGTCGCCGAAAGCAACACTCTTGTTGTTGTGTCCGATGATTCCAAGTTCGTTGTCAATGTTTACCCAGTCGGACTTCATTGTAGTGAAAGTCTTTCCGTCGAGCTGTTTGTATTCTCCTTCATAGTAGAGCGTACGTTTTTCCTTCATCAGAGGGTCTGTGCTTATAGCCATAAGACCACCTTGTTCTGAATTGATGGTTCCGTTGCTGAGTCCTCTTACATAGTCGATGTAGATTACTGCATTTCCTGGAGTAGAGTAGATGGTGAATCTGTTGTTCAGCGAAGCATCATTTGTATTTATCTCACCGTTCATGGTGTAGCTGTTGCCTTTCAAGTCGTATATACCGCTTACAACAGGGCTTGCGTTTGTAGCCTTGCCGTCTACTGTGTACCATCCGAGGAAGTTTCCGGTATTGTTTGCTCTGTAAGGTACGATAATCTTGTTCTTGTCTGGGCTATTTGAAGCGATGTATCCAGTATAACTGCTAAGACCTGTGCTCCAGCTGAAACATGTGAAGCGGTCTTCGCTGGATGCGCGTACAATGTTTTGCGAAGTGAACAGCTTGGCGTCAGAATACTGCTTGTTGAAATCATCCCATTTGGTTGGGGTAAGATTTTCTGTACTTAGAACCTCATGCATAAGCCATGTCATCATGACGCGGTGGCCTTCAACTCCCATTCGGCGTGCACCTACATCAGGATTCAGAAGCCAGCTTCCGTCTTCTGTTGTCTTCTGTCTTGCCTTTATATATTTGTATGCCATGTTTTCAAGCATCAGTGCATTTGGATCCTTGAGGAAGCAGGCCATAGTTGTATATGATGTAATCTGGTCGTAGAGGAACAAGCTCCAGTCATTGCCGTTAGGCATTGCCAGTTCTCCATCGGCCAAGGCAAGCCAGTTGAGCACGCTGTCCATCACTTCCTGATGGTTGTGCATAAGAGCATTTGTTTTCCACTTTTCTTCTCCTGCAGTTCCGAGTTGGAATATTTTCAAAGCAAGTGCTGCTTCACCAAGTTCCTGCATGACAACATTCTGATAGCTTGTGTGGAACAAGTTGTGGTTCTGAAGTGTGTAGTCATCATACAGGTTCTTTCCTTTATAAAGGTCAGCAACAGTCTTGTTGTTGTATTCTGGGTCTATTACTGTGTTGTCGTTTGCATCATTGACGTGAGAATAGCTGTTTATGGCAAACTCTCGCAAACGTTCGAACCATCTTGGTGCCATTTCGTCGTCAGGGAAGAGACCGAGTGCTGCTGCGAGTACATCAGCTTCCCATCCGTTCTCTTCAGCCTTTGTGTCGCCTGCATATCCTGTAGGAATGTCACGCTCAAGTTCGTAGTTGCATTCTGCCTTCAGCAGGGCCTTGATGTAGCCTTTCTGTGCTTCGCTCAATTTATCCCACTGGAAGTAAGCCGAATATGCGACAGACATTGCCCAAAGAGAACTTTCCCAAACGTGGTCGCTGTTGCTTACAGAACCCCAATAATTGTTTCCTGAACATACTTTGAGCTTGTTTGCCTTATGTGTTGAATAAGCGAAAACGAGTGATTTCATTGCAAGCGTTTCGATATCGTCCCAAGTTACATTTTCAGGGAGTGTAACCTTGCCTTTGGCATATTTCGAAAGGAATGCGCAGAGCATCGACATATCTGCGTTTGGACGTACGCCCCTTTCATCGTTACCCATTGTGTTTTCTCCTTTGAAGCATCCGCATGCTTCACCGATGCTGTTTGGAGCCTCACAATTCTGAAAGTCGTTTTTCATGTATTCAGAAAAATCTGCAAGCATCTGGAGAAGATCGTTCTTCATTGTAGTTTCGTCGACGAAGTCATTATTTATTATGCCTTCAGTGAAACTTGTAACATCATCTTCTGTTGGATCAGAAGGTTTTACATAATCGTCGCTCAGTTTGTACAATTTCACATTGTCAATCATCAGGCAACTACCTCCTGACAGCCAATCAATTTTTATCGTGAGTTTGATATCACCATCAGTATCTGTGTCGAAATAAAGTTCGTTTGTGGTCCACTCCTGATTTACAAACATGTTGCTTGAGCCCTGCATGAAGCTTTCTGTAATATTGGCTTCACCTATGTTTATAGTGAACTTTGATGAAGCGCTGTTTGCAAAGCCTGATCTTTGGTCAACAGTAAGCAGATACTTTCCTGCAGGAAGAGATTTCACGTCCTGTGACAAAGTTGTTGAACCCGAGTTCCATCCCATACGCAAATAATAGGCGTATTGACCGTCTGGAATGCTTGTCACTTTTCCGAAATTGTTATCAGTGAAGCAATCTTTTGATATGAGCAGTTTGGTTACGTCGGCTCCAGAAACATCCCATCCTGCAGGTTGAGTGAGTGTCCAGCCTCTCAGACCGTCTGAAGAATTGGTTACTTCTGTGAGTTCGCTTTCCTTGTCGTCCTCGAAGGAGCTGTTTACCAAATATTTTGCAGTAACATCTTCCTTCTGATTGTCGTTTTCTTCTTGGTCAGCTTCTGTTCCAAAGCTGTTTGAAGAAGGTTCATAAGCAGGTTCGGTACCAGTCTGGTTTATAGTCCATGCTGTTCCAAACGTGCACAAAGCGGCAAACGTCGCCGCAAGAGTAAGTTTGCGTTTCTTCATTTTTATAATTTTGGATTAGTAAGATTTACATCATATAATGCTTTTCATATTTCATAGTGGAGTAGGGCAAAGGCTTTACATCTGTTTGGTTAAAAGCAAACGAGATTTGAGGTTCATTTGGCAAAAACACAATAAGATTATGATCTCTAATTCTTATCAGTTACTGTCTGTAACCTTAAATCTCGTTTGAATATAATCAAGAACTTTTCAACTGTACAAATATCAAATCATTGCAGCTGCAAGTTCTTCCAGTTGATCTATTGTTTCTGGTTTCAATGTTGATTTTATGCTGACAACCGGTTCTGCTATTTCAATATTGCACATACATTCAAATGCTTCGCGCATCTTCTTTGCTGCAGCCGGTGCCCATGAGCCGTTTTCAATTATTGCAACTTTTCTCTTCTGATATGCCTTGATGTTCAGATGGTGCAGAAAATCGCTCATGATAGGCATAACTCCTGCATCGTAAGTAGGTGCAGCTACAATCAATCTATCATATTTGAATGCTTTCTCTACAGAAACGGACATGTCTGTTCTTCTTAAATCAATAGTTTCAACTTTAAGTCTGTTGTCTTTTTCCTTCAAAATCTCTTCGAGTTTAAGTGCCGCAGATTCTGTATTTCCGTGAAGAGAACAGTATGCAATGAGTATACCCTTTTCTTCAGCTTCATATTTGCTCCATGTATCATATTTGCCGATGTAGAAACCAAGGTTCTCTTTGAGTATCGGTCCATGGAGAGGGCATATAATCTTTATGTCAAGTGTTGATGCCTTTTTAAGCAATCCCTGAACTGGAGTTCCATACTTTCCACATATATTGAAATAATATCTTCTTGCTTCTTCTGTCCAGTCTTCATTGCAAGAGAGTGCTCCGAATTTTCCGAAACCGTCTGCAGAGAAAAGTATCTTCTCGCTTATTTCATATGAAACCATTACTTCAGGCCAATGTACCATTGGTGCCATGAAGAACTGGAGAGTATGAGAACCGAGCTCTAATGTATCCTTTTCCTTAACTATCTTGAGTCTGTCGGAAATGTCGATAGTGAAGAACTGCGGAATCATAGCAGCAGCCTTTACTGTACATACTGCAACACAATTAGGGAATTTCTCAAGTATTGTCTGAATATTGGATGCGTGGTCTGGCTCCATGTGGCTGATGATAAGATAATCAATCTGACGTCCATTGAGGATTGCATCCACGTTGTTCAGCCATTCATCGGTCTTTCTTGCATCTACAGTGTCAAGCAGAGCGATTTTTTCATCATCAATTATGTATGAATTGTATGATACTCCATTAGGAATAGGGTATTGACCTTCAAACAGGTCTAAATCGGTATCGTCTGCTCCTACGTATTTTACAGAAGGTGTAATTTCAATTTGTTTCATATAAAATGCATTTTTTATTTCAACATGCGAATTTAGCAATTTTATTTGTATAAATCTAAATTTGTGGGTGATAGCATTTGTGTGATATGCTACAAAAATATCAAATTATGGCTTTACTGTTCTATATAAGCAAGTTGTTCTTTTATGATTGTTTATATTGTCTGCAAATTTCATTGTACAAAAAAAGTGGAAGGAATACCTTAAAAGATTCCTTCCACTTTTAGCTTATTTCCTAGTTCTTTAGATTAGAAGTAGAGATAACGGTTATCCTTAACTTCTGCCTTAAGATAGAGATCGTTGAAGATGCTGCTTGAAGCCATGCGCATTGCCATATTTGACAAATACATCATTTCGTCCTTTTCGTCGTACTTGTCTGCAGTCTTAGACTTCTTTATGACTTTGAACATGTATACTCCGTTTTCGCCTTTTACAGGACCACCGAATTTGCCGTTTGCAGTAGCTGAAACGCTTGCACTGAGAAGTGGTTCACTTGAGTTTGTTGCTCCAACAAATGCAGGATTTGCAAATGTAACATGAGTAACTGTATCTACAACTGCATTCTTAGCTTTAGCTGCCTGTTCGATGCTGTTGATATTCTTCAATTCTGCAACGATGTTGTCAGCCTTTTTCTCTTCCTTAAGTTCAGCAGCAATGATGTCCTTTACTTTGTTTATATCTCTGTATCCTTCTTTGTTTATGCCTGTAACAGCAATGTACATCATGTGGTCGTTGTCACCACATTCATAGAGCTGTGACATATCTCCAGCTTTTGCATCTTCGAAGATCCATTTCAAAGCTTCACGTGTGTTGTGTACGCCTGAGATGTTGTGCATGTTGTTGGTTATGTCATATCTAGTCTGGATTCTGTATCCGTTCTTTTCAGCGTTTGCTTCAAACTTGTCGAGTGTGTTGTTTGCTGCTACGAAAGCACTGAACTTGTTGTACTCTTTGCTGTAAGTATCGTCGCTGAATTTAAGCTCATGCATGATTGCTGCAACGTTGTACTTTTCTACAGGATTCTTTGTGTCGAGAACCTGAAGAATTACAGTAGCACCGTTTGAGAGAGTGAGCTGCTGAGTAGCTCCCTTGCCCATAGTGAACAATGTATTTATGAATTTTGCATTGTCAGCATCAAGTACACCACCTTCGTAATTGTTTGTAGTAATCCAAAGTGAATCACCTGTCTGGTTGTATTTCTTTGCAATGTCCTTAAAGTTTGCTCCTGCGCTCAGAGCCTTTACGATGCTGTCTGCTGAGTTCTTGATGCTTGCTTCGTCCTTGCCTACAACCTGAAGCTGTCTGTAGAGAACTGAATCAGCCTGCATGCCCTTGCTTATTACCTTGAATGTATAATATGAATTTGAGAGAGCATCATATTCAGGCTTGAATGTCTCACCTGATGCAACAGAGTCGAGCTTGCTTGCTATTACATTAGGGAAAGCTGATTTAGACTTCATTACATTTGAGTACTGTACAAGTGAAGAATTTGAACGTACCACAGCACCAGCTTCGTCTGCATTTGTAGATGCTGCAAGCTTGTTGTAGCATTCGTTCATTTCCTTTTCTGTTTCAGCGATGTCTGCTTTGCTTGCCTTAACCTGGATATCTATGAACTTGATGTCGCGAGTTTCAACGAACTGACGATATTTTTCTTTTTCTTCGTTGTATCTCTTGTTTATTTCCTCGTCAGTAACATTGATTTTGCTGTCATCGTATGATGCGTATGGGAATGATGCAAGTACGATGTCGCTTTCGTCAATTCTTGAGCCGAATGATGATTTAGCTTCAATCTTGTTTGAAAGCATACACTTTGCAAGCAGATTCTGGTATTTAGCCATAAGATACTGATCGCGTATGTTGCTCTGTACGAAAGCATAATATTTATATACTTTCTCGTAGATGTCAGGTATCTGTGCACCTTCCTTTTTCATTCTGTTGTACTCGTCAACAAAGCTCTTTACGATTGAGTAGTCATAGCGTCCAGTCTGCTGATTCATGAACATTGGAATCTGAAGAAGCTGGCTAGCACCTGCTCTCACGAGTTCTGCAACTTCTTCATCAGTTACAGTCAATCCGAGCTTTTCGCATTCTTCTTTGACCAGTGTGCTTTGTATGTAGTTGTTCCAAGCCTGATCTTTGATCTGATTGAGCTCGTCCTCATTTACAGAACTGCTTCCTCTCTGGATTTCATATACAGTCTGAAACTGGTCTACCATCTCCTGATATTCCTGTACTGTAATAGATTTTCCACTTACTTCTCCTACGTTTTGTTTTGATTGATTGATCAGTGCTGAACCGCTTTCGAAATACATCTGTACGATGAACAGCACCAATGCGATTGCTATTACTGTTACCAGCAATACGCTTTTGTTCCTGATTTTTTGTAATACTGCCATTGTTTTTTATTTTGTTTTTTCATTTATTCCGATAAACCGCACGAAGATACGAAATTTTAAGTTATAGTAAGACTTAAACATTTATATTTTTCATATCGTATGTCCACAAACGGCAAAATAGATGTCTTTTGACGGATAATTTATTTGTGTCTTCTGATATTATTGGAATCTGTAGGGCCTAGGTTCCTGTTTTTAACGTATCTTTTTGTGATTTTCACGATTTTTTATTGTTGCTTTTGTTGACGTTTTGTGTTGTGTCAGCATATTCCTCCATTTTTTCCGGGTCTGGTACAGGTGTCTGTTTTTCTTCATTTATAGGGAAAGTACCTACGGAGTTGTGGATGCTGTAGTTTGTCATCTGTTCGTTTGATCTGAAATCATATCCTTTCAGCACCGTCTCACCTTGTATTTCCATATATCTGTCAGAATATATCTCATGTTTTGCCTGGTCCCAGTACAGCAATGATGTCTTGAAGGTTTCGCCTTTGATGTTTTTAACGAATACTCTTCCTCTCAGTTCCCACAATTTCTTGGTTTCGAAATAGTATGCTGTGTCCGCAGAGATAAACGCTTCGACATGGTAGTTTTCGTCAAACTTTTCAATGAACATGCCTTTTTCGAACGACCAGTATGGAGGTTCTTTCTTGTCATAAATAAACCAGTCCTCAGATATAATCTTGTATCTTATTATTCCAGAGTCTGAAATCAGCGTCGACACTCCTATAGATTTAAGGATTGGCAATGAGTCTCTGTTTATGATTGCCGGAGCTGTCGCTCTGTCGCTGTTTGAGCATGATTGCATTGAAACCAGCATAGCAACAGTTGCGGAAACTGTTGCTATGCTGAATATTTTTGTAAATGCGTTGTCTGAAAATTTAACCATTGTTTTAACGGTTCTTGTGTTCAGGCTTCATTATCTGAAGCGCATTGTTGTAGTTTCGCCCATGACGGTAACTTTTGTGCCTTCCATGATACCCTGGAAGAATGCCTCAGACTTAGGATAGAGACCGCTTCTGTAGCTTGAAATCTGTCTGTTTGCCTGAGATGCACATGAAGGGTCGATTGCCTTAGCCTTGTTGCACTTATCTATTGCGAGGCAGTAGTATTTGCTTCTTTCGAGAGCATCTCCAGATGCACTTCTTACGATGCAGTTGGCAATGAGAAGCCATGCTTTTCCGTTTGAAGGTTCATATCTGAGAGTCTGGTTGCAGTACTGACGGCACTGTCCGATACTTCCTTTTCTGTAAAGGATTGCTGCAATAGTGTATGAAATTTTAGCCTTCTTGTTGTTGTCAGTTTCAAGGTCGATAGCTTCCTGGAAATATTTCAAAGCTTCGTCAGTCTTTCCATCCTTGAACAACTTCTGTGCCTTACCGATAGCAGCGTTAGGTGTCTTGTTGAGCTCGTAGGCGTAGTCAGAAGCCTTGTAGTAGATGTCGCTCTTGTCGCATTCGAAGAATGTCAATACTCCGAGCACGCTGTTAAGATATTCGAGGTTTGTTTTGTTTGCTTCAACCTTTTCTGTATAAATCTTTTCGAGTGCATCACAGTCAGCTGCGCCTGAAGTAACGAAGAGCTCGTTGCACTTGTCCTGAGTAGGCTGGTAGTTAGCCACGATTTTCTGTGCCATTACAGTATCTGTTTCTGCATATTCCTTTGCAGTTTCGAGCAGACGGTCGCAGATATCGTTGCATTCCATATAGTCTCTGATGAACTCTTCGCGAACTGTTGTATTGTCTTTGTTAGCCTGGTAACGTCTGTAAGAGCACTGAATGAAAGAGTAGAGCACGAATGCTTCAGTGTTAGGTCCCATATCGTTTATACCAGAGCGGAACATCTTGTATGCAACTTCGTTGTCAGTTCCACCGTATGAAGCATAGTCATAAGCTTTACGGCAAAGAATGTTTCCACGTGTAGTCTTAGTCTTTTCTGTAGCAAAAGAGTTGAGAGCGTCCAGGTTTTCAAGTCTCTGGTCGTATACCTTCATGAGAAGTTCGAAGTACTCTTTCTTTTTTGCTGCATCTGTTTCCTTATATATAAGGTTTTCCAGAATCCATGCACCGTCTGTGTAAACTCTTATCTGAGCAAGAGGAGCATGTTCAAATACATACTTCCAGTGAGGAAGTGCAGATGCATAATCCTTCTGCTTGAAATAGTCCTGGTAGAGACTGAGATTGTTGATCACTTCCACGCTGTCCTGTCCGTGACCTATTCTGTCATAGAGCTGAGTTCCTGAATAATCTGTTGTAGTTTGAGCCGTTACTGTAGCAGTACAGAAAAGTGGCAAAGCCAATGCTACTAAAAATTTACATTTCATATTCTTCTTCATTTTATAATTTTACCTTTTACTTTTCTATTTAGCTGTGTCCATCCCTTGTGCATTCAATATCTGCATGTCTTTAAGACATCTTATTATATTATTGCACTTTCCACTTGTAGAACCATCTTTCGCTGAATGTAAGGCCAAGCGAGAATCTGAAGTAGTTTTCTATAAGGTTGGCCTTCTTGTTTGTGAACGAACTCAGGTATGGTATATTGCTGTGTACCCACTGAACACTGATATTTATTTTTGGACTGTTGTGCCAGATGTTTCTGTTTGTTATCGGAAGAGAAACACCGGCAGACAAACCATATTCATAAGGCTTTGAATCAACGGTTCCTGTTATGTCGGCTTTTGCATATGATGTAGAGTAATAACCTCCGAATTTATATGCAATTCTGCTGAAATAGCTTTTACCGTTGGCGTTTGGTATATAGTCTCCTCCGACTGCAATCTTCATGCAGTCGTTAAGCTGTCCTTTTTCCGAAACATAAGTACCATCATTTGAATTCATGTTCTGTGAAGGAAATTTCGCATCGCTCCATTTCTGCAATGTGAAGTCAGCACCCAATCTCAACTTTGTGCCGTGATAATATGTTATACCTGCACCGAAAGAGTGGGGAAGCTGGAACGCATTCTTTATGGTGTCGATGTTTTCGCCCTCAAGCGTGTTGCCTGAATTTATTGTTTGTGTGTATCTGTAGGCATCATTGTTCACATCGTGTCCTAAAGAATATGTAAGTCCGAGTGTAAGTTTGTCCTTTTTACTGAGTTTGATGTCGTATTGCAGACCGAAATCCAGCATGTATGTACTGATGTCTGCGGTATAGCTTCTTTTGAGAGAATAAATGGAACTTTCGCTGTATGAAAGTGTCATACCGTGATTGTATGTTCCGTAAAGATAAGAAGCATTGAGACCAATTGACAGTGGTTTGAATATTCTCCAACCTCCACCTAAGAATACCTGATGGAGTCCTCCGTCGCCGGTAAACTTCTGGCTATATGTAATGTCATTGTCGATTTCTGATGACGACGAAGAAAAACTGTAGTTTATATTTGTAAATGGTAGAATTCCGAATGTAACACCGACACCGCTTGCTGCTCTGAACTGGAATGCCGCGTAGTCAAAAGAAGAGTTCTTTACGTTTTGCTGCAGATTATCCATCTTCAGGTTGGCGTTGTGTATGGAAAATCCTAGATCTATCAGTGCTGTCAATGAATCTACCGCTGAATATGATGCAGGGTTGGAAGTATTTATCTCTTGTCCGTTTCTGAAACCAAGGCCAACGCCTCCCATTGCTTTGTTGAATCCCATAGCCCTGTCGGACATCATACCGAATCCGTATCGTGAATATGGAGAGTTTATGCCGTTCTGCGCTGTTGCCGCAATAGCGTAAAAGGCTATTGCCGTTGTGCAAAGTGCTTTGTTAGATAGTGTCATCAGTGGTTTAAAATTCTGTTAAGACCTTTTAATACTAGAAATCTGTCAACAAAAATACGTCTTTTTATGCACTCATCAAAATCAAATCCATCTCCACCAGTTAAAAAAATCAAAAGATAAGGGTATTTAACGATTTGTGTAGAGATGAAACCTTCTATTTCGTATTTGACTCCATCTGTCACACCGCATCTTATTGCCGTTTCTGTGTCATATCCTATTTCCGGTTTTATTCCTTCTGCATCGACCAGTGGAAGCTTGGCAGTTTGGTTGTGTAGTGCTTTCAGACGCATGACAATGCCAGGTGAAATGTTGCCTCCAAGATATTCTCCTTTTGCATTTATAATATCGTATGTGATGGCAGTTCCCATGTCTATCACCAGTATGTCTTTGCCCGGCATCGCATCGTATGCACCCACCACACCGGCAAGTCTGTCGGTGCCCAGAGTCTCTGGAGTTCTGTAGAGATTTTTTATAGGCAGGGGAGTTTTGCTGGTCAGGTATTCAATGTCGCATCCAAGATTGTTAATCTCCTGTGTAGTATGTTCTTCGATGTTTGCAGTTGAACTGATAATACACCTGTCAATATTGTACTTGTCGACCATTTCTTTCAGAATTGATACGTCTTGGCCGTCCTCTCTCTTGTAGTCAACCATTTCCTTTCCTGCAAATACCGCCGCCTTGACGGTTGTATTGCCTATATCTACCACCAAGTTCATTTCTTATGCATTTTGAGATCCTTCGGTCTGTGTTTGTTTTGTGCCTGTTTCAGTTTTTGTTTTGTTGTCTGATTTTCTGACCTTTCTGTTGTAGTTCGCCTTTCTGCTTCTCGTTTTCTCTCCAGCTTTTTCAGCTTGTTTGTCTGTATTTCTTCTGTTTTTGCCTTCTGTCTTATGCTGTGCGCGGTTATCGTTTTTACGTCTAGGGTTGTTCATTCCTTTTGCCTTGTTTTTGTTTTCTTTGCCATTTTCAATAGTGTATTCTGGCGATTTACCGCAATTTTCAGGCAATTTCGGCTTTTCGATAGACGTACCTATCAGTTTTTCAATTTTGTTGAAAGATTTGAAATCCTGTGGACATACAAGAGTGATGGCTTGTCCGGTTCTGTTGGCTCTGGCTGTTCTTCCGATTCTGTGTACATAATCCTCCGAATCTCTTGGAACATCGTAGTTTATGACCATCTGTATGTCATCGATGTCAATACCTCTTGAAATTATGTCCGTTGCAACGAGAATGTTAATCTTGCCGTTTTTGAAGTTGTACATTATTTCATCGCGTTCAGCCTGTGTCAGGTCTGAATGCATGGCACCGACATCAAGACCGCATTTGGACAGTATGCGTGCCATTTCCTTTACTTTCAATTTTGATGATGCAAACACGATGGCCTTGTCAAGATTTTCTTCTTTAAGAATCTTTTCGATAATTCTCTGCTTCATGTCCTCGTAGCAGATATAGGCTATCTGTTTGATGTTTTCAGCCGGTTTAGAAACGGCAATTTTTATTTCTACAGGATTGCTGAGGATGCTTTTTGCCAGTTTTTGTATGTTTTCAGGCATCGTGGCTGAAAACATAACCGTTTGGCGCTCTTTTGGCAGATAGCTGACAATCTTCATTATGTCGTCGTAGAATCCCATGTCGAGCATTCTGTCTGCTTCGTCAAGGATAAAGAACGATACCTTCGACAAATCAACATTTCCAGTAGCGATATGGCTGATAAGTCGTCCTGGAGTAGCAATTATGATATCGGCTCCAAGCGAAAGACCCTTTCTTTCCTGTTCGAATCGCATGCCGTCGTTGCCTCCGTATACGGCTACACTTGAAATAGGTTGAAAATATGCAAATCCCTCCACCTGCTGGTCTATCTGCTGTGCCAGCTCACGTGTTGGTGACATTATTACACAGTTGATGGCATCCTTAGGATAATTCCCGGTGTGCAGCTTATTGAGCACAGGCAGCAGATATGCTGCGGTTTTGCCCGTTCCGGTCTGTGCTACTCCTATGAGATCCTTGCCTTCAAGCAGTACCGGTATAGTTTTTTCCTGTATTGGTGTGCACTGCTCGAAATTCATGGAATCCAGAGCATCGAGAATTTCATCAGCTAGTGGTAATTCGTCAAAATACATGTCTATTTCGTTTTTTTTTCTTATGTTGTTTTCTATTTCCGTGAGCATTCTCCAAGTCTGTGGAGTCCTTTTCCTGTTATTCTTATTGAGGTGCCTGTCTGTACATGTACACAGCTATAAGCAGGAATATTATATTTGGAATCCAGACAGCTATGACCGGAGGCATGTTGGCATTGATTGCAAATGTCGATGATATGGTCTGGAATAATATGTAGGCAAAGCTGAGTGCCAGACCAATACCCAAGGATATACCCATTCCGTTCTTACGTTTCTTGGCCGACAATGAAAGGCCTATTGTTGTCAGGATGAACGAAGCAAAAGATGTTGCTCCGCGTTTCCAGTATTCAACTTCAAACTCCTTGATATTGGCAAATCCGCGCTGTTTCTGCTTGCTTATGTATTCCTCCAGTTCCGGCGATGTCATTGTTTCCTGCATTCCCTTTGTGATAAGGAAGTCTTGAGGCTCCATCTTTATTATCGAATCTCGTCTGATGCCGTTCGACAGAACCTCACGCATACCTCTCATTTCGCGTATCGTATAGTTCTTTAGAATCCAGTGGTACGGTTCTGCCGAGAGGGTGTCGTATTGTATGGCGTTGGCCTGCAGGTGTGATACCAGCTTCTTGTTTTCGAATTTGTCCAGCGTAAATCCGTATCCCGTTTTTACGTTGTCTTCGTACCTCTGTATGTAGGCAATAACTCCTGTGTCAACTTCGAGCTGTACATTGCTTGTGAATGTCTGTACATTCTTTCGCTTGTATGTGTTCTCGAATTTTACGCGTTCCACATTGCCTTTTGGTATGACGTATGAACCGAGGCCGAATGTGAGTGCAGCTATGACGGCCGCACTTATCATGTAAGGGCGCATCAGACGTTTGAAGCTGACGCCCGTTGACATCATGGCTATAATCTCCGAGTTTTCAGCAAGCTTTGTTGTGAAGAATATCACGGAAATGAATACAAACAGCTGACTGAACAGGTTGGAGTAGTACGGAATGAAGTTCAGGTAGTATTTGAAGACGATTTCGTCGAGCGGTGCGTTCCTTGACAGGAACTTGTCGATGTTCTCGTTGAAATCGAAAACCACAGCGATTGAAATGATCAGTGCGATTGAAAAGAAATATGTTCCGAGGAACTTCTTTATAATGTATATGTCCAGCTTTGATATCGGCTTGTGCGTGCCGTACCAATTTTTGAATCTGGTCCATGCAGAGGCCTTCTTCTTTGCGGTTTTGTTGTCCGCATTTTCACCTTTGGGCACCAGTTTGCCGTCAATGACATCGTATATGATCATATTTAATCTGTTGCTTTACTAAATTTCTTCAATATCCTGAACATCAATCTGTTTTTGTGTTCTGCCAGTTTTCTACAGTCTGGTCTGCAGTGTCTCTACCATCTTTGGTTTCCATGCAGTGAAATCGCCGGCAATGATATGCTTTCTTGCTTCTCCTACAAGCCATAGATAGAAGGCCAGATTGTGTATTGACGCAATTTGCATTGCCAGCAGTTCCTTTGCTTTGAAGAGATGGTGCAGATATGCTTTTGTATAATCTGTGTCAACGTATGAATCGCCCTCGACATCTATTGGCGAAAAGTCCATTTCCCATTTTTTGTTGCGCATGTTCATTATGCCGTGCTTGGTGAAAAGCATGGCGTTGCGTCCGTTGCGTGTCGGCATTACGCAATCGAACATGTCCACACCGCGTTCGATCGCCTCAAGCAGATTCACTGGAGTACCTACACCCATAAGATATCTAGGCTTGTCTTTCGGCAATATTTCGTTGACAACCTCAATCATTTCGTACATCACGTCTACAGGTTCTCCCACAGCCAGTCCGCCGATAGCATTACCTTCGGCATCTTTCGAAGCTACATATTCTGCCGCACGTTTTCTGAGATCTCTGTATGTGCATCCTTGTACGATAGGGAATAGGGCTTGGCTGTAGCCGTATTTAGGCTCTGTTTCGTTGAAGCGTTTGATGCATCTGTCAAGCCAGCTTTCTGTCAGATCGAGCGATTCTTTGGCGTATTTGTAGTCTGACGTTCCTGGAGGACATTCATCGAAAGCCATCATGATGTCTGCACCGATGGTTCTTTCTATGTCCATCACCTTTTCAGGACTGAAGAAATGCTTTGATCCGTCAATGTGTGATCTGAATTCAGCTCCTTCTTTGCTCAGCTTTCTTATTCCTGCAAGCGAGAAGACCTGAAAACCGCCGCTGTCAGTCAGCATTGGACGGTCAAATCCGTTGAACTTATGCAAACCTCCAGCCTTCTCCAGGACCTCGAGTCCCGGACGGAGGTAGAGATGGTATGTGTTTCCCAGAATGATCTGGGCCTTGATATCGTTCTTGAGTTCGTGCTGATGCACGGCTTTCACGCTTCCGAGTGTGCCCACAGGCATGAATATTGGTGTCTGTATCTGTCCGTGGTCAGTTGTTATGACTCCAGCTCTTGCATTGCTCTTGGAGTCTGTGTATTGAAGTTCGAATGTCATGTCAGCTCTTCTTTTCTTCTTCCTCTTTTATTGTCAGATCTATGGCGTTGTCCACTTTCTCGTCGAGCAGTGCAAATTTGAGCACATCCTTCACATCCTCAACATAGTGGAAACTTACTCCCTTGAGATATTTCTCCGGAATCTGTTCGATGTCCTTCTTGTTTTCCTTGCAAATCAGGATGTCGGTTATTCCGGCACGTTTTGCTGCAAGAATCTTTTCCTTTATACCGCCAACAGGAAGCACCTTACCTCGCAGGGTTATCTCGCCGGTCATAGCCACATTGGCGCGTACCTTGCGCTGAGTCAATGCCGATGCGATAGAAGTGGCAATAGTAATTCCTGCAGACGGACCATCTTTAGGCACAGCTCCTTCAGGAACGTGTATGTGAATGTTCCAGTTGTCGAATATTCTGTAGTCGATGCCAAACTTATCTGCATGTGCTTTCAGATATTCCAGTGCAAGTACTGCTGATTCCTTCATCACGTCGCCGAGATTACCTGTAAGGGTCAGCTTGCCGGCTTTTCCGCGGCTCAGGCTAGTTTCAACAAAGAGGATTTCTCCGCCTACAGCTGTCCATGCAAGTCCGGTCACAACACCGGCATACTTGTTGCCTTGGTATTTGTCGCGTGTATATTCTTCCGGACCAAGATATTTGGCCATGTCGCCGGCTTTGAGTTCATGGTCTGGGAGTGTGTCGTTCTTAGCATATTCCAGAGTAATCTTTCTGAACAATTTGTTGATTTTCTTGTCCAGCTCTCTGACTCCAGATTCGCGTGTGTACGATTCTATAATCTTTTCCAGCGCACCCTTTGATATCTTGAGCTCTTTTTTCTCCATGCCGAGGTTTTCAAGCTCTTTCGGTACAAGATGACGCTTGGCTATTTCTATCTTTTCCTCTGTAAGGTATCCGCTGACCTCAATAAGTTCCATTCTGTCGAGGAGTGGAGCAGGGATATTGCCGATGTTGTTGGCAGTAGCGATGAACATAACCTTTGAAAGGTCGTAATCGATGTCGAGGAAATTGTCGTGGAACGTGTTGTTCTGTTCCGGATCGAGCACTTCCAGTAGTGCTGCCGACGGGTCGCCGTTGAAGTTTGCCTGCGACACCTTGTCGATTTCATCGAGAATGAACACCGGATTAGAGCTTTTGGCCTTTATGAGGCTCTTGATTATTCTTCCCGGCATAGCACCGATGTATGTCTTTCTGTGTCCGCGGATTTCTGCTTCGTCATGCAATCCTCCGAGCGATACTCTGACGTATTGTCTCTTCATGGCGCGTGCGATGCTCTTTCCAAGCGATGTCTTTCCGACTCCTGGAGGGCCGTAAAGGCATATTATCGGACTCTTGAAGTCACCTCTCATCTTGAGCACGGCGAGGTGTTCGAGTATGCGTTCCTTCACTTTCTCCATTCCGTAGTGGTCCTTGTTGAGCACCTTTTCGGCATTGGTCAGGTTGAAGTTGTCGCTTGTATACTCGTTCCAAGGAAGATTGAGCATTGTGTCGAGGTAGTTGTACTGCACGTTGAAGTCAGGACTTTGAGGGTTCATGTGCTCCAGCTTGCCCAGTTCCTTTGTGAATATTTCACCAACTTCCTTGCTCCATTTCTTTTTCTTGCTGCGTGCAACGAGTTCCTCAATCTCATTGTCGCTGTTGTCTCCGAGCTCTTCCTGTATGTTGCGGAGTTCCTGCTGCAGGAAGTAGTCGCGCTGCTGCTTGTCGAGTTCTTCGCGTGTGCGCATCTGGATGTTGGCCTTCAGCATGGCGAACTGGAATTCTCTGTTGAGAACAGTCAGAAGCTTGTATGCTCGTGCCGAAACG
This sequence comes from Bacteroides sp. 43_108, assembly GCA_001915545.1. GTDB lineage: Bacteria > Bacteroidota > Bacteroidia > Bacteroidales > Bacteroidaceae > 43-108. The sequence continues at coordinate 84,728 of MNQS01000023.1, read as the reverse complement.
AAGTCCTCGTTGAGCAGTGATATACGCTCTTTGTTGTTTATAGGGATGTTTGCACACAGGAAGTTGATGAGGAACACCTTGTTGGAGATGTTCTTCAGTGCAAAGGATGAGTCAATCCTGCTGTTTTCTGATGTTTTCAGAACCTTTTCTGCCATTTCCTTGCATGCTTCGACCACAGCAGTAAATTCTCTGTCGTTCGGCGAAGGAATTTCGTCGTGCAGTTTCTCAACCTTTCCTTTCAGGTAAGGTGATGTTTGATTGAGGTCTACCAGCTTGAGTCTGTTGAATCCCTGCAGGATGGCTGTTTTTGAGCCGTCAGGCAGTTCAAGAATTCTCAGAACCTTTGCTGCCACACCTATATGGCACAGGTCTGTTGCTTCAGGTGCTTCCACACTGTCGTCTTTCTGGCAGAATACACCGATGTATTGGCTCTGCTTGAAAGCTTCGTTGAGAAGCATCATTGATGATTTTCTGCCTATTCCTACCGGCAGTATGACACCTGGAAACAATGTCATGTTTCTCAGCGGTAGTATGGCTATGTCGTCTTTGTTGATTTCTGCGTCTGGAATCTGATCTTCAGCTCCGTCAAAGTCAGCTATCAGTGAGATGGAACTGTCTTTTGTCTGTTCGTCAACGCCGTCTAGCTTAAATTTTTTCATTTCTTCGTATATCTTTCTTTTGTGGAAAAAAGTTTCTGCACTGATAAATGTGCACAAAACGGTGCAAATCTACAAATAAATTATGACATTTCTGTTATTGATTCTTTTGCATTTATGCCCGATGTGTCATTTTCTGTGTCATTTTGAATTTTGCTTTCATCAGCAAGCTTTTCTCAGAAGTTCAAGTAGAAGTCCTTTGTGAGTTCTTTGAATTCGTCTGAGTATGTCCCGCCGTTGTTGTGTATGTACAGCAAAGATTGTGCCGTAGGACTATTTGTCTTTCTGAATTCCAGTAAAGACCTCACAGGTGTTTTCTTTATGCTGTCCGATACGTCAGTTCTGCGCGAGAGGTAAAGTCCTTCAGCTGCGGCCAGCACGATGACGGTTCTGGCTGCAGTGCAAGGCACAATCAGACTGAAAGTCCCTTGATGTTTCAGTAGAGTGGCCGAGCCGTGTATGAGTTCGGCAAAAGGGAGGGACGATGTGTGTCTTGCCGCGTTTCTGCTCTTGTCTGGCGAGAATGCCTCTTCCTCGAAGTATGGAGGGTTGCTTACGATGCTGTCGTATGATTCGTTTTCGGTTTCTTGTGCAAAGGTTCTGAAGTCGGCTTCCTGTACCTCGATATTTTCTTTAAATATGGAATTATTTACATTTATAAAAGCTTGTTTTATAGCGTTTATATCGTTGTCTATTGCAGTTATGATTGAATTCTCTTCTCTCTGAGCCAGCATCAGTGCGATGATGCCGCTTCCGGTTCCGATGTCGAGTATTCGTGAATGGCTGCATACTGTGCACCAGCTTCCCAGAAGTACAGCATCGGTGCCGGCTTTCATTGCACATAGGTCGTGATGGATGGTGAATTTCTTGAACTTGAAAAATTGTGCTCCCATATTGTCTTGTAGTTGCTTTTACGTTTTCCATAGTAACCCTGTAAGTATTATAACCGGGTCATGTTTTTTATTATGCAAATATAACACTTGCTGGTTTAACAGAATCCGCATGTATGTCGTTTTTGCCAGCTCAGTCGCGCAGTCTCGGATGTTCTCTGTAAATGTTGTATGTTTTCTTAGGCCTGCAAAAAAATTGCGAGGGCTTGGAAATGAAATTCCGAGCCCTCGCGGATTGAGTTGTGAGCCCTTGCGTTTTCCGCCGCGAGCCCTTGTACTTTCGGTTGCGTGCTTCTTAGCTTACAGCCATGTGGCTTTTTTCCAAAGATATTCCAGCGGACCGTGCTTGTGGCTCTTCATCCACCATCTGCAGAATGCAAACTGCAGAACGAAGATAATTGCACCTACTATAATGCTGGCTGTTATGCCCAGGTCATCGTGGAGGCTGAATCCCCAATGGTAGAAGAGCATCGAACCGATGATGCTTTGCGTAATATAGTTGGTCAGACTCATCTTGCCGTATGAAGTGAAGGTCATAAGCTTGTCGTGCAGATTAGTGCGGTAGAATGCGAAGAGTACACCCGATACGAGCATAAGCATGAAGGCAAATTTGTATAATGAGCTGACAATCAGCAATAGCGGTACGAGGATGGACTTGTTCGTGATGAAGTCTGGAAGCATGTTGCCGATGCCGTAGAGTGGGAAGAAGGTTATCAGTGAACCGCACAGCACTTTGTTCCAGAACGGAAGGTTTTCACGGCAGAACAGATTGCGGCGTCCTATCAGAAGACCAAAAATGAAGAGTGAGGCAGTCTGGAATACTCTTCCGTTGTCCCAGGCCCATGCAAGGCTGGCTATCTGTCCTTCGTAAAGGTTTACTTTCAGAGTCTCGAGGAATGTACCGTTCATCTGAACTTCGCGTGCCGCTCCCCAATACTGCGATGTCGGAATGACCGGAGTGATGTAGGAAGGGTCCAGTGTTGCTCTTATCACGTGGTAAAGCGGTATTGGCTGTATAAGGAGTACGCAGGCTATGATGAGAAGCCATTTGTCGTTGAATCTGCAAACCAGAGGGAGTATGAAGCCGACGAGAGAGTAGAGCACAAGCACTTCGGCTGTGAAGAAGGATGCATTTATGTTTCCGAATATGAATAGGAGTACAAGACGCCAGCAGAAACGGAGGCGGAAGTCATGTCCGCGCAGACGCTGATTGTCGTCTTGTATGAAAAAACTGAATCCGAAAAGCAGGGCAAATACAGCGTATGCCTTTCCGCCGAACATGAAGAACATGCCGTCCCAGATGGCGCGGTCGCTGAAATTAAGCCATTCGCTTTGCTGGCTTGTGTCGGGAAATGAGTAGAAATTGAAGTGTTCGATGCTGTGGAGCAGAATAATGCCCATAACGGCAAGTCCACGAAGCACGTCAGCAACATCGATGCGGGCGTGTACCTTGATCTTGTCAACCATGATTTTTTCTGTTTTTTTTGATGGGTTTAGTTTTGTATTATTGCTTTTGTGTTGAGATTTAAGAATTTTACGGGTGCAAAAGTATACATTATATTCCGTTTTAGGGCTATGGTTTCATATTAAAAAAAACTTTTTGCAGTGTGTTTGTTCTTTTGTAAGCCAACGCATCGTGTTTGCCGACATGCCGAACACTTCTTTTGCCTGTATCTTTCCACAAATTCTGCAATAACAGTGAAGACCTGTTATTTTGCTATGTTTCCTATTCGGAACATATTTTGTACATAAGCTCGCACCTTGTTTTCAGTATGGGAAAAAAGTTTTCCGCTATGGCTAAAATACTTTCACAAACTTATTGTTTTTAATTATTTAATACTATTTTTGCGTGATAATTGTAAAGTGCAGTTTGCAAATATATGAAAAACCAGATAGAACATCTTGGGGTCGTTGAGGACGTAGATGGTTGTAGAGTGAAGGTTAAGATTGTTCAGTCATCGGCCTGTTCCTCATGTCACGCAAGATCAATGTGCAATTCATCCGAAAGTAAGGAAAAAATTGTCGATGTGACCGCAGAAGAGTATGAATCTTATGAGGTCGGCGACAAGGTTGTCGTGTGTGCATCCATGTCGATGGGGCGCAAGGCCGTGATGCTGGCTTTTGCTTATCCTATGGCGCTGATGCTCGCATGGATAATTGTATGCTCATCGGTGATGCACGTTGCTGAAATTGTCAGCATTGCCGGTGCACTGGTCCTGCTTGCTGTCTACTATTTCATTCTTTATCTGCGTAGGGACCGTATAGACAGGTCGTTTTTTTTCAGCCTTAGACATTACTAATAATTAACAACTAAAAAATAAAAAATTGCTTTATGAACGTAATTCTTATTGCTGTAATCGTATTGGGCGCAATAGGTCTGATAGCGGCATTCGTGCTCTACATTGTGGCCAAGAAATTTGCAGTTAAGGAAGATCCTCGTATCGGTAAGATATCAGAAGTTCTTCCGCAGGCCAATTGCGGTGGATGCGGTTTCCCTGGATGTGGAGGTATGGCATCTGCATGCGTCAAGGCGGCCGATGCTGGTTCGTTGGAAGGCTTGTCATGTCCTGTTGGAGGCCAGCAGGTAATGGACAAGATTGCTGCGATATTGGGAATGGAAGTGGGTGTCGCAGCACCTAAACTTGCCGTGGTTAGATGTAACGGTACTTGTGCCAACCGTCCGAAGGTGGCTGTTTACGACGGTGTACGCAGCTGTCGTGTGCAGAACACTGTGAGCAGCGGTGAAACAGCATGTGCGTATGGCTGTCTCGGATGCGGCGACTGTGTCTCTGCATGTCAGTTCGGTGCTATAAGCATGAACCCTGAAACAGGCATACCTGAAGTAAATGCCGACAAATGTACGGCCTGTGGAGCTTGTGCCAAGGCATGTCCTCGAAACATCATCGAGATACGCCATGTGAAAGGCACGAAGAAGATGGGCATATACGTTGCCTGCATGAATCAGGAGAAGGGTGCTGCTGCGATGAAGGCTTGTTCTGCAGCCTGCATAGCATGCGGCAAGTGCGAGAAGGTTTGTCCGTTCGATGCTGTACATGTTCAGAACAACGTGGCATACGTCGATCCTGACAAGTGCAAGATGTGCCGCAAGTGCGAGGATGAATGTCCAAAGAATGTAATACATGCTCTGAACATGCCTCCGCGTCCTGCTAAGCCTGCAGCTCCAAAACCAGCCGCTGCTCCGAAAGCAGCAGAGACTGCTAAGCCTGCAGAGGAGGCTAAATGAAACGAGAGAACCTGAACATTTATTTAAGAACTTATATAAATAGATATAGAAAGTGAAGACATTTAGAATTGGTGGAGTTCATCCGGCAGAGAACAAATTGTCGGCCGGCGAACCGATAAAGGTTGCCGAACTGCCAAAGGTTGCTGTTTTCCCTTTGAGCCAGCATATTGGTGCTCCTGCAAAGGCTATCGTGCAGAAAGGCGATAAGGTAAAGGTGGGACAGATGATTGCCGAAGCCGGCGGTTTCGTTTCTGCTCATATATACTCTTCTGTTTCGGGTACTGTGCAGAAGGTTGACACTGTGGTTGACGCCAGCGGATACAAGAAGCCTGCTATATATATAACGGTGGAAGGTGACGAATGGATGGAAGAAATTGACAGAAGCGACAAGCTTGTCAAGATGTCCGACATGCCAGAACTGACTGGAAAGCAGATTATAGAGAAAATTCAGAAAGCCGGTATCGTTGGTATGGGTGGAGCCTGCTTCCCTTGCCACGTGAAGCTTATGCCGCCTCCAGGTTCAAAACCTGAATGGGTCATTATAAACGCTGTAGAGTGCGAACCTTACCTCACAGCCGACCACAGACTCATGCTTGAGAAGGCCGATCAGATTCTTGTCGGTGTTCAGCTCCTCATGAAGGCAGCCAATGTGACAAAGGCTTTCATTGCCATAGAGAACAATAAGCCTGATGCCATCAAGCTGATGACTGAGAAGGCTGCATCTTGTCCGGGCATTGAGGTAGTTCCTTTGAAGGTGAAATATCCGCAGGGCGGTGAGAAACAGCTTATCGATGCTGTTGTAGGACGTCAGGTACCTGCACCTCCAGCTCTGCCTGTAAGTGTTGGAGCTATAATTCAGAACGTAGGAACTGCATACGCTGTATATGAGGCAGTTATGAAGAATAAACCTCTCTTCGAGAGAATCGTTACTGTAACAGGAAAGAGTCTTGCTCATCCAAGCAACCTGCTCGTCAGAATGGGTACTCCTATGAGCCAGCTCATTGATGCTTGCGGTGGTCTGCCGGAAGATACAGGCAAGGTCATCGGCGGTGGTCCTATGATGGGTAAGGCGCTGATGAATATAGAAGTGCCGATATGCAAGGGATCATCTGGCGTGCTCATTATGAACCAGAAAGAGGCGAGAAGAGCAGAACCTCAGCCGTGCATCAGATGTGCAAAGTGTGTGGGAGCTTGTCCTATGGGACTCGAACCTTACCTCTTGGCTACATGTTCAGGTGCAGGCTTGTGGGAAAAGGTTGAGGATGCCGGCATTACAAGCTGCATCGAGTGCGGTTCGTGCCAGTTCACATGTCCTTCAAACCGTCCTATGCTTGATCTTATCCGTCTTGGAAAATCAACAGTTATGGGCATAATCAGAGCCCGAAACACTAAAAAGTAAATAAGTAGATTATGGCAAATAAATTAGTAGTATCTTTATCACCTCACGTTCATAGCTGTGACAGTGTGAAAAAGAATATGTATGGCGTAATCATTGCACTTATACCGGCATTGATTGTTTCGTTCATATTTTTCGGACTTGGAGCTTTAGTGGTGACGGCAACGTCTGTGATATCATGCGTATTCTTCGAATGGTTCATCAACCGCTTCATGCTCGGCAACAACAAGCTGACCATAACTGATGGTTCTGCTATATTGACAGGTATCCTTCTTGCATTCAACATGCCTTCAAACATTCCTGTATGGATTGTAATTGTGGGAGCATTGTTTGCAATCGGTGTCGTAAAGATGACTTTCGGCGGACTCGGATGCAACCTTTTCAACCCTGCACTTGCAGGACGTGCATTCCTGCTCATCTCGTTCCCTGTACAGATGACAAGCTGGCCGGTGGCAGGACAGATGGGATATCTTGATGCAACAACAGAAGCTACTCCGCTTTCTTTGGCTAAGCAGCTCTTCAAGGTTACAGATCCGCAGGAGCATCAGGCAATCCTCGACAAGATAAACAGCATCGACTGGTTCGACATGTTCATCGGTAATCCTGGACAGCACTTCGGTGCAGGATGTTTGGGAGAGGTGAGCGCAGCAGCTTTGATCATTGGTCTTATCTTCATGCTTTCACGCAAGATCATCACTTGGCATATCCCGGTTTCAATCATTGGAACAGTTTTCGTATTCTCAGGAATACTTTATCTCGTAAAGCCTGAAAGTTATGTTTCTCCAGTCTATGAACTTCTGACCGGCGGACTCATGCTTGGTGCCATCTTCATGGCAACAGACTATGTGACATCGCCTATGTCTGCAAAAGGACAGATAGTATACGGTGTTGCCATCGGATTCCTGACTGTTGTGATACGTAACTATGGTGCTTATCCTGAAGGTATGTCATTTGCGATTCTTATAATGAACGCTTTCACACCGCTCATCAACAATTATTGTAAACCTAAAAGATTCGGGGAGGTAGCAAAGAAATGAAAAAGTTAAGTTCTTCAATTACCAATATGACGATTGTATTGACAGTGATAGCAGTCGTCGCAGGTGGTGTGTTGGCATATATAAATGATATGACTGCACCGCAGATTGAGAAAATCAATGCTGAGAATCTTGCTGCCGGAATAAAGAAGGTTATCGGTAATGACGAGCTTGTTGTTTCAAGTACCGACACAATACTGAAGCCGGGAGCTGAGGCAAAAGAAAGCATAACAGACGATGACATAAACTTCGTTGTTTATACCACACAGGATGCTTCGGGCAAGGAACTCGGAAAGGCTGTCAGAGCTTCGAGCAACGGATTCAGCGGTCCGCTCAAGGTTCTTGTCGGTTTCGACAACAATGGAGCAATACTCGGCTACACCATTCTTGCCAGTGCCGAAACACCGGGATTGGGACAGAAGGCTTCACTCTGGTTCCAGAAAGGCAACAAGGGTGATGTCATCGGCAAGAATCCTGGAGAGTGCAACTTCACTGTAAGCAAGGACGGTGGCGACATTGATGCCATCACAGCTTCAACAATTACCTCAAGAGCTTTTCTTGCAGCTGTGAAGAGTGCTTATGACCAGCTTTTTGCAGGCGGTGCTGATGCCACTTCGGGCGCAACATCCCAGAAGGGCAAGTATTCGGCCGACGAAAAGCAGGAAGAAAGCAAAGAGAATGCAAAAACTACTGAAAACTGATAAAGGAAAGGAGATACAATCATGAACAACTTTAAAGTTTTGATGAATGGCATCATTAAGGAGAATCCTACTTTCGTTCTCCTTCTTGGAATGTGTCCAACACTTGGTACCACTTCATCTGCCATAAACGGTTTGTCTATGGGTATCGCGACGATGTTTGTCCTCATACTCTCTAACCTGATCATTTCATTGATAAAGAATCTCATTCCTGATATGGTCAGAATACCTTCGTATATCGTTGTGATAGCATCGCTCGTAACAGCACTGCAGATGCTTATGCAGGCTTATGTGCCGGGTGTATATGCCACTCTGGGTCTTTACATACCTCTTATCGTGGTGAACTGTATTATATTGGGACGTGCTGAGGCTTTCGCCGCAAAGAACAATCCAATATCTTCTATATTCGACGGAATCGGTATCGGTATCGGTTTCTCTTTGGCTCTTACTCTTCTTGGAGCTGTCAGAGAGTGGCTCGGTACTGGTGTAATCTTCAAGTCTGACGACTTCGGCATCAGCGGAATCACTCTTCAGGGTGAGGACTACGGTATGCTGATGTTCGTGCTTGCACCTGGAGCTTTCATCGTGCTCGGATACCTCATTGCTATCGTCAACAATCTGAGAAAGGCTAAATAATAAGGATATAAACTGAAGTATATATGGAATATATATTGATATTTATCACGGCAATATTTGTAAACAATATTGTCCTCGCTCAATTCCTGGGTATATGTCCGTTTTTGGGCGTGTCTAAGAAAATCTCTACAGCGTCGGGTATGGGACTCGCAGTTACATTCGTGCTGCTTCTCTCTACAATTGTGACTTACGCCATTCAGATTTATGTGCTCAATCCTCTGCATCTCGAATATCTTCAGACGATAGCGTTCATTCTTGTGATTGCCGCTTTGGTGCAGATGGTGGAAATCATTCTCAAGAAGCTTTCTCCATCTCTCTATCAGGCACTGGGAGTATTCCTTCCGCTTATCACAACAAACTGCTGTATCTTGGGTGTGGCAATCCTTGTCATCCAGAAGAACTATACATTCGGTGAAGGTATTGCTTATGCCGTTTCAACAGCATTGGGATTTGCTCTTGCGATGGTCCTGTTTGCCGGCTTGCGCGAACAGCTTGCAATGGTCAAAGTGCCAAAGGCTATGAACGGAATGCCTATTGCTCTCGTAACAGCAGGATTGCTCGCAATGGCATTTATGGGATTCAGCGGTGTTGACGGCGGTCTTAAGATTCTGTTCGGACTTGAATAATGTGTCGGGAAAGTCGCTATGAATGTTGCTTTCCTGATGAATTGAATATTATTGAAAAAGCTGTTCAGACGTTTTGAAATTTGCTTTTCTATAAAAATGAAAAATCCCTCTGCAATTCTCGTTTGGATAGAGCAGAGGGATTTTTTGTTTTCTTATCTCTTTGTGGTATTACTTTAGGAAATAGTCCACGGTTGTTACGACGCGTATTTTCTTTATATGAGGAGTGTTCATATCCTCAGTTATGCTGAATTGGCCCTGATTGGCATACTTGATGCTTCCAAGATTGCATTCAGCATCTTCTGCAAACTTGTCTGCAACCTGCCTTGCATTCTTTGTGGCTTCTTCAATCATTTCCGGTTTAAGTTCATTCAGCGAAGTGTAGAGGTATTGAACTCTGTTTTCATAGTTCGTACCTACGGCGATGCCTAATCTGAGCATTTCGGATTGCTTAGACATAAGTTTCATTATTTTGTCTACATCGGAAGATGTGACTGTAATAACTTCGCTTATTTGATATCTCACTTTGACATTTTCTGAGACATAGCTTTGCGCCATGCGGTCGAATACTGATGGAGATGCTACGCTGATTTCTGAATCCTTGACACCGTTCTTTTTCAAATAATCTACTATGGTTTTGTTTTTCGACTCAATGCTTTCATATAGAGAATTCAGGTCGTTGCTGACATCGTTGAAAGCTATAGGCCATATCACTTTGTTGGCTTTTACTTCGCGTTCTGCAAGTCCTTTGACTGTCACGTATCTCTCATTCGACTTCATGTCTTTTGCCGCTTCACCGATAAACAGCGATGCAACCACTATTCCGGCAGACAGGATTATGGATGCTTTGACGGTATTTTCCAACTTCATAATACTGATGTTTTAAAGGTTTAGTTTGATTTCTTCAATGTGTAATTGAGTTTCGAATCTATTTTCTTCATGTCTTTGTCGAGCATTTCCAGTTTTCCTTCCGTTTTTCTGAAATTCATTGTTTCGCTTCCGTCAAAAGGAACTAGTTGTATTACTGTGGCATTCTTGTCGGATGCATCGCCACGCAATGTATACTGTCTTCCATATATATTGTAGCATTTGTCTTTTCCGTTTTCTGCTTCAAGGTAATTAAGCGAAGCTTGGAAAACACCGTCGCCACTGTGTTCCTGATGGTGTATGGTTATTGTATATTCAATTCCAGGACATGAAGCTGCAGGCAATGTTCCCTTGTAAATGTCTTTTACAACAGGACCTGCATCCGGCTGTTTGCGAAGAGAATCGAGCACGTTGAAAGGTTTTACGGATTCAGGATTGTCTACCCGGTAGTATTCACGTCTATACATGCCGTACTTGCCCAGTATCAGCGAATCTGTAGTATGGCTTATGATGTCCAGTGTGTCGCTGAAACTGATTGTCTGTCCGTTGCCCACACTTTTACCGTTAAGTATGATGCTGTTTTCTTCTTGTTTCCAGCTTTCGTAGAGAAGTGTTGCCATACCGATGGACGATGCACTTCCGTCTGCATTCAGCGTGACGCCTTGTATTATCTGAGGGTTGGACGGCATAACTTCAATCCAGTTGCCGGTCAGTGTTGTTGTTTCATTTTTTTGTGCTTCTCCGCATGCGGCGATAAGCAGAATGGTTGCCAAAGGAATAATTTTTTTCATAGATAACAGATGTTTTATAAAGTAAATACTAATGTTTTGGAGCTGAAGAAAGAACATGCAGATGTTAATCTTCATATACAAAAATATGGTTTTGGAATTTACTCCCAAAACCATATTAGTCTGTTTGTATGAAATGTCCTTTTGGCTGTATGAAATGCTCTGTTTTCGTTGTATCCGGTTATTCTCTGTTTGTCGTGCGTTTGCGGAATACTATGAAATTACTGTTCGGACAGATGTATTCCTTCGATGTTCCCATGTATTCCAGAGCTTCGTTGTTTCTGTAAAAACTGAAAGAATCGCCTCCATGAAGATATATGGCGTTGCTGAATCCGAGGTCGGCCAAGGCTTCTGAGAAATCGTGCATCGACTCACGTCCTCTGCTGACAACGATATATATGCTGTTGTCGTTTTCCCTGTCAGCCAAGGCTCTTCTTACAGATTTTCCTTTCAGTTTGTTGGGATATACTTCGCTGTTTATGACCAGAGGATATTGTCTGAACATAGATGCCTTGTGCTTTATGCAGTATCGGCATACTGTATCTGTTGCCGAAGCTCCCAGCCATACATCACCGTCTCTGATGATTACGCATCCTTCCTTGCGCTTGCCGAAGCTGTATTGTTCTCCGTCGATGAAGAAATCTCCAAGTATGTTGTTCTTGTCCTTGCGTATGTCTGCGGCTCCAAGTGCCATCACAATCTTTGTGTCGTTCGTGTCTGGCAGGCCTATCATAAGTTCCGCAGCCATGTCGGTGAGTTTGAAAATCTTTAGAGGTACATCATATATGGTGTCGCATACGATGTCCATCCTGCTGGTGCTGTACGAGCGTTTTGGTTCGATATCGGGAACATTCTGTTTTTCTTTTAAGTTTTCCGTCAATCTGTCCTCACATTTCTCCTTATCCGTTGTAAGGAATAACGTCGCTCCTGTTAAGACCGCAAGAATCAGTACCGCATACAGAATCTTTGTATGCTTAGAAGAGTTTTTCTTTTTTCTATTCTCGCCTAAAATCTGTATTTCGTCGTCTTCATTCATATATCTATACCTGCTTCCATGTAAGTTTTCAGTTGCTTAAGCGCTTCTTTTGATGCAGACAGGGTGAACGTGCCGTCAATGTTCATGTCGGCAAGCACAAGAATCTGTTTTGTAAGGTTGATTTTGTAGATGTAGTTCCTGTTTATGATAAGGCTTTTTCCTATTCTAATGAATAGCGAAGCCTCGTTGTGGAGCTGTTCTTCCATAAGCTTCTGCATCCGCGACAGATTGAACGTCACCACCTGCTCGCTACGATCGTGCAGGGTAAGGGTAGAGTAGTTTCCATCAGAAGAGATGAAAACTATTCTTTCAGGTTTTATCCTGACGAGCTCGTTTACGTTTGATAATATCAGTGTGTGTTCCATTTCGCGTGAAGCTGTGGGCGACAAATTTACGAAAAGAACTTTGTCATACAAATCAGTGCCGCACAATAGTTGTGAACTATTGCAAATAATTCCTACACGGAGATTTTCCTTAAGGCTGTAAGTAATGTAGACGACGGACCTGCTTGAAATAGTGATTGCGCAGATTTTATTCTTGGAATAATGTAGTGTTTAATGGAGTAGGTATAATATTACAGACTGCACATGGAGATGTTCAAGATGTGGTAAAAGATATGAGTATGAGATGATTAACGTGTTTATTCAAAAACCGTTTATAAGCAATTGATAGATGTTGTAATATATATGTGCTTATAAACGGTTTTTATGAAGAAATTTGTATGATTATGCTTTTAGGCGTAAGGTGAAGCAACTTCCTTTTCCTACTTCGCTTTCTACAGTCAAAGTACCGCCATGTGCTTCTACAAAGTCTTTTGAAATCGATAATCCTAGTCCGCTACCTTGAACTTTTGTACCTGGAACTCGGAAATAATGATCAAAGATACTTTGATGGTAACGCGGGTCTATACCCTTGCCGAAATCACGTACATACATTTCAATATAATTGTCATCTGTTTGACGGGCACCGATGATTATACGTCCGTTTTCTGGAGAGTAGCGAATTGCATTCGAAAGCAGATTGGTCAGTACCCAGGCAATCTTCTCGCTGTCCACGAACAACTTGCCTATTTTATTCTCTGGGTATTGTACTTCTATTTGTATGTTGAATTTTTCAGCTTGTACCCGATTGGCTTTTATTGCATAGTCTATCAATTCTATCGGTCTTGTAATACGTGGTTTGAGCTGCAGTTTACCAGACTCTACCTGTGTCATGTTAAGGAGTTCGCCGGTTATATTAAGCAATCGTTCACTATTGTCCTGAATACTTTGCGTCAGTTCCTTTTGCTCGTCGTTCAAGTCACCTATTCGGCTGTCTTCGAGCAACTGAAGACTCATCATTATTGCTGAAATAGGGGTTTTCAGCTCGTGAGATATTGTCGAGATGAAAGTGGTCTTGGCTGAATCAAGTTCTTTGAACTCTGTGATATTTTTAAGCATAATAACATATCCGTCGTTTGTTGAACCGGATTTATTGTTTCCAGACTTATTGATCTGCATATATTTCATCTGAAAATAACATTCCTTATTGTCTGCATATATTTTTAAAGCTTCCTTCTTGCTGTTTTTATCTCCTTCTTGTAAATCCATAAGTTCACGTATGAGTCTTCTCAGCAAGTCATTTCTCATAGAAATGTCTTGTGCAGGTTTTTGCAAGACCTCCTCACGCTTTAAGTTAAGGACATTAAGTGCTTCATCGTTTATAAATAAAATGATAAGCTCATTATTCAAGCCTATGATAGGTTCTTTTACACTATTAATAATAGCTTCCATGTAATTCTTCGAAGCTTTAATTTGTGCAAGTGTGCTGGAGTGGTAATCTGACAGTCGTTTTGCCATTCGATTGAAGTTTTCAGAAACTTCTGCAAATTCATGGTTTTCCAAGTTTAGGCGACAATCATAATTATGATTGGCAATGTTGTTGATTCCATCTATGATTTTTTTTATGGGTTTATTGAAATGAGACGGAATAATTGTAAGCATAAAAATGCCTATAATAATACAGATACCTCCTACAATGGAAATCCATAGCAGCGCTCTTTGAAGTCCCGGACCGGCTGCAGGACTGTCTGGTTCTGTTGCGGTCAAAATCTGCAGGTTTACAATAGAAAGGGACACAAGAAGTACAATCATGGAAACAAGTACTCCTATTACTAATGTCAATTTTGTCTTTATATTCATAATGCATGTTTTATTGTGCAGAAAGATAATTAATTTTTAAATTCATTTTTGATAGAGTCTGAATAAAATATTCATAATGATGTATTTTTAGACCCTTCTTGAATTTCAAATCAGATTATCTGATGTGCACATATATTGTTTTTCTTATCAGTATTCATTCCAGAAGCGTTTATAGAATAAAAGCATAATGCCGAAAATTTCCAATCGCCCAATAAGCATTAAGGCTGAAAGAACCCATTTGGCCGCATCTGGCAGAGAGTGCCATGAATATACGGGACCATAAGTTCCAAGACCTGGGCCGACGTTGCCTATTGCAGATACGACGGTACTCAGAGACTCTGTCAAGCCAACTCCAAAAGCCATCAATAGCGTCCAGCCAATAAATATACAAATCAGGTATGTAACAAAGAACGTAAACACTATTGCAGAAGTCTGTACAGGAATTTGCCCGTTGTTTACATGTACTGATAAGACTGCTCTAGGATGCATCATTTGTTTGAATTGGTTTCTTATATTCTGAAACATAATCAATAAGCGTAGATTCTTAACACCTCCACTGGTAGAGCCGGTGCAACCTCCGGATATCATAGCAAAAATAAGCAGCATCCACGTAAAAGGTGGCCATAAGTTGTAATCGTCTGTTGCAAATCCGCATGATGTATGTACCGTTGCTACTTGAAATAATGCTTTGCGGAAAGCTGTTTCAATATCGTAGTAATCAGTTATGTATAAGGCAAATGCGATGATGACCGTCAATATTAGTATTGATGCAAGAAACCAGTGCAGTTCACTGTCTTTTATAAGTTTTTTATATTTCCCATTCAAGGCAAAATAGTATAGAGAAAAATTTACACCTGATAGAATCATAAATATTGATATGACATATTCTATGTAAGGTGAGTTCCAGTATGATATGCTGTCTTGTTTTGTGGAATATCCTCCTGTAGCAGTTGTAGAAAATGACTGGCATAATGCATCAAATAAGTTCATATCTCCCAACATCAGTAGTATTGTTTCCAATTAATGTCAACACTATATATATAAGCCATAAGTAACGTGCCATAACTTTTGCTTTGGGATGAATCTTGTCGTGCGTTACCCCTGTTGCTTCCGATAAGAAAAGCAATTGGCAGCTTCCGCTTAATAATGGAAGAGAAGCAATTGTAAAAAGAACAATGCCAAGTCCACCTATCCACTGTGTAAAACTACGCCAGAATAGCATTCCTTTAGGCAACGATTCTATATTATCAAGGATAGTAGCTCCGGTGGTTGTAAAACCAGACATAGTCTCAAAAAAAGCATCAGCTATTGATGGTATATATCCGCTTAGGTAGAACGGCAACATGCCGAGAAGTGTAAACATTATCCATGTGGTGCTTACGATGCAGTACCCTTCACGTCTGGATATATTGTTCACCTTGCGATTACCGACAAGAACCATTGTACCTCCGATGGCGATGTTGATCAGCATTGTCCATATAAAATAAATATAACTGCTCTCATGATAAATAGCAGAAACGCCGGCACATATAGCAAATAAGCCAGCCTCGACTAAAATCAATATGCCTAAAATGTAAGAAACCGTTCTGAAATTTATTAGGCTATTGTCCATTTTTTTTAAGTAAAATGAGTTAGCTTGACAAAAGTATTCCATATCGCATTATCTTTTGTGAATATAAAAAACAAAAGATATGCCAATTTGATAGACGTTTTACTAATGTGTTAATAAACAAGATGTTAGTGATTTGTTTGGAATGCATATATAATTAAACCTTCTCATTATGATATACATTTATTTTCATTTTGAGAAGAACTGTGAATGTCTTTCATGATAATAAAAGCTGTATATCTATGTTTTAAGTGACAATTTTATGCATCAGTAAAGGTTTCTTGAATTTATACAATATAACAGATTTTTATGTGAAAAATGTAATTATCAAATTTTTTTATTAATCCTATTCCTCAATATGGCATAGTTCCTATAATACATTTGCAGTGTCACAGATGATGACACTGCTATAATAACAAACTTAAGTTGAATATCATTATAAATATAGGAACTATGGCAACAAAAAAGCTTACAAATGAATTTATGGAGAAAGTGCTTAATGATTCTGCGTGGAAAGAACTCTCCAATGACTTTCAATGGACAGAACAGATGCTTGAGAAGCATAAAAACAATGTTGATTGGAAAGAAATTTCTCAAAACAGAAACATTGTATGGACGCCGGCTATGTTGGAGAAATTTAAAAAGCAGATTGATTGGAAAGAACTGTCGGGAATCAGCTGTGAAACCATCTTGACAGAGGAGTGCTTTGAGCAGTTTAAAGATTATTGGAACTGGTCTGAACTGTCGGATAATGAAAATTTCAGTCTCACATACGAATTGATAGACAGATTTATTGATTTATGGGATTGGTCGAATTTGATAGATCGTTGGTCCGATAGCAATCTGTACACTGTCGATTTTCTTGAACGCTATGCCGATAAGATTCCGTCTAGTAAATTGCAGGATTCCAGCTTATGGCGAAAACTTGTAAAAGAGCGTGCTATGGAACTTAAATTGGAAGTGATTGCATAAGTGGTTTTGCATTTGTGGGTTGGACCAGACAAACTATTTTATTTTTTGATAGTATTTTTAAAGGAGCAACAAGCTTATTGGTGCTCCTTTAAAAATATGTTATTGACTTGAGCGCTTGAAAATATGTTTTATGACAAATTTGTTTGATATTTTTATATCTATGTCTAAATTTGGCATAAGAGTATATGTTACTTTGTGGCATAACATAAACTATTAGACTATATACTTATGGCTGCTAACAAATTTGGACGATACGTATGGCTTGTGGATCTGATAAGATGTCATCCATACATAACTTTCAAGGAAATAAGTGACAATTGGGAAGATTGCGGTTTGGGCGATGGTAAACCGTTGCCGTGGAAAACATTTATGAATCATAAAGAGGCTGTGCAGACAATCTTTGATATTGTCATTTCTTGTGATTCCAAACGGGGATATGGATATTATATCGAAGATGCAGATCTGTTGGAAGGAGATGCTTTCCGTTCGTGGCTGATAGATTCGTATGCTACTTTAAACCAGCTCCAGGCCGACAGGAAACTTGAAAAACGAATCTCGTTCGAGAGAATTCCTTCCGGAAATAAATTTTTGCAGGTTTTACTTCAAGCAATGCGTCAGAATTCCGTGGTTGAAATCACCCATCAAGGATTTGGCCGGTCGCATGCAAGCACGTTTCAAGTAGAACCTTATCATCTTAAAGTATATAATCGTCGTTGGTATCTGATAGGTTGGTCGGTGTATTCAAAAGAAATCAGAACATACGCACTTGACAGAATACAGAACGTAACGGTTACTGATACTGAATTCAAACTTCCTGATACATTCGATATTGATAAATATTTTGAAGGATGCGTAGGCATTATTGCTGATACCGATATCGACATAGAACGTGTGGTAATTAAGGCATACGGTTGGGCAAGGAAGTATTTGGCAACCCTGCCGATACATGATTCTCAGCGCGAGATTTCGTCTGATGATGAATCTACAACTTTCGAGATGACGGTTCGTCCTACATACGATTTCCTTCAAGCATTGCTTCAACAGGCCGACCAGATAGAGGTTATCGAACCTCAATGGGTAAAAGATGAAATATGCCGGTTTGCAGAAAACATATTGTCTTACTATAAAATATCCGATAATGCACAATAAATCAGATATCAATTTCATAGCAATTGACTTCGAGACAGCTACTTCCAAACGTGCTTCAATATGTGAGGTAGGCATCTGTGTCGTTCGAAATGGAGAGATTGCAGAAACACGTTCATGGCTTGTACGTCCTGAAGACAACCGCTATCAGTATTGGAATATAAAAGTACATGGCATCCGTCCGCAGGATACAGAAGATGCCCCGGATTTCCGTCAGGTATGGGAAGAGATAGAACGAACCTATCTCGATGAGTTTGATACATTTGTGGCTCATAATGTTCCTTTTGATCGCAGTTGTCTGCAGCATTCTGCCGAACTCTACCGTATTCATCTGCCAGAACTGAAATGGATTTGCTCTCTACAGATGGCGCGTAAGATATATTCTTTTGGTTGCAATTCTCTTGACTATCTTTGTGAACAACTTGGTATAGAACAAGGCACGCATCATCGTGCCGGTGATGATGCGGAGATGTGTGCACGGTTGTATCTTAAAGAATTACAACAGTATTAATTTGTAAATGCGTATGATTGGGGTATCAGAACAAGATGGTTACAAACAAGTAAATGCGTTTGTTTGTGTAACCAACTTTTGTATTTAAATAAAAACGTATCTTTGTATCTATTAAAAAGATCTATAAAAATCAATTAAATTATGATACAAATTCTTGTAATAGATGATGAAGAACCCATTCGTAAACTATTAGCTCGAATTATAGAATTAGAAGGTTATAAAGTATCGACTGCTGGTTGTTGCAGTGAGGCATTGCAACAGTTGCGCAAACAGCAGTACGACGTTATTCTTTGTGATGTGTTTTTACCTGACGGCAATGGAGTAGATTTTATCTTTGATATTAAAAAGTATTCCAGTGATGCCGCAATAATATTATTAACAGCACATGGCAATATTCAGGATGGTGTACAAGCAATCAAGAATGGAGCTTTTGACTATATCACGAAAGGGGATGATAACCGTAAAATTATCCCTACTATAAATCGTGCTGTTGACGAAACCGAGAAAAAGAAAGGTAAGAAAACGGCCTCAGTGGCTTATTCTTTTGATTCCATTGTAGGAGATTCAAAAGAACTCAAGCAGGCAATAGCATTGGCACAGAAAGTTTCAAAAACCGATGCCGCAGTTTTACTTACTGGAGAAACTGGAACTGGTAAAGAAGTTTTTGCTCATGCCATACATCAGGCCAGTGAAAGAGCCGCACGTCCTATTGTAGATATAAATTGTTCGGCTTTTAGTAAGGACCTGTTGGAAAGTGAATTGTTCGGCTACAAGGCCGGCGCTTTTACCGGTGCATTAAGGGATAAAAAAGGATTGTTTGAAGTTGCTAACCACGGAACTATTTTTTTAGATGAAATAGGAGAGATGGCTTTTGACCTTCAGGCTAGGCTTTTGCGTGTCTTGGAAACTGGAGAGTATATAAAGATAGGTGATACCAAACCGACAAAGGTGGATGTCAGAATCATATCAGCGACGAACAGGGACTTAAAGAAAGAGATAGATAATGGTAACTTCCGTGAAGATTTATATTTCCGTTTATCTGTTTTTCAGATAAGTTTGCCTCCGTTGCGTGAAAGGAAGGATGATATTGAAAGTCTTTCATATATGTTTCTGGACAAATTTGCCAATCAACTTAAAAAGAAAATTACTGGAATAACTCCAGAAGTACTTGATATATTAAAGAATGCAAAGTGGAAAGGAAATGTAAGAGAACTTAGAAATGTAATCGAAAGATGTTCTATTGTATGCGAAGGGCAGATAACATTTGAAGATTTGCCTTTGGATTTGCAAAGATCCAAATCAGATGTTGCACCTGAAAAAGACAGCTTTGAATTGGCAGAAATCGAAAGGATGCATATCACTAAGGTGTTGCAATATACAAACGGCAATAAAACAGAAGCTGCACGTCTTTTGAAAATAGGCTTGGCTACTCTTTATCGTAAGATTGAAGCATATAAGATAAATGTATGATAATAAAAACAAACTGTTTACAAGCAAATGTGTAAAATGCTTGTAAACAGTTTGCTTTATCAATAATAATCGGACTGTGCCGTGCCTTTCATTGCGGAAAAATAATCAATTTTATATTCATTCTTGAAAGGTTTTTAAGAAAATATCTGTATCGATGTATCTTAAATATTTTACTAAAGTTTAGGGCTGGTTGTCCGATGCAAACTGTTGTAATATGGCGTTCGTTACATACGTCTATGATGGTTTGTATAATATCAGGTGATGCAATTTGTATTAATTCACCCCCCAGCTCTGTTACAAGTTTAAAATGGTTCAGTAAATGTCTCTGATCTGATAAATTTATCTTATCAGGACTTTCCGAAGGTGTCTGAACATACAAAGCCATAAAATCGGTATTGTATCGCGATGCAAGTCGTGCTGTACTACGTATGATGTTTCTCGGAGTTTTCTCGTTGCTGCTTATACATGCAAGGTACAATTCTCTATGAATCGCTTTTTCTTCAGGGATTACTTCCGTCTCAACTTTTTTTTCTACCCGAAATGCTACTTCTTTAAGAGCTAATTCTCGTAATTGAAGAATATTTTCTGTCTTGAAAAAGTTATTAAGTGCAGTTTGTATTTTTTCGGTTTTATAAATTTTCCCTGCTTTTAAACGGTTAATGAGTTCTTCTGCAGTCAAGTCGATATTTACAACCTCATCAGCTTCCTCCAAAACTTTATCTGGAATGCGTTCCTTTACTTCAATTCCGGCTATACCTTTAATATCTTCATTCAGACTTTCAATATGTTGAATATTTACAGCAGATATAACATTGATGCCGGCCTCCAGAAGATCCATCACGTCTTGCCATCGTTTTTCATTTCGACAACCATCAACATTTGTATGTGCAAGTTCATCAACTATTACCAGTTCTGGATGCAACTGAAGAATTGCATCCAGATCCATTTCTTCGAGCTCTTTCCCTTTGTAAAATATCTTCTTACGAGGAATAACAGGTAGTCCTTTAAGCTGTGCTTCTGTACCGGCACGTCCATGTGTCTCAACGTAACCAATCTGTACGTCAATTCCGTTGTCCAACATTTCATGTGCTTCCTGCAGCATTTTGTATGTTTTACCAACACCGGCAATCATTCCTATATAGACTTTAAAAACACCTCTTTGTGAACTTTTTATCAGATTCAAGAAATGACGTATATTTTCTTCTTTATCAGCCATCATTCTACATAAATTTATTATTATGTATCAAGTGTGTAAATTTAAAATGATTTTACAGCTTTGTATTAATAGTAAGCCTGAAAATTCTAATTGGATAAAGCTGTCCACCAAAACTTTAAGTCTTAGACTATTAAAATCCTAAGTTAAATCCTGCTACAAGATATGTACGATCACTCACAGGTGCTATTACAGCTTGTATAAATACAGGAATAGAGAATTTATCTGTAACTTTTAGGTCCTTATTGCATTTTAAAGAAATGTCTGTAAATGCTGCCTTATTATGGTAATATCCTTTCCATGGTGTAAAACCTATTGCTGGAGTAAGAGTTATATCTGCAGGTAGTGAGATTAAATATGACGCATTAATATAGGTAGAAGCTTGGAGTTTTCCTTCTTCATTTTTGTCCGCTCCTGCAAACATTGTGCTCCATAAAAGAGCCAAAGGAAAAGATTCACCAAAGCAATATGCCAGAGTGCCTTCAAAAAAATGAGAATCCTTATAGTGTCCGTATGGTTTATTTACTCCAGACCACCAATAATCAGATACAGTAATTGAGAAATTATTTAATGAATAACTCAAATTTATATCAAACTCTTTAGCGGGAGATTCAACGTTCCATCTGCTTAATGTTTGACTGCCCCATACATTAAGAGCAATGCCCGCATAGCTTAAAGTTAAAGATGGCTGTACAGAGAAACCTGAGTTCTGGTCAGCACCGCGCCATATATAATCAGAGACAAAATTCACATTACCGCTAACGGTGAATTTATTTTGAGCATGAGTTTTAATTGGAAATATCATTGCGACAACCATTACGACCGCAAATGTTTTTATAATTATCTTTTTCATGATTATGATAATGTATAACGATATTGATTAATATTTATAATATGAAAACTTTTTGTTGTAGTAGCCAATCTTTCTCCTGTTTTCTGTATCTGCAAATAATTGGCTGGTACAGAATCCAGGAGAAAAGACTGTTGATAGTATATTACCAGAAGCTTAAATTAATCTATCGTAGGATTAGCTTCTTCCATTGCAACATTTAGTTTTAGAACATTGATTTTTGCAGGACCGAAAATGCCTAGCAATGGTTTTTCTACCATCTTGTCTACTATAGCTTTAACATCAGATTCATTCATACCTCTTGCTTTTGCAACACGTTTTATCTGCACATAAGCACATTCTGGTGTTATGTCTGGATCAAGACCTGAAGCACTTGCTGTTACCATTTCTGAAGGAACATCCTTACGTTTCAAGTATGGATGGTGTGCCAAGAATGTATCAATTCTAGCCTCTACCTCTGCAAGATATTCCTCATTAGTGACACTCTTATTGCTGCCTGCAGAACTTGTACCGTCATATCCGTCTCCGGCACACGAAGGTCGACCCCAGAAGAAAACATCTTTTGTAAAAACTTGTCCTACGTTTGCAGCACCAACCACTTTGCCGTTAAGTTTTACAGTTTCTGCATTACCTCCTTCGCCTGGAGCTGCAAATTGTGCGAAAACCCATAATACCAATATATAGCACACCGAAAAGAATATACAGAATACCAATGTGATTCGGATTGATTTTACTAAATTTTTCATAATTGTCTTTTGTTTTTATTAGAAGAATAATCCTATGAATAAATCTATAAGTTTGATACCTATGAAAGGAGCAATAATGCCGCCAACTCCGTATATGAGAAGGTTTCGGCGAAGTAATGCACTAGCTCCGATTGGTTTGTATTCAACACCTTTAAGAGCTAATGGTATCAGGATTGGTATGATTATTGCATTGAATATGATGGCGGAGAGAATAGCACTTTCAGGACTATGCAGGCCCATGATGTTAAGTGCTCCCAGCTGAGGCACGGAAACCATAAACAATGCAGGGATTATTGCAAAGTACTTGGCAACATCGTTTGCAATCGAGAATGTAGTAAGAGTGCCGCGTGTCATCAGCAACTGCTTTCCGATTTCTACTATCTCGATAAGCTTTGTCGGGTCGTTGTCAAGGTCTACCATGTTGCCGGCTTCTTTTGCCGCTTGGGTTCCGCTATTCATTGCTACGCCTACATTTGCCTGTGCAAGGGCAGGGGCATCGTTTGTGCCGTCGCCCATCATAGCTACCAGTTTGCCGGCTGCCTGTTCCTTTTTGATGTAATTCATTTTATCTTCAGGTTTGGCTTCTGCTATAAAATCATCTACACCTGCTTTTTCAGCAATATATTTTGCTGTCAGTGGATTATCACCTGTAACCATCACGGTTTTTACTCCCATCTTACGTAAGCGCTCAAAACGTTCTTCTATGCCTGGTTTGATGATATCTTGCAACTCTATAACACCTGCTATCTCCTTATTGATGCATACGACCAATGGAGTACCGCCATTGCTTGTAATCCTCTTGATAATATCTTCCGTTTCTTTAGGAAATTTATTGCCGGCTGCATTAACTATGTTACGAATTGCATCAAATGCTCCCTTTCGGATTTGTGTACCATCTTTTAAGTTTATTCCAGAACATTTTGTTTCTGCCGTAAATTTGATCATGTGTGCACCTTCTGTATTCAGATCGCGCATACGGAGGCCTTGTTCGCGTCCTAACTCAATTATAGATTTTCCTTCAGGCGTGTCATCTGATGCAGAAGACAGCATGCATGCTTCTATAAAGCTTTGTTTATCATGACCTGCGGCAGGGTAAAAGTCCGTAGCTTTACGATTGCCGATTGTTATTGTTCCTGTTTTGTCAAGAAGGAGCGTGTCTATATCACCGGCAGTCTCAACAGCTTTTCCCGATTTAGTAATTACGTTTGCACGCAATGCGCGGTCCATGCCGGCTATACCAATTGCAGAAAGCAATCCGCCAATAGTTGTAGGTATCAAACAAACGAAAAGTGAAATAAACGCTGCAATGGTAATGACTGTATTGGAATAGTCTGCCATCGGTTTAAGAGTGATACAAACTACGAGGAATACTAATGTAAATACGGCTAAAAGAATAGTAAGCGCAATCTCATTTGGCGTTTTCTGTCGACTTGCTCCCTCTACCAATGCAATCATTTTATCCAGGAAACTTTCACCTGGTTGAGTAGTTACAACAGCCTTTATGTGGTCTGAAAGAACCTTCGTTCCACCTGTCACAGAACTCTTGTCGCCTCCAGCCTCACGAATAACTGGAGCTGATTCACCTGTTATGGCGCTTTCATCTATGGAAGCAAGACCTTCTATTATTTCGCCATCAGCAGGAATAATATCACCTGCTTCACATTCAAATATATCACCTTTTTTAAGTCGTGAACTGCTCACTGTTTTTGTCTCTCCATTTACAATAAGTTTTGCAGGAGTTTCTTCGCGAGTCTTGCGCAAGCTGTCTGCCTGAGCTTTGCCTCGAGCTTCAGCAATTGCTTCAGCAAAATTTGCGAACAACAATGTCAGGAAAAGTATTATAAATACCCACAAGTTGTAAATAAACGAGCCTTGCGAAGTACTGAATGCAGAATATACTGTAACGAACAACATTATCAGAGTTGAAACTTCAACTGTGAACATTATTGGGTTTTTAATCATTATTTTCGGATTCAGCTTTACAAATGACTGTTTCAAGCTTTCTATAACCTGATCCTTTTGAAATAGCGATGTATTTTGATTCTTTGAATTCATATCTTAAATTTTTTATAGGGTAGGTAAGGATACCATCTTTTGACCAAGTGTGGTTATCCGACTTGCCAACTTAAACTTTGATATATTGGATTTACAATGAAAAGTGTTCTGCAATTGTGCTTAAAGCCTGTGCAGGGAAGAATGACAATGCTGCAACAATGAATATAACTGCAAATGTCATAACACCGAATGTTACGGTATCTGTTTTGAGAGTCCCTGCGCTTTCCGGTATATATTTCTTTTGTGCCAAAAGGCCGGCTATTGCAACTTGTCCTATGATAGGTATGAATCTGCTTAATATTAATACAATACCGCATGAAATATTCCAGAACCACGTATTATCACCTAGTCCTTCAAAACCTGAACCGTTATTGGCTGCACAAGATGTAAATTCATAAAGCATTTCTCCAAGTCCGTGGAACCCAGGGTTGTTCAGCCAACCGCCTTCGCTTTCAACAAATGCCGGAGCATGTACAAACAAATATGTTGCAAGAGCAGTACCCACAAGTATCACAAATGGGTGGAGAAGAGCCACTATTGAAGCTATTTTCATTTCCTTAGCTTCAACCTTGTGGCACATAAATTCCGGAGTACGTCCTACCATCAATCCGCTGATGAAAACTGCTATGATAATGAATGTAAAGTAGTTCATCCAACCAACTCCAACACCACCAAACCATGTGTTGATTTGCATATTGAGCATTTCAACCATACCAGAAAGCGGCATCGTAGAATCGTGCATACCGTTTACAGAACCGTTTGATGTAACAGTTGTGACAACACTCCAAAAGCCTGTTGCACCAGCGCCAAGACGAACTTCTTTACCCTCCATAGCTCCATTATCCTGAGCTATACCCATTTCTTCAATTCTTGGATTGCCTCCCATTTCCTGAGATACATTGATGCATACACCTATAAGAAATGCCGCAAGCATTACACCATATATGCTATAACCTAATTTTTTACGATCCACATAGAAACCGAAAGCAAGCACCATAGCCATTGGGATTATTAGAATCGAGCAACATTCTGCCATGTTAGATAAATAAGTTGGATTTTCCAGTGGATGTGAAGAGTTCACGCCGTAATATCCGCCACCATTGGTTCCTAATTGTTTGATGGGGACAACAGTCGCTGCTGGTCCTTGTGATATGCACTGAGTGCCACCTTCAAGAGTTGTTATTTCCATTTTTCCATCAAATCCCATTGGAATTCCTTGTGTAATAAGTATAAAGCCGACTGCTAGCGATAATGGAAGAAGTATACGTGTGCAGCTTAGTACAAGATACTTCCAAAAGTTGCCTATAGTTTTGGTGGTTTTTTCGCCAAGAGCTTTCATGATGCCTGCCATAGCTGCCATACCTGTAGCAGCTGTGATAAATTGGAACAGCATGATAACAAACAGTTGTGTGAAATATGTAAGATTGGTTTCACCGCTATAGTGTTGCTCATTACAGTTCACCATAAAGGAAATGCAAGTATTGAAAGCCTGATGTGCCGTTTGACCTATGTTGCCATCTGGATTGAGAGGCAGGTAACCCTGCATGACGAGTAGAATTATACCCCATACGAACCAAAATGCATTTACAACAAGCAAGGCTTTCAAAAATTGTTTCCAATTCATCTCTTCTTCCGGATTGATTCCAGATAACCGAAAGATTAAATTTTCTACCGGCTTCATGAAATCACTCCAAACCTTTTTACCTTTATAAACATTTGCAATATATTTTCCTAGTGGATAACTTAATACCACCATTAGAACAATTTGTGCTATGACACCTGATATTTCTGTATTCATACTTTGATTATTTTTTTGTCGACAGACTTGATACGTCGTCTATCTTGTAAATTAGAACTTTTCTGGTTTAATCAAGACGTACATTAAATAGCCAAACATGATTAGGCCTGTAATAAATAATACTGTGTACATAAGTTTTTCCTCCTTTTCATTTTTAAATGTTTTCAAACCAATCAATACATTTCTCAAACAACCAAAAGCAGCTTATGCCCATTAGCACGCAGACTGCAAAACCAATTGTAAATAGTTCCATAATGTTTTATGTTTATGATTCATTTTTACTTATACAATTGATGTGCCAAAGAAGGAATGAAATGTGTAATTAATTGTATGCTAGTGCTTTAATTTTATATCACTCACTCTGAAATCGATTTGAATTTTCTCAATTTGATAAATTGATATTATTATTGTGATATGGTATATTAGAGAATATCCAAACAGATACCGTTTTCAAAGTATGTTTGATCTGTAAAATAAATGCCTATAGTTTTTTAGTTTTCTAAAAGCATTACAAAAGAAGTACTAAAAATTATAGAGAGTAGAGTAGTAGCTATTTCAGAATTTATAAACTTAAACTAAGATGGGTGCTTTCTACAAATAGCGCGTAAGATATATTATTCTGGATGCAATTATCTTGACTATCTTTGTGAACAACTTGGTATAGAACAAGGTACGCATCATCGTGCCGGTGATGATGCGGAGATGTGTGCACGGTTGTATCTTAAAGAGTTGGAAGCATATTAATGTCTATACTTTGATTTTTTTGATTATAGTTATTGAGACTGTTTCAAAAAGTGTGTCTGAAAAGTAGCAAAAAAGGGCAGACCATTGCGTGTCAGCCCTGGAGTTTGTAATTTAGGAGTGACCAAAAAAACTAAATATACAAACTATGCACTTGACGAAAGTACAAATTTCTGAGCTCATGCGCAAACATGCAGAGAAAGAAACTGGTCTGCATGGACCTGATGGAAATCATGCTTGAAAGCATGATTATGGCAGAACGTAGCGAGTTTCTTCATGAAAATCCTCAAAACAAAGGCAACGTCTATCATTTTGGTCATGCCTATTGTCAAGGCAGGAATTTGGAATTCCGTATTCCACGCGACCGCTATGGCAACTTCCATTCGCGGATACTTGCTATTCTTCGCAATCAGGAAGATGAATGTGACTGTTTGGTAGGTGTGCTGACGCTCATGGACAGTATCGCCATGGAACATAAGGCTTTTGACCGGCTGCTGCCAAAAATAACCTGTGACAAGACTCTGTTTCCTGACTGATGGAATGTTTTTTTAGCAGAAAAGCCTGCCCGAAAGCAAAAAAGGAGTTGCCACCACGACGACTTCTGGATAGTTCTTGCTATCAGTATAGGCGTAGCCTTGTTGCTGACGGGGAGACTCAGCAGAGCCTGTTTCCTCGTCCGGCTACAACACAAAATTAGATCTTTTGATATGAAATACCAAATTGTCTATTAAATTTGCAACATCACTCCTAAGGCAAACTTGCCTCAGACACACTATATGAAACACTATCTTTTTAATTATAAGATAAACTGTATATATTACCTATGCAAGATATTACTAAAACATTTACGATACAATGGGTGGGGCCTTTTAAAAGTTTGCAGAAGATGAAAGACTATTTGAAAGACGAAACCACTTGCCAAAATTCATTATTCAATTTTTATTACTTTTCTGGCAATAAAAAAGGAAAAGGATATTCTACATCAAGAGTCTATTCCTTTTTTGGTATACATAAAAAGGCAGATGGAATAGAACAACGTCTGAATAATTGGCATTCACATTATAAAGATTTTCATGAGAATGATAATATGCGGATCTGGATTGGGGCCTTTGGTAATGTCAGTGATCAGAATGAAGAGAATATTGAAGATGCAGAAACTCTTTTTATAAGTACGTATGGGAATAATTATTTAACTGAAAATGAAAAGAAAGTAAAGGCAAATATACAAAAGTCAATTTGTATAATCAATCTTTTTTATAAAACTACAGAAGAACCATGGCTAAGAAAACCTGCTGATATAGTTTTCATGGATGATGTTCTCATACATGAAACGGAATATAAAATTAAACGTACTCTTGTTGCGAAATTGAAATCAATTAAATGGTAAGATAGAATATGAATAAAATGAATGAATCTTTAAATAAAAGCAAATTAGGAGAAATTGGTGAGATTCTGGTTCAAGCTAAGTTAATGCAATTGGGATTGAATGTCATAAATGCCAATACTATTATGGCAAATTATGAATCTGTTGATTTGATTTGTACTAAACCAGGAAGTAAGAAGAATGTTTATGTACAAGTAAAGACACATAAAGGAAAAATTTTCCCGATTGGAATGACATTGGCAAAATGTACAAGAGATTACTTGGAAGGTAAGATTAAAGGTCCATGGGTTTTTGTTCATGCCACTGGAGAAGGTGAATATATGGATTTCCATTATTATATTCTGACAAAAGAAGAGATGATTGCTCTGTCATCAGAGAGTAACTTTTGGTACATGAATAAATGGAAGCCAACATATAGGCAAAAGCCTGTAAATCCTAATAATTTGTGCGGTATAGAACTGAGATGGCTAGAAGGAGATGGTGAAAATGATGATTATAAACATGAGGCCTTTATTAATCCAATAAAGTTAAATTCTGAAAATATGTGGAAAAAATATTGGATGAATTTGAAAAAGCAGATGGAATTAATGTTATCCTTACAGCCTTTAAAGGTGTAGTTGATTTGGAGGGACCAGAAAAAGAGGATGACTTATTAAAACAGTTCTCAAGTATTGCAAAAAAACTTTTCTATGGTGGTTACTTTCTAATAAATGATAAGAGGCGTATTTATTTGGAGGATATTGAGTTCTATTATCATGAAGAACAAAATAATGGATTAAAGGACCCTATAATGTATCATACATCAGATCATGAAAAGTGTAGTGATTTACCTTATTTTGAATGCGGCTCTTTCAACTGTCATGTATCCGGGATCGATATAACGTTTGAAAACCGAGAAAAATGTTTTAGAGCTTCATTTCTTATCAGAGGGTATAGTGTGTATTCTTTGGTCAATCATGAATGGGTTAGAACTAAAAATCATGAAATACGTCCTACATACCTTTATGAGGATCTTATGAACGGAATCCCATTGAACAATAGTCTGAATATAGAATGGGTAAATGAGAATTTAGTAGCAGATAACTGTGAAATCAATAATGAATGCAGACTCAATGTTCCGGCATATATAAAAGATGAATCCGGTCGTTATACAAAAGACAGTAATGGCAATTATATTAAAGAAGAAATTAGTAAAGAACAGTTTGAACTTCTTCCGGAAGGATTTAAATCACAGTACTTCTTATATTCAGGAAAGCGATACAAGAAATGTGACAGACCATGGAGATTCTATATGAAACAACTATAATAAACATATTTATGACACCAGAAGAATATGAACACTATGCAGCCCAATCGTTTAAAGAAATGGGATATGAAACGCTTGTAACATCATTCTCCAATGATTATGGAGGTGATGTATTTGCGGTTAAGGGTGAAGAGAAGATTGCTATACAAGTCAAAAAATACAGAGAGGCACTATAAAATATTTTGTGTAAATGGAAATACGGGATTCAAATTGAGTTCCGTATTTTTATTTTATACATTTACCGAATGAAAAAGATTATGAAAGAAAACCCGTTGGCGGAATAAAATTCGATACAGTATCAATGTTGTCTTATTTGATAAATAATAAAAGTCTTATTGATTTTCAAACCAACCTAAAATCTCACTATAATAATAAAGGCTGTAACCTCTGGAAAACAGAACGTTACAGCCTTTGTTTATAAGTTGTTCCTTAAGGAATTGAGTATTAATCTTCTATTGCTGCCTGAGCCGCTGCGAGGCGTGCGATAGGTACTCGGAATGGTGAGCATGATGCGTAGTTCATTCCGACCTTTGCGCAGAACTTAACTGAGCTTGGTTCACCTCCGTGCTCACCGCAGATACCTGTGCGGAGTCCTGGACGAACTGAACGGCCCTTGTCTACTGCCATCTTGATGAGCTGACCTACACCGTTCTGGTCGAGTACCTGGAATGGGTCGACCTTGAGAATCTTCTTCTCCAAGTATACAGGGAGGAAGCTTGCGATGTCGTCGCGAGAGTATCCGAATGTCATCTGTGTGAGGTCGTTTGTTCCGAATGAGAAGTATTCAGCTTCGCTGGCAATCTTGTCGGCTGTCAGTGCGGCACGTGGGATTTCAATCATTGTACCGATTTCGAAGTCTACTCTGATGCCTTCTTCTGCGAATACCTCTTCTGCAACCTTCTGGATAACTTCCTTCTGCTGCTTGAACTCGTAGAGGATACCGATGAGTGGAACCATGATTTCCGGCATTGGGTTCTTTCCTTCCTTCTTCAGTTCGCATGCAGCGCTGAGGATAGCGCGTGTCTGCATAGCTGTGATTTCAGGGAATGTGATACCGAGACGGCAACCGCGGTGTCCGAGCATAGGGTTGTGCTCGCAGAGGCTTTCAACTCGCTTGCATATTTCCTTTACGCTGATGCCCATTTCTTCGGCCATGATCTGCTGTCCCTTTTCATCGTGAGGAACGAACTCGTGCAAAGGTGGGTCAAGCAGACGGATGTTTACTGGATAACCGTCCATTGCTTCGAGTATGCCCTTGAAGTCAGCCTTCTGGTAAGGGAGAAGCTTTTCGAGAGCCTTTTCGCGTCCTTCAACGCTGTCGGCAAGAATCATTTCGCGCATTGCGATAATCTTCTTATCCTCGAAGAACATGTGCTCTGTACGTGTCAGGCCGATACCCTTTGCACCGAATGTGCGTGCCACTCTTGCATCGTGAGGAGTGTCGGCATTTGTTCTTACCTGAAGCACTGTGTACTTGTCGCAGAGATCCATGAGCTTCTTGAAGTCGCCTGACAGTTCTGCAGCCTTTGTAGGAACTTCGCCTTTATACACCTGACCTGTAGAGCCGTTGATGGAGATGTAGTCGCCCTCCTTGAACACTTCGTGCTCTATTTCTACAGTTCTGTTCTTGTAGTCCACGTTGATGGCGCCTGCACCGGAAACACAGCACTTGCCCATACCTCTTGCAACTACGGCCGCGTGCGATGTCATTCCTCCTCGTGCTGTCAGGATACCTTCGGCTGCTGACATTCCGGCGAGGTCTTCCGGTGAAGTCTCTATGCGGACCATCACAACCTTGTGGCCGTCTGCATGCCATTTTTCAGCATCTTCGGCGAAGAATACAATCTGGCCTGTAGCTGCACCTGGTGATGCAGGAAGACCCTGTGTGAGCACCTTTGCCTTCTTGAGCATTTCCTTGTCGAATACAGGGTGGAGGAGTTCGTCGAGCTTGTTCGGCTCGCATCTCAGCAGTGCTGTCTTTTCGTCTATCAAACCTTCGTCAACGAGGTCCATGGCAATCTTCACCATTGCAGTACCTGTACGCTTTCCGTTTCTGGTCTGTAGGAACCACAGTTTGCCTTCCTGCACAGTGAACTCCATATCCTGCATGTCGCGGTAGTGCTTTTCGAGCTTGTCCTGAATCTGGTTGAGTTCAGCATAGATTTCAGGCATGGCCTCTTCCATTGAAGGATATTTCTTTGCACGTTCCTCTTCGCTGATGCCCTGGAGCTTGGCCCAGCGTCTTGAACCTTCGAGAGTAATCTGCTGAGGAGTGCGTATACCTGCAACGACATCTTCTCCCTGAGCGTTTACGAGGTACTCGCCGTTGAAAATGTTTTCACCTGTAGCAGCATCGCGGCTGAAGCATACGCCTGTAGCAGATGTTTCTCCCATGTTGCCGAATACCATTGCCATTACAGATACGGCTGTTCCCCATTCGTCAGGTATACCTTCCATCTTTCTGTAGAGGATGGCTCTTTCGTTCATCCAGCTTCTGAATACGGCGCAGATTGCACCCCACAGCTGAACCATAGGGTCGTCCGGGAAGTCGCTTCCTGTCTGAGCCTTGATAGCTTCCTTGAATCTCTTTACGAGCAGCTGGAGCTCTTCAACGCTGAGATCCTTGTCGAGCTTGATGCCTCTGATTTTCTTGACGTCGTCTATGATTGCTTCGAACGGATCGATGTCGTCCTTGTTTACCGGTTTCATTCCGAGAACCACGTCACCGTACATCTGCACGAAACGTCTGTATGAGTCGTATGCAAAGTGAGGGTTGTTGGTCTTCTTTATGAGTCCTTCAACAACGGTGTCGTTGAGTCCTAGGTTGAGGATTGTGTCCATCATGCCAGGCATTGAAGCTCTTGCTCCGGAACGTACTGAAACAAGAAGCGGGTTTTCAACATCGCCGAACTTGCAGTTCATAAGGTTTTCGATGTGCTTTACTGCGTTGATTACTTCGTCCTTCAGAATTTCTACAATCTTGTCCTGTCCGACTTCATAGTATTCATTGCAGACATCTGTAGTAATGGTGAAGCCTGGAGGAACCGGAACACCGATAAGGTTCATTTCTGCCAGGTTTGCCCCCTTACCTCCAAGTTTCTCTCTCATCTGTGCATTACCCTCAGCTTGTCCGTTGCCGAAGGTATAAACTCTTTTTTCGCTCATATTTGAAATATTTGATAATAAGAATTTAAGGTTAATAGCTTTTAGTCGTTTGTTTTTTTGTATAAGCAAATTAAACCTTTTGAGTTAATAAAAACAAATATAATCAGCGGTTTTTTTAGCTCGTATGTCAAAAAGATTTGTTTTCACTGCAGTTTATGTTTAAAAACAGCTATATCGGTTCCCGTTTGAAACCGTTGATGCCTGTCAAGTGTTAAAAATGATTATGTCCGATTCCCTTTTTGTGTACTCATGTGTATGCCTTACGTACATTTTGTCAAAAGACATGCGGGCGGAGTATGGGCGTTGTGATTTTATTTTGCTAGTTTTGTACTCGTATTTATAGGATATATATAAGGTATAATTGTCATGTCGATATTGGATATTGGAAAGTTGGGACCGTCGGACAATCTTCAGATTCCGTTTGCCGACGGAGGTGTCAGAGCCGGTTTCCCGTCGATGGCTCAGGATACAGTGGACCGCTGTCTCGATCTTAATTCTTTGGTCATGTCTCATCCCAGCACAACGTTCTGTGCCCGTGTCAAGGGCGACAGCATGATTGGTGCAGGAGTGCACGACGGCGATATTCTTGTCATCGACCGTTCTCTCGAACCGCGTGACGGCGACATGGCTGTATGTTTTGTCGACGGCGAGTTCACTCTGAAATTCATTGAGATTGCCGACGACTGCCTTTGGCTTCGTCCTGCAAATCCCGATTATCCCAAGATCAAGGTGACGGAGGACAACGACTTTGTCGTTTGGGGAGTCGTGACATATACCATATACAAGCGCAGGTGAACGCGCGCGTCTGTTTCATTGTTTCATTTTCATACCATCTTTTTCTCCTATGTTCGGTTTGGTAGACTGCAACAGTTTCTTTGCTTCATGCGAGCTCATTTTCCGCCCCGACCTTCGAGGTAAGCCCGTTGTTGTGCTCAGCAGCAATGACGGTTGTGTGGTCGCACTCACTCCCGAAGCAAAGGCGGTAGGTCTCAGACGAGGCAATCCGCTGTTTCAGATATCAGACATTGTAAAGAAACACGGCGTGGCCGTCTTTTCGAGCAATTATGAACTCTATGCCGACATCTCTTCGCGTGTGATGAGCGTTATTGCAGAAGAAGCCGGCCACATAGATATATATTCCATCGACGAGGCTTTCATCGATATTGATGCTGACGATGCACTGCAGGCTGTCGACAAGATGCGTCGTCTCAGACAGCTCATAATGAAAGGAGTAGGCATACCTGTGTCCATAGGCATAGCTCACACACGTACGCTTGCCAAAGTGGCAAACCACTATGCCAAGGCTTATCCGAACTATCGCGGTGTCTGCAGCATAGACAACGAAGAGAAGCGCGTGAAGGCGCTCAAGCTTTTTCCTGTGGATGAGGTTTGGGGAGTCGGGAGGCGCAACATGAAGGTGATGCAGTACAACGGCATACGCACGGCCTACGGATTCACCCAGATGAGTGAGGCATGGGTCAAGGCCAATTTCCAGCTTCAGGGTGTGCGCACGTGGAAAGAGCTGCGCGGTGTGGCATGCAAGGACCTTACGGACATGTCGGAAAAGAAGAGCATCTGCGTGAGCCGGTCTTTCGGTTCGATGATTTCCGACTACAGCCAGATGGCCGAGAGTGTGGCCAATTTTGCTTCTTCGTGTGCCGAAAAACTCCGCCGTCAGCATTCCGTTGCATCGTGCATCACCGTATTTATCCATACCAACAGCCACCGCGAGGACCTTCAGCAGTACGGCAACACACGTACCGTCTGCATGCCTGTGCCTACTTCTTATACAGGCGAAATCGTCACCTATGCACTTGCTGCGCTCAAACTCATTTTTCGCCCGGGATACATGTATAAGAAAAGTGGAGTGGTGCTGTCCTGCATATCCGACGACAGCGGAATACAGCAGAGCCTGTTTGACGGCGTAGACCGTTCGAAGATGAGCCGTATAACTAAGGCCGTAGACAGCATAAACCGTGCCTACGGACGCGACACTGTGCATCTTGCCATACAGCGCGGTTCTGAATCCGAATGGAATGCCAGACGTGAATATCGTTCACCTCATTACACTACCGATTTCGAAGACCTCATGACTGTCGTTTCCGGTTGAAGTCTCTGCGTTCAATTCATATCTCTATGCTACATGTTTCCAGTACCTGTTTCCGACATGCGTCCACGTGTGTCGTTCACAGCTTGCGCCTGTATGAATTCTATTCCGAGCGCTTGCGAGTATTTTTTTGAGCGCTCACAACGAAATTTCTGAGGGCTCGCAATTTTCATTCCGGGCGCGTGTACTGCTTTATGTGTGCTTTTGGTGGGTAAGTATATATACTGTAAAGGCGGTCGGTGATGCATGTTTTTATGCCTTGCCGACCGCCTTTGCTTTTCCTATGTTGTTTTTGTTTATTGCCGATTGCTTATACCGCCTGTTTTTCAATCCTCTTTGGTGAACAATCCTGACGGTATCTTTCTCTTGAGAACTTCCAGATCGAAATCCTTGCCAGGGATAATTCCTAGTCCTCTGAGATGGTATTCCACAGTTTTGCGTGCAAGTTCAGGATGGTTGTTCTCCTCGCTCAAGTGGCACAGCCAAACGCGTTTGAGGTTCTCGTGGAAACATTCGCCCAGCGTTTCGGCCGTCTGCGTATTGCACAGATGTCCGAAACCTCCTCTGATTCTGTCTTGAAGCGGTTTGGGATATTTGCCGTTTTTGAGCATCTCGGCATCGTAGTTGGCTTCGATTACGAGATAGCCGCTCTGCGAAATGAATTTCTTTATGTCGTCTGTAGGACAGCCGATGTCGGTCATGAGAGTGAACGTGTCCTGGCCGAAATCAATGCTGTAGCCGATGTTCTCGGATGCGTCGTGCGGAATCTCAAATGTGGATATGCGCAGGTCGTCTATGCTGAAATCCTGACCCACTTCTATGATTTTGACGCATGAAGGCTCAATCTTCTTTGTGGTGTGATAGTTCCTCCTGATGCCGTCGTGTATCTTTTCGGTTGTGTATACAGGTATGTTGAATTCGTTGCTCAGATGTCCGACAGCTTTGATGTGGTCGGTATGGTCGTGAGTAACGAGTATGGCTTTTAGTGAGCTGAATTTCAGACCGTATTCCTTGAAATGGCGCTTCATGCGGCGTATGCCTACGCCCGCATCAATGAGTACTGATGTATTGCCATTACTTATGTAGTAGCAGTTTCCGCAACTGCCACTTCCGAAACTGAGGAACTGAAACATGATAGGGTAGT
Source organism: Bacteroides sp. 43_108 (assembly GCA_001915545.1). Taxonomy (GTDB): domain Bacteria; phylum Bacteroidota; class Bacteroidia; order Bacteroidales; family Bacteroidaceae; genus 43-108. The sequence goes on along the minus strand of MNQS01000023.1, from coordinate 48,463 downwards.
TTTTATGTCTTTAGTGCAAATTTATGCAAATTTGCTGGAATATCCGAATAAAATCGGCTGTTTCCGCCGTAGATTTACGATTAAGTTGCACCTGAAAGCGCGTTGATATATTTTGCCTGAACTGGATATACAATCATATAAATGTGAAAATTTGTTGTATATATTGTTATTTTTGCGACCTTTGCAGTCACCTGATACAAGCTTTTTCAGAATGCAGTCTTAAGGTAGATACGGGGAATATTTTTAAGTTCTGCTGTTCTGAAGGATACAGGCGGTAAAGATTTTATTTCCGTTCGCCAGATGGAAGTGTCATAGATTCATCTCCTGTTATATTTACAGAAGTTGACAATACAAAACCGTTTACATTTACTGCCAAGGTTGAGCCAAAGTTCACTAAAACCGGTACATATTCGGCTGGCGTGCTCTATGTGCATGAAGATGAAATGCACTGTCAGAAACTGTGTTTCGAGCAGGATGAGTTTGGAGTTCATCGTGTAGTGACTGTCCGTACGATAGGTACTTCTGACGACAATAACCATCAATCAATAGAAAAGCCGTACGTTTACATGAGGATTTCATCTGACGGCAAGCAGATAGGAAACTATTATTCGGAGGACGGCAAGACTTGGCGTTTGGCACGTCTGTATGCAAACGATTATCCAGAAAAGGTATTGTTGGGACTCAGTTCTCAAAGTCCAAAAGACAACGGACATACATGTAACTTTACCGATGTATCTATTGTAGAAACAGCTGTGTCAAATTTCCGCATCGGAAAATTGGTAAATGAATGAAAATATAGAATTGTAAAATATCCGGTTGGCTGTGTCGGTTTCGGCACAGCCGATTTTGTTTTTATTGTGTATAGACGGTATACAAGTTTATATTGTTAGGATTGTGGATTTTGTATTGCGTGCAATCCTATGACTTTTGTCTTGTTTTGTTCGGTTTTCACGAAGATTTTATTCATTTTTGCATATTGTAATTATTGTGTTGTAATAATTTGAACTTATGACAAATACTGATAATAGATACGAAGAATATATAGAGTTGCTTAAAGCTAATAAGAATCTTATTCTGACAGGTGCACCAGGTACAGGAAAAACTTATTTGGCAAAGAAAATTGCTGAGATAATGGAAGCGAATTATGAGTTTGTACAGTTTCATCCGTCTTATGACTATACTGATTTTGTTGAAGGTTTACGTCCTACGTCACCTGATGGGAATGGAAATATCGGGTTTGAAAGAAAGGATGGGGTGTTTAAACGTTTTTGTAAGAATGCATTTGAATCTGCATCAATTGTAAAAAGTGTGAATGTTAGGCCTGAACGTAAGATCGTAAATGATGTGCAAAACGATAAATCTTCATTGTTCGAAGACGTTTATAGTTCTATAGTTGACGATATTAAATGCGGAAAGATAAAAACAACAAATTGGAATAATCGTTCTCGTTTTAATGTTGAAATAAAAAATGGGCGTATTTATTATGAGGATAGATTTGAAAAAGAATATAATATTAAACGTATGTTTAATTATTGTATAAGAAAAGGAATATATGATGTTGGAGACTGGGAGCGGGATGATTTCTGGAATTTGGTAGATAAGGTAACAGATGGACGTACCAAAACTGTTGATTATACTAGATATGGTTGGATTCTTCAAGAATTATTGACACGTGCAAAAAAGCTAAATCAGACTCAATCTAATTTGGTAAATCCTCTTTTGGGTAATGACCATAAATATGTCCATCCTGATATAATTCAGCCTGTATCTGTAAGTGAAGCGGAAGATAAAAAGGATATATTAGCTCATGCAAATAATTATATTCATAAAGAACACGTCTTCATCATCGACGAAATAAACCGTGGTGAGCTTTCTAAAATTTTCGGTGAATTGTTTTTCAGCATAGACCCAGGCTATCGCGGGAAGAAAGGTCTTGTAAAGACTCAGTATCAGAATTTGATAACTGATAAATCTGACCCGTTTTATGACGGTTTTTATGTGCCTGAGAATGTCTATATCATAGGGACTATGAACGACATAGACAGAAGCGTTGAAAGTATGGATTTTGCCATGCGCAGACGTTTTGCATGGAAGGAAGTGAGAGCTGACGAGAATACCGGAATGCTTGATGATTTGGGTTCTATGAAACTTGATGTCGTTGCCAAAATGAATAGGTTGAATGAAGCAATATGGAATGATGCAACCAATGATGGCATTGAAGGGTTGAGCAGGGCTTACCATATCGGTGGTGCATATTTCAGAAAACTGAAGCTTTATTTGAATGATGATTTTTCAAATAAAGATGAAGCATACAGAAAACTGTGGGATAATCATCTCCGCGGTGTTCTGTTTGAATATCTGCGCGGTTCGATTGATGCGGCAGAGAATATGAAGATGCTTGAAAATGTGTATTTCTCTGAATAATGGCTGAAATGATTTGTTGGCAGGATAATTCTGAATATACTTGTTCGGATGATGTAAAGCAGTTCTTTCCAATTGCAGATCGTCCGCTATCTGAACTTATGGACGACAATGGCAACAGTCTGCTGGTATATCCGCATTCGTTCCACGATTGTCGTGACGGAATCGGACAACTGCATATTGTAGATGTAAGTCTTAGTCGTGGCCAATTTGTGCTTAAGACCGGTAATCTTGCCGGATATATAAGCATTGACGGTGTACCAGTGTCTATACGTTCGCGTTTTTCGAATTCCAATGAAAAAGACTTTTTCCTTCAGTATATGCTCAAAAAGGTGCTTTCGCTCAACCTTTTTGACATGAAGCATTCGACTACAGACGAGTGTGTGCTGGATTTCCTGCTTTATCTGTTTCCGCATTACCTGAACGATGCTCTTTCGCAAGGATTGTACAAGGAATACATGTATAAGGAATATAACGACTGCAATGTGAGGGGATCAATTGATGTAGGCAGACACATAAAGGTGAACATGCCTTTTTGCGGTCGTGTGGCATATAGAACTCGAGAATTCAGTTATGATAATCATGTGACTCAGTTGGTGCGCCACACGATTGAGTACATTCGCACTCTGGGCAGCGGTGAGATGGTTCTGCACTCCGATGCAGACACACAGGCCAATGTGTCGCGAATCGTTTGGGCAACTCCGAGCTATTGCAGACGTGACAGAGCTGATGTGTGTACAGAAAACGCCAAGCCGGTGAGCCATCCTTATTTCACCCGTTATGCCGCATTGCAGAATATATGTATGAGGATATTGAACCACAAACGACTTAAATATGGTTGTGGCAAGGATAATATTTACGGCATACTTTTTGATGTGTCATGGTTGTGGGAAGAGTATCTTGCCACGATGCTCAAACGCCTAGGTTTTCGTCACCCAGACAACAGACGAAGGAAGGGCGGCATATACTTGGGGCGCAGCAGATGCGATAGCGGAAGAAATGCTTTTCTTCGTTTCCCGGATTTTTATGACAATGAAGTTGGTGGAGTCATTGCTGATGCAAAATATAAGAGAAATATTGATAGAGGGGCAGATGTGAATCAGATGGTTTCGTATATGTATAGACTGAAAGGACGATGCGGGTTGTTCATACAACCGGCGGAGAGAGAATGCACATATTCAGATTATGCTCTTAAAGGACATGGCGATGATGCAGATGCTACGTTGGGAGTCTATCATTTCGGAATTCCTGTAGAAGCATCCAGTTATGAGGATTTTGAAAAAGGCATGTCGACTGCAGAGAAAGCTTTTATGGATGCGATTGTTTGTAGACGCAATGTTGCTGGCCTGTTCTAAAATAACGTGAACTCCATTTGTTTTTAGTATGCGATTTTGTTATCTGCAAATTGTGAAATCGGCAGTTTTTTTGATGATGATATACTTTTTCCGCGAACCGTATAAAGTGTATAAATGGAAGTGTTGTATGTAAGGATTAATTGTATATCTTTATGTCCTGCATAGTAACTATGACTTTTTTAATCTAATAATATTGAAAAATTACTTTCGTTTATGCAAAAGGGATTTCTTGTGTTGGCTGTTGCTTCCTGCATGACGTTCAGTGCCGCATACGCTCAGAACGACAGCGGAAAGAAGATGAAAGCCTATATGGTGGCGGATGCCCATCTTGACACGCAGTGGAATTGGGACATTCAGACAACAATCAAGCATTATGTGAGGAACACTCTGACTCAGAACATTTATCTGCTTGATAATTATCCGAATTATGTATTCAACTTTGAAGGTGCGGTGAAATACTCATGGATGAAGGAGTATTATCCGCTGCAATATGAACAGATGAAAAAATATGTAGCCGACGGTCGCTGGCATTTGGCCGGCAGCGGTTGGGATGCCAACGAGACGATGGTTGTTTCTCCTGAATCGTGGTTGCGCAACATACTTCTAGGACAGAGTTTCTACCGCAACGAATTCGGAAAGGAAAGCACAGATGTGTTTCTGCCTGACTGCTTCGGTTTCAGCTATTTCATTCCGACACTTGCCAAGCATTGCGGATTGATAGGTTTCTCCACTCAGAAGCTTGGATGGAGAAATCATGCTTTTTATGATGGAGGCAAGAAATATCCGTTTACTGTTGGATTGTGGCAGGGTATTGACGGAAGCCGTATCATGATGGCTCACGGATTCAATTATGTGGAGAGATATCCGGACAGCGACATTTCGAAGAATGAACAGTTGATGAGAGATATATCTGAAAGTCCGTTGAATATGGTTTATCGCTACTACGGTACTGGAGATATAGGCGGTTCGCCGAATCTTGCTTCTGTCAGAGCTGTAGAAAAAGGTCTCAAGGGTGACGGACCAATAGAAATTGTCAGTGCAACGAGCGATCAGATATATAAAGACTTTCTGCCGTTTGAGAACCATCCCGAACTGCTGGTTCATGACGGAGAGCTGTTTATGGATGTTCATGGAACCGGATGTTATACGTCGCAGGCTGCAATGAAGCTTTACAATCGTCAGAATGAGCATCTTGGTGATGCTGCTGAACGTGCATCCGTTGTGGCCGAATGGTTGGGACAGGGCGAATATCCGCAGCGTGATCTCAACGAAAGCTGGAAACGTGTGCTGGCGCATCAGTTTCATGACGACCTTACAGGTACAAGCATACCGCGTGCCTACGAGTTTTCGTGGAACGATGAACTTCTTTCGCTGCAGCGTTTCTCAAATTGTCTGACTACTGCTGTCGGAGGTGTTGCTGGCCGTATGAATACGAATGTTTCCGGTATGCCCGTGGTGATTCACAACACGGAGGCTTTTCCTGTGAGTGCGGTGACAAGCATTGTTTTGCCGGATATGGCTGACTCGTACAAAGTGACCGATGCCGATGGAAAATCTGTGGTCTCGCAGGTGGTGACAGACTCAAAGGGCAGGCGCAGTCTTCTTGTTGATGCCAGTGTACCGGGAACGGGTTTCTCTGTATTCAGTGTCAAGGCTGGAGGAAAAAATAAGGCGTCTGTGCCTGTAAAGACTAATGTGATAGAGAATTCTGTGTATAAGGTGACAGTTGATAAGATAGGAAACATTTCATCGCTTATTGACAAACGTTGCGGAAAGGAACTTGTGGCTTCGGGCAAATCCATTGGACTTGTCGTGTTTGATGACTGCAGATCTGAGTCGTGGCCTGCATGGGAGATACTCAAGCACACGGTTGACAAGAAACCTTTGGACATAAAGGACAATGTGAGCATAGAAATGGTTGAAAATGGTCCGCTGCGCAAGTCGATGCGTATAACAAAGAGTTATGGCGAGTCAAAAATTGTGCAGTACATACGTTTGTATGAAGGAAGTACGGCAGAACGTATTGACTTTTACAACGAGGTGGAGTGGCGTTCGATGAATGCTCTTCTCAAGGCGCAGTTCCCATTTGGTGTATGCAATGAGAATGCGACTTACGATATAGGACTGGGATGCGTGGAGCGAGGAAATAACCGTGAAAACAGTTATGAGGTCAATTCTCATGAGTGGACCGACTTGACCGACGCTTCAGGCGATTACGGCATAACGGTGCTGAATGATTCGAAATACGGATGGGATAAACCTGACTGCAATACGATTCGTCTTTCTCTTCTTTATTCTCCTAAGGCTGGAGGTTCGTACAAGTATCAGGAGCGTCAGGATCTGGGATACCATGAGTTTACTTACAGCATTGTTGGCCATAAGGGACAGTTGGACAAATCCAAGGCTGTAAGGATGTCGACAGTTCTGAACAGTCCGTTGAGGGCTTTTGCAACTACCAAACACAAGGGCGATCTCGGATGCGAATTTTCGTTTGCTTCATCAGACAATGAGAATGTAATTGTGCGTGCATTGAAAAAAGCTGAGGTGGGCAATGAGTATGTAGTGCGTGTGTATGAAACTGGAGGCGAGAAGGAACAGACAGCTGGTATTACGTTTGCCTCGAACATTGTGAAAGCTGTTGAGGCTGACGGTACGGAGAAGGAACTGGGACCAGCTTCGTTCAGCGGCAATAGGCTGAATGTGGATATAAAGCCATTCAGTGTGAAAACTTATCGTTTGGTTCTTGACGACAATGTGTCTTCAAAGGCGGTTGCTTGCAGGGAGAATATGCGCAGTCTGGAATTGCCTTACAATAAGAATTGTTTCTCGCATAATGATTTCCGTGCTGCGGGTAATTTTGAGGGTGGCAACAGTTATGCTGCAGAACTTCTTCCAGAGGATGGACTTACGGTTGACGGTGTGCGTTTCACATTCGGAGAAATGGATTCGAACAATGGTCTTGCTTGTGGCGGTGATACGATAAAACTGCCTGCCGACGGTGAATATAATAAAGTTTATCTGCTTGCCGCATCGTCTGCCGGAGATCGACAGGCAAAATTCTCTGCCGGTGAGAATGTGTATACTGTAGATGTCCCTTATTATACTGGATTCATCGGACAGTGGGGACATGACGGTCATACGCAGGGATATCTGAAAGATGCAGAAGTTGCATACGTAGGCACACACAGCCATTCGGAGCATGAAGACCGGGCATACGAGTTTACATATATGTTCAAGTATGGTTTTGACATACCTGAAGGTGTTGACGAAATTGTGCTTTCTGAAGACAAGAATGTGGTTGTGTTTGCAGTAACGGCTGTCAAGGAAAATCATTCTGTAGAACCGGCGTGCAATCTGTTCCGTACTAGCAACAGGACGGACGAAGCTGATGGTGTCAGACAGCGTGACAACATTCTGAAGGGAGCGAAGGTTATTTCAGTATCAGGAGAGGTCAATGCAGATGAACGTGCCGTGAATCTCATTGACGGAAATATGGGTACTAAATGGTGCGACACGAATGGAGCACCGAATCATGTCGCTTTCGATATGGGAGATGCTAAAACCTTCAGCGGATGGAAAATTGTGAATGCGGGTTCTGAAACAAACAACTATATCACGCGTACATGCCTTTTGCAGGTCCGCAACAGTTTGACAGAAGAGTGGAAAACGGTTGACATGATAGATGGCAACAAGAGCAATGAGGTTGAACGCGGAATCAAGCCTGTGAGCGCACGTTATGTTAGATTGTTTGTGACCGGACCTACTCAGCTGATAGGTGAAGGAACGGCGCGTATATATGAGCTGGAACTTTACAAATAGGAATATCTGAAAGATTGATGGAGTTTTATTGCTGATAATGGCGGTTGTCTTGTTAAAACCAATCAAGACAACCGCCATTATTGTGGATATGAAAGATATAGTTCATTCCATTCATCAGAATGGCAGTCCGACGGCAAAATGCAGACTAAGATCTTTTGAAAAATCCGGGTTTGTAATCGGGTAGTGTGCACGGCCTTTATATGCAGGATCTATGGCTTTCATTCCGGCATCGAGACGCAGGATGAAGAAATCGAGGTTGAGGCGCAGACCTATTCCGTAGCTTAGAGCAATCTGTTTGTAAAAGTCCTTGAAACGGAATGCTCCTCCAGGCTGATCTTCATATTCGCGTATGGTCCAGATGTTGCCGGCATCGATGAAGAAGGCGCCGTTGAGCTTCCAGAACAGATAGGCACGGTATTCGAGATTTATGTCGAGTTTGATGTCTCCCGACTGGTTGATGAAGTTGATGTTCTTGTCGCCTCCAGAGTATGAACCAGGACCCAGCGAACGGACTGACCATCCGCGGACACTGTTGGCACCTCCGCTGAAGTATCTTTTCTCGAACGGCAGAATGTTGGAGTTTCCGTAAGGGTAGGCTATGCCGAAGCCGATGTGGAAGGCTACGGAATTGTTGCGGTCGATGCGTGTGCTCTTTGTGAAATCGAAATCACCTTTTACATACTGTGCATAGGCTATTCCGCAGAAAGTGTATTGTCCATCTGCATTCTTTTTTCCGTTGACCATATTTGTGAGTCCGTAGAGCACATTTCCTGAGGTTTCAATGTTGGCACGTATGGTAATGGCGTTCTTGCCGTAGGTCGTCGTGTTGGAAGTGCCAAGCGAGTTGTAGGTGAAGGAATATCCCAGTTTGGTAATGAGCAGGTTCTCGTAGTTGTACTTCAATATGGCATTTGTCTTGCCTATGCTGTCGAGATATTCTTCCTTGAATGTCTTGGAAATCCACGGCATGTAGACGTAGTTTACTTCGAGAAGGTCGAACTTGTTCTGCATCTTCTGGTCGCGGCTGTTCCATCTGTATCTCCATGCGGCAGTGAGCACCCTTCTGTTGAATTCAGGTCTGTTCTGCCAGTTGTACTGAAGCGAAATTTCTGATGATGCATTGAGCGAACGTCCGAACGATTTGCTGATGAAAGGGAAAAGGAAGTTTGGAAATGTCAGACGGCCTTCTACACCGAATTCAACGTAGCTGTTGCCGTCGTATCCCTCAAGTCCTGTGATGGCTTCGTATGCTCCGCGGAGCTTGAACATGAGAGTTTCTGAACCTTTAAAAAGATTCTTGTGCTGGAATGTGGCCGACGCAGCAGCTCCGAGGTCGCCGGCAGAGTTGGTGCCTTCGATTTCAAATTTGATAGATTTGGGTTTGCTGTGGTTCAGCACAATCGAACAATCCAGCGTGTCGCTGTTCTCTCTTTCGCGGAAGCGTATATTGGAGAATCGTATTGCCTGCAGTCGGGAGAAGTTGGACATGGTTTTCTGCATGTTTCTCTCGTTGTATACATCTCCAGAACTCATCATTGTGTTTGATGTGAGCAGGCTGGGGCGGAAATGCAGCTTATTCTGGTATATAATACGATTGTTCTCGTATGTTATTGTGTCTAATGGATTGAGGAAGTTTTCGACGTCAGAATAGTAATTTATGTCGCCTATGACATAGCGCTTGTGCATCTGCGGACGTGAATCTTCATCGGCCTTGTAGAGCTTTATGTGCATGGTGAGGTCGACTTTTGTGCTTCCGCTGCATGTGTCGGCTGTGAATGTGATGTATTCTTTGTTGAAATTGTAGTATCCTCTGTCCTTCAGTATTTTTGTTATGCGGTTGCGCTCCTGGTCGAGCCTGTTTACATTGAAGACCATGCCGGGACGTATAAGTGAATTTTCTGTTTCTGTGGTTGCAAGAATTTGGGCAATCTCAGAGTCGTAGATGTCTTTCTTGAGACTTCTGACAGAGTATCTGTCGCCTGGCTTGACACGATATTCTAGCACCATCTTTTTGCCTTTTATACGTTTTATCTGCTGTACGGATGCGTGCATGTAGCCTTCGCTGGAAAGCATGTTTACGATGTTTCTCTTAGATTTTTCCGTGGCGGCGCTGTCGTATATGACTGGAGATTCGCCTAGCTTACGTAAGAGTCGGCAGTTCCATTTGGTTGTGTCAGTTCCTGACAGACAATAGATTTTCAGCGGAACTTTTGCTCCGAACCATTTTGTGTTTGGCGTCTGTACTATATAGTCTCTGAGTGAATAGTTTTTCAGTATTTTCTTATTGTCAGAACTAATCTTTATGTCTTTAAGAAAATATTCGTTATCGGGTACATATCTGCTGACAGAGCATGCACCGGCAAAAATTGCCGCAATGCATGCCATAATGATTCTTACGGCAGATTTGAAACATGATTTTTTTATGTTGACGAATTTCACAGTGTTTCTGTTCCTATTGTGTGTTATACTGCAAATTAGCATGTAAAGATACAGCCTTTTAGATAAACGGTCAATATTTTCACGGCAATAAGGGCGTTTTGTGAAAAAACATTTGTAGCTTTGCTTATATTATTGTAATCTGCATATCGCAAGTTACGATGTCGATATGTGATTTATTCCTATATTTTCAGATAAGATATGTTAAGCAAAAACAGAATAAAATTTATCCATTCGCTGGCCTTGAAAAAGAACCGCACATCTACAGGTCTGTTTGTAGCCGAAGGGCCTAAGCTGGTAGGCGATCTTTTGGGAACTTTCGAATGTGAATATATTGCCGCATCGCGAAGCTGGCTCGACTGTAATGCAAGATTTGTTAGAGACATTAAAGAATGTGATGAGGCAGATGCAGAACAATTGCATAAAGTCAGTTTCTTGGAAACTCCTCAGGATGTTGTGGCTGTTTTCCGTCAGCCTGAATATGATTGCAACCCAGAGGAGTGTGTGAAACGTAATCTGTGTCTTGCACTTGATGATGTTCAGAATCCCGGCAATTTGGGTACTATCATACGACTGGCCGATTGGTTCGGCATAGAGGACGTGTTCTGCTCGTTGAAGACTGCGGATGTTTATAACCCTAAGACCGTGCAGGCTACGATGGGGGCTATGGCCAGAGTTAGGGTGCATTATGTTGATCTTTTCAGCCTGATAGATGCTTTGCCCAAGGATGTGCCGGTGTATGGAACCTTTCTTGATGGTAAATATATTTATGAAACAGAACTCAAGCAGAACGGTTTGATTGTAATGGGAAATGAGGGCAACGGTATATCTGATGGAATTGCGTCGCTGGTGACAGACAGGCTCTATATACCTAATTTCCCTCCTGGACGCAATACAAGCGAATCTCTGAATGTGGCAATCGCTACAGCTGTTGTTTGTTCTGAATTCCGACGTCGTCAGATGCCTTCACATTGAAAATATATAGTTGTATATGAGAAGAGTGGCATCTAGCAAGGTCTTTTTTTCGCGCAATGACGTAAAGACTAATCATGTTCTGGAAGTTTACGATGAGCATCTGATAAATCATTATGCTCTTGATTGTGAACTTGAAATGACTGAATGGTTGGGTGGGGTGATGATTGTAACGCATGTTGAAGATATTGATGCTGAAGGCATACGTACGGTCGATGATTTTTTTGATCGTCTGGAATCGGCTGAAAGCACCAGCGTCAGGCCGGTAGTATGGCACATATCGTGCTTGAACGTGAAAACCATGGAACTTTCTGAAAGATCTAAAATTACACGCGTGGTCAGCCATGAATATTATTGATAAGTGACATCTTAGGTTTAAACAATAGATTTTTAGACACAAAAAAGTGGCAATGTTCGTGATGCACGACAATGCCACTTTTTCTTTAGTATAGGTTTGTGATTATACGTTTATGCCAATAATGTTATCTGCCATTTGCAGGTTGTCTTCTTCGTTGAAAATCTCTGTTCGGCCTTACTTTCTGCGGTGCAGTTCTTATGTTGATTGTCTTTTCTCCTTGATTCTTCTTTCTGAGTTCTTCTGGCGACATATATTTGTCTTTTGAGTCCTCTATAGAATCTTTTGCCAACTTGAACTCAAGTTTAGTGCTGTCTCCGAGAACTTTCGTAGTATCACTTGCTTCTGCTTGTGAGCTGCTGTGCATTCTGTAGAGGCTCATGTTTGTTACAGCTGCAAAGTTGCGCGCATTCTTTTTGCCTGTATAATAGAAGAAGCCTGAAACGCTCTTGATGTCTTCGTCATCGACTGCATTGATTGTAAGTTTCTGTCTTCCACTGTAGTTGAACTGTCTTACTGAACTTATAATCTTATCGTTCTTGTATCTGACAGAAAGGCTTACTGTGAGGTAGCAATCGTGCATATCTGCATTTTCAGAGAACAGATTTATGTCTGTTATCATTACAAAGCTGTCGTGTCTGCGGAAGCTTGTATCAGCATTTATTATGTAGCTTTCTTTGTTGAAAAGAGGATTGTCTCTCAACAATATAATGTTCGAACCGTTCCAGATGTTGGCTGTATCTCCATTTTCACTGACCATCAAGGACATTTCGTTGCTTCCAGTCTGCATCTGCATCTCTTCGCATTCCTCATCCAGTCTGACTTTCAGATTGTCGTATATCTTTTTCAACTCTTCAGTGTTGCGAGTGTACCACACCATTGAGGTATCGAAATCGGCTTTGCTTATTCCGTTGTTCTCGAAAACAGCATCCATGTATTCCTGTTCCATGTATTTCTGGTCTGATTCAAGCCTGGTGACCATTGCTTGGGCAATATAATAGTCGTACAGCACTTTCTCCATTTTGGATCTTGACAGTACATGACTTGGTCTTGAATCGCATCCTGAGATTAAGATTGAAAGCACTGCTGCGATTATCTGGAACAAAAAAATCTTTCTCATTCTTTCAATGGTTTCTGATTGTTGTTAAGTTTATTTGTGGAACTCTTTCTTACCTATTTCGCTGACTTCCTTATGATAGAAAAGTATCAGTGCAATCATTCCGCAACTGATAGAGGCATCAGCAAAATTGAATATAGGACTGAAGAAAATGCAGTGTTCGCCTGCATAAGGCAACCAGCCGTAGTTCGGCATATCCCATTCTATGAGAGGAAAATAGAACATGTCAACCACACGCCCCATCATGAAACTCTCATACCCTTCACCGAATGGAACAAAGTCTGCAACCATAGGGTAGTCGGGCGAGTTGAAGATCAAACCATAGAAGAGACTGTCTATGATGTTGCCTGCCGCGCCGGCAATAACAAGCGAAAGACATACAATGAATCCTGTTGATTGCAGGCCTTGTTTTATCTGCTTGTGCATGTACCATCCCATGAGGCCTACAAAAATTATTCTGAATATTGTAAGAAAACGCTTCTCAAACAGTTCCCAACCGAATGCCATTCCTTTGTTCTCCACAAAGAAGATGTAGAACCAGTCGGTTATTCTGATTCTCTCGCCGAGATACATGTTTGTCTTGACTTCTATCTTTATGATCTGGTCAATAATCAGGACCGCCGCTATTATGATTATGGCAAGCCATCCCTGTTTTTTTTCTAGCTTCATCTACTGTAGTGTCTTGTTTGCATAAACAAACAAGCCGACGAGCGGACAATATTCTGCTGTTTGGACTACATTGATAATTGTCTGTTCGTCGGCTTATCTGAACATTTGTTTCTATATGTTTCCGTTATGCTTTTTCAATCTTGATGTTGGCCTTGAAGTCCTCGAAATCAACTTCAGTACCTTCAACATTGTCGCAAACGTTAAGTTCGTTGGCGAGAACCTGAACGCAAATGTATTCCTTATAACCGTTGATGGCTTCTGAGAGTGCCGGAACATTAGAAATCTCAACCTTGATGCGGTCGGTGATTTCAAGTCCGCTGTCTTTACGTATAGCCTGTATTCTCTTGACGATTTCACGTGCGAAACCTTCGTTCTTGAGTTCGTCCGTGATTTCAATGTCGAGAGCAACGGTGAGAGTTCCTTCATTTGCTACAGTCCATCCTGGTATGTCCTCGCTGATGATGTCAACGTCTGAAGCTTCAACAGTAACTTCCTGTCCGCCTGCAATCAGATTTATAGACTGATTCTTTTCCAGTTCTGCAATCTGTGCCTGCTCCATAGCAGCAACCGCATCGGCAACGGCCTTCATCATCTTTCCGAACTTCTTGCCCATAACTCTGAAGTTGCACTTCACCTTCTTTACGAGCATGCCTTCGCCTTCAACGAACTTCAGTTCCTTAACATTGACTTCGTCCAGGATAAGCTGTTTCATCGATTCGATGCGCTCTTTCTGAACATTGTCTGTGTAAGGTATTGATATGCACTGCAGTGGCTGACGTACGATTATTTTCTCCTTTTTACGGAGCGACAATACCATTGATGTAATCTGCTGAGCAAGTGTCATTCTCTGTTCGAGTTCCTTGTCACAGAGTTCTTCCTTGAATTCTGGGAATCTGGAGAGATGTACAGACTTGACATTGTCTCTTCCTGTTGTATTGATGAGGTCCATGTACAGACGGTCTGCGTAGAACGGAGCTATAGGAGCGATAAGCTTTGCAACTGTTTCCAAACAAGTGTAGAGTGTCTGGTATGCTGAAATCTTATCTTTAGACATGCTGCTTACCCAGAAACGTTTGCGGTTGAGTCGTACGTACCAGTTGCTCATGTTGTCTATTACGAAAGTCTGAATCAGACGTCCAGCCTTTGTAGGCTCGTATTCTTCGAAGCTTTCGTTGACGTTCTTCACGAGTGTGTTGAGTTCAGAAAGAATCCATCTGTCGATTTCCGGACGTTCGTTGATTGGTACGTCTGGTTCACTGTATGTGAATCCGTCGACATTTGCATACATTGTGAAGAATGAGTATGTCTGGAACAGTTTTCCGAAGAAAGTACGGCTTACATCTGCAACTCCAGCTTCATCGAAACGAAGGTCATCCCATGGCTGTGAGTTTGTTATCATGTACCAGCGTACTCCGTCAGAACCGAATTTCTCGATTGCTCCGAACGGATCGACTGCATTTCCAAGTCTCTTGGACATCTTCATTCCGTTCTTGTCGAGTACAAGTCCGTTTGAAATTACAGCCTTGTAAGCTACACTGTCGAACACCATTGTAGATATTGCATGCAGTGTGAAGAACCATCCGCGTGTCTGATCGACGCCTTCTGCGATGAAGTCGGCAGGGTAGACCTTCTTTTCATCGAAAGCCTTCTTGTTTTCGAACGGATAGTGAATCTGTGCGTAAGGCATTGCACCAGAGTCGAACCACACGTCAATAAGGTCGGTTTCTCTCTGAAGAACGTTTCCTGTTGCAGAAACAAGTTTGATATTGTCCACGTAAGGGCGGTGCAAGTCAATCTTGTCGTAGTTTTCCTGACTGTAATCTCCTGGGACGAATCCTTTGTCCTTGAGAGGGTTAGATTCCATTACGCCAGCAGCAACAGCTTTTTCTATTTCGTTGTACAGCTCTTCCACGCTGCCTATGCAGATTTCTTCTCTTGTTTCCTTGTTTCTCCATATTGGAAGCGGTGTTCCCCAGTAGCGGCTTCGGCTGAGGTTCCAGTCGTTGAGGTTTTCAAGCCACTTTCCGAAACGTCCAGTTCCAGTTGATTCCGGTTTCCAGTTGATGGTCTTGTTGAGTTCCACCATTCTGTCCTTGCAAGCTGTAGAACGAATGAACCAGCTGTCCAATGGATAATAGAGCACAGGCTTGTCTGTACGCCAGCAATGAGGATAGTTGTGCACATGCTTCTCTATCTTGTATGCTTCACCGGCCATCTTCATCTCCATGCAGATTACGATGTTCAGATCTTCAGCCTTTTGTGCTTCCTTCTCATCGTATTTTCCATCCTTGTTGAACTTAGGATCGTATGCGTTCTTTACGTAATCGCCTTCGTGCTTCTTGTAAGCTTCTACATTGACGCATGACTTTACGAAATTGTCATCGCAGTCGCTCAGCAAGTAATATTTTCCTGAAAGGTCAACCATTGGTCTGGTCTCACCGCTCTTGTTTATCATGAACAATGACGGTATCTCAGATGCTTTGGCAACTTTTGCGTCGTCTGCACCGAATGTAGGTGCAATATGTACGATACCAGTACCATCCTCTGTGGTCACATAGTCTCCAGGTATTACTCTGAATGCCTTGCTTTCAAGTGAGGCAAAAGTGTCGTGTCCGCAAGTGAAGCACTTGTCAGTATTCTCTTCTGCAAATTTCTTTACGAATGCGGCAGCATTGTCGTCCACTTTCTCGAGCGGTTTTACCCAAGGCATGAGCTGTTCGTAGTGCATGCCCACGAGGTCTGTACCTACATATTCGCCTACAATCTTGTAAGGTATAACTTTTTCGCCGTGCTTGTATGCATCAAGCGGCATGTTTTCGCCTTCCGGATTGAGGTAAGCCGATAGTCTCGACTTTGCCATAACAGCAGTGATAGGGCTGTCGTTGTACGGGTTGTAAGTCTGTACAGCCACATAGTCAATCTTCGGACCAACGCAGAGAGCTGTATTTGAAGGAAGTGTCCATGGGGTAGTGGTCCATGCCAGGAAGCAAGGAGTTCCCCACTGAGCCATTTCCGGTTTTGGATCAATAATCTTGAATTGTGCTGTTACCGTAGTGTCCTTGACATCTCGGTAGCATCCAGGCTGGTTGAGCTCATGGCTGCTGAGTCCTGTTCCTGCTGCAGGAGAGTACGGCTGTATGGTGTAGCCCTTGTAGAGGAGATTCTTCTTGTAGAGTTCCTTGAGCAGATACCAGAGTGTTTCTATATATTTGTTGTCGTATGTGATGTACGGATGCTCAAGGTCGACCCAATATCCCATCTTGTGGCTGAGGTCAGTCCACTCAGATGTGTACATCATCACGTTCTTGCGGCATCTTTGGTTGTAGTCCTCGATAGAAATAGTTTTGCCGATGTCCTCTTTTGTTATGCCGAGTTCTTTTTCCACACCAAGTTCAACAGGAAGTCCGTGTGTGTCCCATCCGGCCTTTCTGTTTACCTGAAAACCTTTCATAGTCTTGAAACGGCAGAAAACATCCTTGATTGAGCGTGCCATTACATGGTGTATGCCCGGATGTCCGTTTGCCGATGGCGGTCCTTCGAAGAATATAAATGATGGACAGCCTTCTCTTTCTGTGATGCTCTTGTGGAATACATCTTCGTTATCCCACTCTTTCAGTACTTCCTTGTTTACTTCAGACAAGTTGAATTTAGTACGTTCTGCAAATTTTTTTGCCATCTTTATTTTGTTTTATCTTATTTTCTGTCTACGGCCTTCCTTATTTTCATGACAAATACAGGTCTGCATATTGTGCAGGCCTGTACTTTTGTTTTGTCTGTTCCGGCCTTTGTGCTTATACAAGTTTTATGTTGTCGATGCACTGTTCCTTGCCGCAGTAGTGGCATTTCAGTATGCCGTGTTCTTTGTCTACTACATTGAATACAGTCTTCATAGGCTCGTTGTTTGTGATGCAGACAGGGTTTGCGCATTTCACAACGTTTGTAAGTGAATCTGGAAGCTTGATTTCCTTCTTCTCTACAACCTCGTAATCCTTTATTATGTTGAGCCTTACGTTTGGACATACAACAGAAAGTCTGCTGATTTCCTCATCTGTGAAGAATCGGCCCGAAACCTTTATAAGTCCTTTCTTCCCGATTTTTTTGCTGGTGAAGTTGTTTCCTATGGTTACGGATTCTTCGCACTTGTCCAGATGCAGAAGTGATACGACCGTAAATAATTTTTCTGTTGGTATATGGTCAATCACAGTACCGTTCTCAAGTGCTGTGACCTGCAGATCTTTTCTCTTCTCTTTCATCTTGATATTCAGTTTTGAGTTTAGAAAATTTATTTATATTAAACAGATACACAGAATGTTGAGTGCTCTGACTTGAATTGTTACTCAATGATTGTCTTGTCGTTTTTGATATCATCGAGCGTAATTCCAAGCACATCGCAGATGAGTGCCTGTCTTGCATACAGACCGTTGCGTGCCTGTTCGAAATAGTATGCATGTTTTGATTCGTCCACATCATATTCTATTTCGTTTACGCGTGGCAGCGGGTGAAGAATCTTCATGTTGTCACGGCATTTTGTAAGCATGTCTGCGCGGAGAATGTAAGCGTCTTTCACGCGCTCATACTCCATGAGATCAGTAAATCTTTCGCGCTGCACACGTGTCATGTACAAAATGTCGGCATCAGCAATGGTGTCCTCTGTGAAGTCGTTCTGTTCAATATATTTTATATTGTTAATCTTGCAGTATATCTTGTATTCCTCCGGCATTTCCAATTCTTTAGGAGCTATGAAATGGAATGTAGGATTGTACTTTCTCATAGACATCAGCAATGAATGCACTGTTCTTCCGTATTTGAGGTCTCCAACCATGTATATGTTCAGGTTTTCGAGTGTGCCCTGAGTCTTGTAGATAGAATACAGGTCAAGCATTGTCTGCGAAGGGTGGAGGTTCGATCCGTCTCCAGCGTTGATAATAGGGATGTCTGTCACTTCGCTGGCATATTGTGCGGCGCCTTCCAGCTTGTGTCTCATGACAATGACGTCGGCATAATTGCTGACCATTTTGATGGTATCTTTCAGCGTTTCTCCTTTTGATGAACTGGTAGCCTTCGGATCGGAGAATCCTATTACTCTTGCTCCGAGTCTGTTTGCCGCAGTCTCAAAGCTGAGTCGTGTTCTTGTAGACGGCTCGAAAAAGAGTGTTGCAACTACTTTGCCTTCCAGAGTTTTTCTGTTTGGTCTTTTCTCGAATTCAGCGGCCATGTCCAGGAGATATTGGATCTTTTCTCTTGAATAGTCTGCTATTGATACAATGCTTCTGTTTCCCATATTTTGGCTCAAATAATGTGGTTGTTTATTTGAAATGCAAATATACAGATTTCTCAAAAAAATATGAAACATTTAGCTCGATTGCTTTCTGTTTCTATTCGCATCTTCAAAGTCTAGCGTATGTACCTTTGTTTTTGATATGTTCAGGTGCTTAATGTCGGTATTAAGGTAAATCTATAAAAAAAGCCATGCCGGATTGTGTCCGACATGGCATCTTTTTTATCCTTCAGTATTTTTCTGATGGATTTTCCATTAAGCTTCAGCTGGTGCTTCTTCAGCAGCTTCTTCTGTCTGAGCTGCTTCAGCCTTTGCTGCTTCTGCAGCGGCCTTCTTTTCAGCAACCTTCTTTGCTATTTCTTCATTTGTCTTCTTTTCAGAAGCTATACGTGCTTCGTAAGCAGCCTTCTTGTCTGAAGCCAATTTCTCAGAAACAGCGTTGAGCTTGTTCTGCTTTTCAGTCTTCCAAGCATTGAACTTAGCTTCTGCAGTAGCTTCGTCGAAAGCGCCTTTTTTTACACCTCCAAGAAGGTGCTTCTTCATGTATACGCCTTCAGATGAAAGAATGTTGCGTGCTGTGTCTGTAGGCTGTGCTCCTGCCAATACCCAGTGAAGTGCACGTTCAAAGTTCAAATCAATTGTTGAAGGATTTGTGTTCGGATTGTAAGTACCGATTTTTTCAATAAAGCGACCATCACGTGGTGCTCTTACGTCTGCTATCACGATCGAATAGAAAGCGTAGTTCTTACGTCCGTGACGCTGCAATCTGATTTTAGTTGCCATTTTGTTTTGGTAAATTAAAGTTTATGATTTGAATATGTCGCCATCTCGTGACGACGGCTGCAAAATTACGTAATTTGCATTAAATGACAAAGTTTTGTTGCGTGTTTTTTATCTTCAATATTGCTGTGAAACAGACTTTTGGACGCCTGTTGGATTTATTTGTTGTTTTTTTCTTATTTTTGCATAGTATTGTGATTGTTTATTGTGCTTTTAAACTTTTACAACCTTTACTGACCTGCTAAACCTAAAAAACAGTTTGCAATGAAAAGAATATTCATATTTGATAGAGCGGTTGCATTGATAGTCCTATTTTCGTGTTTTTTGTCTGCTGTAGCCGTAGACGGCTATAAAGTTAGTGGACGAGTTGTCGACAAGATTTCGCGCACTCCGGTTGTCTATGCCTTGGTTTCTGTAGTAGGAAGCAATGAAAGCAAAGCTTTTACCGATACTCTTGGAATGTTTGTAATAGAGAATGTTACACCAGGTGTGAAGCGCTTTTCAGTAGAATGTATGGGCTATAAGTCATTGGTGTCTTCGGAATATATAGTTTCTGCCAATCTTCCCTTCATAGAATTGGAAATAGAGGAAGACCCTTCTACCATAAGCGATATCACTGTGACGGCTTCATCGCTCAGACGTGATCGCGAAAGTCCGGTCAGCATGCAGATTATCGGTATAGGCGATATAGAGAAAAGTCCTGGAGGCAACAGAGATATTTCCAGAATTGTCCGCAACAGTCCTGGTGTGGCTTTTTCTCCTGTCGGTTACCGCAACGACTTGATTGTACGAGGAGGCGGTCCGTCGGAAAACCGATTTTTCATGGACGGAATAGAGATTCCGAACATAAATCATTTTGCCACGCAGGGAGCTTCAGGAGGTCCGGTAAGCATACTCAAAGCCGATCTTGTCCGTGAGGTGCAGTTCTATACCGGTGTTTTCCCTGTAGATAAGGCAGGAGCTCTCAGTTCGGCCATGGACATCAGGCTTCGTGAAGGCAATCCCGACGGTTATGGCTTCAAGGCTACACTGGGAGCTTCTGAGGTTTCGTTGAGCGGCGACGGGCACATTGGTAAGAATACTACATACCTTTTTTCATTGCGCCAGTCTTATCTGCAGTTATTGTTCAAAATGCTCGGGTTGCCTTTTCTTCCTAACTTCATAGACGGACAGTTCAAGGTCAAGACACGCATAGACAAGTCCAACGAGGTTGAATTTCTCGGATTGGCAGGCATCGATGATATGAAGCTGAATACAGACGAAAAAGGTGAAGATGCGGAATACCTGCTCAGCTACCTGCCTCGCATAACACAGCAGACATTCACTGTTGGAACTGTTTACCGTCACTATTCAGAACATGGAGTACAGACTTTGTCACTTGGCTACAACTATCTCGGGAACCAGAACAAGAAATACTTCAACAATGATAAGTCCGATCCGGCCAACCTTACTTTGGATTTAAGTTCGCGTGAACAGAAACTCACGTTGAGAGCAGAGAACAAATCATACGGTGAACGTTGGCGTCTTACCGAGGGCGTGGAAATGTTCTATTCCGATTATTATAACAGAACGCGTCAGAAGATTTACAATACAGATCCATCGCTGAACGATTATAGGACAAATCTAGGACTTTTTGGTGCGGCGCTTTATGCTTCAGCTCAGTACACATCGTCCGACGAACGTTTCAGGGCTACTTTAGGTTTGCGTACCGACGGTTCCGGGTATAGTTCGTCTTTATCGCGCTTTTGGGAAAACATATCGCCAAATCTTTCTCTTTCATATATGTTTGTTCCGGAGTGGTCTGTCAATGCCGGTGCCGGAATATATCATCAGTTGCCGGCTCTTACTTCGCTGGGGTATAAAGATAATTCTGGAAGATATGTCAATAAAGGATTGCGCTATCAGCAGGTTGCAAATGTCAGTTTGGGAGTGTCGTGGAATCATGATGAACGTATAATGGCTACAGCAGAGGCTTTCTTCAAGAGCTATTCTCGTATGCCTTTATCGCTCACCGACAGCATTCCGCTTGCGTGCAAGGGCAACGATTATGGTGTTGTCGGCAATGAGGCCCTTGCGCCCGATGCTTCAGGTTTGGCATACGGAGTCGAAGCTTCTTTGAGGTGGCAGATACCAGACCGTTTGACGCTGATATCAACTTTTACGTTTTATAGGAGCAAATTCAGAAACGGTCCTGATGAAAAATATTTCTCTTCTGCATGGGACAACAGATTCATAGGAAACATCTGCGGTACGTACGATTTTCCACACAATTGGAGCTTGGGTGCCAGATTGAGCGTCATAGGAGGTGCACCATACACGCCTTACGATGTCGACAAGTCGTCGCTTGTAGAAGCCTGGGATGCTCAAGGAAGACCGTACTACGATTATTCCCGTTACAATGAAGGCCGTCTCGATGCTTTCTGTCAGCTTGATTTGCGCGTCGACAAAAATTATTATTTCAAAGGGTGGTCTTTAGGCTTGTATGTTGATATACAGAATGTCACAGCAAGCGTACTTCATCAGCCGGATGTGCTTATGAGCACCGGCGTAATTGAAAATCCGTCGGCACCGCTTTCCGAACAGAGATATAAAATGAAATACATTTCGCAGGACAGCGGTACGCTGCTTCCTTCGATAGGTGTGACAGTACAGTTCTGAAATGTTTCGTGCATTTCAGAACTTCTTTTTCAGCTTTGTCTGTTCTTGCTGATAAGATAGTTGTAGTATTCCTCAGGCTTTATGCCCTTGAACATGTCGCCGAATATGCCCTTTAGAATATTCGGGCAGTTTTCGCAGGCTTCCTTCAGATACATGAGGAATTTTTCAGTGTTGTCCATTTTTATCATGCATAATGCCAGATATGCATACGCTTCATCGCATCTGGGTTCGAATTCCCTGTAGAGCAGAAGGTTGTTGAGCAACGCTGATGCTTCATCATACAATTCGCGCGCCATGAGCCGTGATGCCGCTGTTATGATGCATTTGGTGAATTTTCCAGAAATGCCGAAAGCCTTCATGCATACGCGTATCGCTTCGTCGGCACTGTCGCTTACGGTTGTAATTTCGCATTTGAGCTGCATGAACGATTCTTCGCTGTCTATGATGGAGCAAGCCTCGTCAATCTCTTTCACGGCGCCTGCCGTTTCTCCTTTAAGAAGCAGTGCGTTGGCTTTCTCATAGCATGCCCAAGCATACAGTTCCCTGTCCACTATGGTGCTGTCGTATGTCTCCTTGGCACTTTCCATTATGTCAACGGCTTCATCGTATTTGCCGCATTCAACCAGACATATACCCATGTTGAGCAGGTGGCTTTTGTCTTTTGTTATGTCGGTATACTTCTTGAAATATCTGTATGCCTCTTCATAATTGGTTTTGACAAACATGCACTGGGCTTTTGTCAGCAGTGCCATTGAGTCTTCCGGATCGATTGCAAGTGCAAATTCAGATGCTTCTTCCGCCTCGTCGGTCTTGTCTGTGAAAAGCAATGCTGTGGACAACGTGCTCCATCCACCTTTTATATATGGATTTGTGTCGAGTATCTTGGTGTACAGAGAAGCAAGTGTGCCGTACAGGCTGGCTTCCTTGCAGATGTCCACAAGTTCCATGTCGTTCGAGTCGCCGTTAAGCGGAGAATTTTTTTCAATATATTCCTCTATCCATCTTTCTGTTACCTTGATGCTTCCTGAAATTTCGTATATGGAGTTTATGACTCTTGCATACGCATCTTTCATGTCGTCCTTGTTTCCTTTCGATTCCGATTCTTCGATTTCAAGCCACTGCCTGAACAGGTCTTCCGCCTTTTGCATATTAGGCGGCATTTCTGTCAGTGCCAGCTGTCCGTTGATGAACAGCAAGTCCTGCTCTCCGCAACCAGCCTGTTCTTCTGCAATCTTTCGAGCTGTGTCGTAGTCGCCCTTGAATATGGCTATTCCGGCCTTGCTTATGTTGAGCAGCGGATCCCCGCGATGCATGGACAGTCCTCTTTCGATGGCTTTTTCTGATGCTTTCATGTCCTGTATGCTCATGTAATAGTCCGATATATCGAGAAAATCATCTACATCCATATAAAGAGGAATGTTCTGTTTTTCCGACATCTCGTAGCTGGCCAGTGTGTCGCGGAACTCTGGTGAATTGAAGAAATCCTTGTCGTCTTCGGTCATCTTGTCAATAGTATCTTGGATAGTTGGGTCGTTTGTATATAATCATAAAAAGGAGATAAGTCTGCATTTAATGCCGTTTTGAGGCGCAAGGTGCAGACTTAGCTCCTTATTTTCATTGTCCTTCAGTAGGGTTAAGTGTCATTTCTTTGCTTTGGCCCAATTGTCTCTCAGTCCTACTGTACGGTTGAAGATCATGTGATCAGACGTAGAGTCCTTGTCTGGAGTGAAGTAGCCCAGACGCTGGAACTGGAGATAGTCGAGCGGCTTGAACTCTGTGAGGTATTTTTCCACGTAGCATCCCGTCTTCACTTCGAGCGAGTTCGGGTTGAGCAAATCTCTGAAGTCGCGTTCGTCGGCCGAAGGATTCTCCACCATGAAGAGGCGGTCGTAGAGTCTTACTTCTGCCGGGAGGCAGTGGTTGCGGCTCAGCCAGTGGAGCGTAGCCTTCACCTTGCGGTTTGCGTCAGGCATTCCGCTCTTTGTGTTGGCATCGTATTCGCAGAATATTTCTTCCACATTGCCTTCAGCATCTTTCTTTATGCCTGTACACTTTATGATGTATGCGTTCTTCAGTCTCACTTCTCTTCCTACGCTGAGACGGTAGAAATTCTTAGGAGCATCTTCCATGAAGTCTTCGCGTTCGATCCACAGCTCGCGGCTGAACTCGATGTTGTGTTTCTTGCTCTGCGGATCCTCCGGATTGTCAATAGCCTCCATCTCTTCAACCTGTCCTTCAGGGTAGTTGGTGATAGTCAGCTTGACAGGGTTGAGCACGGCGCTTACACGTGTAGCTCTTGCGTTGAGGTCTTCTCTTACTGCAGCCTCGAGGAGTGCGAAGTCGTTGAGAGCTTCGTATTTTGTATATCCGATCATGTTGATGAACTTGCGGATAGATTCAGGGCTGTAGCCACGGCGTCTGAAACCGCAGATTGTCGGCATTCGTGGATCGTCCCAACCAGAAACGAGACCTTCTTTGACGAGTGCAAGAAGCTTGCGCTTGCTCATCACTGTATATGTGAGGTTGAGTCGGTTGAACTCGATCTGACGCGGACGGTTGTCATTGAGATCCTTGCCCTCCTTGAGCTCGTCGATGAAGTAGTTGTAGAGCGGGCGGTGAACCTCGAACTCAAGAGTACAGATAGAGTGGGTTACACCTTCGAAATAGTCGCTCTGTCCGTGGGCAAAGTCGTACATAGGGTAGGCGTTCCACTTTGTACCTGTGCGGTGGTGGGGAGTCTTTATGATTCGGTAGATGATAGGGTCGCGGAAATGCATGTTCGGGCTTGTCATGTCGATTTTGGCTCTGAGCACCATCGATCCTTCCTCGAATTCGCCCTTGTTCATTCTTTCGAACAAATCCAGGCTCTCTTCAACCGGTCTGTTTCTGTACGGACTCTCCGTACCAGGCTGCTGAGGTGTTCCTCTCTGCTGTTCTATGATCTCTTTAGGCTGTTCGTCTATATAAGCTTTGCCTTCCTTTATGAGACGTACGGCAAAGTCCCAAAGCTGCTGGAAATAGTCGGAAGCATAGTATATGTTGCCCCATTTGAATCCGAGCCACTGAATGTCTTCCTTGATGGCGTCTACATATTCAACGTCCTCTTTTGAAGGGTTTGTGTCGTCGAATCTGAGGTTGCACACACCGCCATGAGCTGCGGCGATGCCGAAGTCAATGCATATTGCCTTGGCATGTCCTATGTGCAGGTAGCCGTTTGGTTCCGGCGGAAAACGTGTCTGTATTCTGCCTCCGTTCTTACCCTCTTGTAGATCTTTCATCACTGCATCTTCTACGAAGTTGAGCGATTTCTTTTCTGTCTTTTCGTTTTTGGCTTCTTCAGTCATTTTCCGGTATTTTATTTGTTTGAATTTCTTTTTTTTGCTTTTGCTGTATCTGCTATTGACGCAGCATATATATATTATAAGGTATAATTTGCCTTAAATAACTTTTGCAAAAATACTAAAGTTTTTTGTATGTTATTGCAGGGGTATGTATTTATTGGGGCTTTATGCCCATACTTTTTGTTGTTTTTGATGTGTTTCGCTAAAGAATTCAAATGCCTCCGGGCGCTCACGCTGTAATTTTCTAGCGCTCGGAACGGACGCCGCGAGCGCCCGCAATTAGAATACTGCTTGGATCAGTTTAAAACTGCACTATTAATTTACAGGTTAGATTTGTTGCAAACAAGGCTGATTATTGTATGGATTGGAATTTTTTTTACAGCTTTTATCACGATTTCATGCAAAAAAACTCTCATTTATGTTATTTGACATATAAAAAGGCTTTTTTTATATCAGAAAAAGCCTCACCTTTGTAACCGTTATCCTGAAAACAATCTTTTTACCTTAAAAAAACTAATACCTATTGAACATACTGAAAACGCGTCTTTGTGATAAAGACGCGTTTTTTTAATTTTTACCGGTAAGTTTCTTTTTTATGTTTCTGTTGAACTTTTGTATCTGCTGGTTACGTTTCTGTATCATTACCTCTGACTTCATGTACATGTCGTTGAAATGTTCAACAATCATGTTCTGAAGATTTCCTGCTACATCTTTCCAGCCTTCGCTGTCGCTGCATACACACTTGAGCGCATTCGGCACAATCTCGACGCAGATATCCTTGTCGGTCATTATCGGATCGCCGTCGTAGTGTATTACACCTGGTTTCTCGCGGTGAACCATGAGTTTTCGGCATCTGAAGCTCTTTATTCGGCTGTTCTGGTCGATGGTTCCGTTGAATAGCTGTATGGCTATCGTTGGGGCATCGATAACTGTGAATGGTTCAATGATGGTCACGTCCATAAGGCCGTCGCTGACTGAAGCCTTAGGCGCAATGTAGGCGTTGTTGCCGTATTGCGATGCATTGGCACATGATATGAGAAATGCTTTGTGTACTCTGTGCTCCTCTTTGTCGTCAATTAACTCGATGTCGTATGTCTCGGGATTGTAGTTGAGTCCGCTGCGCAGAATGTTTTCAATATATGTCATAGGACCTCGGCGTCCTGCCTGGGCGAACTTCATGGATATGAAGGCGTCGAACCCCATTCCGCATGTGCAGAAAAAAGGAATGTTGTTGACCTTTCCATAATCCATCGTGCGTATGTTCATTCTGTTGAGCATGGCTATGGCGCGTGAAGACTCCATAGGTATGTGCAGATGGCGGGCTAGGCCGTTGCCCGAACCGCAAGGTATTATGGCCAGTGCAGTGTCGGTGTTGACAAGAGCCTTGGCCGTTTCGTTCACTGTGCCGTCGCCTCCGACAGCGCAGACCACCGAAACGTTGTCGGCGGCGGCCTTGGCCGCTATTTCAGTTGCGTGGCCCTGGTATTCAGTCTTGCAGATATCGAATGATGTGTATATGTTCTTGTCAAGAAGCCTGTTGATCTGATCAACGATGTGCTCTTTTCCGGTTGTTCCTGATTTTGGGTTTATAATGAATACAGCTTTTTTGTTCTCGTTCATAAAGATATATACTGCAGATTAATATACATGTGATACGTTACAAAGTTACTATTTTTACATGTCGTCTTGAAATATTGTACTATCAGTTTTTGTCTGTGGAGCATATTTTTTGAATAATTTGAACAAAAACAATTTTTTTATATTAACTTTGCAGCCTGCCTTGATGTATGGGCAGGTAATAAAAAATTAGATTAAACATTAATATTGTGAGATAGCTTTCGGGTTTCGTGTAAGCTTGTGTCAAACAGGATTCAGGCTCGCCCGAAAGTGTGCACAAAAAAATGACTATGGGTTTATTACAAGAGAAATTAAGTAAGTATAGAGAACCTCAGAAATACATGGCTATGGGGGTTTATCCTTACTTTAGGGAAATTGACAGTCATCAGGACACAGTGGTGACAATGAGTGGCAAGAAGGTGCTTATGTTCGGTTCAAACTCATACATGGGTTTGACTTACGACAAGCGTATCGTTGAGGCGGCGATCAATGCCACCAAGAAGTATGGCACCGGATGTGCAGGTTCGAGATTCCTCAATGGTACACTCGACCTCCATATACAGCTCGAGCATGAGCTTGCAGAGTTCGTCGGAAAGGACGAGGCTCTGGTGTATTCAACAGGATTTACTGTAAACGAAGGTGTTGTTTCTTGTCTTACAGGAAGAAACGACTACATCCTTGGAGATGACAGAGACCATGCTTCTATTGTTGACGGACGTCGTCTTTCATATTCGACTTTCCTTCACTACAAGCACAATGACATGGCCGACCTTGAGCGCGAGCTCAAGAGATGCCGTCCTGAAGCCATCAAGCTTATTGTTACTGACGGACTTTTCTCTATGGAAGGTGACCTTGCGAAACTTCCTGAAATCGTAGAGCTCAAGAAGAAGTACAATGCTTCTATTCTTGTTGACGAAGCTCACGGTATCGGTGTCTTCGGACGCAACGGACGCGGTACTTGCGACCACTTCGGTGTTACAGACGATGTTGACCTCATCATGGGTACATTCAGTAAGTCGCTCGCATCTATCGGAGGTTTCATCGCTTCTGACAAAGATACAATCAACTGGTTGAGACACAACTCAAGAACATACATATTCAGTGCCAGCAACACTCCTGCAGCTACAGCTGCTGCAATGGAGGCTCTGCACATCATACAGCAGGAGCCTGAGCGTCAGGAAAACCTCTGGAAGGTTACAAACTATGCTCTTAAGCTCTTCAAGGAAGCTGGATTTGAGATCGGTGATACAGAAAGCCCTATCATTCCGCTTTATGTTCATGATGTTGCAAAGACATTCGAAGTTACTAAGCTTGCATTTGACAACGGAATTTTCATCAACCCTGTAATTCCGCCAGCATGTGCTCCTCAGGATACACTCGTACGTGTTGCTCTCATGGCTACACATACATTCGAGCAGGTTGAGACATGTGTGGAAGTTCTCTCAAAGTGCTTCAAGCAGCTTGGAATACTTAAATAATCAAGAACCTTTAGTTTGATAGATTATATCGCATCCGGACAAGATTGAAAAATTTTGTTCGGATGTTTTTTTTGTGTTTAAGCGGTTTGCTGCATTTCAGCAGAAAAGTTGCCCGTAATAAGATGAGTTTGGATTGATGTTGTGAGGCCAAATGGGTGACAATACTCAACTTTAGAGAGTATGAATTTTAAATCTGAACATCATAAAATACTGAAAAGGTCGTATCATTACCCAATTTAGGAGATTGATACGACCTTTTTAGTATAGTGTTTACATATCAATAGCTTTTCTGATAGGACACTTTTTCAGTTTTGAGATAAGCTTATGATATTTTTTATACACAGCTGTAGGAAAACGTGAATCCTTGTCACTGTAAACGTTTTTCAGGATAAATGTCATTCCACCATTCTGGAGAATCCTGAAGCCATTTGGCAAACCATGCCATAATGCTGTTGTGCCATAAGGTGCGTTTTGTGTAGTCTGCCACAAAATGGTCCTCTCCGTCAACCTGAATAAACTCTACGGGTTTGCCCAAAATTTTCAGAGCGTTGTAGAGCTGTATGCTTTCTCCAACAGGAACATTTGTGTCGGCTGTGCCATGCAGCAGTAGAAGAGGGGTATTGATTTTGTCAGCATTGAACAATGAACCTTGTTCTGTGAAAAGTTCTGGATTGCTCCACGGATAACTTTGTGCGGCCGCTACTGCATTGTAGCCTACACCCCAATAACCTTCGCCCCAATAGCTTGTGACATTGCTGATGCCGGCATGAGACACTGCGGCTGCGAACAAGTCTGTTCTGGTTTGAAGATATTGGGTCATAAAACCTCCGTATGAAGCTCCAATACATCCTATCTTGTTTTCATTGACAAATGGATGCTCCTTGCAGAACTGGCGAGTTCCTTCAATAATGTCGTCTGCTGTACGCTTTCCCCAGGCGTTTACGTGGCGTGCGGAGAATTCCTGACCGTAACCGATGGTTCCGCTTGGGTTTACTACATAAACAACATAATTGCGTGAAGCGAACAGTTGAGCTGCGTATGGCGTGTCGAGCGAACGTGTTGTAGGCGTAGTTCCTCCGTAATAGTATACAATTAGAGGGTAGTTTTTAGTTTCATCAAATTCTGGCGGCAGACAATAATATCCTTCTATCGTTGTTCCGTCGGAGGCTGTGAAGTTCCAGGGCTTTATTTCACCCATTTCGATTTCTGCTATTGATTCAGAATATGGGTCTGCTATCAATGTTGTCCTTTCTTTCTTCATGTCAAACATATAGCCGGCTGAACTGCTGCTTGCAGTGACACTTGTATATGCCGCATAAGGTGCATTGTAAGCCAATGAAAAGCTGCGGACGCAATCTCCCTCCAATGGAAGTTTTTCGTAACGGCCATTTTTCGGGTCGTATCTGTATATAGGTTCTTTGTCACCGTCGCTTGTCTTGAAGTAAATGCAATTGTCGTAGCGGTTCCATTGCAGAAATGAAACAGTCGGTGCAAAGTCTTTGGTAATTGGATTTATCTTCTTTGTCGCACAGTCCAGTATGAAAGCCTGTGTGTCGTAATTGTTGGCAATGGGATGTGAACCGCAGTTTTTGCCGATTCCGTCAAAAGCCTCAGGTCCGCCGGTAATAATAACCTTGTCTGCTTCTGGTGAGAAAGATGCTCCTCCCATAAAAGCATCGCTTACAATAAGTGTATCTATGCGCCTTGTCTGCAAATCCATACGGTAAAGGGAAGATTTGCTGAATGGCCATTTGTCGGGTGTAGATTCGCTCATTCCGTAGAGCATGTATCTTCCGTCATCACTTATGTCGTGCAGTATGGATGAGCGGAGTCCGTAAGTAAGGCGTTCTCTCAATCCTGTGCCGATGTCGTATCGGGATATAAACCATCTGTTACGCGTGTTCGGCACTCTGTCTGATGGACTTAACAGACGGTGAACCGGTTTTTTGTCTCCTTCGATTGTTTCGTGTAGTGAGAAGAATAGTGATTTCTCATCTGGCGACCATCTGAAGCTTTCTTCTGGAACATTGTCGGCTATAACTTCCTCCTGTAGCGTTTTAGGATCGATTGTTATGATTTTAACTCCATTGTCGGATGTGGCTGTATAGTAAAGTTGAGACGTCTTTGGTGTCCAATTCAGATTTTTTGAGCCTTGTGTAAATGTTGCAAGCTTTTTGCCGCTTTTAACTTCAGATAGTATGGTGTATGTATTGCTTCTTTTCAGATCATATTTGTCTGTGTACTGTGTAAGGAGGTATTTCCCGTCGGGAGATATGCTTACTCTGGATACGCGGTTGCCGAATACCGTATTAGGTAAAAGGAATCGTCCTTTTATGTCCGGCCCGCATGATATAGACACAGTTGAATCGGACTTGGCATCCCATTCTGCTGACATTGCAACTTCTGTAGTATCTTGCGGTTCCAGCAGAATTTTAATTGCAACATTGTATGTAACTCCGGGTTCCATGCGTAATGCCGTGGTACATTCCTGCGCCTTGGCAATGGAGTCCTCTCTGCTTTGTTTGTCGGCACAGCGGGTTCCGTCAATGTAAACCTCCATTCTGTTTGGAGTCTTGAACTTTAGGTCTGCATTGACAAATCGGTCGGTGCGGATTCTCGTATGCAGTACGCAGATGCTGTACTCTTTGTTCTGAGAAACCGGTATAGTAAACAAGCCTGTTGTATCGGCCATCAGTTCTGTAGAATTCTTGTCGGCTGTGTTTTCTAATGAAACCATCGATTCAAGCAGAATTTTTTCCAGCTGATGTTTCTGGCCTCTTACGTCTATGGAGTCGGTAAATAACGGTTTGTGCACCTCAATGGGGTGGTGCATTCTCAATTTTGTAAGATTGTCGGCTCCTGCCATGCCGGCTATTCCGCAAAGGATGGCAGTAATAAGTAAGTTTTTTCTATTCGTCATTTTGTATTGGTGAGTTTTGATTTTATTTCAGATAATCTTTTTCAGTATTCATTTTTTCAAAATCTTATATCAAGAAATTGTCCTGAAAGGGAGTGAATCTAGCTGCTGTGTGATAGATTGTATATAAGTGTGTTATGTGTGTATGTCGATGATGCTTATGATAGGATAAGGAAATGGAAATCTTTCGTAAAAGACTGTATTATTGTATAATGCAAATAGATTCATAGTATAAATAGGTTTGGGAAATATTTATGCAGATCATATTCCTGATACAAAGATATGGAAACTCACTTGAACTCTTTGTTTTTTAATAGAATAATGTTGCCTGATTCTGCAATTAAATATAAAAGCTTTGCTGGTTTTGTTTTTTGTGGCATGTTGGATATCCCCAGTTTGTATTTAAAACAATCAGTGCTGAGCCATTTACCTTGTTTTATTGGTATTTCACAAGATTTTCTATACCTTTGCATATTAGCAAACATTTATAACATATATATATTATGTACAGAACTCAAACTTGCGGTGAGCTGCGCATTTCGGATGCCGGCAAGACCGTCACTTTGGCCGGATGGGTCCAGAGGGTACGCAAAATGGGAGGTATGACATTCGTCGACCTTCGCGACCGCTATGGCATCACTCAGCTCGTGTTCAACGAGGAGCAGAATGCCGAACTGTGCGAAAGAGCAAACAAGCTCGGACGTGAATATGTGATTCAGGTAAGCGGTACTGTGAACGAACGCTACAGCAAGAATGCAAATATTCCTACTGGCGACATTGAAATCATCGTGGACAAGCTGACGGTGCTCAATGCATCGGAAGTACCTCCGTTTACAATTGAGGACAACAGCGACGGTGGCGACGACATCAGAATGAAGTACAGATATCTCGATTTGAGACGTTCGTGCGTAAGAAAGAATCTTGAGCTTCGCCACGAGATGTGCATTGCTGTGAGAAACTATCTGAGCAACCTTGGATTCCTTGAGGTTGAAACTCCTATGCTTATCGGTTCTACTCCAGAAGGTGCGAGAGATTTCGTGGTACCTTCAAGAATGAATCCTGGACAGTTCTATGCTCTTCCGCAGAGCCCTCAGACATTGAAGCAGCTTCTCATGGTAGCAGGCTTCGACAGATACTTCCAGATTGTGAAGTGTTTCCGCGATGAGGACCTCAGAGCTGACCGTCAGCCGGAGTTCACTCAGATCGACTGCGAAATGAGTTTCGTTACTCAGGAAGACATCATACAGACTTTCGAAGGTATGGCCAAGTATCTGTTCAAGACTATACGTGGTGTAGAATTCGACAAGCCTTTCCTGCGTCTGCCATGGGCTGAGGCCATGAAGCGTTTCGGTTCTGACAAACCGGATATGCGTTTCGGCATGGAGTTCGTTGAACTTATGGATGTGTTCAAGGGCAAGGGTGATTTTGCTGTATTCAACGATGCTGAGTACATCGGAGGTATATGTGCAACTGGATGTGCTTCTTATACACGCAAGCAGATGGATCAGCTTACAGACTTTGTCAAGAGACCTCAGATCGGTGCAAAGGGACTTGTTTATGCAAGAGTTCAGGAGGAAGGTTCTGTCAAGTCGAGCGTCGACAAGTTCTACTCAGAGGATGTGCTTGCAGCACTCAAGGAGAAGATGCAGGCTGCTCCTGGCGACCTCATTCTCATCTTGAGCGGTGCAGACGCTATGAAGACAAGAAAGCAACTCTGCGAATTGCGTCTTGAAATGGGTGAGAGACTCGGTCTTCGCGACAAGAATAAGTTCGCTCTTCTTTGGGTAACAGAGTTCCCTATGTTTGAGTGGAGCGACGAGGAAGGCAGACTTATGGCTATGCACCATCCGTTCACTCATCCTATGGACGAGGATATTCCTTTGCTTGACACTGATCCGGCAGCTGTAAGAGCCGATGCTTACGATATGGTATGCAACGGTATCGAAGTCGGCGGTGGTTCAATACGTATACATGATCCTAAGCTTCAGGAGAAGATGTTCGAGATTCTCGGATTCACTCCAGAGAGAGCTCAGGAGCAGTTCGGCTTCTTGATGAACGCCTTCAAGTACGGTGCTCCTCCTCATGGAGGTCTTGCTTACGGTCTTGACAGATGGGTAAGTATCTTTGCCGGACTTGACAGTATACGCGACTGTATTGCATTCCCTAAGAACAACAGCGGACGCGACGTCATGCTTGATGCTCCTGCGTGCATCGATCAGAAACAGCTTGACGAACTTTGTCTGAAGGTTGATCTGCCTGAAGACAAATGATGCGTACAGCATGTTGACTAAAGCAGATTTATTTTTACATGATTGATAACTGAAGCCGTGTGCGCAGGATTTTTCATTCGACTGCGCATACGGCTTCTTTTTTCAGGCAAATGAAGCGATGTCTTTGCTTCTCGGATTCATATAAGACTTTTGACAAATGAAAATTCTACACATGTCCGACACTCACGGCTTGCATGGAAAGCTGGGAAATCTGCCCGATGCCGATGTTGTAGTGCATTCGGGCGACCTGAGCTTCAGCGGTTCTGTGTATGAAGCGGAGGATTTCATAAGGTGGTTTTCGTCTTTGCCGTACAGACACAAGGTGTTCATTGCCGGCAACCACGACTCTTGCTTCTGTGATGCTGAGGTTACAGGACTTCCTGACAATGTGCATTATCTATGCAACTCGTCGGTGATTATCGAAGGTGTGAAGCTGTACGGTATGCCGATGTTCATGGAAGATTTGGCAGACGGCAGTTATGACAGGAACATTCGTGCAATTCCTGAAGACACAGATGTGCTGATTACGCATCAGCCTCCTTACAAGATTCTGGATTTTTCGGAAAACAGACATTATGGCGACAAGGGTATATGGAAACGTGTTATGGAAGTTGCGCCTCGTTTCCATCTTTTCGGTCATATACATAATGCCTATAACATGTATACGTTTAAGCAGGTTGCTTTTTCGAATGCCTCGCTTGTGGACAACGACTATGAACTTTGTCGTGAGCCGAGGCTTCTTGAGGTCACAGAAAAATAGAAACCGGCATGCACATTCAGTATTTTTGATGCATGCCGGTTTCTGTTATATAGAGAATATTAAGATATCAGCTTTCAATTATTTCTTTTCGTCAGCCTTCTTGGCGTTCTTGTAGCGCTTGTTGAGTGCTGTTACAACTTCGTCTGTAACGTTATACTGGTCGCCGGCGTAGAGAACGTTGTCGATTCCGCTGCTCTTGCAGAGTATGAAGTCAAAGCCTTTCTCTTTAGCGTAGATCTTTATGAAGTTCTGTATTGTGTCTGTCAGAGCCTGCATTTCCTTCTGATATTCTTCCTGAAGGCTGTTTGAGAGTCTGCCCTGAAGTTCCTGTATGTCCTGCTGAAGTCTTGCAAGTCTTGCCTGTTCGTTGTTGAACTGCTCCTGAGTGTACTGGTTAGACTGTGCTTTCTTCTGGAACTCCTGCATCTGGTTTGCAAGGCTTCTTCCTTTCTCGTTTACAGTAGACTCAGCATTGGTTCTTTTCTTTTCGAAGTTTTCGCTTACGTCCTTGTAGTATTCGTACTGGTTTGTAAGAGTGTCGATCTGTACGAATGCGATGCGCAGAGACGAAGCAGATTCAACTTTGCTGTTTTCTTGATTTTCCGTATTGTTAGCGCTTTCGTTGTTTTTGTCACCGCATGCAACCATAGTGGCGGCGATGGCAAGCAGTGCCACACCGTTGCGGAAAAAAGTTCTAGTTTTCATATTTCTAATTTGGATATAAATTGTTTGTTTCTCGTTTGTATTCTAATTTATTTTCTTGGGCTTCTTTCTGCTATGGCATGCGGGTTCTTTTTACGCATTGCAAAGTCCTGGCTCTGTACGCATCCGATGCCTCTTTCTCTCATGGCTTTATTGGCCGAAACGTGAGTCTTCGGGAATCTGCCGTTCTTTTTCAGAATTATAGATATGCACAGTAAAATCATGCATACAGCAATAATTAACAGGGTAATGAGAAATATTTTCAGCATTCTTTATTAATTTTGTGTGCAAATATAGCTGTTAAAAGTGTTTATGCAGTGACGCATATATGCTTTTAACCAAAATTAGGAATATTGATAATGTAATTATTATGATTATGAACAACAATGATTTGAAACCAAAGGCTGTATTTGACATTTTCAGTCAAATCAATGCTATACCACGCCCTTCTAAGCACGAAGAAAAGATGATTGAGTTTCTCAAGGCTTTTGCTGCAGAGCATAACCTTCCTTGCAAGGTCGATGAAGCCGGCAACGTGCTCATCTCAAAAGGTGCTTCCAAAGGAAAGGAAAACCGCAAGACCGTGGTTCTTCAGTCACACATGGATATGGTATGCGAGAAGAACAGCGATGTCGATTTCGATTTCAAGAAGGACGCAATACAGACTTATGTCGATGGAGAATGGATGAAGGCTAAGGGCACAACGCTCGGTGCTGACGATGGTATCGGTATGGCGATAGCGCTCGCAGTTCTTACTTCTGAGGATATCGAGCACGGACCCGTTGAGTGTCTTTTCACACGCGATGAGGAAACAGGACTCTCCGGTGCCTTTGCAATCCGTCCTGGAT
Organism: Bacteroides sp. 43_108; assembly: GCA_001915545.1. Classification (GTDB taxonomy): domain Bacteria; phylum Bacteroidota; class Bacteroidia; order Bacteroidales; family Bacteroidaceae; genus 43-108. The sequence goes on along the minus strand of MNQS01000023.1, from coordinate 12,670 downwards.
TCATGACAGGCGATTATCTTCTCAACCTCGACAGCGAGGACGAAGGCCAGATTTTCGTCGGTTGTGCCGGAGGTGCAAACACAGTTGCACGTTTCCACTATTCTGAGATAGATGTTCCGGAAGGATATTTCTTCTTCAAGGTAGGAGTGAGCGGTCTTACAGGCGGACATTCAGGCGATGATATCAATAAGAACAGGGCTAATGCCAATAAGCTTCTTGCAAGATTCCTTTACAACTGCTACAAGAAATACGATTTGTATCTCTGCTCAATCGACGGCGGAAATCTTCACAATGCAATTCCAAGAGAAGCACATGCCGTATGTGCACTGCCTGCTTCAGAAAAGGAAAACGTACGTGTAGATTTGAATGTTTTTGCTTCTGAAGTAGAAGGCGAGTTCTCTGTAACAGAGCCTAACATCAAGTTCACTCTCGAAAGTGCAGATGCATGCAAGGCCGTAGATGGCAAGGCTGCTTCCGGACTTATTTATGCACTTCAGAGCGTACACAACGGTGTGCTTGCCATGAGCCAGGATATTGAAGGACTCGTTGAGACAAGTTCCAACCTTGCAAGCGTCAAGATGATTGACGGCGAAATCGTAATCACAAGCAGTCAGAGAAGTTCAATCTTGAGCGCACGCCACAACATGAGCCATACTGTAGCTTCTGCCTTCGAGATTGCCGGAGCAACGGTAGAGACCGGCGACGGTTATCCAGGATGGAAACCTAATCCGGAATCTGCAATCCTGAAGATTGCTGTAGATACTTACGTCGAACTCTTCGGCAAGAAGCCTGAGGTGAAAGCTATCCACGCAGGTCTTGAGTGCGGACTCTTCAGCGAGAAGTATCCAGAAATGGACATGATTTCTTTCGGACCTACATTGCGCGGAGTTCACTCTCCAGAAGAAAGATTGCTCATCCCTACAGTAGATATGGTTTGGAGACACATGCTTGCCATTCTCAAGAACATTCCTGTGAAATGATGAATTTTCCGACAGCCCTTCTTTTTGCGGGGCATAGTCTATAATAAACAGAAGTGTTTCCCGTTGATACTATCAGGGCTATACGCCCGTATCAATGTGAAACACTTCTTTTTTAATATTTCTATTTTATAATTGTATATGAACATTACTTCCCGCTTAATCATAATACTGATGTCTGTGTTGGGCATCGCGGCTTGTACAAATGAAGAGTCGTTCACCGTCAGCTCCGGAGCACGTCTGGAGTTCTCGACCGACACCGTAAGCTTTGACACAATCTTTACGTCAATCGGTTCGTCAACGCAGCGAATGAAGGTGTACAACCGAAACAGCAAAGGCATACGCATTTCTTCAGCCTATCTTGCCAGCGGAGGAACTTCCGGTTTCAGAGTGAACATCGACGGCCAGTCGGGAACCACTTTCTCTGATGTCGAGATTTACAATAAGGACAGCATTTATGTTTTCGTGGAAGTAACAGTCGATCCTCACGATTCCGATTCTCCTGTGCTGGTAGAAGATTCTCTCATTTTCAATCTTGAAAGCGGTGTACGCCAGTCTGTCAAGCTCATGGCGTACGGTCGCGATGCCATAATCATGCGCGGAGAACATATCTCTTCGGATACGGAGTTCACCAAGACCAGACCATATCTCATCTACGACAGCCTCGTTGTTGACAGCGGTGCTGTGCTGAAGCTTCAGCCTGGTTCAGAACTCTATTTCCACAGCGAAGCAAAACTCATCGTCTTTGGTGAGCTTCACAGCGAAGGAACACTCGAAGAGGAAGTCGTGATGCGCGGTGACAGAACCGACAACATTCTCGACGGACTCCCTTACGACAGACTTGATGCACAGTGGGGTGGAGTAGTAGTCAAGGACGGAGCGCGCTGTGTGCTCAATCATACAGACATACACGGAGGACGATTCGGCATATCATGTACATCCGCAAAGCCCGAGACGCAAAGCATAGAGATTGAAAATTCTGTAATACACAATGTTGCAGGCGACGGACTCTATCTGGAGAACTGTTCTGCACGTGTATACAATTCTCAAATCTCCAACTCAAAAGGCTATTGCGTAAACATCGTAGGAGGAAATTCCGATTTCGTGCATTGTACAATTGTACAGTTCTATCCATGGAGCGGAGGCTACGGCAATGCCCTCCTGTTTACAAATGTATTGGGCGAAGAAACCTGTCCGCTTCAGAATGCATCGTTCACCAACTGCGTCATCACCGGCGGTGCCAAGGATGAAGTCTTCGGTGAGCGTTCCGACGATGAAAGTGTACCGTTTGTATACAAGTTCTACCACTGTTTCCTGAACACTGTCTACGATGAAGAGGACCCCGATGAAAACATGATTGATTGCGTATTCGAAAATGAAGAAAACGACTGCTTCCGTCAGTCGAATTTCCGAAAACTCGATACCGACAACTACCTCTACGATTTCAGACTCGATTCTGCATCCTTGGCTAGAGGCATGGCCGACCCGGTCGTTTCAGCCGAATATCCGCTCGACCGCTATGGAGTCAGTCGGGTAGGCAACGGTGTGAAACCCGATGCAGGATGCTATCAATATGTTGAGACAGAAACGGAACAATAACCGTTTCTGCCTCACGTTTTTTTGAATATCTCTACCCATTTACCTCGTCTCCCTTGTTAGCCGTCTATGAAAACGTTCTTCACCATATATTTTATTTGTACATCATATCTTTTTTGTCCGTTCAAAGCATGTGCACAGAACGTGTTTAACATTATGATGTACAATTGCGAGAACGCTTTCGATACAAAGCACGACCAAGGAAAAAACGACGAGGAATATCTCGGCGGTTCGCCTAGGTTCTGGAACCGCACTCGTTATTTTGCCAAACTTCGTTCCATAGGCAAGGTCATCACGTCAGTCGACAGCATACGTCCAGTTGACATTGTAGGCCTCTGCGAAGTCGAGAACGATTCCGTCCTTCACGACCTTCTCAACCGCACCCCTTTGAAGTATATCGGCTATGAATACGTCATGACAAATTCGCTCGACGAGCGAGGCATAGACGTGGCACTTCTCTACATGCCATATTCCTTCCATCTTATTTCCCATACCTCGCTTCGTGCACGAACCGCCAGTGCCACGCGCGACATACTTTATGTTTCCGGAAAAGTCTACGGCAGAGATACTCTCGATGTCTTTGTAGTCCACCTTCCCTCAAAACTCGGAGGCCGTAAGGCCGTTTCCGACAGAGAGTGCGTTGCCTCATTCCTTAAAGAGCAAGTCGATTCCGTCATATCGCTGCGCACCAATCCAAATGTTCTCGTCATGGGCGATTTCAACAGCGGTCCCGATTCTCCGCCTCTTGTCGAAATCCTTAAAGCCGAAACAGCCGAGAACATATCAAATCCTGTTTCGGAAAATCTATACAACCTGCACGCCTCGCGTCCGCAGGGCTCATATAAGTACAACGGCGAGTGGGACACCATCGACCAGATTCTTGTAAACGGAAACCTCCTCGATGCCGACAACTATATGAGTACATCCTATTCTGCATCAGGCATAGCCGTTCGTCCATTCCTTATTGAGGATGACATCGCCTTCGGAGGCAAGAAGCCCCGCCGTACATATTTCGGCATGAAATACCTTGGAGGCTTCAGCGACCATCTTCCCGTCTATGCCCGTTTCCTCATTCGTGGTGGTAAGGCTCACCGTTGAGAATCGTCATGGCCCTGTAGAGCTGTTCAACGAAAATCAGTCTCACCATCTGGTGCGAGAAAGTCATCTTCGAAAGTGAAATCTTCTCGTCCGCCCGTTCGTACACCTCTTTCGAGAATCCGTAAGGTCCGCCTATTACGAAAATCAGTTTCCGGCTGGTCGCATTCATCTTTCTGCGCATCCATTCGGCAAACTCCACCGACCTCATTTCCTTCCCGGCCTCGTCTAGCAGAACCACGGTGTCGCCCAGCTGAATCAGTTTCAGAATGCAGTCGCCTTCAAGCTTCTTCTGCTGTTCTTCTGTAAGCTTCTTCGTGTTCTTTATGTCAGGTATGACGACCGGCTCGAACGTGATGTAGTGTTTGAGCCGGCCGACATAAATGTCTATCGCTTCACTGAAAATCTTTGAATCGGTCTTTCCGACCAAAATCAGTTGGGTTTTCATTCTTTTTTTTTACGGTAGGTTTTATCTGGTTATGTTCTTCACACCCTTCACGGTGCGCAGTTTCTTTATCAGGTTCTCCAGCTGGCGCGTTTCGCTTATCATCACCGTCAGCGTACCCTGGAACAGTCCGTCGTCCGACTTGATGTCTATGGAGCGCAGCATTATGCCGTTCTCCTTCGAGATAATCGACGTGATGTTGTTCACGATGCCTATGTCGTCGTTGCCCACGATGCGCAGCGTAGCGTTGTACTTGCTGTTGCCCTTGCCGGCCCATCTTGCCTTGATGAATCTGTATCCCAGTCCTTCCCTCAGATGCTTGGCGTTAGGGCAGTCCTTTCGGTGAATCTTTATGCCTCTGTTGATGGTCACGAATCCGAAAATGTCGTCGCCGTACACAGGGTTGCAGCATTTCGCCAGCGAGTATTCCACGCCCTTCACGTTCTGGTCGATCACCAGCACATCCTTGCTCGACTCCAGATGCTCATCCTCCGCACCGTTGTTGATGTTGTAGTTCTCGGCACTTATCTGCTGTCCCGGTTCCACAATCTCTTTTGCCCTCTTGTATGCCTCCACATACATGTCGATGAAGTTGTTCACGTCAATCGTTTCCTCATGTATGGCCTTGTAGAACTCGTTGACATACTTGTATCCGAGTTTCTTTATGAGCCTCATCATCACAGGCTCGTCATATTCAATCTTCTTGTTCTTGAATTTTCTTTCAATCGTTTCCTTTGCATACGCAGCCGTCTTGAGCTCCTGCTCGCTTATCGACTGTCTGATTTTGCTCTTTGCCTTCGTCGTGATGGCATACGTCAGCCAGTCCCTCTTCGGCATCTGGTTCTGCGAAGTCAGCACCTCCACCTGGTCGCCGCTCTTCAGCTGAGTCCTCATCGGCACGTTCTTGCCGTTCACACGTCCTCCGCAGCAGTGGCTTCCCACGTTCGTATGTATCTGGAATGCGAAATCGAGCACCGTTGCACCCTTAGGCAGTTTGAACAGGTCGCCCTTCGGAGTGAACACGAACACTTCGTCCGAGTAGAGGTCCACCTTGAACTGGTCCACCAGCTGTTCGTCCGATGTCGAGTGCGTTTCCAGAGCCGTGCGTATGTCGTTGAGCCATTCGTCGAGCTTCGAACCGCCGTCTCTCACACCCTTGTATCTCCAGTGCGCCGCAAGTCCGCGTTCCGCAATCTCGTCCATCCTCTCCGTACGTATCTGTATCTCCACCCATTTGCCCTCAGGTCCCATCACCGTGATGTGCAGACTCTCATATCCATTGCTCTTCGGAATCGACAGCCAGTCTCTCAGACGCTTCGGGTTTGGCTGATACATGTCCGTCACGATGGAGTAGGCCTGCCAGCAGTCCTGCTTCTCCTTGTCGAGTTCCGAGTCGAGGATTACTCTTATGGCAAACAGGTCGTATATGTTTTCGAACTGGCACTTCTGTTTCTTCATCTTCTGCCAAATCGAGTGTATGCTCTTTGTCCTTCCCTTGATGTGGAATTTCAGTCCGGCCTCCTTGAGCTTTTTTTCCACCGGAGCTATGAAGTTCGTTATGTACTGGTCTCTGGCCTTCTTCGTAGCGCTGAGCTTCTCCTTTATCATGTAGTACGTGTCGTGCTCCAGATACTTCAGCGACAGGTCCTCAAGTTCCGATTTCACCACGTACAGTCCAAGCTTGTGCGCCAGCGGAGCATAGAGCTGGCTCGCCTCCTTGGCCACCCTCTGTCTTTCCTCGTCCGTACCGCGGTCTTTTATCTGCCTCATCAGGTTCACGCGGTCGGCAATGATTATCAGCACCACTCTCATGTCCTCGGCAAACGACAGAAGCAGGTCGCGGAAGTTCTCTGTTTCTATTGCCGGATTCTTCGAGTATAGTTCATTTACCTTGATGAGTCCATGTATAATGTTGGCCACATCGTCACCGAATCTGCTCCTCACTCCGTCAATGTCAATCATTTCGGCCGCAACGCATCCGCGGAGCAGAATGCTCAATATGGCGGCGCGTCCCATGCCTATTTCTTCGGCAGTGATGATGGCAGTCTGCAGGTCGAATATTTTCTCGTTCAGGCCGAAGCATTCCTTCAGCGCCTGCGAGTGCTCACCCGCCGTTGCCATCATATCCGTTACGGCATCAAAATCTTCCTTGCTTAGGAAGTCCTCCGTAAGACCCCTGAGTTTGTCCGACAGATCGGCAAACTGCCTCTTTTCCTCGTCTGTCATGAATTCAAGTTCGCCCATATACATTCAGATGTGTTTATTTGCAAAGGTATGAATTTTTGACAAGCATACGGATTCCATCTTGCAATAAATTTTGTATATTTGAACCGCTAAAAGTAACTTTTTAAATAATCACAAATGGTTAATTTAACACAGAACGATAAATTGTTTCTTCAGCAGAAAGGTATTTCTGAAGAAACCATTGAAAGGCAGATTGATTGTTTCAAGAAAGGTTTCCCATTCATCAAGCTTTATTCAGCGGCATCGGCAGAGCAGGGCATAATGGTGCTCACTCCCGAAGAGAAAGCCGGCTACTCTTCAGCATGGGAAACATATCTTCAAGGGGATAACGTCGTGCTGAAGTTCGTTCCTGCATCAGGAGCCGCCAGCCGAATGTTCAAGAACCTGTTCGAATTTGCTGACGGCGCGTCTGACGAGCCTGATACAGATTTCATAAAGACCTTCTTCGCCGAAATCCATAAATTTGCGTTCAGCCAGCTTCTCGACGAATCATGCGTCAAGGCATACGGCAAGGGCATTGATGCACTTGTTGAGGCCAAGCAGTACAAGGATGTTGTGCGCTGTCTTCTCGGCGAGAACGGACTCAACTACGGCAAGCTCCCTAAGGGACTTCTCCTCTTCCACAAATACGCCGACGGTGCACGTACTCCTCTCGAAGAACACCTCGTTGAAGGAGCCATGTATGCATCCGGCAAGGACGGAAAGGTAAATGTACACTTCACCGTATCGCCTGAGCACCGCAAGATGTTCGAAGCCCTCGTTGCAGAAAAGGCACCAGAGTTCGGCAAGAAGTTCGGCGTTGAGTTCAGTGGCACATTCTCAGAGCAGAAGCAGAGCACAGACACACTTGCCGCTACAGCCGACAACGAACCGTTCAGAACCGAAGACGGCAACATGCTCTTCAGACCGGGCGGCCACGGTGCACTCATCGAGAACCTAAACGACCTCGATGCCGATGTAATCTTCATCAAGAACATTGACAACGTCGTTCCAGACAGACTCAAGGGCGACACTGTTGACTATAAGAAACTCCTCGCCGGCGTTCTCGTATCTCTCCAGAAGAAAGCATTCGAATACCTCACCATACTCGATTCTGGTGTCTACACCCACGCACAGCTCGAGGAAATGATACGCTTCGTTCAGCGCAACCTCTGCTGCAGAAATCCTAAGATCAAGGACCTTGAAGATTCCGAACTTGCAATCTATCTCAGAAAGAAGCTCGACCGTCCTATGCGTGTCTGCGGAATGGTAAGAAACGTAGGCGAACCGGGTGGAGGTCCGTTCCTCGCATACAACGCTGACGGAACAATCTCGCTTCAGATTCTCGAAAGCTCGCAGATCGATTCTTCAAACCCTGAAAGTGTTGAAATGTTCAAGAAGGGCACACACTTCAATCCGGTAGACCTCGTCTGCGCCGTTAAGGACTACAAAGGCAACAAGTTCGACCTCACAAAGTTCGTTGACCACAACGCAGGATTCATCTCAAACAAGAGCAAGAACGGACGCGAACTCAAGGCGCTCGAACTCCCGGGACTCTGGAACGGAGCCATGAGCGACTGGAACACAATCTTCGTTGAAGTTCCTCTCTCAACCTTCAACCCGGTAAAGACCGTGAACGACCTTTTGCGCGAACAGCACCAGTAATCCGCAAGATTACTCTCAATTTCATAAAACTATAATCATAAGGCCACCCGGAGGTAAGGAGCATTTCCCCGCTGCGTGGCCTTTTTTCGTATACCCCCATCAGCCATCCTCTTATCCCTTGCTCTAATACCATCATCCCGTCTAACTTGATTCAAAACTGCCATTATCCCACTGAAAAACGACGCACACAACACCATCAAGAACAACACGAGCGCCCGCAACAACCATTCCGTGCCCTCATGTTTTTTATTCCGAGCGCCCAGAAATTTATTTTCGAGCCCTCGCAATTTTGTTTCTGAGCCCTCGTAGTTACATATATGAGCCCGTGCGATTTGTTTGTTGGGGCTGAATAAATTTTATTTGAGTCTTACTTTGTTTCTTTGTAGAAACATGTCGCTTAAGTTGTATATCAAAGGAATTAATGTTGCTGTATCTGCATTCTGTTCTGAACAGAACATTTTCAGAACTTATTTCTTGTAATATTTTTAGTTGAAAATTTATTTTACTGTAAAATGGTAGTAGATTAGTTGTTAATGTTGAGCATCACTAATCTCTGATGGTTAATAATTCTTTATACTTTATTCGTTTTTCGTTATCTGAAAAACTCTAAATCTTATTTTTAAATTAAAAATATAATATGTATTTTTGTTTGCTGTATAAACTCGAATCATCATTAATTTTTTCTGGAGAAAATAATGGTGGAGAAATATGAAACGCGCTTTTATAGGTGAAAGTGTCATAGACTTTTAATTTTTCGATAATGAAGCTCAAACGAATCACAGTAATAAACCACCTAACAGGATGGAATGTCAGAGATTTATTTTTCGATGACTATCTAACATTACTGGTGGGTGCGTCAGGAGTTGGAAAAACTCTTATTCTGCGTGTCATCAAAAATATTTCAAACATTGCCAATGGCGGTTCCTATAATGGTCTTGAATGGGATATTACTTTTGAAGATAGTGGTAATACCTATCAATGGACAGGCAAATTTGATACGGCAGATGACAGTTCCAGCTATTTTAGACGTGATAAGCAAGAATATCCGATTATCTGCGAATCTCTGCGACGTGGGGACAATCTGATTATTAGTAGGGAAAATGATCAGATTATGTTCAATGACAAACAGACTGTTAAGCTTGATACCGCAAAAAGTGCAATAGCCCTGTTGAAGGAAGAGGATGAAATAAAGCCTGTATTTAAAGCTTTCCATCAGGTTTTTGAATTGGAGAACTACAATGACGGAATAAGGTTGTCTCCATTTCTTTCCACAAAAAGAGATGAGATAAAAGAACTTAATGAAGTACACAACAATCGCTACCTCAGTCCTATTGAAAAATTGTTCATACTTCGCAGACAGGGTCTTCCTCAGTTTGAAAAAATCAAGGAACTGTTTATGGGTATCTTTACAAACATTGAAGATATTGATTTCTCATTGGAACCACTCTTTAACGATACTATGTATCCAGTTCTTAAAATCAAGGAAAAATGGGTCGATGCATGGATTATGCAGGATAGTATATCTTCCGGTATGTTCCGTACCCTTTCTCAAATAACTTTTCTTGTCTTGGCGCAAGATGGAGATATCATTCTCATTGACGAATTTGAGAACGGATTGGGTGTTAACTGTATAGATCAATTGGCCGATCAGATACTTGATGCAGACCAGGATATTCAGGTGATAATCACAAGTCATCATCCTTATATCATAAACTCAATTCCGTTCCAAAAATGGAAAGTTGTAACCCGTAATCGTTGCAACTTAAAAGTTCTTACAGCCGCTGATCTCAAGATTGGTGAACATTCCAAACATGATGCTTTTATGCAGCTTGTTCAGACTAACGCATATCGCAAGGGGGTAGAATGAATGCATATATAGTAGTAGAGGGAGAAAAGACCGAAATGTCGGTATACCCCGCTTGGCTTTCCATCATTGCACCGAAAATGCACAGGATTTATGATGCACGCGATCTGACCAACTATTCATACTATCTTTTTTGTGGATATGGAATTCCTCATATCTATCGGCATGTCGTCAACTCAGTCAAGGATATAAACGAAATCAACTCAAAGGGTGGCAATACCTATGATTACTTGATGGTGTGCCTTGACACGGAAGATGAAACAAGGGCCGACATAGAAAAAATTTAAACGAATATCTGAAAAATGAGAATACCTTTCCTAAAGGATTTGAAATTGTTGTTTTCGAACAAAAAGTGTGCATGGAAACATGGTTTTTAGGCAACAGGCGCTTATTCAAAGACAATCCCAATACGAGAGATATGATTGATTACCTTCGCTACTACAATGTCAAGACTGACAATCCTGAAGATATGGGATCTATAAATCCGTGCAGGTGGAATAAGGCGGCTTTCCATTTGAAATATCTGAAGGCAATGCTTGCAGAGCGTAATCTGAAGTACGATAAGAATGATACTTCAGAAGTCTGTAAACCGGAATATCTTAATGAATTGATAGCAAGATACAACGAAACATCACACCTTTTGACTTTCGGATCATGGTATAAGTTCGTTAAAGAAAAAATGTCAAAATAGAGCAACTAAAGCACTGCATTTATTGAGAGGGTGTACTTAATGGAGAATACAATTTAATACGAATCTGATATAAGTGGATAAATAATATAAGTTCTTGTTCTATATCCTATAATGGGGTTGTTTAAGATTTGTTATTGCTGTATTCTCTTTGTCTTTGCTCCATACAATAATATGAAAATCGCAGTTTATAATATCTTTATTAATTTCAAAAGCTCTAACAAAGGTATCTTTTATCTGGGAAAGCATAATGGTATTAGTTTAGATGTCAGCAGAGAATCCTTCCACCCATATTGACTTCTGCTTGTTAATACTCGTCAGACGGACGGAATGTATTCAATTCTATACGACAAGATAATCGCATTTTTTAGATTACTATAGAGTAGTAATATTTTGAACAGAAAAAGAAGTGTTGTTTCTTTTATTGTTCAAATTATTGCTACATTTGCTGTATGGATAGACAATTAAGTGAAATAGGAACCATTCCAGTAACGACTTCAATCATAGAATCGTTATATCCGGAACTTAAGTCGGCTAATAAGAAAGTAACCTGGCTAGAAAAACAGGGGGTTATCATCAGACTGAAGCGAGGACTTTATGTGGTCAACCCAAAACTTTTAGGAAAGACTCTATCGAGTGAGTTGATTGCCAATCATCTCTACATACCTTCGTATATTTCAATGTCTACTGCACTACGATATTATGGACTTATCCCCGAGGCCGTATATGTTCATCAATCAATGACAGTAAAACATCCCCGAAGCTTTCAAACTCCAGTCGGCAATTATGACTACAAATATATTTCAAAAGAGGCATTTCCGATAGGAGTAAGGAGTATGTATAAGGATAATTATGCATTTCTTATAGCATCACCGGAAAAGGCATTGTGTGATTTGATTGCCAATTCCTCAAAAGTCATTCTTCGTTATATGAAGGAGGTAGAGATATATCTTGAGCAGGATATTCGCATGGATATGGATGAGTTCAACAAGATGGATGAAACCATATTCGAAGACTATATAAAGGTTGGCAAAAAGGCTGATTCAATTTCGACACTTTTAAAATTCTTGAGACGATGAAAAATGAAATATTCGATAATATGCTCTCCAGTTATGATTTAACAACAGAGCAACACAAGAGAAACGCCATATTTGAAGTGAACCAGCAAGTGATACTTGCAGGTCTGTATGCCGGAGGCTTTTTTGAGTCAGCTGCTTTCTATGGTGAAACATGCTTGAGAATCTTTCACGGCTTGCAGCGTTTCAGTGAGGATATGGATTTCTCACTGCTTGCGCAAGATGACAAATTCGATTTTACGAAATATTTTCCTGCTATCATTGACGCCTTTGCTATGGTAGGCCGTGAAGTTGAAATAAAGAAAAAAGATAAGAAGAATTTTGGAAAGGTCGAATCGGCATTTCTTAAAGATAATACTGATGTGTATGATGTGACTTTCCAGACAGATAAGGCTATAAAGATAAAGATGGAAGTAGATACTTGTCCACCGTTGAACTTCAAGACTGAACAGAAGTTATTGCTTCAGCCATATTCATTTATGACTCGTTGTTTTACACTTCCAGACTTATTTGCAGGCAAGATGCACGCATTGGTGTATCGTGCATGGAGAAATAGAGTAAAAGGTCGTGATTGGTACGACTTTGAATGGTATGTACGACATAATGTTCCTCTGGATTTTACTCATTTGGCAGAACGATGCAAGCAGTTCAACAATGAGGATATTACTCCAGAGTTATTCAAGGATAAACTCATTGAGCGTCTCTCTACAGCTGATATAAAACAAGTGAAAGAAGATGTATTGCCTTTCGTTCGCAATCCAAAAGAGCTTGATATTTGGTCAAATGATTATTTCGTGCAGTTGGCATGGATGGTAAGAATAGAATAATACAACACTAAGCTTTATCCAAGAAATAAACCCTAAGGTATTTATAGCATCAGCATGCCTACACCTTTTCTTATTGGCGAAGGCAATCCAAGTACGGTTATACTTATTCATAGTCTTATTAGGGATATTCAGTAAATAGAATAAAATTAGCCAACTAATTCATACACAAAGTGTTGCGAATTAGCTGGCTTTTTTGTATCTTTAGGTATTCCCC
>MNQS01000053.1 GCA_001915545.1 Bacteroides sp. 43_108 | reverse complement strand
TTGTTACGACTCATCGTTATCTGTTTCCAAATGGAAGCGATAGTCTCCCTTTTCAGGTACATCAATTGGAATCTGACTTGCTACCTGATCCCGCAAATTAAGTCTGAGATATTCATGACTCGCGCTTTCGAGTTCGTATGGAAATGATGCTTTGATAAAGACGGCTCTTTTCGCCAATGGTACTCTCAATCGTTCACCTACATTCCACGCCAGATGACGAAGTCCCGGTGACCGTAGCGGATTGTCATTGGAACGAATCGGTTTGTAGAGCTCCGGCTGATCACAAGCCATGTACTCAATGTTGGAAATGAGAGTCGCTATAGCCTCTTTGGAGAGATAGGGGGCAGTCTTGATGGTTACATATTCCCGAATCGCATCCATAACTTTTACTTGCCTTTTCAATTCTTTTTCTTTGAGTTCTTCCAGAATGGAATCATACTTTTCCAAATGAGATTCATTGGAACAATCGGGGACGACAGGCTCTTGACTTGACTGTAGGGACGGAGAATACTCCTGTTCAGAAGAATCCGCCGGTTGTTCGGTAGGTGGTGTTTCGGCAATACAAACAGGCTCTGTGGTGCTCTCTGATTCTATAACAGGAGAGGATTGTTCACCAAAAGAGGATTGGATGGGATTTTTCGTCAGCCAATTATAGAAAAATTTCTGCAGGGCTCCACACAATATGATGGACATCGCCAGTCCGAGAATTACAGGAGTTGTTATGCGCATGATGTTGATGTCATGGCAAAGGGTAAAATAAGTGGCTATGGCTGCAAAAATGATAACGGATAGCGCAAGGATAAAACTTATTTTCTTAGTTCGGATTTGTTCTGTATTTGTCATCTTCTATCACTATTTGGAATTACTGTACGCCAAAGTTATGTGCGTTATTCCAGATACTGATAAATAATGAGTTATAATCATACGATTTTACACAAAAATTACGGATATAGTTCGATTTTTCGCTCAAAATCAAACTATATCCGCTAAAACAGGTGGTCAAAATGCCTGTCAGTCTTTCCGCATCAGGGTGATTTTCTTGCTGGCTTCACGCTTGTTGCTGTCCACTACTTTCATGTATCTTTGGGTTGTGGTTATACTCTTGTGAGCCATCATGCTTTGTATGGTGCGGATGTCCGTTCCGGCAGCCGCTTGCAGCGTAGCGAATGTTCTACGATAGGAGTGGAATGTGATCTTCTTGGTGATTCCAGCCGAACGGATCCACCCTTTCATGTAGGTTTGGGTCCAGCAGCGCTGTAATCCCTTGAATACCATTCCCCGCTTGTCAGGGCTGTAACCGATCAGGTCCAGTGCTTCCTCGCTGATGGGGATGATGTCCTCGGAGCGGTTCTTCTTGGTGATGATGTGTACGCACTTGCCACCGGCCGAATAGTCCACGATGTCCTCCCAGCAGAGGGCGAGGATGTCGCTGATGCGCAGGCTGGTCATGCAGGAGAAGAGCGATGCCGTCTTCAGCACGGGCTTCTTGCAGGGTGTCTCAGCCAGCTTGTAGAGTTCTTCCACTGAAAGATAATCCTTGACTACATCCTCGGTCTCGATCTTTTCGAGGAAGTCATTGACGTTGTTGCGGATCAGCCCGTTACGGTAGAGGATTTTCAGAAGTCCCCTGAATGTAGACCAATATCCCGATGCGGAGTTTCGTGTGATGTGTCCGTTACGCTTGAGTTTCTTTGCCGTCAACAGATACTCACGGAACTTGTTGCAGAGATCAATGTCGAGCTCCTCAAAAGTACATTTCCCATGCACGAAGTTGCTGAAATGGAGATATGGAGATAGACAAATTCCCACTTTGGGTCATGTTTACGGAGCTGATTACGGAAATACTCCAGGAAATCAGCCTTGAGTTTGTACTTGTCGAAGAAATCATACCGTTCATTTACTACCGACTCGAACCTGCGGCAACGGATGGCTTCAGCCTTCTCGGCCATTACCTCGTTGAAGTCCTGTTCACGCTTGTTCTTCGGATTGGCATATATATAGATGCCAAGCGATTCATGACGGATAACTTTCATTGTTTCTTTGTCTCTATACCCAGGATAATAATCCAGATAAAACGACAGCATCCTGTTTTTCAAAGGACGTGTTCTTAATGTTACGGTTTTACAATCGTTCATAATGTTATATTTTTTATGGTTGTTATTAATTCGCTGGCAAATCACTGTAATGTAACCATGCAGACCACCTTCAGTGAAGATTAATTTTGGAATAATTTACGGTAGCCTATAATCAGGTCACTTACGGACACCCATCACCCGGTCAAAGTCCACTTTCAGGAAGCGGACGAAGCGCCCGTTCTTTTCTCGGGGAATCTGGTGGAACTGTAAAATACCGTACACCGAGTCACGAGAGAGTTTGAATTTTTCCATTGCCTCCTTGACCGTGTAATATTCCGCCTTGCTCTCCTGTTCAGCAGTCTTGGAAAGATCGAAGTGGAGTTTGGAGTAGAATATCTGCCCGTGTTCTTTCTTTGAGGGAATGTTGTTACGGTAGACGTGCGAACGGATGGCGACACGTGTCATGCCGTATTTCTCCTGAATATCTTCGGGAGTGTACCATTCAGTCAGGTCGGAGTCCACCTCATATTTTGCAAAGGCAGCATCAATATGTTTCTTGCTGTAATAGTTGAACTGGCGGATTCTCACTTTCGGGACCTTGTGCTGTCGTGTATAAGTCCATACCCATTTGGCATTGACCTTATATTTCTGTGCAATCTCCTCAGCGGTGTAATACTCGGTGATGTCAAAGTCCTCTTTGGGCATGATACGTTCGTAAGGCTTGGTCTTCATCATTAGCTCGATGTCCGCACGGCGGATGAGCGACTTTTTCCCACTCAGACGGGATGCCCGCAGTTTGGATTCCTTGACTAGTTTATAGATGTATTGCCGGGTAACACCCATCAACTTTGCGGCTTGGGCAAAAGAGAAGAAGTCCTGCCCCTCGGCTGCTTGTCGGGGTTGCAATAATTCCTGCGATCGCTTCAACTGTCGCTTACGTTCCCTGATGCGTTCCTTGTAGCCAAGATTGGAACACTGGTGGCTACAATAACAGGTTGTTGTCTTTTGAGCTATAAATGGCTTTCCGCACCATTGACAAATCTTTCTTATTTCCATATTTTCCTCCTTTACATTGGGGATAATTTCTCCTTATTTCTCCC
>MNQS01000122.1 GCA_001915545.1 Bacteroides sp. 43_108 | reverse complement strand
TGCAAAGAAGCACATGTCCATAAACTGGGTTACAGAACGTACCAAACAGCTTAAAAATGTAGGCTAAATTGGGAACGTTAAACTGGACACCCTACCAAATAAATTCAAATCTTGCAGGGAAAGGAGCTACAGAGAAAAATGTGAAAGAAGCCATGAAAGACCATATCATGCATCTTCTTCCTCTTAAAGACATGTATTTCGACCAAGCTCTGGAAGGACAGCAGTTCAAGGGCAACAAGACGACGACGCTGACACTGTTTGCCATTTCAATCCTGACACTCATCATCACGCTGATAAACTACGTGAACTTCTTCATGGCGCAGGTTCCGGTGAAACTAAAATCAGTGAATACGCGCAAGATACTCGGCTCGTCGAGATTCTCGCTCGTCATGTCATTTATATGGGAATCGGCAGTTCTGGTTGCAATCTCGCTTATCATTGCCATAGTTATCATAACATTGTTCAAGAACTCTACTTACGCCAACCTAGTTGACTGCCCTATAGATTTCGGCCGACATATTCCTATATGCATCATAACTGTTGTTGCCGCACTTCTCATGACAGCCATATCAGGTCTGTATCCGGCGCTGTACACAACATCATTCCCGCCTGCAATGGCGCTCAAAGGTGCGATGGGTCTCCCTACACACGGAAAAATCTTCAGATACGTGCTGATAGGACTGCAGTTCACAATATCTATGGCTTTCATAATCTGCACAATCTTCATCAAGAAGCAATACGACTTCATGATGAACTACGACATGGGATTCAACAAATCAATGCTGTACACGGCACAGGTTCCAGTAACTGTGGACAACCAAGACGTTTACACCGAAAAACTGCTCAAAAGACCGGAAATAAAGGACATCACCTGGGCAGACGGTCCGCTGGTGGCTGACGGCAGAATGGGTTGGGGACGCGACTTCAAAGGACAACAAATAAACTTCAACTGCTACCCTGTAGCCTACAATTTCCTCCGCTTCATGGGCATCAAGATTATAGAAGGACGCGACTTCACCAAGGCCGACGAGAAATGCGAAAAAGGTATTTTCATATTCAACGAAAGTGCAAAGAAAAAATTCAACATCACGCTCGAAGATAAAGTTTATGGACACATCGAAGAAACAGACATTGCCGGTTTCTGCAAGGACTTCAAATACCGTTCCCTCCAATACGAAACGGAACCGTTTGCCTTCTACGTCTTCGGCAAATCGCCTTGGCGCATGCAGAGATATCTGTACATAAGAAGCAATCCTAACATGACATACAACGATATGCTCAAGGCTGTAAAAAGCGTTGTAGGAGAAATCGAACCGGGAGCCAACCTAGAAGAAGTCAAACTGAATTTCTTCGATGATGAAATCGGCCAACAGTACCAAAAGGAGCAGAAGCTCATTCAATTAGTGTCAATATTCACAGCCATAGCCATTACGATATCCATCATGGGTATCATAGGAATTCTGATTTTCGAAACATCGTTCCGAAAGAAGGAAATCGCCATAAGGAAAGTGCACGGAGCAACCATATCGGAGATTCTGCAGATGTTCAATAAGAAATACATAATCATACAGCTGATATGCTTCGTAATAGCAACGCCTGTAAGCTACCATATTATGGATTACTACTACAGCACGTATGCCTACCGCTCACAGCTCTACTGGTGGGTGTTCGCAATATCACTGCTGGCCGTCGTGCTGGTATCGTCGATAGTCGTAACGCTCTGCTGTCTGAAGGCGGCTACTGAAAATCCGGCCGACTCGATTAAGAACGAATAACACCCGACAGCTTCAACCGGCCGCACACAGCATAATCTCTTATGCACCTGCGGCCGGTCTGCTTTTTAGTCCCGCACCTTAGGACGAAAAAAATCAGAAATGCGTATATTTACACTCGGCATTGTGCAGGACATACTACTAAAAAACAAAAAAACTTCAATTCAGGAACATTTATGAACAAAGGAAAAATACTTGTTGTGGACGACAACAACGGCATAAGAGCCACACTGAAACTTCTGCTGACAAAATACTTCAAGGAAGTACGGCTCGCCTCGACTCCAAACGTAATCAACGCGGAACTGAGAGATTTTGCCCCTGATGTCGTACTGCTCGACATGAATTTCGTTTCGTCGGCAAACACCGGCAACGAAGGTCTGTTCTGGCTTTCGGAAATCAAGAAGTCAAAACCTGAAACTGAAGTTGTGCTCTTCACGGCATACGCCGACATTTCGCTGGCTGTCGAGGGCATGAAGCGCGGTGCGTTCGACTTTGTGGTAAAGCCATGGGACAACGACAAGCTTATAGAAACGCTCAACGGAGCATACGCCCGCAAATGCGACGGACAAGACAAAGCAAAAGTCAAACAGGCCGAACAGACAGCTGTAGAGATGTATTGGGGATGCAGTCCTGCCATGGAGAGCATTCACCGCATGATTGAAAAGATTGCACCGACAGACGCCAGCGTACTTATAACCGGCGAAAACGGAACCGGCAAAGACGTGCTTGCAGGAGAAATCCACCGGATGTCGGAAAGGGCCGACAAGCCGATGGTGTGCGTGGACGCAGGAGCAATCACGGAAACACTGTTCGAGAGCGAACTCTTCGGCCACGTGAAGGGTGCATTCACAGACGCCTACACCGACAGAACAGGAAAAATCGAGCAGGCCAACGGAAGCACGCTGTTTCTGGACGAGATTGGCAACATTCCGCTCAACCTGCAGGCAAAACTGCTGAGAGTTCTGCAGAACCGTACAGTAAGCAAGGTGGGCAGTTCGCAGTCGACTCCAGTGGACATCAGGCTGATATGTGCGACAAACAAGGATATAGAACAGATGGTGCGCGACGGCGAGTTCAGAGAAGACCTCTACTACCGCATAAACACCATGCAGATTCAACTGCCGCCGCTGCGCGAGCGCACCGACGAGATTGTGCCGCTGGCAGAGATATTCATGAAAAGATATGCCGAGAAATACCACCGCAAGGTGTTCGGACTCAGCGACGACGCAAAGAATGTTCTTGAGACCTGCCGATGGAACGGAAACATACGCGAACTGCAGAACGCTGTGGAAAAGGCTGTAATCATGGCTGAAGGGACTAAGCTCAAGGCCGGCGACTTCAACATCAATGAAGTGGCCGTCTGCGACTCAACTGCCGCTGTCGACAAAGAGGAAACACTCGACATGGTGGAGGAACGGACCATACGCGCAGCCATGGACAAATATAACGGCAATCTCACACACGTGGCCAAAGCGCTCAACATAAGCCGCCCTACCCTTTACATGAAACTGAAGAAATACAATATATGATTTCCTACGACAATGCCATACTCATAGCTCTCGCCGTCGCGTTCGTGTCGGCCTTGATTTCTGGCACCTACTATGCCAGAAAGGTTCACCGCAAAGTGAGCTATACGCTCGATGCGCTGGAGGACAAGGAAACGAACTTCAGATTCAACGAGAAGAAGCTGTTCCACAGAAACATCAACAGGACGCTCAACCGAATAAGACAGATTTTCGAAAACGAAAGGGCGGAAATCATGGAGCAGGAACGCTTCTACGGACAGATGCTCGACCAGGTGAAGACCGGCATTGTGGTGATAGACTTGTCGAAGAAACTGAAAGGACGTGTGGTCTACTCCAACAACGCGGCGCTGAACATGCTGGGAATAGCCACGTTCAGCAACATCAGACAGCTGAAGAACATTAGTCCCGAACTGGAGGAATGTTTCCAGAACATCACAATGGGCAAGGGCGAAATGCGCCTGTCGCTCTACAACGAAAAGGGACAGACGACGCTGTCGGCAACAGCTTCGGAAACTACACTGCAGGGCAAGGACGTGAAAATCGTTGCACTGAACGACATAACGGGCGACATGGCACACAACGAGGAACTGTCGTGGAACAAACTGATACGTGTGCTTACCCACGAAATCATGAACACCATAACTCCGATTGCCTCGCTGAGCCGTATGCTCTCGGACGAAATAGACAACGCATCGAACGAAGAACCGCTCAACCGCAAGGACCTGAAAGTGGGTCTGGACACGATTGCCGACTCGTCGAAAGGACTGATAAGATTCGTCGAGACCTACAGGTCGCTCACAAGGGTGTCGACTCCGGTGAAGAAGGCATTCTACGTGAGAGAACTCATCGAGAGGGTGAAACAACTTACACGCAAACAACTCCTTTCGAACAATGTGGAACTGGACTATATAGAGAAGTCGGACGACATACTTCTCTATGCCGACGAAGACCAGATTGCGCAGGTGATGGTCAACCTCATCAAGAATGCCGTTCAGGCTGAAGCCAAAATAATAAACATTACGGCAGAAATAGATTTCGCAGAGAATGTGGTAATCAATGTAGCAAATAACGGCAAACCGATAAACAAGGAAAACAAGGAAGAAATATTTGTGCCATTCTATACCACCAAGCAGGACGGCACGGGCATCGGTCTGAGCCTGTCGCGCCAGATCATGCGTCTGCACAACGGTACAATTGCGCTGACCAGAAGCGACGACGAATGGACAAAATTCACTCTGCAATTCAAATAGATCATTCGGCGCAAACACTGCTGCATCTTTCCATCACATATACGGCACTGCATACCACGCAGGCGCCCGCCACAGAAATTACAGGCGCTCGGGACATCAGCCACGAGCGCCTGCAATTTTTATTTTGAGCGCCCGAAGAAAAGAACTCAAGCGCCCGCGAAACAAAATCCAAGCGTGTTCTAAACCAACAGCTCCGCAGCGAGAACAGATTTCTTCTTATACGAGTACAGATAAAAAAGATGCAGTGCACAGATGCCGAAACATACGTTCCGGCAACTTTATCCATCATATCAGACTTTTTATCCGAAAAGTCGATGCCATCCGGACCGTTATGCTTCCTACTTTTATTATCTTTGCCACAGAAGCATCGCGTCTGCCGGAACGGCAAACAAGATGCACACCTATTTCTTATACATACACATAAATCAACAGCTATGAAATACTCGGACATCATGCAGACGAGATACTGGACACCTGCCAGAAAGTTCAGGCTGGTGAGACGGACCTTGCTGGCTGTTTCGCTCGTGGCACTGATGGCTGTAAGATTCATTCCCGGCGGAGGCGAATTCTATGCCTCGCATCTCTATCCCGCCATATCATCTGCACTGTCGGCAGTGTCGTCGCTGACAACATATTCGCTTGAAGAAATATATGTGGTGCTGGCTACGGTCATGCTGATAACGTATCCAGTCATAGCACGCGTACGCTACTTGAAATGGAAACACGTGGCAATCACGGAAATGGAAATAGTGCTGGCCGTGTATTCATGGTTCTACTGGGGATGGGGACTTAACTATTTCAGAGACAGTTTCTATGAACGGCAGTCGGTGAAACCTGCAAAATATGACAAGGAGGCATTCCGCAGTTTTCTGAAAGAATATACATTAGAGCTGAACAGGAGCGAACAGGAGTCGGACGTGAAACGGATTGACAGAAAAAACATTGAGAAAGATATACGCGACGGATACAACAGAGAGAGAGACCTGCACGGACTGTGCGAGGCAAAGGACAGGTTCGAGCCAAAGAAAACGCTGTTCAACGGCCTGTACTCTGGCGTGGGCGTGAGCGGATACATGGGGCCGTTCTTCTGCGAGATGCAGATTAATGGCGACCTGCCTGACGAGCAGTTTGCATTCACCTATGCCCACGAACTGGCACACATGCTTGGAGTGAGCAGTGAGGCCGAAGCCAACTTCTGGGCCTACAGCATGTGCTGCATGTCGGAAAACGCGCAGGTGAAGAACGGAGGATACTTCGGCATACTGCCGTATGTGGCTTCGAGTGCATTGTACCTGCTCGACGAAAAGGATTTCAAGGAATGGGCCAACTCGATAGACAAACGGGTATTGGAGAAACACAAGCGCATCAGGGAATACTGGGCAGGACTGTACAGCCCGACGGTGGGAGCAGTGCAGGACTGGACGTACGACCTGTTTCTCAAGAGCAACAACGTGAGCTCGGGAGTCAGGAACTACAGCGAGGTGATAGGAATGATTATGTCGGTACGCGAAAAGAACAATAAAAAAGAGTGATATGAATGTCAGAAATATGATATTTGCGACGGCCGTGGCATTGTCGGCCGTGTCGTGCATAACAGAAGAGGAAAGTTCCGCACCGTCGGGAAGCCGTATGAAGCCGGGAGACAGACTGCCGGTGTTCACGGCTGTCACAGCCACGGGCGACACGTGCACCGACGAATCGTTCAGAGGAAAGACTTCGGTAATAGTGTTCTTCAACACCGGATGCGGCGACTGCCGTAAGGAACTGCCGATACTGCAGCGCATATATGAGAAGTACGGAGAAGATGATGATTTCAAGATGCTGTGCATCAGCCGAAACGAAAATGCAGAAGACATCGAAAGCTACTGGACTGAAAACAGTCTGACCCTGCCCTATTCGCCGCAGACGAACAACAATTTATACAACAGTTTTGCCTATTCAAACATTCCGCAGATATACATTTCGGACAGCACATGCACCATCAAGGCCATATATCTGGACAAACCGCTGGCCGAATATGAGGATTTGGCCGGATGGATAGATTCGCTGATGTAGAAACGGTGCAGATGCGCAATTTGCATTAGATTAAAAATCAATCATTTAAGCACAAAATCAAATTTATAGTGCAATTTTTCTTTGGTATTATTTCTATTTTTGTGTACATTTGCGGTCGGAAAATATAAACTAAAAATCTTGACTATATGGCGGTTTCAAAAACAAGGAATCTGCTGGTAGACATTGCCAGACAGCTTTTTGCTAAAAAAGGATTTGAAAACACGACCATGAATGACATTGCCATTGCATCCGAGAAAGGGCGCAGAACCCTTTACACGTACTTCAAGAGCAAGGAGGAAATATACTACGCAGTAATCCACACCGAGCTCGAAAGACTCTACGAACGGATGAACGAAGTGGCCAGGAAGGACATTTCACCTGAAGAGAAGATGATACAGCTCATCTACACACATCTTGAAATTGTCAAGGAAGCAGTGTACAGAAATGGAACTCTTCGAGCAGAATTTTTTCGGGATATATGGAAGATTGAACAGGTACGCAAGAATTTCGACAAAAGTGAGATCATGCTCTTCCGCAGAGTCATGAATGAGGGTGTTGACAAAGGCGTTTTCGACATCAAGAACGTTAAACTGATTGCCGAAATCACACACTTCTGCCTTAAAGGATGCGAAGTTCCATATATTTATGGACGAATCGTTGTGAACAATGTTGAGGAGCTCTACCCTTACGTGAGGAGACTCGTGTTCAAATCGCTCGGCAAAAATCTGGTGCCTTAAGCAGAAGGCCTGAAAAAAGGGAAGTATATAAAAACAAGCATATTCAAATAATCAAAAAAGAAAAACAATTAAGATTATGGGACTTTTAACAGGAAAGACAGCCTTGATAACAGGTGCCGCACGCGGAATCGGAAAGGCTATAGCATTGAAATTTGCTTCAGAGGGTGCAAACATAGCATTTACAGACCTCGTAATCGATGAGAACGGAAAAGCTACAGAAGCTGAAATAGCAGCTCTCGGCGTAAAAGCTAAAGGATATGCGTCAAATGCCGCAAACTTCGAGGAAACAGAGCAGATTGTAAGCCAGGTAAAGGCTGACTTCGGTTCAATCGACATCCTCGTAAACAATGCCGGAATCACTAAGGACGGACTTATGCTCAGAATGACAGAAGCTCAGTGGGACGCTGTTATCGCAGTGAACCTCAAGTCTGCATTCAACTTCATACATGCCTGCACACCAATCATGATGCGCCAGCGCGGCGGTTCAATCATCAACATGTCTAGCGTCGTAGGTGTACACGGAAACGCAGGACAGTGCAACTACTCTGCTTCAAAGGCTGGACTCATCGCTCTCGCCAAGTCTATCGCACAGGAAATGGGTGCTAAGGGAATCAGAGCAAATGCTATTGCACCGGGATTCATCGAAACTGCAATGACTGCAGCTCTTCCTGACGATGTAAGAAAAGAATGGGTATCTAAGATACCTCTCCGTCGCGGCGGTACAGTTGAGGACATCGCAAATGTTGCAACATTCCTCGCTTCAGACATGTCAAGCTATGTATCCGGACAGGTTATACAGGTTGACGGTGGAATGAACATGTAATTCTGAACCGAAAAAGATAAAAAAGCCTGCACTGCCCGGCTTCGGACAGAGCAAAGCAGTAAAAAGCGAATATGCAGCCGGTCCGAATGCACTCCGAAAAAGTGTACGGACCGGCTGTAGAATTTTTCAGACATCAGACTGACCAACAAAAAAACAAAAGCAATGGAAGTCGTATACGAAGACAACCACATTATCATTGTCAACAAAAGCAGTTCAGAAATCGTGCAGGGAGACAAAACCGGCGATAAGCCACTGCCTGAAATGGTAAAGGAATACATAAAGGAGAAATATTGCAAACCGGGAAATGTATTTCTGGGAGTGGTACACAGACTGGACAGACCTGTGAGCGGACTTGTGATATTTGCAAGAACCAGCAAGGCTCTGGCAAGACTCAACGAGATGTTCAAAAACGGCGAAGTGCACAAGACTTACTGGGCCATAGTGAAGAACAGACCGGAGAAGACAGAGGACACGCTGACTCACTGGATTGTAAGGGACGAGAAGCTGAACAAGTCGTATGCCAAAAACAAAGAGGTGAAGTTCTCAAAGAAAGCCGTATTGTCATACAAGACACTGGCCTACTCTGAACATTATGCACTTCTGGAAGTGCAGCTCATGACCGGAAGACATCATCAGATACGATGCCAGCTCTCAAAAATAGGATGTCCGATAAAGGGCGACCTGAAATACGGTGCAGAGAGAAGCAATCCTGACGGAAGCATATCACTGCATGCACGCCACATCGATTTCATTCATCCGGTTTCAAAGAAACATATCAGCATTGACGCACCTGTACCTGACGACAGACTGTGGAAGGCTCTTGAAAACGGTATATTAAACGAATAAACAAATCCGGCAATGGACTTCATGTTTTCATGTCCATTGCCGGATTTGTCTTTCTCTGAAAATAAATGTTTCTATATCTGATCGAACATTTCATTCGGCTGATTTCTTCGACAAATAATACAACACATTCGAATTGCGTCGGGTAAGAACCTTGCGGCACACACGCCTGAGTTCTTCGGCTGTCACACTGCTGTAGCGCTCAACCTCGCTGTTCAGCATGGACGCATCGCCGAGCATTTCGAAATAGGCCAACTGCGATGCTCTGCGCTGATAATCGAGATTCTCCATGCTCTCGTTGGCCTCGAACTTGTTTTTCACCTTCTCCAGTTCATCTTCAGTGACAAGTTCGGAACGCATACGGTCAAGCTCTTTCCACACGGCCTCTTCGGCATCCTTCATCGAAACGCCTTCGGCAGGCATTCCCAAAACGTAGAGGAGACCGGAATCCAGACGTCCGGAAACATAGGCATCGATGCTTGAGAAAAGACGGTCGCGTATGACCAGATTCTTATGCAGACGGCAGGAGCGTCCGTTGGCGAGAACATCTGAAATCATGTCACAGGCATAGAAATCAGACTCACCGCGTCCGCAGATGTTGAACGTCATGTAAAGTACGTCACCCGGAACATCGCGTCTGACAGTCTTGCGCCTCTGGCGGAGATGCGGCGGTTCTGACGGCAAGGCTGTGTGGACAACATTTCTGCAAGGAATATCGCCGAACCATTTCTCTGCAAGACGTACTGTTTCCTCGAAAGATATGTTTCCGACAACCGACAGAACGGCATTGTCCGGCGCATAGAAGCGATAGAAGAAGTTGCGCACCTCGTCCATACATGCATTCTTTATGTGATCAAGCTTTAGACCGATGGTAGGCCATCTGTACGGATGGACTTTATAGGCCATGGCATTGATGAGGTGAGCCACATCGCCGTACGGCTGATTAAGGTAATTCTGCTTGAACTCTTCCATGACCACACTTCTCTGTACCTCCAAGGACTGCGGTGTGAAAGCCAGCGAAAGCATACGGTCGCTTTCGAGCCAAAAAGCGGTCTCTACATTGACGGCAGGAAGAGTAAGATAATAATTGGTATAGTCGGCAGTGGTGTATGCATTGTTCTCACCGCTGGCCAACTGCAGAGGCTTGTCGTAATCGGGAATATTTACCGAACCGCCGAACATAAGGTGTTCAAAAAGATGTGCAAAACCTGTATGTTCCGGACTCTCGTCTCTCGAACCCACCTTGTAAAGCACATTCACAGCGACCATGCGTGTGACTTCGTCGAGACTGTGCACAATTCTCAATCCATTGGACAATGTATGTTTGTTTATCTGCATCTGAAAAAGTATTCGTTAAAAACCAATACGGTAATGCCTCTGACGAAGCATTACCGTACGTTAAAAGTTATTGTTATTCCAATATAGTTGCTTTCTTAACTCGTATAATCTGCAAAGGTCTGTCGCCGGCATCTGTGCGCACCTTCTCAATCTTCTCCACTACATCCATTCCCTCAACAACTTCTCCGAAAACGGTATAGTCTCCGTCAAGATATGGTGCACCGCCATAGATACGGTAGGCTTCTGATTGAGCTTCGGTAAACTTTGCAGGAGGATTTGCAGCAACATATTCCTTGGCCTTATAAGACAGAGAATCGAGGAAATCGCGCAATCCGTCGCGTCCCCAAGCCTTGCGGTTGGCACGGATGACGGAGTCGTTGGCATCGACGTAGCTTTCATACACAGAAGTAACCTTCTTGTCGTACTGACTGCTTTCTATTCCGGAAAGCATCTGATCGTCATAACGGCGACCAGTTACGATATAGAACTGATACTTATCTGAACCTTTATCAGGATTCTCCTCATCGCCGTAGCGCGCAGCGGCCAATGCTCCCCTCCTATGAAAATGTTTTGGATATACTATTTCGGCAGGAATAGTAGGAACTTTCTTGGTTGTATCCTCAATCTGTCCTGGACGTGTATCAGGATTGCCGGTCTGAATCATGAAATTGCGTATCACGCGATGGAATGCCACGCCGTCATACAGCCCTTCCTTCACATTATTCATAAAATTGTCGCGGTGTCCTGGAGTATCACCATACAGCCTCAACTTTATGTCACCCGATGTGGTTTCAAGCAAAATCATCACATCACCATCATCACCAGCCTTCTGTCCGTTGCACGAAACAGCAACAAGACAACACGCCATAAGCACTAAAAAAAATACCTTTTTCATCAAAAACAGTTCTTTATATACGCGAAAATAAACAAAATGGCATACCCGACAAAACATATTGTTGCCAAATTCTTTTCACTTTCAACTTAAATTCTTACTTTTGCACCCGGATAAAACCAATTGAGGTTGCTCGAATGGTGGAATGGTAGACACGAGGGACTTAAAATCCCTTGACCAGTAATGGTTGTGCGGGTTCAAGTCCCGCTTCGAGTACGAGAAAAGTTTCTTAATCAATCGATTAAGAAACTTTTTTTATATCCTTATTAAATGGTTTTACGAAACACAAATACTATATAAATTATGCGGTCTCTAAAGATATCTATTGTACGTGACAGGACAATATGCAGATGAAAAAAGACTGCTATAGATTGATTTTAGAACAAAAAGAAATAATCTCAACAGAAATGACCGATACGATGAAATCAAAGACCGTTGCAGTTGTCATGTGTACATACAACGGAGAAAAATACCTGCGCGAACAATTGGATTCCATTCTCGCACAGACTTATCCTATACATGAACTTATAGTGCAGGACGATTGTTCGACTGACTCAACACTTGAAATACTCAGGGAGTACGAGGCTAAAGTGCCGTTCATGAAGGTGATAGAAAATCAGCACAACATGGGATTCAATCTCAACTTCAAGACTGCATGCATGCGTGCAACGGCCGACTTCATCGCAATATCGGACCAGGACGACATCTGGATGCCCGAAAAGATTGAAAAGCAGGTAAATGCAATCGGTGACTACAACATCTGCTTCTCAGCACATACAAGAGGAAAAAAGATGGAGACTGCTCATATTGTCAGTCCGCGATGCTCATTAGAGGCTTTGCTCTTTGCCGACATAGCAGGACACACCATGCTTGTACGCCGTGATCTGGTTCAAAGAGAAGAAATATGGATGGACAAGATTTATTATGACTGGTGCATAGTCATAAATTCTTATTTCTACGGAGAAAAGGCAATTATAAAAATCGACGAACCGCTGAACTGGCACCGCTCGCACGAGGACGAAGCCGCATTCAAGCAGAACAAGGAACTGTTTCCAGACAGCAACACAAAACCGACTTACCAGCCTTATCTGTACGGACTCAGAAACTACCGCAATCTTCAGAGCAAACCAAACTGGAAACTCTTCTACTCGTTCATACGCGACCATGCCGATGCTTCACGCTATCCTCTGCAGCACAGAATGGCCGAACTGATGCTCAGCGACAGTCTGCTGTCGCTTCTGAAGCTTTGCTGGTTGTGCATGAAGCACAGAGAGAACATCTACCCATCTCCGAATAAAACAAAAGGCATACGAGGTATGATTCGCGGATTCTTCTATCCTTTCATATTTTCTTACCGCTGCTCTTACTTCGATCTGAAAAGATAAAAAAATGGCAAAGGAGGTTTCTTAACATTGAAGGCCTCCTTTGCTGTAAAAAATAATACAACACTAATTTCTACAGTTTCATTCCAGCTCTACCCTCTCACCTTTACTGTTGAGCAAAATGCCGTTGCCCATGTCATCCTTGCAAAGATAAAGGTCCGGGCCAACAGCTGTGATGTCGGAATACATCGGTCCGGTTATGATTTTCCCGTCGGGCGACATAAGACCATACCATCCATATTCAGCCTGATAACAGAGGCATGAAGCTACGCCGCGAACAAATTCAGTGCCGTTGCAATCATAAGTTCCGTCCTCAGAATCGTACTCCCCGCTTTCGCATCTGTACACTTTATCTGTATCATAAAGCAAACGGCTTATATCACTAATATAAAAGTCCTCAATCAGAACACCATTGTAGTCATATTTACTGATGGTATGATCTTCCTTTGTTACATATATATCCCTGCCGTAAACATCGATATCAGCACGCATGAAAGGCAGAACTTCTTTCAGGCCACGTCCAAGCAAAGCTCTTTCGCCTCCACGGTCGACAATCCAAAAGCTGTCTACTGGAATAATGTTGAAATATTCAGGGCTCAATGCCTAATTGCCCTTAGTGTCAATCAGACCAAACCTGTCGTCACCTCTGCCGCGCACCACGCAATAGCCGTTGTGGAACACATAACCATTCATCCCTGGTATGTAGGCCATATTTTTATCGATTACCACCTTGCCTGCCGCATCAATAAATTTTATCAATCCGTTGTCGTCTACAGCAGCCAACCCATCCGAGAATATCCACGCATGAGAATAAGTCGGCTCGACCACCACTTGCCCTGTATACATATTAAAATATCCTCTCTTGCGACCGTTGCTGTAGCAGACAAGCGAATCACGTCCCAACGGTTTGGCAATCCACGATATGCCGGTAATAAGTATATTGCCGTTGCAGTCGAAAACATACCCGTCATCATCATAACCAGTGTTATGGTATGTCAAACCGCGGGAAAGATACTGATTACCGTCATCTTCCAACTCGTATCCGGTGTCATAACCGAATCTGTCGTAAATACATCTGAATGCTTCCGCCAGCATAGCTAGAGTTACAATCAAGAACAGTACCGTAAAACATGTACCTACAATAGAACGAAGCACACGGCTGTACCGCGATTCGCCTTTCATACCAAGAATGGTTGTAAACCATCCGGCCAAAGCTGCAAGTATACCTGTCAGCCCCCTAAAAAACAACATCAGTGAACGTTTCATATAAATATTGATTAAATTGAATTACACTTCTCATTACTCAAACAATACGGTCTGCAACAAACCAGAAATCCGCAAAACTTGCATTTTATGAACAAAGAGAATGAAAAGTAACCCCAATCTATCACCACAAGTTATTTTTTACGGCTAGAATTCAAACGCATAGGGCTCATAAGAAAAAATGCGGGCGCTAGCGACAAAAATTCCGAGGGCTTGGAATTGATGACGCGAGCGCCCGCAAAGATGAAAATACATAAGAAAAGCGATGGCGATGGTCCGGATGCGTTCCAAAGAACACGTACCGGATACATCGCCATCGCGAGAATTCAAATCTTCAAGTTCAATATACAGTCAGTTTACAGAAAGATTATTTCACAATGAACTTCTGTGAAGCAACGATGCCGGTTCCTTCTGCTGCGACACTTACTACGTAGCATCCCGAAGGAAGCGACTGTTCAATAGAACATGGAAGCGACTGAACATTTGATTCAGAAACAAGAGTTCCCTGCATGCTGAACACCGAAACACGGCACGGAACAGAAGACAGTCCAACGGCCGACAATCTCAACGGTTCACCCTTTGATACAACCGTATTCTCCAGTGCTATACTGCCGTCTGTCATGCCGTCTACATCATTTATTCCTACTGTACCATTGTACATGTCACCTATCTCCTTTTCAGTGAGAGCGATAGAGAAAATCTTGAAGTCATCTATTGTTCCGCAGAAATCAAGATTGTCCCTGGCCACATTGCTGTCCCACCACTGAGAACGACCTACATAATTGCGCGAATCGGGCGAAATGAATGTGAGCGAACGCGGCTCATTCACTATGGTGTTTTCCGATGCTGTCAACTTTCCATCGATATATACACATGTCTGATGTGTCACTGCATCATACGTAACAGCCATGAGCTGGTCTCTGCCAATCTGAGGCTGTTCGGACGACATCACAAGAGTGGTTGTACCGGCATTGTATTTCATCCCGGCAGCACATTCACTCAGACGAAGAAATACGCTGTTGCCGCTAGACGAACCGAAATCGTAGAGACGCGGCTGAACATCGAGCGAAGAAGGATTGACAACTGCAACTACTGTGTAGCTTCGGAGACTGTCGAGCAAGCCCTGAGGCAATATGAGATATCCATTTGTCCAAAATCCGTCGGGCGTGTTGGCTGTCAGGTTCAGCTTGCCGTCGATTACAGCCTGTCCCATGATTCTTGCATCGCGTCCCTTACCGCTGCGGTCCACCAGACAGCGTTCCTCATGGCCGGCATCGTATACATCGTCGGCTTCAAACTCATAGCTTGCGACAACACATTTCTCAGGATAGCGCGGCATGACCGTCACATTGTATTCCTTATGTTCATCAGCACAATCAGCCGTGAGCACTACCTCTATAGGAATTTCGTGATTGTTGACCAATCCGTCTGCAGAAAGAATTTCAGGAGCCGATGATTTCCAAGAAATCGGTCGTCCCTTTCCGTCCTGCTCTGGCAATACGATGTGCGTGTATACCTCACCCGGAACCTTTATCATGTCGAGCATTTCGTTTTCCCAGCTCACACGCAGTTCTGTAATACTGTTCCAGTTGTCACCGCCCTGCGAATTGCCGTTGCAGTTTAGCATGACATATCGTGCAGGCTGAACGTCGAACGAGAAACGCTCGAGCTGGTCGGTTGTTCCGCACGATTCGCATCCGGCAAGCACTGTGGTATATTCCTTACCGTCTACCGACAGCATGATGTCGAAATAGCTCTTGCGCTGCGAACCAAGATAGAATGCAACATCGACAGCACGGACGTTACGCACTTCGCCGAGGTCGTAGCGTATCCACTGGTTCAAGCCGGCCTGACTCCAGCGAGTATCCAGATTGTTGTCTATGGTATTCTCCGGCGTATTGCCTTCCTGATTGCCAATGGCTTTAACTGTTACATCCGGATTGCACGGTGTAAGATCAATAGTATAAATTATTGTGCCCGTACATCCTTCGCCTGCAATCTGTCCGTTATCGCCCTTAATACCCGATGCTGCAAAAATGTGTTTGCCTCCGGTCAACTGGAAATCAGGAGTCAAGACAACCGAACGCACTCCGTCGAACTCCACACTACCTGTCATCGGTTTATCGTCGATGGTATAGCATGATATGTCGGAAGCTGTCTGAGCATCGAGCGTGTCATTGAATGTAACATATATCTGTCCCTCGTCAGTACGTTTCAGCGACGTGATGCGCAGGTCGAGCAACGGCATCTCGCCTTGTGCATACTTGAGCATCTCGCTTGTCGCCATAAGGTACGCTCCGACACCAAAGTCGGCTGTAGAATTTTCACCGATAGTCTGGTTTGGATCAGCCTTGTCGCCTATAGGCTGTATGTAGCCTACACGACCGTTCTCATGAAGAGCCGTTTCGGAAAGATATTTCCAAGCACGTCTTGCAGTTTCTCCGTATTCGCTCTCGTCAAGGATTCCATTATTGATACCCCACAGATATCCGAAAGCAAACAAAGCCGTACCGCTGGTTTCATAGCCTGGAGCATAGTCTGGGTCGAGTATGCTTCGTGTCCAATATCCTTCAGACTGCTGTGACTTGGCAAGCGACTTTGCCATGTCCTTATAGAATGTAATATACTCTTCACGATAGGCATCATCTTTCGGAAGGTCGGCCAGCACACGTGCAAAAGCTGCGAAAATCCAT
Organism: Bacteroides sp. 43_108; assembly: GCA_001915545.1. Classification (GTDB taxonomy): domain Bacteria; phylum Bacteroidota; class Bacteroidia; order Bacteroidales; family Bacteroidaceae; genus 43-108. The sequence goes on along the minus strand of MNQS01000122.1, from coordinate 49,222 downwards.
CCGTCGCCTCTCGCCCAGAAATCTTTCTTTCCACTGTAAGTCTGATGTTCCGGATAGACGTAGCGTGCATCGCGATAATAGAGGTCTTCATCGTAGTCATACATTATACTGTTGGAATACTCCCAGTACTCATGCATCTTTTCAAGGAGCTGTTCGTTACCGGTTATCGAATACAATCTTGTCATAATAGGCATTGCCATGAACAGTCCGTCGACCCACCACCAATAATCGACAACAGGAGTGGTAATCTGATATTCCATAACCTCGCGCATACGAGCAATACGTACATCTTCAGGAATCACCTTGTAAAGATCGGAATAGACCTGGAAACAAACCTGACAGTCGCCGAAGAGCACATATTCGTCGCTCTCGCCGTAAGTATACTTCCATTTAGATTTGTCGTCGCTCTTGGCACCTTTCCACAAATTGAGTTCAGACCAGGCTGTTGAAAAATCAAGATAGCCGCAGTCGCCGGTGGCCTTATAAGCGTCAACATTTCCGATGTGGTACACAGCCCTGTTCCAGAAGAAATTGCCGTGAGACGGATTATTCGTCTGCCAGTACCTGTTTACACGATGAATGATTTCTGCAACTTCCTGTTTGGTAGGTCTTTCGTCCTGGGCACATACATTCTGAGCCCACAAACATGCGGCACCCGAAAGTACCAAAGACAAACCTGACAATCTTAGACTTTTTCGTAGTAAAGGATTTACTCTTTTCTGATAAAAGATTTTCTTCATGTTTTTCAATATAATTATAATAAAAAGATAAGCTGTATGGATTTTCATATTTACAACCTCAAACCGGTTGCAACATTAGTTTTAAAACGGCAGTAAAGATAGCGCAAAAAATGACAACGCCGATGTGCGATTTCAAAAATATGCCTCATCTGCATATATAAAATGTGTAATTTACAATCTATTGCATCAATGGTGCCTATTTATTAAAAAATTAAACGAAAAAACATTCACAAACATTTATCACTGTGAATATTTGCTAAATAGCAATCCGAAAATTAAACATAACGAGAAAACTTTTTTGCACTGAAAAGTTTTCTTATTATGTTTGCTTATCCGATACCTTAAATATAAGGATTTGGGAGGTTGGCGACTACTTTTTCTACTACAAAAGAACAAATGTACTAGAAAACAACATCACCCTAAACAATATAGCCCAACCATCTTGATGGTTGAGGATATACAGACAGAGGGTACTGCTTATAGAGACATCTTTTTATTTCACGAACCTTAAATCACACATAAGATGACGGACCGCTGCAACGATAACGGCAAGGCTGAGCAGAAGGACAGAATATTGTCTTACGCAATAGAAAACTTCTCGCGAAACGGCATAAGAAATGTCAAGATGGATGACATAGCATCTGATCTCGGCATTTCCAAGCGCACGCTGTACCAACTGTTCAAGGACAAGGAGAATCTGCTTGTCGAGTGCTTCAAATACAGCGAAAAACGTTCTGCAAAACTATATTCTGAACTGATAAAATCGACAGACAACATTTTGGAACTGTATACCAAATGGCTAAAAAATGCGAATTGACGAGATACGCTCTATCAATCCGCAGTTCTTCAGCGACCTGAACAAATATTCGAGAGTGCAGAAATACTTCAGAGATGTTTCCGCAATGAAAAGCAAAGAAGGGCTGAAGTTCATCAACATGGGCATTGCCCAAGGACTTTTCCGCAATGACATAAACTACAATGTTTTGCTGCGCATATCGGAAATTACGGCTGAAAGCATCATGCGCAACGAGCTCTACCTTGAGTACAGCTACGATGACTTGTTCGGTTCGGCCTCTATAATGAGCGTCCGCGGAATATGCACGAAAAAAGGTTATGATCTGCTGGACCAATATATTGAAAGCTACAAAATGAAAAACAACAAATAAAAACAAAGAGACGTGAGACCTAAAGGTAGAATCCTGCTTATGTGCACAGCCATCATTCTAAGGGCGGCAGGTGCAAGTGCACAAACCGATCCGGCCTCAGCACCCATCAAGATGGACATCACGCTAAAGGAAGCAATAAAAATTGCCTTGAGCGAGAATCCTACGATAAGGGTGGCAGACAAGGAAATAGAGCTGAAGAAGACGGCCGACAAGGAAGCTTGGCAACAGCTTCTCCCGGAAGCCAACGTGAGCGGTTCGCTGACGCATACGCTCCTGGCGGCCGAGATGAAACTCAACGGCAATACGTTCAAGATGGGACAGGACGGAACAACCACCGGCAATGCGGCCGTGTCGCTGAGCCTTCCGATTTTTGCACCTGCTGTATACAAGACCATGTCTATGACAAAGGCCGACATACAGCTGGCACTTGAACAGTCGAGAGCTTCAAAACTTGATCTGACGAACCAGGTGACGAAAGCGTTCTACCAGCTGCTGCTGGCGCAGGACAGCTACGAAGTGATGAAACAGAGCTATGCCATCAGCGAAGAAAACTTCAATGTGGTGAACTCTAAGTATGTGCACGGTGCCGTAAGCGAATACGACAAAATCAGCGCCGAGGTGCAGATGCGCAGCATGAGCTCAAGCCTGACATCGGCCCAGACAGCACTCTCGCTGGCACAACTGCAGCTCAAAGTACTCATGGGAGTAACCGAGGATGTCACACTGAACATCAAGGACCGTCTGGAAAACTATGAAGACGAACTGATTCTTGCAGATCCGGAAACCAGCAAGCAAGAACTGACAAACAACAGCCAGCTGAGGCAATTCGACCTGAACAAGACTCTGTTGGAAAAGACACGCAAGGTTTTGCAGACAAGCTTCATTCCTACTCTGTCATTCTCACTCAACTATCAGTACCAGTCGCTCTACAACAGCAGCTTCAACATTTTCAGATACGACTGGGCACCTAGTTCATCATTTGTCTTCACGCTGAACATTCCTATATTCAAAGCCAGCAACTGGACCAAGCTTAAAAGCAACCGGATACAGATCATGCAGCTTGAAGACAATCGGTTAAACACTGAACGTCAGCTGAGCATGGCCGTAGAAAGCTATACCAACAACATGCTCGCAAGCATAAAACAGGTTGAGAGCAACAAGGAAGCTGTTAAACAGGCCGACAAAGCTCGTCTGATATCTTCAAAGCGATACGATGTAGGTAAGGGTACAATTCTGGAACTCAACCAGAGTGAAGTGGCACTCACACAGGCCAAACTTACATACAACCAGTCAATATACGACTATCTGACAAACAAGGCCGATCTTGACTACACTCTCGGAAGGGAAACCTACAACGAATAGACCTACATAGGGGGTAATCCTGCATAATGCAGTACTCTCAACACCAAGGTCATTATAAACAAAAAGAGACAAGAATCAACAAAAACATACATTTTATGAAAAGCCAGATGAAACTAGCGGCTCTGTTTCTGTCAGCACTTATGCTTGGCGCTTGCGGAAACAAAAATGCAGAAGAAAACAAGAAAGAAGAAAAGCCGAAAGTTAAAATAGAAAAAGTCATAATGCAGGACGTTCCGCAAGAAGAAACGTTCACAGCAACAGTTGAAAGCGATGTCAAGAACAACATTGCGCCGAACACACCTTACAGAATAGAGAAAATCTATGTAGACGTAGGCGATCAGGTGAAAAAAGGCCAGGTTGTGGTCCAGCTGGACGCATCAAATCTTAGACAGATGGGATTGCAGGTTGAGAATCTGCGTGTGGAATTCAAACGTACCGATGAGCTCTACAAAGTCGGTGGAGCATCAAAGTCGGAATGGGACAACGCAAAGACTCAGCTTGATGTCAACGAGACGCAATACAAACAGCTTCTGCAGAACACCCGACTGACCAGTCCGATAAGCGGTGTGGTGACAGCAAGAAACTACGACGACGGTGACATGTATTCAAGTGCATCGCCAGTGCTTACCATTGAACAGCTGAATCCTGTAAAATTACTTTTCAACATATCGGAAACATACTTCAAGCAGGTTAAGCGAGGTATGCCGGTAGCTATCACGCTTGATGCATACAATGGTGAAGCATTTGAAGGCAAGGTATCAATAGTATATCCTACAATCGATGCGTCAACCCACACATTCCCAGTTGAAGTAACAATAAACAATGCAGACCAGAAAGTCCGTCCGGGCATGTTTGCCAGAGCATCCATAAACTTCGGTACAATAAACCGCGTAATGGTGCCGGACGAATCGATTGTAAAACAGGTAGGAGCCGGAGACCGCTATGTTTATGTATACAAAAACGGCAAAGTCAGCTACAACAAGGTTGTACTGGGACGCCATATCGGAACAAAATATGAAATTGTCAGCGGTGTAGAACCAGGCTCAACAGTAGTAACAGCCGGAATGTCAAGACTTGCCAACGGTGTTGCCGTAGAGGTAGTGAAATGACAGCAACGGTTTAATGAGATAATAAATCAGAACATAAAACTTCAAAACATACAAGATGAGCATTTACGAAGGAGCGGTCAAACGACCCATAATGACAAGCCTGTGCTTCCTGGCAGTAGTTATACTGGGCCTTTTCTCACTTAAGAAACTGCCCGTAGACCTCTACCCAGACATTGATACGAACACAATAATGGTGCTCACGTACTATACCGGTGCATCGGCCAGCGATATAGAAAACAATGTGACGCGACCTATCGAGAACACACTCAACTCGGTCGAGCATCTGAAACACATCACCTCCAATTCTAAGGAAAACGTGTCAATCGTAACCCTCGAATTTGAATACGGCTACGACATAGATGTGCTCACCAACGATGTCAGAGACAAGCTCGACATGGTGAGCAACTCACTGCCGACAGAGGCACAAAATCCGATTCTGTTCAAGTTCTCGAGCGACATGATACCTATAGTCATTCTGTCGGTTCAGGCAGAAGAAAGCCAGCAGGCCCTCTATAAGATTCTGGACGACAATGTGGCAAACCCGCTCGCCCGAATCGACGGAGTCGGAACTGTGTCTATCTCTGGTGCACCTCAGCGAGAGATAAACATCTACATGAACCCTCAGAAAATGGAGGCATACGGCATATCAGCAGCCCAGGTCAGCTCGGCTATAGCAGCAGAAAACAAGAACACTACCGGCGGCAACATTGATATCGGAACTTCTACCTACTCCGTCAGATGCGAAGGAGAATTCAAAGATCCGCAACAGATGCTCAACGTCATCGTCGGAAGCCACAACGGCACAAATGTCTATCTTAAAGATGTAGCCCGCATCGTGGACAACGTTGAGGAACGGGCGCAGAAGACATTCACAAACGGCAAGCAGGGCGCCATGATAGTCATACAGAAGCAGAGCGGTGCGAACTCTGTAGCCATAGCCCAGAAAGTGAAGGAAATCATGCCTGAGCTGCAGAAGAATCTTCCGTCAGACATCAAAATGGGCGTAATCGTCGATACGTCAGACAACATACTCAACACCGTCGATTCTTTGCGCGAGACCATAGTCTACGCCATCATATTCGTAGTGTTGGTTGTATTCGTATTCCTCGGCCGCTGGCGTGCAACGGTAATAATCTGCATAACAATTCCGATGTCGCTGATTGCCTCTTTCATATACCTGTTCGCTACTGACGGGTCTCTCAACATGGTTTCACTCTCATGCCTCTCCATTTCCATAGGAAGCGTCGTAGATGACGCCATAGTCGTGCTGGAAAACGTAACGACCCACATTGAAAGAGGCTCAGATCCGAAACAGGCATCTATACATGCCACCAACGAGGTTGCCATATCTGTAATAGCATCGACACTGACCATGATAGCAGTGTTTTTCCCGCTGACCATGGTTACCGGCATGACAGGAGTGCTCTTCGAGCAGTTGGGATGGATGATGTGCATCATCATGACCATATCGACCGTATCGGCACTTTCATTCACCCCTATGCTATGTTCGCAGATGCTCAAGCTCCAGAAAAAACAGAGCCGTCTGTTCAAGATTCTCTATTCTCCGATACAACGATCGCTAAACAGACTTGACGACTGGTATGCCGGACGAATAAATTGGGCTGTGCGTCACCGCTGGACAGTCATATGCGGATGTTTCGCCTTATTTGTCGGTTCTATCGTGATTGCAAATGCAGTGGGCATCAAAGGAGAATTCTTCCCGACCAACGACAACGGCCGTATCGGAGCAACGCTCGAGCTGCCCATAGGAACACGAGTGGAAAAAGCTGAAGAAATGGCAAAAATGCTGACCGACAAATGGGTGAAGCGCTACGGAGACTATATTGAAGCTATAAACTTCACCATTGGACAGGCCGGAGACGACAACACTTTCGCCTCGCTGAGCGATAACGGTACACACATCATATCGTTCAATGTTTCACTTATACCTTCAAACGAACGCGAAAAGGGCCTTGCTGAGATTTGCGATGAAATGCGTGAAGATTGCAAGAACACTCCAGAACTGGCAAAATACGTCATCAACCTCGGTGGAGGCAGCAGTGCTATGGGCGGACAAAATACGGCTACTTTCGAAATTTACGGCTACGACATGGATGCAACAAACAAGTTTGCACGCGAACTCAGCGACTCTCTGTCGGCACTCGCCATCGTCAGCCAGGTTTCCATATCACGCTCGGATTACCAGCCGGAATTGCTTGTCAATTTCGACCGCGACAAGCTGGCTCTCCAAGGCCTGGGCATGAGCGAAGCAGCCGATCATGTGCGCAACATGATAAACGGAAGCTTAATGTCGTACTATCGCGAAGACGGAGAAGAATACGACATCAGAGTGCGCTACGAACCGCAGGACCGAATCAGCATAAGCGACATAGAGAATATGATTATTCCTAATGCTTCAGGAAAGGACATACGCGTAAGAGACATTGCAAACGTTACAGAATCGTCCATACCACCTACCATCGAGCGTAAGGACCGTCAGCGTATCGTCACTGTCGATGCCGTGCTCAAGGACGGACATGCGCTCTCTGAAGGTGTAGCGGCAGGAAGGGCAATATATGAACAGATGGACAAGCCTAACGGCGTGACCATACAGGTTGCAGGTTCATACGAAGACCAGCAAGACTCCAACAGCGACCTGGGTACACTTGGCGTGCTCATCGTCATACTCGTATTCATCGTCATGGCGGCACAGTTCGAGTCAATGACTTATCCGTTCATCATCATCCTCTCCATCCTTTTCGCATTCTCAGGAGTAATACTGATACTGTGCGCCACGGGAACAAGCCTCAACATCATGTCAATGCTCGGAGGCATCATGCTTATAGGTATTGTCGTGAAAAACGGTATCGTACTCATCGACTACACCCAGCTTATGCGTGAACGAGGCATGGGACTCATACGAAGTGCCGTCGTAGCTGCACGAAGCCGTCTGCGCCCTATCCTCATGACCACACTCACCACCATCCTCGGTATGGTACCTATGGCTATAGGTGGCGGTGTAGGCTCCGAAATGTGGCAGCCGCTCGGAATCTCAATCATCGGCGGACTCACAGTGTCAACAATCATGACACTGATTTATGTGCCGTCCATGTTCTGCATCTTCGGTGCCAACGGAGTAAAGGTCAAACGACGCCGCATGCGCCGTCAGCGCGAACTGGAAGAATACTGGAAGAAGCATAAAGACGAAGAAATGAAATTCATAGTTGACGATGACGGCAATTCAAAATGACGACACTCAACAATTCAACAACAGAATAACAGAAGAATAATATGAAATGCGTAATGATAACATTCGATCAGGCATCATACGAGAATGTCATCGAGGCTCTCGACCGAAGCAACTGCCGCGGTTTCAGCATGTGCCGTCAGGTCGAAGGACGAGGTTCGAAAACCGGTGAGCCGCACTTCGGAAGCCATGCATGGCCTTCCATGTGCTCGGCCATCTTCAGTGTGGTTGAAGATTCTCAAGTCGATCCGCTTCTAGAACGACTCCATAAGGTTGACAAGGACTACGAAATGCTCGGACTGAGAGCATTCGTTTGGGACATAGAGAAAACAATCTGACGAACAAACTATAAAAAAGAGAAAGGGGAAAGCCAAGTCTGCACCAGCAGCAAGGCTTTCCCCATTTTAGTATATTGCGAATATAAGAGTCAGAAACACATCGTCAAGATCAACGGCGTGTCCACAACATATCATCAACGTTCCATCTTGACAGGCTGAGTTGCCGGCATCTCCATGTTGCGCTTGTCAACCTGAGTAACGACTTTGGCAGCCATCATCATGAATGCTTTGCCGGCAGGCGACTGAGGATCGAGAACAGCAGGCTTTCCACTGTCACCGCTGTCGCAGATACCTTGAACAAGCGGAATCTGTCCGAGCAGAGGTACATTCATTTCTTCAGCCAAACGACGGCATCCCTCCTTGCCGAAGATGTAATAGCGGTTCTCCGGAAGTTCGGCAGGAGTAAACCATGCCATATTCTCCACAAGTCCCAAGATAGGCACATTGACCTTCTCGTTCTGGTACATGTTGATGCCCTTGCGCGCATCAGCAAGCGCAACCTCCTGCGGAGTACTTACGATGACGGCACCTGTTATGCCGAGCGACTGTATGAGAGTGAGGTGTATATCGCCGGTTCCTGGAGGAGTATCGAGAATGAAATAGTCCAAGTCGCCCCACAAAGCCTCACCGATAAGCTGCTTCAGAGCATTGCACGCCATACCGCCTCTCCACAAAGTAGCCTGATCTGGGTTTACGAAGAATCCTATTGAAAGCAGTTTGACACCATATTTTTCAATAGGAATGATCATGTCGCGTCCATTTACATTCTCTGCATAAGGACGTGCATCCTCAACCTCGAACATCTTAGGCATAGATGGACCGAAAATGTCGGCGTCAAGCAAACCAACCTTATATCCCATCTTTGCAAGTGCAACAGCAAGATTGGCAGTAACGGTAGACTTGCCCACTCCGCCCTTGCCGCTCGAAACGGCTATGATATTCTTTACTCCAGGCAGAAGCTTGTCCGGTTCTTCAGGCAATTCCATACGCGACTTGATACCTATAGTCACTTCCACATCCTTGTCAACGTAGGTATGTATTGCAGTCTCGGCCGCACGTACAACAGATTTGCGGAACGGATCTGTCGGTTTGTCGAAAATGATCGAGAAGCTCACCTTCATGCCGTCGATACGAAGGTCATCTTCTATCATCTCGGCCTCGACAAGATTCTTTCCATTGCCAGGATAGCGCACTGTAGCGAGCGCATCCATGATAAGTTTCGGATAAATGTTCATATTATTTCAATAAATATATATTTGCTTTTTACGAAAGTGCACACAGCAGTCCTCAACGTCCAGTCTGGCGTGTGCTTCTCACCTCATGGCCATACGAGCGGTAGCCATCTACCGGAATGTCTTCATCCGGCTCAACCAACTCGCCTGTTCTCGGCAGACGAAATCTGAGATACTTAATTGAAAGTCCGCGTTCGAGCCACATCTGTTCATAATAAGTCTGTATAGATGCAGCCTCGCTTTCCGGAGCCTCAGCATACAGGTCCGCAGTGTCAGCCTCAATAGGCAGACCATTCTTTTCAGCCATCAGTTTGGTGTATGTATAAAGGAATTGGCTGTCGGTCTTCAGATGTATTATACCGCCGTCTTTCAGAAAACGTCTGTAACGTTCCATGAAATATGTAGAAGTAAGTCTTTTTGTGGCCTTCTTCATCTGAGGATCACTGAACGTGAGCCATATCTCGCTCACTTCATCCTCGCCCATCATACTGTCTATGAACTCTATGCTGGTACGCAAAAAGCCGACATTGTTCAAGCCGTCGCGCAAAGCCTCAGAAGCCCCGTGCCACATACGCGCACCTTTTATATCAACCCCTATGAAGTTCATTTCCGGATAGCGTCTGCCCAACCCGACAGTATATTCGCCGCGTCCGCATCCCAATTCCAGCACTATAGGGTTATTGTTTCCGAAAAAATCGGCATTCCACTTTCCGCGAAGTCCGAAGCCTTCAGCCTGAAGTTTCCAGAACGGACACTCCACCACATTACGGTAGGATGCCATATCGGCAAATTTTTCCAGTTTGTTTTTTCCCATAAACGATTAAAAAAAACAGCATTACAGCCATATTTACATTTATCACGGCAAATATAGTGAAAGGTGAGCGCAGAGGCAAATTGAAAACAAAATTTTCAATTCGACTATGCCGAACCGAATCCTATATTATTTAAATATAGTGAAAGGTGAGCGCAGAGACAAATTGAAAACAAAATTTTCAATTTGACTATGCCGAACCGAATCCTATATTATTTAAATATAGTGAAAGGTCAGCGCAGAGGCGAGCGTAAACTATATTGTCAGATTGCCTCTGTCGAACCGAATCCTATGTTATTCAAACATTAAATAACCGCTCCACCACAGCAAACGTTTACACACAACAATACTCATAAATAGGTATTGCAAATATTTAACAATAGAACGTACTTTTGCATACGTTATTTCACAGTCTACGCATGTGCAGGAACAAAGCAAAAAGATATAGGATAATTGCAACTCTTCTACTTCTGCTCTTTGCACACTATTGGTGCGGCATAAGTTTGTTCACCCACTCCCATGTGGTGAACGGCGTTGTTGTCGTACATTCCCATCCCTACAAAGCAGAACATACACATACGCAGTCACAAATCAAGACTATTTTCCAACTCTCAACATTCCAAACCTTAGGAGATGCGTCACCCTGCATAGAACTTCCATTTTGGCTTATACCATTGTGGAGTATAACTTTTGCCTGTTCATATTCTCTTCCTAGGCATCAGGTGACAGCCATTTACACCCGAGGTCCTCCTTACTTTCCGTTATGAAAAGGAACTGATATTACACATTACAAACAACATTAAATAACGGAAAATGAAATCTTTATATATATTCATCATGGGAACAATTCTCACATTGCTCCCTCACTACTCTTTTGCATTCGAGCATAAAGACAAAGAAACAGACACCAACGTAATAGGACATGTTACAGAAAAGCACACGAAGGAGCACATGCCATACGTAGTAATTCAGCTGGCAGGTACTACAATCGGTACATCAACAGACGATACTGGGCATTATTTCCTCAAAAATCTCCCAGAAGGAACATTCACCATTGAGGCAAGTCTGGTCGGATACAAGAAAGTAAAGAAGACCATCAAATTGGAGAAAGGACAAACTGTAGAAGTAAACTTCGAAATTGAAGAAGACATGGTGTCGCTCGACGGTGTCGTCGTCTCTGCCAACCGCAACGAGACAACCCGCAGAATGGCACCGACTCTGGTAAACGTGCTTTCAATGAAAACATTCGAAAACACCAATTCGGCATGCCTTGCCCAGGGTCTCAACTTCCAGCCTGGCGTCAGAGTTGAAAACAACTGCCAGAATTGTGGATTTCAGCAAGTGCGCATAAATGGACTTGACGGTCCATACACACAAATACTTATTGACTCCCGCCCTATTTTCAGCGCTTTGGCAGGTGTCTATGGACTTGAGCAGATTCCTGCAAACATGATAGACCGCGTGGAAGTAATGCGTGGCGGCGGTTCAGCGCTTTTCGGTTCTTCGGCCATTGCCGGAACCATAAATATCATAACAAAAGAGCCATTGCGCAACTCTGCACAATTCTCGCATACACTTACCGGGATAGCAGATGGCTCGGTTTTCGAAAACAATACAACCGTGAACGCTTCACTTGTTTCGGACAATCACAAACTCGGATTGGCGGTATTCGGACAAAACCGCGAACGTGCAGGATATGACCATAACGGCGACGGCTTCACAGAATTGCCGGAAATAAAAAGTCAGACCGTGGGATTGCGCTCCTTTCTTAAAACAGGCAACTACTCCAAGATTACCTTAGAATATCACCATCTGCAAGAATCACGAAGAGGTGGCGACCAATTGAATCGTCCTGTTCATGAAGCCAGAATAGCAGAACAGACGCAGCACAGCATAAATACCGGAGGTCTGAAATTCGACATGTATTCACCAGACAACAAACACAAGCTTGGCGTTTATGCATCGGCACAGCACATCGACCGCGACAGCTATTACGGTGGCGGCGAAGACATTGAAGAGAAGTTGAAATCGTACGGCAATACGACAGACCTGACATGGATGGCAGGTGCACAATACAACTACAAATTCGACCGCTGTCTATTCATGCCGGCCTCTCTAACTGTCGGCTCAGAATACAATCAAGACATTCTCGATGACAATTTGTGGGGACGCGAACGCTTTATCAAGCAGAACGTACGTACCGTCAGCGGATTCGTCCAGAATGAATGGAACAATGAAGTATGGAGTTTCCTCCTTGGCGGACGCATCGACAAACACAGTCTGTTGAAAAATCCAGTATTCAGTCCACGCGCAAACATAAGATTCAATCCGACAAAGAATATAAACCTGAGAGCAAGCTACTCATTCGGTTTCCGTGCACCTCAGGCGTTCGACGAAGACCTGCATGTTGAAAACGTCGGAGGCACAGTGTCCATGATACAACTGGCCGACAACCTGAAAGAAGAAAAATCACAAAGCTTCAGCATTTCAGCCGACATATACCACAATTGGGGCAACTGGCAAGGCAACTTTCTGATTGAGGTTTTCTACACTGACATCTCTGACGTTTTTGCCCTGACAGAAATCGGAACAGACCAAAACGGAGTAATCATCATAGAAAGAGGCAATGAGAAGGGAGCTTATGTCTATGGATGTACCCTGGAAGGAAAAATCGCTTGGAAGAATATCTGGCAGTTCCAGACCGGACTCACACTTCAGAAAGCCGAATACAAGGAAGCACGTTCATGGAGCGAAAACGACCCAAATGTTCCGATGGAAAAGAAAATGTTCAGAACTCCAGATCTATATGGCTATTTCACCACAACATACAACCCTGTACGCGCACTCAGCTTGTCACTTTCAGGAACATACACAGGCAGTATGCTCATTGAACACCACAAAGGCGACATAGCCGTAAACCGTACAGAAAAGACAAAAAGCTTCATAGACTTGGGATTTAAGGCTGGATATGACTTCAAACTGTACAAAAGCATCACATTGCAAGCTTATGCCGGCGTACAGAACATTTTCAATTCGTATCAGAACGATTTTGATAAAGGCCCTGACCGAGATTCCGGATATATCTACGGCCCATCAATGCCTAGATCAATATATGCAGGCATAAAGCTCAGCTACTGATTACAAAAGTCATTTCCATGAGCGGTCAACTATAAAGAATTTATTTTGTTGCCTCAAAAGAATATCCATAACACTTAAATATCAGTTGATTGGTTCATCATGAACCTGTCAGCTGATATTTTATTTTTTCAATTTGCATCTGTGCCCCTCTTTCCGTATATTCGCAATTACGAATGGGGTCAAAACAGAATAACGGATTAACTAAAATCTAACTATCTATGAACACAAAACTTTTTACACTTTTGCTAGCCTTGTCATCAGGCGGAACAATTACAGCACAATCATTCTCCGTAGATGACGTCAATTACGAGATCACATCGAAAGACAAATTGGAAGTACAGGTGACTGGAGGTTCTACCACAGCGTCGAGCATCACAATTCCCGATGTTGTAAGCTTCGAAGGAAAAGACTACCGTGTCACAAGCATATACGGTATGTCATTCTCGGGATACACAAAATTGGACGAAATATATATCGGGAACAATGTCGCGACAATTGGTGAGAACGCATTCAGCAACTGCTCGTCGCTGGACAAAGTCGTAATAGGCGACGGCCTTAAAGAAATAAAGGAGAGTGCATTCTTCCAATGCGGAAGCCTTAAGGAAATCAACATAAGCCCGTCAGTAGAAAACATCGGCGACTATGCGTTCTGCCTATGTTCGGACCTTAAGGATATAACGATTTCAGATGCAGTCAGCTATATCGGAAAACTCGCATTCCACGACTGCTACTCACTTTCATCCATCGACGTTTCTTCAGGCAATAAAAGCTTCGTTTCCGTAGACGGAGTTCTGTACAATTACGACAAAACAACGCTCATCAAATATCCGCAAGGAAAGAGCGACAAGACCTTCAGTGTGCCCGAAGGAGTAAAAAGAATTGAAGAACGAGCACTTAATAATGCACCTTATCTTGAGGAAGCATATATTTCTGCATCAGTCGAAGAAATCGGCGACCTTGCATTCACTGTCAGCGATCGTCTGAAAGCAATAAACGTTACTTCAGACAATCAACATTTCATACCCGACAACGGAATACTTTTCACCAAAGATAAAAGTACACTTATCTGTTATCCTCGCAACAAGACAGACATCACGTCATACACTGTACCGGCAGAAACCGAACAGATAGAAGGTTGGGCATTCTACGGTTGCCACACACTTACGGACATAAAACTGCCGGAGAACATATCAACCATTGCAGACCGCACATTCATGTACTGCACAGGTCTGAAAAACATAAACATCCCAAGAGAAGTCAAAAGCATCGGCAGCGAAGCTTTCAAAAGATGCATAAGTCTTGAGCAGATAAAATTGCCGAACAAAGTCGCTACCATAGGCAACGAGGCGTTCTGCACGTGTTCGAAAATAAGCACGATAGAATTCCCTGCCAGCATCGTTTCGATAGGCGACTATGCATTCAGCGGCACATACCTGACATCAATATATTGCAATGCCACCGTGCCTCCAATGATTACGTCATACACATTCGAGAATACCGACCCGAACATTCCTATATACGTTCCGTTCGACTACATCAGCGACTACGAAATGGCTATCGGATGGTCCAGTTTCATGAACTATCAGGAAATACCGGCATCGATACAGTCAACTGAAATGTCAGAAGGCATCAGCTTTGACGGAAGCAGGATAATAAATCCAGAGAAAGCAATAATCAGCATATTCGATATGAGCGGACGCATGGTCTACAAAGGCAAGGATTCAGAAATGTCCATGCCGTCGGGCACATACATATTGAATACAGCCAAAGGCTATACCTGCAAAGTAACATTCTGAATCAGATAAGTCCACCTTCGAACCAACACAGTTATATCATACAAAAGAAGCTGTACCGTAAATGCGCGATGCAGCTTTTTATTTTCAACATTGCAAAACTCCATATATTGCTACAACAGATTATGCCGACCGTAACAACAACATCTGCCATCAAGATTAACAAAACAACGCAACCATTATTAGAACAGATAAAAGTTCCTCTTAACTCAGACAAGAACGTCGGCGTGCATAAAGTCTGAAACAGCTGAACGAAAAACAAGATGGGCGCGAAAAATGAACTGTGCGGGCGCTCACAAGCAAAATTTCGAGGGCTAGGAAATTTTGCCGCGAGCGCCCGGAAAAATTGCGATACATGCGACATTGCAGACTCACAATCGGAGAAAAGCGTATAAACCTGAACGATGCAAAAATCACCCAAGGAAACAGCAAGACCATCAGATTAAAGTAAAACAGCAGAAATAAACAACATCAAACAATACAAAAGCGGAAGCTGCAGACTTTAAAAGTCCAACGCTTCCGCTTTTTCCTATTATTCCCCTACTCCATAATTCGACTTATTCGTCTGCCTATCAAATCAGAATATCGTATTATGAGTATCTACACCTATCATAGAATATTTTTAAGTTTGACTTCACATTAATAATATACAATACAATTTTCCATTATTAGAAAAAAACAGAATAATATCCTTACAAAACAAATTTAATATATTATATTTGCCCGTGACTCGGTTAGCCCGTAGGGGGGCTGTGGGTTATTTACTGATAAAGGACGTTACGAACGTTATCTTCGACGGTCAAATCTCGCAAGTTTGAACTCTCTTCGAAGGTAAGGCAACGAAACGTCCACGTTGGGTGTATTATAAATGAAAGAATTTATATAGGATTCTTTCTACTTGTATAATATCATCTGGGCGTGGGCTGACTGCGTTGCTTATCCTAAGAGAGAGGCAATGCGAGAGCCTGACCGTGGGATAAGCGAGAAGTAGAAACTCCCACGTCTTTTTTAGTATCTCATCATTAGTATTTTATAAATCTGATTTGGGGAGTTTATAAGATGAATTTAAATTTTCAATGTATGGATAAGAAAGTAATTAATTAGAATTGAAGTTCCATACTTTGGAGAACTTCTAAATAAATCAGTGATAATAATCATCTCTTATCGAAATGCGTTATCAAGGTGCCTTGCAACTAAAAGCATGTCTGATGAATTATATTGCAGGTACTGTGTTATTTAATATGCAGTAAAGATAAGAACTTTGAATATGCTAATTTATTGTATACCATCATTTTACATAATTCGTATTGATATTTACAAGACTATATGCAAAAAAACAGCATATACGAACACTTAAAAAGTACACAACGTAAAAGCTAATAATAGAAATCATTGTTATCCAACTTTTAAACATTTATAAACTATGAAATATTATATTATACTATTTATATTATGGGTGTATTCAGATTTCTCATTTGTTTCAGCTCAAAAAAATAATAATCTTACATCAGATATAGAAATTTCAGAAACTATGGCTGAAATAGATTCTATAGTAGTAGCCTACATAGATACAGAAAACGATATAGCTTGCAACATAATTGAAGGACGCTTAAAACAATTTTATATAAAGCAGAATAAGTCCACTCAAGATAGTATAATCGGACGATTATACCAAAATGTCAAGTCACTTATTGCCAGTGAAAATATTAATGCTGTTAAAAAAATATCATATCTTTTTCGTTCCATTGCTCCAGCTAATGACAAACGAGTATATCTAAGTTTTTTTGAGGAAGCTAACTTAGCAGAATCTAAGATGGATTCAATTTATTTGAACCAAATAATCAATGGTTTAACTAATTATTCCGATTTAAATAAACTTAATATACAAGAAGATTTAAACCTATTAAATAAAAAACTTCAATCTATACGTAATACTAAAGGCTTTACAGGAATATGGATATCAGATAAGCAATTGACAATTAAGGATCCTTTCCCTGACTATATTATACACGTTACCCAAGATAATACTCAAAAGCTTCATATATCTACAAACCTTTGTTATAATATTCAAAAAAGGCTATTCAAAAAGGGCCTCTTTTCCGATTTTTCGAATTACATAGAATCAAACTTAATAATAGAGGTATCGGAGAATAATCTTTATTCAAATTGGAGTTCGGAGAAATTAACAATAGGAAATGCAGAATTATCTACATCATTGAGAAAAACTACGCGCGATATTAATGCATCCATAGTAGGACATTTTTCAAGAAAAAATGAACATTCAATGAGTGAACAAATGGCAGCTGATATAGTTACAGAAATTGGGAGCACATTTGTCAATAAACTGTTTGATAATATAGCTGTATCTAAAAAGAAAATTTATATTTATGAACAATCAATGACTTTAACACAACCCAATATCATGTCTGTAGATATAAAAGGACAACGGATACAAAAGAAGTCATCTAATTTAAATACCGTAGATAAATATGAATATAAAGAAAATGTTAAGTTTTTAAGACTTGACAATGAATCAAATATGCCATTTACAGAAAATCAACTATTTATGTCCAAGAAAAAAATAAAAGAATTAGGTATATATGATGAAGAATTTAATAATATTTGCCGTCTATCACGCAACTTAAGAAGTTGGAGTACCGTTGTAGGCTGTATTACAGGGGCAGGTATAGGTCTTGGACTTGGCTCATTTGCATTTAAACCTTCAGATGATGGTATGGGATTCAAAGGCTACAAAACTATGGCATTTACTTCTTTGGGAATTGCAGCCGCGGGTTTAGCGACCAGTTTAATCGTGTTTCCTAATATTGCAAAAAAACTTAATAAGAAAATATTGAAATATAATGAAAAGAAAATGCAAAGTATTCGCAACAATGCAGAATTAAGTATTGAACTTTCATCTGAAAATTTAGGAATATCACTTAAGTTTTAATCAAGAATATATGAAAAATATTTATTTAATGATTCTTGTTGTTTATGCTTTTAACAGTATTGAACTTCATGCCCAATCATTTTATGACGACATGTACAGCAAGGAATGGGAGGAAGAACGTGATTTGTATTGCAAAGACTCATATTCAGCAGGGCTTGCAAATAGCGCGAAGAAATCATTAATGTCGATGAGCAATTCAGATATCAGTACTATCGTTAGACCTGATGGTAAGGGTGGAGTTGTAAATGCCGGATTTAAGAAACCTAATGCTAACAATGTGGTAGTAACAAATAGTAAAAACGGGATAAGATTTATAAACGGAAATTCCGCACAAAGCACAGTACGGAATAGTCAAATTAATAAAATTAAATCAAATACATCAGCAAGAACAACACCATCATTTATGGAATATAGACGTCAACAGATGAAAATTGCCGCTCAAAAAGCACATGAACGTATGGTTATGGAAAAATTAAGAAAAAAAAGAGAAGACGACCGTTCTGAAATGATTGCAAAACAAAACTATTATCAGAGAACAGAACAGGAATTCCGGATTGCAGTAGAACGTGACCATTGGCATGCCACAGAAGGTGCAAAAGCTGTTGACGAATCTCTTAAACCTTCTGATTATTTTACTATACCACAAAAAGATGAAAAGAAAAACGATGGAGGACTAATTATTATAACAGAGTTTTCTCTTCAAAAAAATATTCCACTAAATGAAAAATCCTCACAAATATCAGTTACTGATCTAACAGATATTCGTCCAGATGTAATAGACGATTGGATTTCTGCTTTAGAAAAAGAGGCATTAGTAGACATCAAATCACCTGAAGGAGCCGGAAAAAGCTTACATAAAAAGCCTTATCCTGTTTTATTGATTTCTCATGATGAACTATTACTGGATTCTACTGATATTTTTGTGATACCAGGATGTGGTCCAGTTATGATTTTAGAAGATAGCATGCTTGTACTTAAAGATTATCAACTTCGTAAAGTTGCATGGAAAGATAATCTAAGGCATACCTATGTTATTCCTTGTGGGAATTACCTTATTAGCAGAATTGACAATAAAATTTATAGTATTTATGATGGTACCTCAAAATGTTTATTAGAATTGGATACTAATAATATTTCCATTTTTTCAAATAGTGAAAATTCGTTCTTTTTTGTGGCATTCTATAATGAGATATCTGCAATATATAAAGTAGACATCGTAAATCGCAAATATGATGAAATATGTCGTATTCCATTTTATGTTTGGAAATTAGAAGCTAATAATGACGATATATACATTTTACTAAACAATAAAATTCTAACTATTGGAGATGGAAATACAAAACCATGTGTACTATATAATGTTACAGACGGCCTTAATGATATGATTCTTTCACCGTGGGGAATGCTTGTGGCTACAGATAGCAACATATTGAGGTTGAATTCCAAAGGTGAACAAACTGTATTTTACGAAAATGGAGCAAAGCAAATTTGGGTAGATGGGAACGAGGTCTATTTTTTGTCTTTAGAAGGTGATTTGCTCTATTTTGAAGATGGAAATGATTGTTTAACTAATTAAAAGAATAAGTACATGAAAATTATTATTTTATTTATGTTTCTAATATGTGGGACAATAACACTTTATGGGCAAGTTCGTAGAGACTATAAAAATAAAAAGGTAAATACGTATAATTCACAATCCACCATCGACAAACACAGTTCTTGTGACACAAAAGCATACTGTCCTGTATGTGGGAAATGCTTATTTAATGGTAGAACAAATAAGCATGGTAAATGCGATATGAAATATTGGACGTATGACTACGTTTGTGAAGAACATAAAAAAGTTGTTTCTTTCCCTTTTAGTGAGACTCCCGATAACCGCAATAAAACGAATAGCAATAAAAAACGAGATTATGAAGAAACTTCGAGATATAAAGTGCATGAAGTTAGAAATAGCTGTTTTCGCAAGGATTCAACAATAACAAATTTTGGCGTAACTTATACTATAACAAATGTATGTAAAGAAACTTTGTACATCTATATAGAATCTCTTAAACTGGGTTGTATATTACCTTATCAACAAACATCCCCTCCTATCAACTGTCCAAATCCTCCTATTTTATTGAGATTAACTCATAACGAGAATGCATGGAAAAGATGGACACCTAGTGGGACTCCAGTTCTATAATAACTAAATATTGTCTTTCATATATATTAAACACAAATCGCATAAGAGATTTTTACAAACAAATAGTAAGCAAACAGTAGTACTTATCCATTGTTTGCGCGGTATAATGCCTAATTTTACTATAAAAGCAAACATTCTCAAATAAAAAGGAAGTACATTTTTCTAATAACAGATTTGGGTTTAATATTAATAAAAATCAGACACATCAAGTGAAAACTATCATTAAATTTAGCAACTATGAAACCAACAGACAGATTACTTGTAATATTTATATGTGTCACAACATTTTGTATCATAACAATCGGAGCAAAGGGTCAAGGAATCGGATTAGCGAAAAATAAGATAATGCACGTATCACCAGATAAAGCTACAAATCCATTAAAGGCATATATTACTAAAACGAAAAATCGTTTTCTTAACTACTCAAAGATAAGTAGCCAAAGCGTAGACACAGCCGATATGAACGTTTTTCCAATAACACCAGGACAGATAAAAATGGCAGAATGTTTGGAAAACGAACTGCGTGAAATATGCAAAGGAAGTAATGCAATAATAACACGAAGCGCAGAACAGTATGTTTATGTAAAGCTTCCTTCAAACATAAACAACCCAAATGTACCTTCTGTAATGTTTATGGCTCATCTTGACGTAACACCTGAAGCACCAGGGCAAAATATCAAGCCAATAGTACATGAGAATTACAACGGTGGTGACATAAAATTGCCTACGGGCATAACACTAAGTCCGGAGACTCCAGAGGGTACACATTTGAAAAACTGCAATGGAAAAACGATTATAACATCTGACGGTTCGACGCTTCTCGGAGCTGACGATAAAGCAGGAGTGACAATTCTTGTGGGACTGGTTGAGACACTTGTGAAAAATAAAAAGATACAACACGGCAACGTTTATATGGTATTCTCACAGAATGAGGACATTGGTCGCGCCGCAGACCGTTTCGAGACAAAGTATGTAGACGGAAACCCAGACATAGTGATAGATGTAGATGGAAATATGCCTGACAGATTTTCTGTTGAAAATTTCACTGCTTCGATGATTATTTACCGTTTCCATGGACATGATGCACATCCCGGCGAAGGTTTTACAAATAAATACGGTGATGCATTAACAGCAGCTTCTTACTTCATAGGACAGATAGATCCAACCAAACATCCCTCGGCCAGCAAAAACAAGCAAGGATATATTCACTGTTACTCTATGGTTCATCCCACAGACAGCACAGGAAAAGAAATATCAGAAGACTATCTCGTAAAAATACGCTTACGCTATTTTGACAAGAACGAAGGTGATACTCTGCGACAGATGCTTCATAATGCCGAAAAGCTTGTAGTGGAAGCCTATCCATTTGTGAGAGTAGAAGCTGGGACAGAAATGATACAATATGAAAATATAGCCTACACTATGTATCCAGGTATAGCAGAACTTATAATTAAAAGTGCAGCAAAATATGGCATGACAATGGTGCCAAGTAGCGAACGCGGTGGCACAACCTCTGCGATGATGGCCGCAAAAGGCCTGCCTGGTGGACCTTGTATATACAGTGCACAACAAGCAGCACACAGTGTATATGAATGGGTATGTGTAGAAGATATGGTAAAAATGATGTTTATAACAGCAGACATTGTGAAGAATATCACAAAAATGATGAAATAAAAACTTTTATCCAAATGACCGATTTGGGTTGAACAATACAAAAGCGGAAGCAACAGGCTTTAAAAGTCCATTGCTTCCGCTTTTTCTTATGATTTTGTCTAATCCTAAAATAACGTGAGTTCGACGAATTCAGAACAATGCAAGCTATGTGTCATTTGTTCTCGTAACATTGATACACGGCTTCTTTGGAAAGCAGCAATATGCAGCAATTGCACTCAAGAGGTTGACAATAAAATTATCAAAGCTTCTATGCCGTGAATGTTCCACTTGTGCAATATTCTTGAGTTCATCATTTACGGTTTCTATAATGGCCCGCTTCCTGAGAAGCAGTTTGTCTGAAAGTGTCATCAATGCACCTTTCATATTGCTTTTCATCTTGGTTATAAGCTGTATGCCGTCGACGAACAATCTTTCAAAGAGATTCTTGCCGATGTATCCCTTATCGCCGACCAGCTTTCCATAGATGAAATCCATAAATGATTTGTAATCCAGAACGGTCATCCACATTGCCGGGCGTGATCATGAAATTCAAGAGTTCTCCACGTTCATTGCATATAAGATGCAATTTGAATCCGAAGAACCAAAGGAATCTCTGGTTCCTGCATACCCGTAAGGGAGTGCTGTCAACGAAGCTGATGCCGGTACATTTGCCCAAAAGCACCTTCTTGATGAACAGGGCCAATTGGACGGCAACTTCCTTTTCCAATTCAACGAAACGGTTATAGGAAACGACATTCGGGAAGAGATGGCGCATATGCCTGCAGACCTTTTACAGATAAAAATGCTTCAGGCAACGGTATCCCGAGTCGTGGAAAAGTATCATGATGAGCATGATTTCTGCCTTTGACATGGTTGAAGCGCGATGATACTGACGTTTGGTGGTGGATTTAAGTGTATATTTTGCCGTCATGGCATCAAAAAACTTGCAGAAATCATCTGCCATACAAAATAATTCTATAACTTTGCTTTCGGTGATCATAGCGATTATTGTTTGTAATCCTTTGTAATTCAACACTATAAAAATACAACATTTTTCGCTAATCACCAATTTCTTAAACATTTACAATTCGTCGAACTCACGTTATTATTACGGATATAAACTGCATGCAGTCTGCGGGTTAAGCGGAGTCATCCATTCCTTTGACCTTACAAAGGCAAGTGTACATGACATCCGTTACCTGAAAGACGTAAGGGTGGAGTACAGCAACTGTACGCTTATCGGTGACAGAGGGTATATCAGTGCCGATGTTCAGCTGGACTTGTTTGAAAAGGCCAATATCAGGCTGGAGGTGCCTTACAGAGAAAATCAGAAGGAATGGAAACCTGTATTTCTTCGTTTACCAAGGCTAGAAAAAGGATTGAGACACTGTTTTGGCAACTGTGTGACCAATTTATGGTTGTAAGGAATTATGCGAAAGATACTGACGGATTGTTTACTCGGATTATAGGGAAGATCTGCGCACTTACTATACTGCAATACATTAACTATAAAAATAATAGACCCATTGGAAGAGTTAAATATGCGCTAATTTAATTCCGCCAATGGGTTTTATCAATCTACAGCTATGTTTTCCGTTACTGTACTCTCGTCTTTTATAGACTCATAAAAATGTGTCAAAGAAGAATATACATATGCTGACACTGGATATATACCTATAAACAAGGCTAGGATGCCGACGATATACCATCCAATGAAAGAAAGACCGAAAAGGAAAAGATGTACCTTACGACCTTTCATCATCCTGCAGCTCATACGCATAACTTCTGTTGCCGACTTGTCTGGATTGTCGTATGCGATGAATGGAATCATGGCAAATGCACATGACAAAATAATTGCATAAACTAATCCTGCAACATATACACATACGCCTAATGCAATAAGTACATAGGACAGAGTCATGTCGATGTCGTTCAGAAAACTTACCGGTGAACTCAAAATCAATCCTACGACCAATGCTACAAGCACACATGCAGTTATACAGATGTCAGGGAGCAACATTGTACCGACAACGTGCAGATAGCGCTTCTTTGCAGACAATAAGTCAGAGAAATCAAATCGTCCCTTACGTACCATGTTCAGAAATGACGCAGCCAAACCATATTTAATTGGCTCAGAAACGAAAACAAGCCACAACAGACACAATACGGACAGTCCTATAACTGCCATAGCAATAAATATGGCAGCCCCAATTGCTGCACTGGAACCTCCACTCAACGCCGTCATAAACGATGTAAACATGTTTAGGATCAGGTTAGGAGCAGAAGTTATTATTCCGACAACCAATATTGCGACGGAAGTTTCCGCCCACTTGCCACGCAGACTTTCGCGCCCGCGTCGTGACAATTCTGAAATGGAAAGCATAAGATCTAAGATTTTAAGGCGATTTATTCAATCACAACTGTAGTCCAATTATGTACATCCGGTTCTATGCCGTACTGTATGTTGCGAAGCTTGTTGTAAAGCATTGTGCTCACAGGTCCCGGCTTTCCGTCCTTTGAGAATACATACGATTTCTTTCCTTCAAGATCATCGATACGTTCTATAGGACTGATTACAGCAGCGGTACCGCATGCTCCGGCCTCCTCGAATGTTGCCAGCTCTTCTTCTGGAATTGGTCTGCGCTCCACCTTCATGCCCATGTCTTCAGCAAGCTGCATGAGACTCTTATTGGTTATTGAAGGCAAAATAGAAGTTGACTTCGGTGTAACGTATGTATTGTTCTTTATACCGAAGAAATTGGCAGCACCACACTCGTCCATGTATTTCTTTTCCTTGGCATCGAGATAAAACTCGCAGCTATAGCCGAGATCATGCGCCATCTTGTTTGCACGCAGACTGGCCGCATAGTTACCGCCGACCTTGTAGATACCAGTACCAAGAGGAGCTGCACGGTCGAACTCTCGGATGATGACATAAGGATTTGTTGCAAATCCGCCCTTGAAATATGGTCCTACCGGAGTAACGAAAATAAGGAACAGATATTCAGAAGAAGGATGTACTCCCACCTGTGCTGATGTTCCAACGAGAAGCGGACGGATATACAATGTTGCACCACTTTCATAAGGTGGAATGAAACGGCTGTTTAGTCTGACAGCCATCGTAACCATTTTTTCGAACAATTCTGTAGAAACTTCAGGCATAAGGATACCGCGACATGTGCTCTGCAGACGCGCAGCATTCTCGTCCATACGGAACACACGCACCTTGCCGTCAGGACAACGATATGCCTTGAGACCTTCGAAAGCCTCCTGACCATAGTGCAGGCATGTTGCAGCCATGTGCATAGGTATGGTTTCCTCGGAGCAGATTTCTATTTCACCCCACTTGCCGTCACGATAATAACAACGTACGTTGTAGTCAGTCTTGTGATATCCGAATCCAAGACTAGTCCAATCCATTTCACTCATGTTCGTATATTTTTTATTAATGTTTTACATAATTACCTAACAAAAGTACACATATTTTTCTCATTCGTACTGCTAATGATGGAAAAAGTAAGATTAATGTGTCATTTTTCTTCATCTTCCGCAAGAATTCTGTTCACCTCATCGTTTACTCCGGTGAGCCTTGCGCGACAAAAAGCAGTTAGTTTCTTAGCTTCCCTGAGATTCTCGGCAAGACTGTCTACATTCATCTTTCCATTCTCAATTCCGGAAATGATTTCTTCCAGTTTAGCCATAGCTTCCTCATAGGTAAGCTGTATTTCTTCTGATGCTTTTTTATCTGTTTTCTTCATATATCTTATATTAATTGTTCATCGTTGATAATTATCTTCAGCTATAAGTCGTCGGATATTTTGCTGTCTGCATCAATATTTCTGATCTCCGACTCTACTGTTCCTGACGCAAGCACCGTCGTAATGACCTGTCCAGGACGAAGTCCGGAAGCACTGCGGACAGCATGTCCGTCGACAAGTGTAATGCTGTAGCCTAAACGCAGCAAACGCTCAGGACTGGCATCGGATATTTTCTGTTCGGCGAGCTGAAGTTTGTGGTCTTCTGCATCAAGCATTCTACCTGTTGCCTGTTTCAATCTTGGTGCAACTGCAGTCAATACAGCCTCAGCAGAAGCCAGAGTCTGAACAGAGGAACGTACTATGCGCTGAGCCAGACGCTCCAGCCGTGCTTTTTCGCGTGTATAAAAAAGATTGCACAATGGGGCCATCGGCGAAATAAGTGCGCGCAATCTTTCATTTTCATACTTCATCCTTGCAGAAACGGTGACAGCCAATTTGTCGGACAATGAAGTCAGAAGATTCAACTCGTTTTCCTGAATATGTATTATAAATTCTGCGGCCGCCGTAGGTGTCTTTACTCTTGTATTGGCAATGAGGTCAATGACAGTATCGTCACGCTCGTGTCCAATACCTGTTATAACAGGCAAGGGGAATTGTGCCACATTCTCGGCAAGGTTCAAACTGTCGAATGCCGTAAGGTCGGATGCGGCTCCACCACCACGCAAGATTACAACCACATCCCATGGCATAGGGTCAAGTGCCACAGCATTGAGTGCAGAAATTATACTGTCCTCGACAGCTGCACCTTGCATAGAAGCTTCGAAAAGCTTTATTTCGTAAGCCTCCGGACATGGAGCATTCCGTATCTGAGACATAAAATCACCGTAACCGGCTGCTGTTGAACTGGAAATAACTGCAATGCGCCGAATGACACGCGGAACTGGCAATTCCTTATTCATCGTCAATATGCCTTCTTCCTCCAGCTGTTTCAGTATAGCTCTTCGCTTACGTGCAATGTCGCCCAACGTATAAGAAGGGTCAATATCGAGCACATTGAGTGAATAACCGTAGAGTTCATGGAACTGCACCTGAACCTGCACCAGCACATTCATACCAGACGACAACGATTGTCCGGAAATACGCATAAAGGCCTCGCGCAGCATCAGCCAGCGCAAAGCCCATATCTGTCCTCTGGCCTTAGCAATAAGGCCATCGCCTGAAGGACTTTTCTGTACAAATTCCAAATAACAGTGACCGCGATTCTGCCTCACTTCACTCAGTTCGGCACGAACCCAATAAAGACGGGTGAAGCTTGAGTCAATCAGCGAACGAACCATATTGTTGAGTTCGTACAACGTCATGCCTGCAGAATCACCGGCATAAGAATCAACAGAAAAATCCGAATCAAACATAATACATACTATTATTCTTTCAAATAACACCTATTATATACACAACAGGTGAAAATCATTCAGCTTCTGTAACGCCCAAACGATAAGCCCGACCGAAGTCTGGAATGCCATATCCAAAGACATTATCAGGATAATCGGCACGGTCACCGCTACGACGTACAAGATCCATTATCTCATACGCATCAAGATCGGGAAAAGCCTGCCAAAGACATGCCACCATTCCTGTGAGTATAGGAGAAGAGAACGAAGTTCCGTTTGCTCGACCAATCCGGCCTGTTATATCAAGAACCGTTGACATAACTCCCATTGTGGCAACATCTGGTTTCACACGGCCGTCGGCAGAATAGCCCAAGGAAGAAAACAGTGCATTGACACCCTTACGATCAACTGCACCAACAGTGAGAATGTCGCGAGCATCAGCCGGACAACCGATTCGCTTCCATGCGTCCATACCTTCGTTGCCTGCACTGTTGCACAATATCATACCTTTCGATGCAACCATTGACGCTGTACGAGAAATAAGGCGAGTAATACCGTCCTGCTCGCGGTATTCAATATTGTCGGCGCTATTGTCGAACTTGGTGTAGCCCAATGATGAATTTACGACATCAGCTCCTACACTGTCGGCAAACTCCATTGCTGCTGCCCAATAGTCCTCCTCGACCATCTGCTCCGTATCACCGTCTTCGCTGCGCAAAAGCCAGAATGAAGCTCCTGGAGCCGTACCCACCATCTTGCCGGGTTTATTTGTGCCGATACATGAAAGAACCATCATGCCATGACTGTTTTCCGCATATATATCGCTATTGGGATTTACAAAATCATGAGTGCCTAGAATGCGTACATTGTCGAGCATCGGAATTACGTCTGCATTATAAAATCCACCATCAATGATGGCTATAGTCATTCCCTCACCACGGAATCCGCGTTCATGAAGAGCCAATCCGTTAATCTGTTCGATCTGGCGCTGTGCAGAACCATAGTTATATTCAGAAACGACGGTATCATTGACAATCAGTGAACGTCTGTCTGTTGTATCTACAACAGCAGGAGATGTATAAACTGCAACTCTACGCACACCTTCAACAAAAGGCAGACTGCTTACAGCATTCATCTTTAGGGTGTCGGTACACTGAACAAGAACAGTGTTGTTCCATTTGCTTGTGCACAAAATCTTGACTCCCGATTCAGAAATAGACTTGAGATATGTTTCGCTCACAGGCAAATCGGTTTCGTCAATTCTGATGCCCTGACGCTTACGACGCTGTATGGCTTTCTCGGAAAGGAACTCTTCCGGGCGGGAAGTCTTGTAGGCAGACATTTTCTTGTCTGCCAAAGAAACACGATATTTATAATAAGGAGTAAAACTGCAGCTGTCGCCAGCCATTGCCGACAACGAAACGGCAAAAGCGAACAATAAAAGAAATCTCTTCATAAACTTTATCTTTTGTTTTGTATAACGTTTGTCATAGTGATTTTAAGTCTCCGGCAATAATAAAAAACATCCGCTAAATTCTAGGACGTCTGCCGGTCAACAAATGTACAAAATTATCGTAAGAAGCCTCAAGATAACTGTGTTCATAAGGCTTAAGTTTTAAAGTAAACGGGATTTTTACGTCATCGAGTCCGAAATATTGTGACACGATACTGGTCATATTGCATGAAAGATCGTCCTTTTTCTTCAGGAGCGCCATGCAGCAACGCAAAGCAAGACCACGGTCACCCGAATGGCGAAGTGCAAGAAAAAGCATGTAATATGCAAGCGGCGATGTAATCTTAATCAAGTGCACCACCCTACTTTTCTCATCATCTACAGCAAACAGCCTGAACACTTCTTCCATCTGCTCTATGCTTACAAGCATTGGGAGCAACATATCCATGACCTTGCGCGATGCAGTCGGAGATATCTGATCAAGAAACGCGGCAACAGCATGCGCATCGTCTGAAGAAAAATCAAGACTTCCTGATTTGACTATCGCAGATGCACCAAGTATACATGTAATGAAAGCCTGGTGTCTATACTTAAGCAGATGCAGATATGCCTGCCAGAAAGCAGAGCCGTCAAGTTCCGGCATGATACTTTCGCGCACAACAGATTCGGCACGGCGGAAATCAGAATTCGACATCTTGCCGAACAACTGATAAAGGCCGTCCCAATCGCTGTTAACTATTTTAGCCCTCAACACATCAACCGAAATCATATAGCAGCAATAGTATTTATCTTGTCAAAGAGAATTTCATACTGAATCCGAAATCAATAGTTGTAGTCGGATAAGAGCTGGCAGAAACGAGCGGAACGTTATGCTGCCAATCAAAATATCCGCTGACAGTTATCAAACGGCTCAAAGTATAATCGGCTGTCACGGCAAGCTTATAAGCTGTACTTCCGCTTGTGGCTGTCGTAATGCATGTCTGGATATTTCTGTTCAGAGCATTCTGCATTCTGTATGAAAAATCACATCTGAGATTAAGATCGTGTGTAGTGCCGGCTGTAGTGCCGCCTTTACCATCACTTCTGCGACGCGCCTTCTTGCCAGCACCTATACGCAGATTGGTTATCTTATATCCCCAGCCTACAACAATATCATCCGAATAACTTTCAGTAAGCGCAACAGAAGTCATACTGAGATTCAATACTCTTGTCTTCTTGAATTCCAATTTAGCCGTCATGCTGTTGTTGAAAGTCATGTCAACACCAATCAGAGGAGAGAATGACTCATTGATGGAAACTGTGCTTACATTGTACATACTGCTAGGTATCGGATTTCCTGTTGTCACATCCGAGATAAAGCCCAAATCGCCCATGTATGCCATATAGTTCGTGTAAGAGTTGTATGCTCCGACAGAATATATGCTCTTGTACTGGTGGTTTATATTGAAACTCTTGAAATTACGCTGGAACCACGGCAAACGAATAAGTCCGCTATATGTGACTTTCCAGTTAGGAAGCATCTTCAGAACTGAAGGGAAAATCGACAATGGGGTCTTTGACGCATCGGTTCCGCAGTAAGCAGAAAGGAATGCAGGCACCATAACATCTGCAGAATATTCAGACACAGAGCCGATCGACGGATCGTAAGGTTTTCCGGCATACTCACCGGCACCAGCAGGATAAACCGCATCAGAATACAAATTCTCAACCCTATCCCTTACAACCGAGATATTATCGAGGAATTTATTGAACGGTTTCGAATTATAATTGTTGTTGATATTTCCACTTCCGGAGAATGCAGTTCCAATAGAAATTACAGTCATAGAGAAACTTCCGCTCTGAGTCGTAGGCAAACCTTCATACATAAACTGTATGCTCTTTGAACGATTCACAGTACGACTTGCATTGAGGTCGACCTTGAAATCTGTAAACGGCTCCAATGTCAGTTTCAACTGCAGGTCTTCAGATGCAGTAGTTGTAGCCGGAGTTGTTATACTTGAATCATTCTGTATAAGCCAACCACGACGCACTGCTTTCTCGATGTAGCTGTCGTCGATTGCACCAAAGGCAAAATCCAATCCAGGCGACATCAGACCTCCTATAGATTTCTGACCAAAGGCGTCACCGACTTCATTTCTAAAACCAGGAAGCGTCATTGCGTAGGTGTTGCGATAAGTAACGCTCGCATTCCTAACAAGCATCAGACCGCGAGCAACAACCTGTGCAGTCTTGTACCACTTCTGATCGTCAAGCTTAGGCTTTGCAACAACAGAGACACGCAATGCCATAGTATCGCGGTTCTTGATAGTTATCGTATTTGCATCAGTCTTCTTGAATTTCAGCTTATAGGATTTGCCGTTCTTGGTTGTAGCACGAACAATAATACGCTTTGTGTTCTGTCCATGCTTGAATACGACATCAGCCGTATCAGTCAACTGGATTTCTTTTGTCACACCTTTGTTCTTCTTGTTCTTAGAATCATCTGCAGCATTTTTCTTATCATCAGACTTATCGTTCTTATCTGTCTTGTTCTTTGTGGTCCTTCTGTTACGCGATGTAGTCCTCGAAGGTGTTGTCGAAGCAGCAAAACGTTTGTTCGTTTCCTCCAAGAACTTTACCTTATTATATAATTTCTCAAAATTGAGTTTTCCATTGATGTTATATGTACGCTGGCTGGTAACAGTATGTCCCAGGTTCGTACCGTTTTCCATCTCAACTCCGCGCGTCCATCCATAATTTGAGCTGTAGCTTCCATCTGCAGAAACCCAGTCAAAAATAGGAATCTTCTCAATAGGCACCTTGTAAGATGCAGAGAATGTGGAGTTATATGTCAATGGTCGTCCGAAAGACAACAAACTGCGTACGACAGAGTCTTTCCAGGCTTCATATTCGTCTGGATAGAGATTCTTGTTGACAACCGTGTAAGGTTCCTCAATTTCTGCATGAGTGGCCGAGGTCCAGTTCATCTTCAGAGATTTGAATATATCCCAGCGCAAAGACAACTCGCGGTTCCACAAGAACTGCTGTGAGAAATTAACAGGCAACTGTGTTCCTGCATCGATATCCCTTTCCTGCAATTCATAGTAATTGCGTGTGATATCAGATACAAAAGAAATGCTCTGAGGGAGCCAGTTGAGGTTCTGCGCCTTAATGATGTCAAGCCACTTAGACTTTCCTTTCAGCTTTTTGAAAGGCTCCCAAGTCTTGTACTTCGGAGAATAGTTATAAGTAAGGTTGGCACGCCAGTTCTCTTCCTTCTCATAAACAGTCGTCTCACCACTGTTGAACTTCTGACTATAAGAGTAGCTCAAAGCAAAATTGGCAGGGTCGTAAGGCATAGGCACACGACTCTGATAATTTGACTTCCAATTGCTGAGCGAGAAATTCTTATATTTAGTAATTCTCTCTGCAATACTGCTGAGTGAATCGCGCTCTGCATCCGATACACAATCATCAAGAGCATCCTTGAAATTCATATCGGTGTCAAACGGATTGTACTTAGGCGATATTTTCTGCCATGAATACGAATAGTAGAACGGCAATGTCATCATCCATTTTTCAGGGAAGAACTTGCCGAGTTCAAAACTGGTAGTAATGCTCCACTCATAGAGATTGTCGTTGCGGCGCTCTGACACACCTTCTTCCAGTCCACCGAATCCTGCAGTTTCGGTGTGTCCGGTAAGGTTCACAGAACCGAGATCTGAAAGCTGAACATTGAGATTACCCTGTGCAGCCCAACCGCCTTCATTATTGTACCCCTGCATTCGCAATTCATTTACCCACACTTCTACAGAACCTGTTTTACGTGAATTATTGCGGATACCAATCATCATGGTCTTCACCTCGCCGAGCGAAGGATTTCCTATCACACTTACCTTGTTCTGCGGTTTGTCCGGGTCGTACGAATAATAGAGCTGCGTGTATGAAGCTTCACCAGAAGCACGTGCCTTGTTGCGTTCCTTTTTCAAATCGGTAAACAAGCTGAAATCAATGTCAAGCATGTTTTCTTCAGGCCATACGGCATAGCATCCGGCACTGGTATATGTGTCGTAATGTCCTGGAGCTGTGAGCTTGAGAGGAATCTCATACTCATAATAGTTGCTCTTGTAGTCGGAACCCAATCGAATGAATACACTCATCTGGTCGTCTTCCAGAAGTTCATCTCCTTCAAGTGCATTTGCATGAACAAACATCTGCAGGTGCTTATACTGACGGAGGTCTACATTTGTGGTCTTATAAACTGCACGTGCATCGCCGGAAGAGAGATTCTCTACTGTAAGCGAAAGTGCCTGTTCATTGTTCTGGGTCAACTGAGGCTGGCTTGAATCAAGCACACGGCTTATGCCCGGAGGAAGAACGTAGTTGACAGGTTCCTTATCATTGTTTTCTTCAATGTTGACGGCCGATGTAACAAGAGTTCCGCTGTCGCTAGGCTTGTCGCCTGTATAAAGGGCACTTGTGTAATTACGCCACTCACCACGAACAAGGTCCAACGAAGCAAAACGAAGTACAATAGGCTCTTCAAAATCTGTAAGATACATACGCATGAAGCGAATACTGCTGAAATCGCTTATATTGCCGACTTTAGACTCGTATTCCTCTACAGGTATTCGGAACAAATACCATGTGGCATCTTCCTTATTTCCATTTCGGAGCGGTACGCGCGTATCACGTTTATCTACAATGTAGTTACGGCCGATGACCATATCTTCAGGACGTATGCTGACCTTATACTGGAAGAAATTCTCGTACTCGTTCATTGTGTAGTCCTGATTTGCGTCCTCAACATCAGGAGTTGATTTATAGGCAGTACTGTAGCTTTCTCCCGATTCATTCGAATTAGGAGAGTTGCCTTCAACTCCATTTATATGCTTATATCTGTCAAGAATGGAAGTCTGTGCTGCATCAAAGTCAGAACCGCGGAAATAGTGATAATCGTCACCGGCAGGGTCTTCAAACAAAGAGTCATACACCTCAGGAGTAACCTTGCTCTGCATCTGTGCAAGGTAATCAGAATATATGCCATATGATCTTTCGTTCTGGCTTGACAATCCGTTGAGACCGACATCCTGCTTTTCGCGCGCTCCGCTCTCAGTGCTGAAAGAATATACAACGCTCTTCTCAGACGGTACGCGTCCCCAAACAGTTTCAGTGTATGTGGAAGCATCATTGACAGGAAGTCCGCTCTCATAAGATTTCTTTCCATCCTTAAGAACGTCTTCACTTACATCACCAAGATTTATATAGAAATCTCCGCCGTAAGCAGGATCATCCTTTGTGTAAATAAACGGATCAAGCATCCAGAACTCAATGTATTGCACATTGGCAGTCTCGAAGTCGCTGGTATCGAGCTTACGCATCATACCTCCCCATCTTTTCTTAGGGTCATTAAGGCGACCGTTCCTGTCAACGTCCGTGTCAAGGTTGTAAGGACCGCGTTCTGTTGGATAATAAGCAAGATTGAGAATGGTGAGTGTTGTACTCTCTCCGATATTTGTATCCTTGTTCGGATAAACTTCACGCTCATAAACTTCGCGCACATAGTGATTGGAAAGCTGGTCCAGATCATTTTTGATGTGGCTAGGAGTAAGAGAAGAATTTCGGCGCGTGAAAAGCGGGTCGATATTGTACCATGCAAGAAGGGCACGGTTATATCCGTAGCGCACATCATTGGTAAGAGTTCCGTATTGCAGATTTGAAGGTGTAGACGAGAGTACCCACTGAAGCGGTGAGCTAACGTCAATGCCGTTCTTTGTGCTTTCGAAATCATCAAGATAAGAGGCATTGCCCTGCACTCCACTGGCATTGCCAGCAACAAGCTGTGCAAACTCAGCAGAGAGGCTTATGCTCGACGGCTGGCTTACATCTATAAGAGGAATCTTATCTATGAGATTTGTCAACCACTGACTTTCTTGCTTCCAGTTGAGGTTGAGTCCCCACAACGTGTTGTTCAACGGTTCATCTCCCATTGCCACTTTCGAGGTCAAAGGCTTTTCGCCCAAATGCATCAGGGTACCTCCCATCTGGAAGTTCTTGTTGAAATCGTACGTCCAGTTGAAACCCAGCATGGTCTTACGCATGGTTGAATATTCGGACTGACTTTCCAAACTTACACTGACGTTTGTTCCAGCATCGATAATACTTTGGTTGATGATGGATACACGTCCCAAGCTGTAGTCTACCGTATAATCTGTGCCTTCCACAAGGGTTACACCTCCTGCTGTAACCACAACTGAACCCTGAGGAATATTCATGCTTCCAAGGTCTATTTCAGAGCCAGAAGAAGCTTTATATTCACCGGTCAATATAAATTTGTTCTTTTCAGCAATCTGCTTTGCTGTTATCTTCGTCGAGTCGTACAATTCATCATAGCAATACTTGTCTGCTATAACATCATTTCCGATTTTCTGCCTCAACCAATCGCCGAAAGGTTCTACAACCGGGAAGATTACACGTCCGGACTGAGCATCAATGGTATATCCGTCGATAAAGTCGAACTTTCCGTTAGGATTGGTTTTCTGATTATCATCCAACCTGTCGAGGTTCATCATCTTAAGCAATGTAGTAGACTTGAACTGCTCTTCAGGAAGATATGTGAGATACACACCTGTGGTGTCACTGAGATATTTGATGTCCATCTTGAACTTCTCCTTCTGCACGGAATATGCATTAAGAGAATAGACATTCTTCATCATAAGGTCCCAGTTTCCCATACGCGGTGAATTGGAAGTGTTCTTAAGCAACTTAACATAAAGTGCCTGATCGTTGTCCTTCATATCTGAAGAGAACTCACCGACCTGGTATGTCTGTCCGGCGTATGTATATTCGAAAGCCACAGCCAAGACCTGATTGGTCTGAAGAGTTGACTTGAGAGACACATAACCCAGGTACTGGTTAAGGGTATATTCAGACGAAGTCAACAGACGTGCATTCTCAACCTTTTCATAATCAATTCCACCACCGAGAATAGGATCGAGGACAGAACTTACCATATCAATATTTCTTGCATCAGGATAGCTATTGACTATCGTTGAATAAAGATTATTGGATGAGTTCTGCGGTTGCTGTGTGCCGGAAGGAGACCACATGCTGTTGCTGATGTGCTGGTTTTCTCCAAGATCGACGAATCCGACAATGTCGCGTGTATTTTCTGTGGCACCTGAAGTATTAGTAACCCAGATTTCTATTCTGTTGATTGTTATACCAGAAGTAATATTAGGCAATGTTGAACATGCCTTATCGTATGTATCACGGAAATACTGAGAAAGGAAGAAATGGCGGTTTTCGTCGTAGTCGTAGGCTTCTATCTCATACTGAGACAATTGCGAACCTCCCTGCGAAGATACGGTCTTGGAAGTCGATTCCTTCTGAGAAACGACTGCCTGAATATTCAATTTACCGAACTGCAGGTCGGTACGGAAACCGAACAGCGAAGAAGCACCTTTGATGAGAGACGAATTGGTAGGCATGGATATGTTACCGGCCTCAATAAGTTTCACAATCTCATCTTCCTTGCCTTCATACTGAAGCTTCATGTTCTTGCTGTCGAAGTCGAAAGTTGCATCAGTATTATAATTTATGTTGAAATTCATCTTATCACCGACTTTCGCGTTTACGCTGAGGTTTATCTTTTCATCAAAATCAAAACCTGCATTCTTACGGTTGCGTTCAGTCAATGAAGGATTGTCTGTATATTTGTAGTTATATCCAAACTTGATTTCGGCACTTCCCTGCGTGCGCAGCTGTACTCCTCCCGGACCGAAAATCTTCTCTGCTGGTCCGAGATCGAAGTGCATATTTGTGAAATCAAACTTATTTTCCCCCTTTGTAACGAACATGGAATCGTTGCGTTCCTTGAAATAGGCATTCATCGACTTACGTTCAGTCCATTTCAAGTATTCTTCAGGTGTCATCAAGTAAGGGGCACTTAGATAATTATCACCCAATTTAGTACCGACCTTGTACATACCGGTACTTTCGTCATAGTCGCCGGTCTGAAGCTTGAGATTCTCAGGGTCAGAAAGATCCAAGGCATTATCGACTACTTCGCCTCCTGTGGGATAATCAGTCTTTCTTACCGGATATCTGCTTTTTACGGTATCTGTCTGCAGGTCCGCGCTGTCGGCTTTCAAATCAGAAGCACTGCCGCTCATATCCAACGACATGAGCACATTGTCGCTCATAGAAGCCAATGCACTCACGCTGACCATAATCAGCACCAGATAAACTATATTTCGTAGAAAACGTTTCAAAACAATTCTTTATGTATAATATATTGGATCATTATTCCTTCATAACATCTTCAAAGCCATCTTGACGACTTCTTCAACCGGACTGTCGGGCTTTTCCTTCAGTATTGAACGGACAACTTTTGTTACAGGAGCTGGTGGGAATCCAAGCATCTTAAGCGCTTCGATAGCCTCATCGTGTACTTCAGAATGCACAATAGCCATCGCTGCATCAGCCGTTCCGG
Organism: Bacteroides sp. 43_108; assembly: GCA_001915545.1. Classification (GTDB taxonomy): domain Bacteria; phylum Bacteroidota; class Bacteroidia; order Bacteroidales; family Bacteroidaceae; genus 43-108. The sequence goes on along the minus strand of MNQS01000122.1, from coordinate 12,420 downwards.
AAACAGGTACTCCCAATGAAGCAACCTTATCCTTAAGTTCAACGATGACACGCTGGGCTGTTTTTACGCCCAAACCCTTGACAGTCTTAAGCATACGTTCATTGCCTGTCATAATGACATCGCACAATTCATTTAACGAAAAGGCAGAAAGAATCGTACGCGCAGTGTTTCCTCCAATGCCTGAAACAGATATGAGCATGGTGAACATTTCACGCTCTGCCTTTGATTCAAAACCATAAAGCACATACGAGTCTTCCCGTATAACTTCATAGACAAACAGGCGCACGTTGCTCTTTCCCTGTATTGCCGTGTATGTATTAAGAGATATGTTAAGAAGATAACCTACACCCGAACATTCCACTACTGCCTGGGCCGGTGTAAGCTCATCCAATATTCCTCTGACGTATTCAATCATTCGACTTATTCTTTAAATATCCAATGCAGAAATATTTATCATTCCTATATATAGAATCCAATATATTTACAACGTGTTTTATTTTTCTTTATTGTATTTTCAAGCAAATTTTAACAGCATGACTGTGGCTTGGCATCAGATATCATAACAAATATAGAGGTGGCGGCAGAAGCCACCACCTTCTTTAGATAAAATCAATATACTAAAATATCATAAAAAGCCGTATCAGGCATTTTTCATATCATCGTCTATAAGCTGGAGCAGTTTGGCAACGGCTTCGGAAGAAGGAATATTCTTTTCTACACATTCCTTACGTCTATACAAACTGACCTTGCCGACTCCTGCACCAACATATCCGTAATCGGCATCGGCCATCTCTCCTGGACCGTTTACAATGCAGCCCATTATTGCAATCTTCAGACCGCGCAAATGGGATGTTGCAACCTTGATCTGTGCTATGGTTGCTTCAAGATCATACAGAGTACGTCCGCAACCAGGACAAGAGATGTATTCTGTCTTGGAAACTCTCAGACGACCAGCCTGCAAAATGCCGAATGCTGTGGAATCAATGACTTCATGAGGCAAGGTGCCGTGATTGAACAAATAGATACCATCGCACAAACCATCAAATATAAGCGCACCCATGTCTGCAGCAGATTCAATCTGGAAATCTTCGCTTTCGCCTTCGTTGAAAGAATAATGCTGGAAGAATATCACAGGATTGCATATATCGGCATCCATAAGCTCGTGTACCAATGCACGGTGCTCGCCCAAACGATTCTTATGATTGGTCTGACTTATGACAACAACTTCCGGGTGAAGACGAATAACGGCTTTCATTTCATCCGAGAGCTGCATGTAATTCAAGAAAAGGAACTTGATTGAAGCACTGCACTGTGTCAAACCGACATTAAGCTTGATGAGAGCATTGCTCAATTCAACACGGTCCTTGTAATTTCTATATTCCATTTCCTCAGGTGACAAATCACCGCTTACAGGCTGTTCCTCAGGAAGAACAAGAGCAAAAGCAGGGAAAGTACCTTCTTCGCCGGTCCAAACATCGGCATCAACAATATAAGCGCAATCTTCCCTAACCTCTGGCAATTGTCTTGGCGAATAGATATAATCAGGCTTCAGCTCCGACTTGGAGTCGACCGATCTTCCGTCCATTCTATCGGAAATGACAACAGGAACATTGTCGCCTCCGATATTGCCTACTGCAACAGTTTTCCTTCTCGAAGGTCTCAGATAATCGAACTTGGCAGACTGAACTCCAGGTATATACGGATGTCCCTCTCTGCGCAATACATAATCCCTCAGCTTCAAAGCGACAGGTATTTCTGCCTCTGGAGCTTCAGTCAAAGAAACGCGTATCGTGTCACCAATACCATCACAAAGAAGAGCACCAATGCCCAAAGCAGACTTTATACGTCCGTCTTCACCTTCGCCAGCTTCAGTAACACCAAGATGCAGAGGAAACTTCATGCCCTCTTTCTCCATCACACTCACAAGCAATCTCACCGTGCGAACCATGACAACGGTATTGCTTGCCTTTATGGAAATGACAACATCCTTAAAGTTCTCCCTTACGCATATACGGAGAAATTCCATACAGGATTCAACCATTCCTTCTGGGGTATCGCCGTAACGGCTCATGATTCTGTCAGAAAGGGAACCGTGATTGACTCCTATACGTATTGCCGTATGATTTTGACGGCATATATTAAGAAATGGAACAAACCGTGATTCTATCTTCTTTATTTCTTCGGCATATTCCTCGTCAGTATACTCCAGATGCTTGAATGTACGGCCCGGATCGACATAGTTGCCAGGATTTATACGAACCTTTTCAGCATAAAGCGCGGCAACGTCAGCCACCTTTGCATTAAAATGAACGTCAGCAACAAGCGGCACATCATATCCGTCTTTTCTCAAGCCTGCATTAATTTCCTTGAGGCTCTCTGCTTCTCTGACACCCTGAGTTGTAAGACGTACATATTCGCCACCGGCATCAACAATACGTTTTGCCTGAGCCACACACGCTTCAACATCATTTGTAGAAACGTTTGTCATAGACTGCACACGGATCGGATTGTTCCCTCCCAATGCAGTATTACCTATGTTAACCTCGATTGTTTCGCGACGTGAATAATTGAACAGATCCAAGATTCAGAAAATTTAAATTATAACGTAAATTTCAAATTAGCCAACGAGAAACGTTGTAAAAAAAGAGATACAGAACACAGGCAAAAACTGAATGCCGTGTTCCGTATCACGTCAGCTTATCAATTGCACTTGAAATCGAATTTCACTTCTGCAAGATCTGCATTAGCCTTCTCAATCTTTGCCTTGAGCCCGCTCTTGTATGCAGCAAATTTTTCAGCGAGTTTTTCGTCATACAACGAAATCATTTCTACAGCCAATATGGCCGCATTCTGTGCACCGTTTACACCAACAGTGGCAACAGGTATTCCAGGAGGCATCTGTATGATAGACAACATTGCGTCCATACCGTCAAAACAAGAACCCTTGATAGGCACACCGATTACAGGCAATGTAGTATTTGCTGCAATTACTCCTGGAAGAGCGGCAGCCATACCTGCACCAGCTATTATGACCTTTATGCCTCTTTCACGTGCTCCCTTTGCAAAAAGTTCTACAGCCTCTGGAGTACGATGAGCAGACAATGCATTGATCTCAAACGGAACCTGCATGTCATTCAGGAACTGTGCAGCCTTTTCCATTACAGCAAGATCAGAAGTGCTGCCCATGATTATACTTACTATTGGTTTCATATAATTTAAATTAAGTGAATTAATAACTATTTCTATACTTTTCAATTACATCCAGCTTATCAGGATGAATGTCATTGCGCATACAAAACCTATGGCAAAACCGACTATCACCTGCGCCAAAGAATGCTGCCTCAGAATCATACGGCTGGTACCGAGTATACCCGACAAGAGGAGCAAACCGCAAATAGGCCATATAGGATTGAAATAAAACAGATTGCTGAACGCCACCAAAGCGCCTACAAGTCCTCCAACGCCTACCATGTGCGTACTGACCTTCCACCAAACATTCACAATCACACAGATTATTTCAGCAACCAACGCTGCCATAACAATGCCTCTGATAAACATAGCCATACGCAGATGAGTCATCAGGACCAGGCATGTTGCATAGGAAATAAGCGTAAGAATGTATGGCATGTGACGATGCTCACGGTGACTCAACTGCCAATGAGTCCATTTATTGATACGCCGGAATATGTTTATGCTTACACGCGGTATAAAAACCGTAAAACAATAAACCATTACAAATATCAAAGTCTTGTAGCTCCATGGAAGCAGACTGAGATAGCTGAAAAAGAATAGTCCTGCAAAAGCCCACAAGGGAGCATAAAAAGGAGAAAAAAGTCCTGAAAAGAATTTTGCAATCTGGATAATACGTTTATTTGTCATAAGAAGCATCCAATAATGGCATAAATGCCTGAAAATAGTACAATGACATTCAACTAAAATTTCTTTCTCAACTTTGCAATCGGATAACCTATCTCATCACGATACTTTGCTACTGTACGGCGCTTTATATTAACGCCCATACCGGTCAATAGTGAAACAATCTTTTCGTCCGAATAAGGATTTGACTTATCTTCAGCGTCGATAAGAGCCTTTATTGCCTGCACAACCTTTCTGGCAGAAAGCTCTTCACCTTCAGAGTTTGTACGTGTACGTTCAAAGAAATGTTTAAGCGAATAGACATTGCCGTCAATCATGACATACTTGCTGTTTCTTACACGTGAAACTGTTGAAATGTCAAGATGAGCTTTCTCTGCAACATCACGGAGAATCATAGGCTTAAGAACATCATCGTCCTGTGTAATGAAGAAATCGTGCTGAAGTTCTATTATAGCCTTCATCGTGACGTACAAGGTGTGGCGTCTCTGCTTTATCGAATCAATGAACATGCGCGCAGCATCGACCTTCTGCTTTGTATAGAAAAAAGCTTCCTTTTCGTCACGCTTCATGTTCTTCTGATTCTTCTGATATTCCGAAAGCTGGTCGACATATTCACGGCTGACATGCAATTCCGGCACATCGCCATCATTAAGTGTAAGATTTATGCCTCCATCTCCGTCTGTTTCTACGATAAAATCAGGTATGACAGTCTGCACACGGTCATCTGAAGCTTCACATAAGGCACTTCCAGGATGCGGATTCAATTTTCCGATGCTCTCGAAAGCCTTGCGCAAGGTTTCGCTGTCAACTTCCAAAACGGACAAAAGCTTATCTGTATTCTTATTGACAAACAGATTGTAGTAATCAGATATTATCTTATACTCCAGTTCCAAAAGAGAATACTTTTCTGGATTTTTCGAAGAATCGGTATCATTCAGCTCACGCTGTATCTGGATAAGCAGACATTCACGCAAATCCCGTGCACCTATTCCCGGCGGATCGAATTCCTGAAGGATATGCAAAGCTTCCTCCAATTCTTTCTCGTCGGTTTCAATATTGTGATAAATTACCAGTTCATCAACAATACTGTCTATCGGCCTGTCAATAAAACCATTCTGATTAAGCGAACCAATAAGATATTCTATCAAATCGCGCTGATGCTCGGTTATGTCATATTCCGACATCTGATTCAAAAGGTCGTCGATGAACGACTTCGTATCACCTATAGGGATTTCCACTCCTTCTGTTTCACGTCTGTTGACAATGTAAGATGGAATGTCGTCAGGAGAGGCATAGTCGCCAATGTCGCCGTTGGCATCATCGATACGTCCTTCAGAGTAATCGTCTTCCGACATATCAGAACCCTCAGTGCTGTCCATCTCATGTGCCCTGTCAGGTCCTTCTTCCAATGCAACATTATCGATAACTTCGTTTTTTACGCGTTCCTCCAGATCTGCCAAAGGCAATTCGACAAGTTTCACCACCATAAGCTGTTGCGGTGACAGCTTCTGGATCTGACTTTCAGTCTGCGTCTGATGTAAGTTTTGCGATTGCGCCATTGTTACTACAAATCTTATTAGTTAGCACAAAAATAGTATTTTTTTTGCTAACTACATTTGCATACTGCGTATAATATCCTTGTACCTACAATCCACTCTGTACGAATCGAGAATTTTTCTTTTTGTCATACGGAAGAGATCTATATCTTTCGCCATATCCTGAACGAGTTCCAAAGATTTTTCAGGATACTTTATAAAGCATTCAGCAACACACCAAGCCAACGACATCTTTGAATAATACGCATTCACCGACACCTGTTTAAGCTCATTTATTACTCTGTCGATATAATCATCAACAATGAAATAACAAATCAGCATAACAAGTCCGAAACGCTGCTCAAACTCCTTATCGGATTTAAGATAGCCCAAAGAAAAAGAAAATGTTGAAGGAAGATCCTTTTTTACACCTTTAAAAGTTGAACAGCAGCTGTCGCATACAGCCCAACAATCAATCTTTGAAACAAAATCCTTTATATACGCCAATAAAGTATTGAAGTCAAAACCTGAATAACCTATTACGAAACCATGAAGCATACGCTCCTCCACAGAATCAACATTCGGCAAGTTCAAAAAATCCACATTATATCCTTCCTTGACAATTTCTTTTGCAAATTTGCGAAGCAAAGGAAGCCGGACACCATACACCTCGCCATTATAAGGATTAATGGCAGACACAAAGTCGCGATACTTTGCATCTGCCATTTTTTCCAAACTATCTTTTATATATTCCTGACTTATCATTCGCTTCTTCGTCCTCCCAAGAATATCGAGATGTAATAAAGCAAAGTAGCCAAAGAGCTCAATGCTGCAACTACATAAGTATAAGCTGCAGAACGCAGGGCGTCAACCGCTGCAGCATGTGTCTGACGGTCAGTCATTCCCGACTTGTCAAGCCAAGCAACTGCTCTTCTGCTTGCATCAATCTCAACAGGCAATGTTACGAAACTGAACAATGTTGTAAGAGCAAACAGGATTATACCAATCAAGAGTAAAGTTCCAGAACCGGTATAGCTTATCATAAGCATTCCTGCGAGAAGCACCCAAGTCATCCATTTTGAAGAAAAACTTACAACCGGAACAAGACTTGAACGCAGCTGAAGAGGTCCGTAAGCAAAAGCATGCTGTACCGCATGTCCGCACTCATGAGCTGCAACTGATGCAGCAGCTATATTTCTGCCAGAATATACATCCTCGCTCAAGTTGACAGTTTTAGTCTCCGGATTATAATGGTCCGACAATATTCCGTCTGTACTTACCACTTTCACGTCATATATTCCATTGTCATGAAGCATCTTTTCCGCAATTTCCTTGCCTGTCATGCCTCCATAAGAAGGAATCTCTGAATATCTTTTGAATTTGCTCTTCAGATTTGCCTGAACCAGAAAACTGACAACTGCTATACCTATGAACAGAATCCAATACATAGCACTTGCTCCCATTCCATATCCACCATAATAAAATGCCAAATTAAATGCATCCATAAATTAATCTTTTACGTTTATAATATTTTTCTTTTACATTCAATACATATACAAATATCAGGCCAAAAATAAGAAAAGCAATACTATCTGCATCAATTTTGTCAGTTCAATTCATAAGACTTCATAAACATTAACTAAAATACAGAACATATACTGACAAAATGTACAAAAAAAGGCTTTTCCCATATCCTACATGCGGACATAAGGAAAAGCCTAATATTCATAACAGTTATAACTGACTTATTTTCTTACGATTGTCTGTTCACGGTCCGGACCTACAGAAACAATAGAAATCGGAGTCTCAAGCTCTTTCTCCAAGAATGCGATATAATCCTTGAAAGCCTTAGGGAACTCTGCCTCAGATGTCATCTTTGTCAGATCCTGATTCCATCCTTCCATTTCAACATATACAGGTTCTACGCCGTCAGATATATCAAATGGGAAATAATCAATGACATCGCCGTTCTTAAGCTTATATGCAACACAAGCCTTTACAGTCTTGAAACCATCAAGCACGTCGCTCTTCATCATTATAAGCTTAGTAACACCACTGACCATAATGGCATACTTCAATGCAACAAGGTCAATCCAACCGCAACGACGTTCGCGACCGGTAACTGCACCATATTCATGACCGATCTCACGAATCTTTGCACCTGTCTCGTCAAACAGCTCTGTTGGGAAAGGACCTGCACCGACTCTTGTACAGTAAGCTTTTATTATACCGAATACATCACCGATCTTATTCGGACCAACTCCAAGGCCGACACAAGCACCTGCACAAATTGTGTTTGAAGAAGTTACAAACGGATAAGAACCGAAGTCAACATCAAGCATAGTGCCCTGTGCACCTTCGCAAAGAACGTTCTTGCCCTCTTTCAGCAATCTGTTTATTTCGTGTTCGCTGTCAACCAATGGGAACTGCTTCATGTACTCGATACCTTCCATCCATTTCTTTTCAACTTCAGAAATATCATAATTGGTATAATTGAGTGCTTTCAGCATTTCCTCATGTCTAGCCTTGTGAGCAGCATACTTTTCCTCGAAATTTTCAAGGATATCGCCGACTCTAAGACCATTTCTACTTACCTTGTCAGTATAAGTAGGGCCAATACCCTTACCCGTTGTACCTACCTTGTTCTTACCTTTGGCAGCCTCATAAGCAGCGTCGAGTATACGGTGTGTAGGCATTATGAGATGAGCTTTCTTTGAAATATGAAGTCTTGAACGCAAATCATGTCCTGAAGCCTCCAAAGCCTTAGCTTCCTCCATAAACAAATCTGGAGCAAGAACAACGCCATTGCCGATAATGTTTATCTTATTGCCCTGGAAGATACCAGACGGTATTGAGCGCAGGACATATTTTTCTCCCTCAAACTCGAGCGTGTGACCTGCATTAGGGCCACCCTGGAAACGTGCGACAACATCATAATTAGGTGTCAAGACGTCTACCACTTTACCTTTGCCTTCATCGCCCCACTGAAGACCAAGAAGCACATCTACTTTCATAAGTTGCTATTTTTTAGTTTCCTGTTTTTTTGCACGCTTAATTTTTGTCTGACATTTCGAACACAAGCCATATACATAAAGCGAATACATGCTCTGTTTGAACCGGGGTATTCTCATTTCCGATATGGTTCTGTCCAATCCGTCGTTGCTGAATTCTGATACTTCTCCGCACATTATGCATATTTTATGATTATGCGGGCGCACATTGAAGCATTTCTCGTATTCAACCCTAGTTCCGGAAAACTGATGCCTTAACACCAAACCGGCATCAAGAATCAACTCCATTGTATTATAAACTGTAGCCCGGCTCACTCTAAAATGTCCGTCGCTCAGCAGTTTTTCATACAGCTCTTCAATATTGAAATGCCCCGGCATTGAATAAACGGTTTCAAGAATGGCAAACCTTTCTGGCGTCTTCCTGAACTTGTTCATATCCATGTAGTCTGCAAACATTTTTCTTACAGACTCCATAATGTCCACGGCATTCATATTCATACAGCTGATACGAAATACAAATTTATATTTTTTCCCTATCCACAGCAAATATTATTGTTTTTTTTGCTGTCAGACCTCTTCTTTAGCAAAATCCGCAATATAATCGACATAAGGCTTCAGATTTTCATCCTTGTCCCATCCATAACCGATCATACACTCCCGAAGCTTGCGCGCATTATCAGCTGAGAGTTCTGCAAAATTCGACATCGACCGCCATACAACCTTCTTCAACGACGTAGAATCCGTATGGAAAGAAGCCAAAGCCTGATCTACGAACTCATTCAAGGAACTATCGTTGAACTCGGCACGTCTCATAAGATGTATGCACAACAGAAAGCCGCACATCTGCACAAAGTCACGTTCATCTGCCATCCACTCAAAAGCCTTCTCAGAAGCATACGGAAGAAATTGGAAGAGATTCATGCAAGCCTGCTCGGCCATTTCCTGTGTCTTTATGTCTGAAACCCATATATCAGCTATTTCAGGATAAAAACTTTCAACCGGCTGAATCATCGTTGCAAGAATTTTGCATTCACGCACACTCTCTTTCCATAATTCCTGGGCCAATGCATGATTTTTACCATACTCCGACGCCAATTCTTTCAAACGAACAACATCAACGCCGAATATAACCCTATAACCGTCAATGCCATTATTCCGCATACTAGAAGAAGCAACTCCATTCATAAAAGCATGGAGTTCCTTCTTTATATCTTTTATATGCTGTCTGATCGCATCGTCAGGCGATAGTCCACGCATATCTGATTCCAACATATACAATTCCTTATTCGTTTATATACGGCAGATCAGAATAGTCACGGCTGTATCTCAACATCTGATCCTCATAAGATTCAGTGTAATCAACTTTTACATCAGTAATGTTGCCTGAAGCATCCTTAACTGCAGTATATACAGGGTTTATAAATCCTTTGTATGGAGCAAGATTAAGCTTCTTGTAGCGTTCGAGAATCTCCTTGTGCAGCACAGGATCTATCTTAACGCCATAATTCTCAACCATATCTCTGGCGGCATTGAAATCGCCGGTACTCTTTATTCTCTGAATCTCTGCAAGCAATGCTCCGAACAGCTCACGAAGTTTCACATAATCGTTGACCTTAACGAAAGTTTTGCCATCACGCTTGACAAGTTCTACCACATTGTCCTTCTTTCCTTTTTCGTATGCCCAACGAGCAATGATGGCGCGATTTCTCATGTGTGCCTCTTCAATGTTGTTGCCCAACTCTATTCTTACAAGCTGAGTCATCAAACCATTCATCATATAGCTGTAATACTGAGCCTTGTACGCCTCAGGTAAAGGAATCAGACCGAGATCTATCATTTTCTGATCAGCCATGTAGTACAATCCGAAAAGGTCGGCGCGAGCTTCCTCTATAGTAGATCCATAAACCTTCAAAGAATCAGCACTGGCACCTGGCATCATCTTTCCGGAACCGTGTCCCAAACATTCATGCAGGTCGGTGTGCAAATCATCTGTAAGACCTCCATACTTTTTCAAAAGATCCAACTCTACAGAGCTATAGCAGAATTCCTCGTCGAATCCGCTGCCTATAGCAGCCTTGTTGTATGCGGCAGTAAGATTACCTATAGTAACAGACTTCGAACCATGCTCTTTTCTAACCCAGTCTGAATTAGGAAGATTTATACCGATAGCAGTAGAAGGATACAAATCACCGCCCAATATGGCAGCAGTTATTACCTTTGCAGTAATACCCTTAACCTTCTCCTTCTTGAAAGCATCATCTACCGGAGAATGATCTTCAAACCACTGAGCATTAGCACTTAATGTCTCTGTTCGCTTAGTAGCTTCAAGATCCTTGAAATTAACAATCGATTCCCAACTGCTCTTAAGACCAAGAGGATCTCCGTAGCTTTCAATAAAGCCGTTTACAAAGTCTACTCTAGAATCTGTATCTTCAACCCACAAAATCGAGTATTCGTCAAAGATCTTCAGATCACCGGTCTCATAGAAGTCAACCAATTTACGTATTACAGCCTTCTGCTTTTCATTCTCTGCAAACGGCTCAGCTTTTTCCAGATAATAAACAATCTTCTTTATTGCCTGTCCGTATAAACCATCAGCAACCCATTTCTTTTCTACGATATTTCCATCGGCAGTCTTCACCAATCTGCTGTTCATACCATACATAATAGGCTCATGGTCATTAGGAACACGCATCTTATTGTAGAAATCTTCAGCTTCCTTCTGTGTCACGCCATCATAATAATTGCAAGCAGAAGTAAGTATCAGGTCTTCTCCATCAGCCTGGTTTACACGCTTCTGCATCACGTCAGGGTTAAAAATAACAGGACAGATTTCATCGCACAAGTTTTCAACAGTCTGACCTTCAGCCAAAGGGAGCAAAGACTTATCTACAGAAGCTACAGCCTTTCTGAAAAAACTTTCTGAAAATTCCGGATCGAATTTTTCACATCCGTAATGATGGTGAATACCATTTGAGAACCAAACCCTTTTGAGATATACTTCAAAAGCCTTGAATTCATCAGAGTTCCTATCCCCCTTGAAATCTGTATACACAGCTTCCAGCATCTTGCGTATACGCAGATTATACTTGCCGTTCTGATCAAACAGAATATCACGTCCGTGCAATGCGGCTTCCGTAAGATAATAAATGAAGGTTTTTTGCTTAAGTGAAAGTGCTTCGAATCCATCCACTTTGTAGCGCAGCATCTGAAGATCTGCAAATCGTTCATCAGAATACTTGAAGTCATCACTCTGCGCACTTGCACCGAGACCTCCTGTCAAAAACATAGATACAGTCATTATCTTAAAAAAATTTGCCATTAAAACAGTATTATAAGGTTTTACAATTTTCCACCTTCACGCAATTTCTTCCTGTACTCACCAGGCGACATACCGGCAAAACGGTTGAAATTCTTGAAAAATGATTGTCTGTTCGAAAAACCAGACATGAGCGAAATGTCATCCAAGGTATATTTGTCGTTTTCAGAATAGTCCATAAGTTTTTTAGCCTCATTTATTCTGCACTTGTTGACAAATGTTGAATAACTGCACTTAAACCTGATGCGCATAACTGCTGACAAGCACGTATGTCCAACTCCTATATCTTCAGCCAAGCATCGGGCAGAATAATCAGAATCTCTGAACTTTCTTCGATTCACGATTATATGGTAAATTCTGTCACCGATATCATTGACAACAGAAGACTCGACATGCCTTCCATACACAAAACCATCAACAGATTTGTCCATTACAGCTTCAGTTTTTATGACATCAAATTTCTCTATGCAAAATAAAAGCAAAAATATTGGAAAAACAAGTCCGAAGCCGGCAACCAAACGAATTCCGAACTACACACTGCTCGTACATGTACATACGCACAAAAAAAGAGTTCTCCCCTTCCCCCGTCCCTGCTCGGGAATCGGAGGAAGGGGAGAACCCTTGAAGGAGGCGGCGACCTACTCTCCCGCATTGCGGTGCAGTACCATCGGCGCGGGCG
>MNQS01000121.1 GCA_001915545.1 Bacteroides sp. 43_108 | reverse complement strand
ACACGGAAAATGGGCAATAATAATGGCACATAAAGTGATTATACTCTATCGACTTTATATGCCATATTACTTTTTAGGGACATTTACTGAATATCCCTACTTATAATGCGTGAAAACCTGCAATTTCTTGTGCTTAGAACAATAATGAATCCGCGCAATACTGCCACCTTCGAAATACACGTTTACATTATTGTCCTTTCGCACCTCTATATACAGCGAATCATCCGCCTTAAACTTCTCCCACCACACAGGACCTTTCCGTAACTCCGAAAAAATCACTGCGTCTTTCTTTAAATTCTTAAATGTAACCGACATAGTTGTTTTCTATTAAGCAACACCGCCATAACGTTGGCTAATATAACTAAAGACGGCATCACGATAGTAAGGAATACTTTCGTCAGAATAACTTTCGGGCAATTCTTTCCAAAGCATATCTCTTATTGTTACAACGATAGAGGCTTTAGTTTCCTGCTTATCAAATGGATGATCCATTTTTCTCAGCATCGACTTAATCTCATCCAATAAATCCTTGGATACTTTCTTTAATTTCTTAATATCCTCTTTTGACAAATCGTTCTTAAACAATACGTCATATAACGAAAGTTGTTCATCATTTTCAAAACCTTCTCTAATGTATCGTTTCTCTTCTTCAGACAACTCTTCAGACAGATGCATCAATTCATCAAAAGTTTTTTCTATACTTGCTCTGTTTTGCTCTGCGTTATAGTTGTGGATTATTTCCTGATACTTTTCATAAAAATTTATTCTCGAAGGATTTACTGATAACATTTGGGCTATACGTTCCTGCAATAGATCTTGGATATCCCTCATAATCAAGTTTCTGTCCTTCTTTTTAGCAAACTCGCGTCTCAATAAATCAAAATCAATTTTACTTATATCAAAACGACGGTTTGAATATGATTCAGATGCCTTTTCTATGGTTTCAACATCCAAATGCTCATTAACAATTGCATTTATTGCAACACTAAGTTCCGTGATATCTGCATGTCTGCGTTTTTTCTGCAATTCCTTATATATTGCCTCCAATGCATCCTTACGTAGCTTCATTCCATAATCAACATCATCACGATCAAGAAATTTCCATAATTTCAACAGTGCTGCAACATAGGTGCAATAGCTTTTTCGGATTTCAGCCGTTTCACACATTGCATTTGCAGCTGTTTTAAGAAGAGATAATTTCAAGAAATTATCAGCGTCTATCAATTCTTGCAGTTCAAAATCATGTTCTTTAAGAAAAGCTTCTGCTGTGGAAATCGTTTCAACAATATGATTTATAAGTTCCTTCTTATCAATAGTAGGATTATTGCCGTTGTCTCCACCTTCAGGACTCGAAGTATAATCAGCTAATGCCTGCCGAAGAGCTTTGACTATACCAATATAGTCAATAATCAGACCATTCTCCTTACCGTCTCAGATACACGGTTTGCCCTGGCAATGGTCTGCATCAATGTATGAGCTTTCATCGGTTTATCAATATACAGACAAGACAAAGATTTCACATCAAATCCTGTCAACCACATAGCACACACGAATACCACGCGCAACGGATTTTCAGTCTTTTTAAAATCCTTGTCAAGCTCGCGCTTTTCCATTTTTTCACGATGCGGCAGTATGTCAAGTCCCCACTTTTTGAAAGTTTGAATTTCATTCTGTTCCTGCGATACAACAACGGCCATTTCCGTCTGCTTCATCCACTCAAGTTTGCGTCTCAATTCCTGCACTTCCTGCTGGAACCGGCATTTGGAAATATGTTTCTCCAGCGCTTCAATTTCTTTCTGCCAATACTCCTGCACATAATTGTACATACGCACACAAGTAACCTTATTATAACACACCACCATAGCCTTTCCGGAAGTCCACAAATCACTGTAATGTCGTACAAAATCCTGTGCAACTATCTTCAGGCGTTTGGGAGCAGTCAGCAAGTGCACCTCTTTTGCAAATTCGCGTTCAAGTTTTACTTGTTGCGAAACATCCATCTCTCCGGCCTGTTCCAATACGGTTGCAATTTCTTCATTGATTTCAGGATTTTTCAAATCCTTCAGCCGTTCTCCACGGTTCTCATAATACAATGGTACTGTGGCCTTATCGTCAACGGCACGTTTGAAATCATATATACTAACATATCCACCAAAAGTTCTGGCAGTAATATTGTCATCACGTAAAAGAGGCGTTCCGGTAAATCCTATTCTGTTGACAGTAGGCAACAAGCGCATAAGATTTTCAGCAAACACACCGTTTTGTGTCCGATGTGCTTCATCACTCATAACTATAATGTCATGGTCGGGATAAATAGGTTCAGCATCAGGTTTGTTGAACTTCTGAATTAATGAGAATATGAAAGAAGGATTACCTTTAAGTTTCGCAATCAAATCTTCGCCACTGCTTGCAATAAAACTTTTTGCTTTAACGTTTCCCAATACTCCACAATTCTCAAAAGTATCGCTGATTTGCTTATTCAGTTCTTCTCTATCCGTCAAAACAACGATTGTTGGCGACCCTTCAAATTTACGTCTGATTTTTCGAGCAAGAAACACCATAGAATAGCTTTTACCGCTACCCTGCGTGTGCCAGAACACTCCTAATTTACCATTTACATATTCACGGTTTTTGTACATTTCCACAGCCTGGTTCACTCCCAGATACTGATGATTACGCGCCAAAATTTTCACTGTTCTTCCGTCGGAATGGTCATATAAGATGAAATTTTCCAAAAGGTCAAGAAAATTTTCCTTTTTACAGATACCGCGCAGCATGGTCGGCAGTTCAATATTTCCTTTGTCCAACTCCGTCAGACGTTTCCACTCATGAAAAAATTCCCATTTGGAATCAATTGTACCCACACGTGCCTCCAATCCATTGCTGAACATAATGAACGTATTGTAATAGAACAATTGAGGTATGGTGTCCAGATAATCTCTGTAATTTTGATTGAAGGCATTTTCCACCTCCACATCATGATTTTTCAGCTCAATGAACAGCAGAGGAATACCATTGACAAAGCCTACAATATCAGCTCTCCGTCTGTATAGTGCACCATAAACCCACAGTTCCCGGACACAAAGGAATTCATTATTGTCAGGGACATCGAAATCTATGATTCTGGCCTTTATTTCTTCAGACGTTCCATCTGATTTTACACGAGTTACAGGTATACCGTCGCGGATAAACTGATATTTCTGTTCGTTTATCTGCATCAGTGTCTGACTGCTCATACGCTCAGTCATTCTTTCCATGGCTTCTGTTATTTGCTTGTCGGAAATCCACGGATTAAGTTTTTTCAGCGCTTTGCGAAAATGTATGCCAAGCAACACTTCTTTATAAGTGCTACGCCCCAATGTGCCTTTTTCTCCCAACACCTCATTATCGTAAGCATATACCGAAGTCCAGCCAAGTTCCTTTTCCATCAACTCGGCGGCACTTTTCTGTATGAGTCTGTCTTCACTGTAGTCTGTTGACATAGCTTCAAATCAGATTTAGTTTACCTAAAGTACGCAGTTTTTCTTTAAATACCAATCATAATGCCACAATATAGAAATATCACTCATAATATTTCAAATTCAGCTCTATACTTCTATTTCTCCACTCATCAGTTTAGGAAGCAAACGGTCGCGGGCTTCGGTGAGAATATGAATTTGTTTTCGATAGCACTTAATATTTATGTAAACGGGATTTACTATTTCGTTGTATTTTTTAGCTATATCTTCTAAAGGCAACAATATTTTTTCTTCTTTGAGGTATTTAAAATGACGAGCATAGCTATAATTAGATAAATCAATATTAATTAAGCTACAATATAAAAGACTTTGAGGCATTCTTTTTTTGTCATTAGACATAATCAATTGCGTACCGTCGGCTCCTTTGGCAAAGGAAAAATTAATATATTTCAAAATCCTAGTATGATCTCCAAAAACTATATAAGGATCTTTTTCAACTTTAACCAAGCACTCATTATCATCAGTAAATCCAGCAATATAATCTTTGCCTTGATCAATAATAGGAATACACCCTGTTTCTTGATAGCTATTAGTTGGTACTTGCTTTGTTTTTTTTATTTTACACAATAAATCACCAACTTTGATATTATCCCATCCTTCAGGCATCCCATCCACTATCTTAGTATTCTCATGCCCAGGAAAACGTAAATCAACAAACCATTCTTTATAAAGACGCTGTGCCGATTCTTCCAATAACTTAATCTGTTTTTGGTAGTTTTCTATCAAGGAATCGTAACGGGAGAGGATTTTTGCTATACGGCATTGAACTTCTAAAGATGGACATGGAACTTCAAAGTTTTCAATCATTAATTTTGTAATTGCATTTCTCGAAGCCCCCTTTCCTACAGCCAAATTTAACATATAAGCTTGCATAGCAGGACTAGCAAGATAATAATTCAAATATCTTTGGTTTAATAATTCATTATTAGCTCTAATAATTGCCACATGCTGATTAACCCTTGCCGGTAATATCGTATTTGGCACGATGCAGGTTCTTGCTACAGAATCACCTGTAATATTTAAGAGAATGTCATTTTCTATAACTGATACACCTTTTAATTTTTCAGCAGCTTCATCATTAATATGAGTAAGGCCATTATAATCAAAACGTAAGTTATAAACATTTTGACTACGAATAAAAGATGTTCCATTACTGGTATAAACAGTAGAACCACCTTTAGGAGTTGCACCACTTCCAATTTTTGTACAAGATTCTCCCAACTTCACTTTCCTCCATTTACTCATACATCAATATCCTTTCCATTCTTCAAATCCACAACTTCCCAATATCCTGTCTTATTACTACCTACACGCACAATTATTCCCGCTTTCCGCAACTCACTTAAACGACGCTTGACAGTCGCTTCAGAAACACCTATTACAGAACCGTATTCCGCATAATTCAGACTATTATTTTTCTGAATGGCCATATACAAGCGTTTCGTTATCGGGTCAGTCAATACGTCTTTTATCGGGTCAGAAGTTGTATTTATCGGGTCTGATGCAGGTTTTATCAGGTCAGAATCTTGTGATTTCTTAAACACTTCTATTTCTTTACGGATATTCCGGATATGTTCGTCGAACATAAATTCATAGAAAGGAAGAAGTGTTTCTTGCTCACGTGCGTCAATAAGCGACTGGATATATTCCGCCTTGTCTTCTTTGACCACCTTAGACGGAACAAGTCCGAATTCATATTGTAAATGGTTCATTACAAGCCTTGACATACGTCCGTTACCGTCCACCCACGGGTGAATGGTAACAAGTTGAAAATGTGCCTCAAAACTGACTTTATACTTTTCTATTACATCTTCCGTATTCAAAAGCTCTTTTCTTCGCTGATTCAGATATTGACACAATTCTTCCAACTTGCCAGGTACTTTACGAAAATTCATGTAGGAACTTCCTCCCACACCAGCCGTCACACCCAGCAGACGCAGTTCACCTTTCGAAGAATCGAAACTGCCACTTACAGTGTTGTACTCACTACCGGTATTTTTCATAACCAGAGCCGACAAGCCTTTCAACATTTCTACAGAGAAATCCGTATGAGCTTTGGCCTGTTTCATCGACTGCTCATATGCGGCCTTCAAATCCAGATTCATCATTTGCTCCAAAAGACTTCGACCTTTTGCTGTGATTCCTTCATCGAAAAGCAACTGGTTCTCAATTTCGGTTACAGTACTTCCTTCGATTGCAGTGGAATGGGTTATAAGAGAGTACAGATAGAACTTGTTGTAGTCTATCTGTTCAGCAATACCCAAAGCCTTATATTCATCCAATAGGGAAAGCAGAGTATCAATCTTGTCGTTCAAACTCATTTCAGCGTCTCCCAATCTTTTAATATTTCTTTCATAAGTACATCTGCTTCTTCGTGAAGCTTTGCCAATTCAGCATGGATTTCATTCATACGTTCATGAAAATCCACACCGTCGTCTTCCTGCTCAGGCACACCGACATACGCCCCAGGAGTAAGAGAATAGTTTTTT
The DNA here is from genome assembly GCA_001915545.1 of Bacteroides sp. 43_108. Taxonomy (GTDB): domain Bacteria; phylum Bacteroidota; class Bacteroidia; order Bacteroidales; family Bacteroidaceae; genus 43-108. The sequence continues at coordinate 33,329 of MNQS01000121.1, read as the reverse complement.
TCTTCGATTTCTTCAAGTGCAGCAATCTTACATAGTCCGGCAATGTCGCGATACTCGCCATTGCCGAATTTTTCCGTCAACCAGTCATACTCTTTTATAATTGTCAGTATACCATCAAGCATCTTGCAAAATTCATCTCCAGCCTGACGCATTGGTTTTATTTCGCGTTTCTTCAGCTTTTCTTCCGCCAACTTTACGCAGGCTTTGGTCTGCTCTATCTGACCGTTCAATTTCTTGGCCAAATCTTCATTATTCTCCCATAGACTATCAATCCACGTCAATGAAGCATTAAATTTACCGGCAGTTTCTTCATCAAGAAGTCCTATAAATTTCTGAGCTTTATCCACAATGGAATTTACCGCTTCGGCAATGGCATTGTTGTATTCAGCCATTAACATCTTATATTTTTCAGACTCTCCACGATAGAGATGAACAATGGCTTGAAGATTCCGTAATTGCCATTCGCTCCATTCATTCAATGTACGGTCTACAACTGTGTAATATTTTCGCGCATCTATAAACAGCACCTTGTCACGGTTTTCTTCCCGTTTGGCCTTGTCGAAAAACCACAGGGAACAAGGCAGTGACAATGTGTAGAAAAAGTTATTCCCTACACTGACCATCACATCCACATGTCCGGTATTTACCAGCTTCTCCCTGATATCACGGTCTTTGTTGGAGCTATCTGTAGCCGAGCTGGCCATTACAAAACCAGCACGCCCATGCTCATTCAGATAGGCATAAAAATAATTTATCCAAAGATAATTGGCATTGCCTACTTCTTTTGTCTTAGCGTTTACGCCAGGCAATCCGAACGGCAGACGTCCAGCACTTAAAGCCGACTCCGATTTAACCTTATCCACGTTAAAAGGAGGATTAGCTATAACATAATCGCATTTGCCTGCTAGATTGAATGCGTCATGATAAAAAGAATTAGCCTCATCACCTGAAACAATGCATCCATTCAGCCCATGTACTGCCATGTTCATCAGACAGAGCTGAGCGTTGTATTCCACTTTTTCCTGGCCGTAGAATGTCATCTGCGTATTTGCATTCATTCCTGCCGCATTGACGAAATCTCCTGTCTGTACAAACATACCACCAGAACCACAAGCAGGGTCAAGCATAATGCCCTGTTCCGGTTCCAGAATATTTACAAGCATTTTCACCAACGATTTTGGTGTAAAAAACACACCATCATCGCTGGCAACAGCCTTTGCGAATTTAGAAAGGAAATATTCATAAATACGTCCGATTATGTCGCCACCTATTTCATCAATAGTTTTGTTATTGAAAATTCGAAGCAGTTCACGCAACAAATCATCTGTAAACATTGTGTACGTCTTAGGCAATACACCTGTGAGCTGTTCGCTTTGTTCCTCCACCAATTGCATGGCATTATTTACAGCTTCGCCCAATGAGTTAACAGGTTGCCCATCCTTATTTTTCAAACCGACGGACGCTATATCATCCGGCAAATTAACGAGAAAATCAAATTGTGCCTCTCGCGGGAGATAAAGTGCACTTTTTGCCTCGAAATCGCTGGGTTCTACCGGCATTACCCTTCCTCCTCGCGAAGGACGATTTTTCAATATTTCTGCCTCAACCAATTTAAACCTACTGTAAGCGTAGCGCAAAAACAGCAAAGCCAAAACCGGCATGCAATATTGATTGCTTGTAAGTTTGCTGCCTTGACGCAATAAGTCGGCAGATTCCCAAAGTTCGGCTTCAAGTTTTCTTATATTTATCATATTCAATTATCTTCTTTTTCAAATTCCTTTCTCAATTCGCTCAGCACCTTGCCATTATAGCTGAAATACTTAGGTCCCTGATATGCGCCAGATGAATTCTGTTTTTCTTCCGGCAAAAACTCAGCTGTAAATGTTGACAAGCTATACAGGCGACCTTCGTACTCTATCTTATCGTCGCTTGCTACTTTAACAGGAATTTTGAGTTCATCAAAAACAACAGTATCACCAACATTCAAACCAATCATGTGGAACTTAAATGGAGGTTTCGGTGCCTTTCGTTGCTTTTCTTTAGTTTCCGCCTCAATCTTTTTATCTTCCTCTTTGCTCTTGCTTATTACAGGTTTACCGTCAACATAGACATAAAGTTCTGCGTCATCAAGCAAATCAGCCATATCACGCATAATATCCAAAGCAACAGATGGTGCTATATTGAAAAATTCACGATTCTGTCTTATACGCAAATCTGTGAGGCGGTCGATTTGCTTATGTATCTGTTTCTCAACTTTAGCATATTTAGAAGTCTTGAGAGTTGCATAAATTTCAAATGGAAGGGGTACGGCTGTATTATCAAGCTCTTTGCTCCTGACATCTACAGGACGAGAACTTTTGCCAATCTTTACCCAATCTTCCCTAAAACTCGGGTTTGTCAATATATAAACATAACCTGCTTCATTCTCCATAATCAATTGTTCATTGATAAATCATTACTTTTTACGTCCACACATTAAACGACGAATATTGTGTTTACGCTTTTTTGCATAATACGCAAAGATAACAATATTCGACAAACCTAAATTAAAATAACCAATCTTTCCGCATATTCTCCGACTCTAAATTCATCAGCTGTGAAACATACACCACAAAAAGCGTTTTTCTATTAAACGGAATCTTAAGACAGATAACAATCACTCGAAACCTAGAGGCTCATGAAGGAATCTACGAGCCCTTAGAAATTATTTTGTGAGCCCTCACGATTTATTTTGCGAGCGCTCGGAATTTTGACTGCGGGCGCTCGCAGAATATTACACGATGGAGATAACGGTCTGCACTACAGACTAAAATAATCGGGTAAATGAAGAACTTTCGGGGACAAGAGAACGTTCTATAAGTAAATACACATTAGGGTGTTGGATTGCGAGAAATGTTAATTAAATGTTAAATCATGAATCAGCTATTGCAAATATAACTCAAGGCCAATACATTTGCAGTGTTCTATTCAACTAGGACACTATAAAACTAACAAACTAGAATAATTAAGAACCATTTAAAGAATACGATTATGAAACACATTATTGCTTTATCGGTATTGCTGGCAACATCAGTTGTAAACAATCATGTTTATGCCTCCAACTTCGGAGTCGAAAATACAGAAGATGGAATCGCGGCAGTGGACAATTCTGCACGCAGCGTTGAAGCATTCAACGCATTGAAGACCATGGGCTATGTGAAAGTGAACTTCACACAGTCGGCAATGTACTCAGTAGACATTGTCGGAGCTGACGCACAGAGCGGAGCGGTGGAATACGATGTAGTGAACGGGATACTGACAATCAGCGACAACGGCAAGCCATCTGAATCAGCCACAGTTAACGTGTGCGGTCCTACACTGATGAAACTGGAAATTGAAGACAACAGTTCATTTACAACAAAGAAACTGTGCTGCAACGCACTGGAAATAGAATGCTCCGACAATGCCAACACAACCATAGAAGGATTGGGATGCCACACACTGAAAGTTGATATGGAAGGCAACAGCATGCTTAACCTTGACTCTGTCAGATGCGACAGGGCCGAAATGGACAAAGAGGGCAATTCATCGCTCACGGCAACCATGCAGGCCGAAACAGCCGACATTGAGGAAGCTGGAAACGGCATGTCGACAATAAAGATTCTCTGCAACACTCTCAATGCAGAAAACAGCGGACTGGCAAAAATGAACATCGAATGCAGCGTAACTGATATCAATATAGAAAACACAGGAAACGGAAATGTCAATGCCTCGGTAAGCTGCAGCAAGGTGAATGCTGAGAATTCCGGAAACGGAAGCGTCAACCTCAACGGAAGCACAAAGAAGTTCAAGAGTTCGAACAAAGCAAAGATAAATGCAAAATCGCTCAAAGTCTACAATAATTGAACTGACAAGTGCGTTTACCAGAGATAGTGGTGGATCTTATATTCCTATATATAATATAATAAGGTATAGGATATGCGCGCACAGAAAATCAGATGCAGGCAAAAACATTCATTACAACCCGACAAGAAATTGTCGGACCGAAACAAAGAAAACAGTTATATAAAACTTAAAATATTATGCTAACAATAAACAACGTAACATACGGATACAACAAATACCACAATGTATTCAAGAATTTCACGCTGGAATTCAATGAAGGCGGTATATACGGACTTTTGGGAAAGAACGGAACCGGCAAGTCCACCCTGCTCTATCTCATCATGGGACTGCTTCGTCCGCAGGTCGGCTCTGTGACATACAACGGCATTGACACAAGACTGCGCCGTCCGGAAACACTTGGCGACATGTTCATCGTGCCCGAAGAGTACAACCTTCCGAGCGTATCGCTGAAAAAATATATCAGTTCCATACGTCCGTTCTATCCGAACTTCAGTGAGGAACTGCTCAAAGAATGCCTCGAAGGCTTCAACATGACAAACGACGTGAATCTCGGTGCCTTGTCTATGGGACAGAAAAAGAAGGTGTACATGTGTATTGCCCTTGCCACAAACACAAAGCTGCTGGTAATGGACGAACCGACCAACGGACTCGACATCCCGTCGAAATCGCAGTTCAGAAAGGTTGTAGCAAAAGGAATGAGCGATGACAAAACCATCATAATCTCGACACATCAGGTGCGCGACGTGGAGAATCTGCTCGATCATCTTACAGTAATCGAAAGCGACAAGATACTGCTCAACGCCTCAACCGGCAAGGTATCGGAACATCTGTCGTTCGTGCAGATAGAAAAAGGCGAGCAATGTCCGGAAATCATATATTCTGAGCAGGACGTACACGGCATAAGCGCCATCATTGCAAACGACGGCACGATGGAAACGCCTATCAATCTGGAACTGCTCTTCAATGCTCTTCTCACAGACAGCAAGCGCATCAACGATGCCATATACGGAAACGAGAACAAATAAGAACGGCGCATGTAAAGTAATCTTCAACAGAAAAATTTAAAAAACCGATATGAATAATTTCAATATAACACGTTTCAAGAACGTAGCACGATGGGACCTCACCATCAACAAATCATTCTACAGAAACTTTGCCTTTGTTGTCAGCGGTACTATACTGGCCATCACTCTTTTCGGTCTGTTCTTCCGCTGGATACTGATGACACAGGGCAATCCAAGCGATGAATTCAGCACAGTCGGCGGCACTGCAATGGTCATTGCATACGCCATCGGAATCATCATGTGCGTGTCGGCAGGATGTCTGCTCCACAACCTTCGCAACAAGCAGGGACGAATTTCGTCGCTCACACTGCCGGCAACGAATCTGGAGAAATTCTTGTGGCACACACTGCTTATGATTGTCGGCATGTATGTGCTCTGCTTTGCAAGCATTGTGGTATGCGACGGTATCAACGCCCTGCTGTCAACTCTGCTTTTCGGTGCTGAAAATGTACACTCCATCACCTACAGCTACATCCAAAACGCCATACTGCTTCACAGCAATGCAGCAGATTTCTCAACTGCAGCATTCGGCACCATTCCAAACAGAATAAGAAACAGTATAGTTCTACTCAGCATCACGGGAACAATACTTTCATTCACTGTATATGCATTCGGAAACTCTCTGAAATATAAGTTCAACATTCTGTTCACTCTTATTGTACTGTACATACTGCAATTCATTCTGGGAGTAGCGTTCGTTGTAATCGCAATGGATCAGGCCGAAAGGGTAAACGATATAGATCCGGAAACATTGCTCGAAACAATGCCAACACTGCTGAATATAGGTTCAGTCCTTGTGCTTATTCTGAGCGGTGTGCTGTGGTGGGCTTCATACAGGAACTATACCCGTGCACAGGTTACAAGCAAATGGAACAGATAAAGACATTACAATAAACATACTCAAGAAACCAGGATTTGACATGAACTTCAAAGAGAATAAAGCAATTTACCTGCAGATTGCCGAAAGCATTTGCGACGAGATTCTCCTTGGCACCTACGCCGAAGAGGAGCGCATACCTTCGGTACGCGAATATGCATCGACGATGGAGGTCAATTCCAACACCGTCATGCGGTCATACGACTGGCTTCAGCAACAGGATATAATATTCACGAAGCGCGGACTGGGATATTTCGTCTGTGCAGGAGCAAAAGAAAAAATAGAGAAGATGCGCAAACAGGAGTTTATGAAAAACGACCTGCCGGAATTGTTCAGAAAGATGGACACACTGGGCATCACAATTGACGAAATCAGAGACTTGTACGATGGTTTCAAAAAAAACAAAAACAATTAAGACTTGAAGGATTATGAAAAGAATATTTATTTCAGCAAGTGCTATATTGATGTTTATAGCAAGCACGGTGGCATCATCATGCAATGGAGGAGCAAGTTTGGCCGGTATGATATTGGCAGCAGACACAAGCAATCCAAGCAAAAATGTTGAAAAATACGGAGAAATTATATCGAAAGAACTGAAAGCCGACAATATTACAGGACTCGACATCGGCGGATGTGCAAATATTGTATACATACAGGACAGCAAGACCAGTGTGAAGATGGAAACAAACGAAAAGGCGTTTGATCTTTACAACATAAAAGTGGAGGGAAGCACCCTAAGTGTACAGCAGAAGAAGTTCACAAACAATGTTCCTAAAATCAGCATTACCGTAACCTCACCAGCCATCAACAACATCAGTTGCAGCGGTGCCGGAGACATAACCTTAGGCAACGTAGAACTCACGAACGACGGTATGGAAATAGATATCAGCGGTGCTGGAGAAATCAAAGCCGACAACATTAAATGCGACAAGGACGTAACAATGCATATCAGCGGAGCTGGAAACATCAAAGCTGGAGAAATAGTATGTGCAGAAAATGTATATATGGGAATAAGTGGCGCAGGAAACATCAACGGCAATGTGAAATGCAAGAACTTGGACATTAAAATAAGCGGCGCAGGAAATACTGATATGAAAATAGACTGCGACAACACGTCTGTATCAATGTCTGGCGCCGGCTCTGTTGAATTGAGCGGACGAACAGGTACACTCAAAAAGAACAAAGGAAACATGATGTGCACTTTTGAAACAGATGACTTAACTGTAGGCAAATAAGCAAGGCAAAAACATAGGCGCACTACACAATTGCGCCAAACGTAGAAGACACCCTGCACAAAAAAGCTTCATACAAAGAAAAAATGAAGCGGTCTTGTGCAGGGTGTCCTGTGCTTTTGCGCAAGGAGCGGCGACGGCATTCGTAAAAAATGAGTATTTTTGCACGCTCGCCAGACACATATAACAGACTGCCAGGCAAACACAATATCAAAACATTGACAAGAATATGAAACTCAAAAATCTTATTTTCTGCATTGCCATATCGGCAATATGCATGGTCATGCCACTGGAAAAAGTATGTGCACAGAACAAGCCTACACTGAAAAACGGCACCGAAGCTCCTGAAATAACTGCATGCGACACATTGGGCAAAGAGCATCATCTGTCAGACTTCAGAGGCAAATATGTCGTAGTAGATTTCTGGGCCTCATGGTGCGGCGACTGCCGACGCGAATTCCCAGCCGTCAAATCCCTGTATGCTACATACCATCCGAAGGGTGTGGAATTTGTGAGCGTATCGTTCGACCACAAGGCTGAGTCATGGAAAAGCTGTCTGAGAAAGGAGCAGTTCGCATGGCTTCAGATTTCGACGCTTCAGCCATGGAAAGCAAATCCGATTTCAGAAAGCTACGAACTGAAGTGGATTCCGACACTATACATTGTAGACCCTGACGGCAAGATATGCGGTTCGGCCGTGACATGCGAAGAACTGGCAAAGAAACTTGACAAGATTGTTTCTGCCAAATGACAATACTGCTGACCATAGCCGTGTATTTCGGCATACTGCTTGCAATTTCGCAAGCAGTGGGAAGAGGGGGCAACGATGCCTTCTTCAGAGGCAACAGGCAGTCGCCGTGGTATCTGGTGGCTTTCGGAATGATTGGTGCATCGCTCTCCGGCGTGACCTTCATCAGTGTTCTGGGAATGGCCAGCAAGACCGATATGACGTACATGCAGATGTGTATAGGCTACATATTCGGATATGCGGCCGTGGCATTCATTCTGTTGCCGATATACTACCGCTACGGACTGACATCCATATATACTTATCTTGACAAACGCTTCGGCAAGACGAGCTACAAGACCGGAGCGTCGTTTTTCCTGTTGTCGAAATTTGCAGGAGCGGCGGCGCGTCTCTATCTGGTGTGCATAATTCTTCAGAACTACGTGTTTGACGACCTGCACATTCCGTATACCGCAACAGTGATTGCCACCCTGGTGCTGATATGGCTCTACACAAGGAAAGGCGGCATACGCTCGCTGGTGTGGACCGACACACTGCAGACGCTGTGCATGATTGCGGCACTGGTGCTGATACTCGTCAAGGCGATGTCGATGCTCGAACTGAGTCCGGCAGAGGCATGGAACACGGTGTGGAACGACCCGCACAGCAGGATGTTCGAGTTCGGCGACTGGGGCTCGAAGCAAAACTTCTGGAAGCAGTTTCTGAGCGGAATTTTCATTGTAATCGTCATGACCGGACTCGACCAGGACATGATGCAGAAGAACCTGACATGCCGCAATCTGCGGGATGCACAGAAGGACATGTGCACGTACGGAGTGATGTTCGTGCCGGTGAACTTTCTGTTTCTCTCATTGGGTATACTCATGCTTATGCTCTACGCCAAGGCTGGAATACCGCTCCCAGAAAAGAGCGACGACATTCTGCCCGAATTCATTGCCAACGGATACATGGGACAGACAGCCATCGTGCTGTTCACCATCGGTGTGATAGCATCGGCATTCTCGAGTGCCGACTCTGCGATGACGGCTCTGACAACAAGTTTCTGTGTAGACATATTGGAAATAGAAAACAGCGGAAGCCGTTTCTCAAAGAATCCAGAAAGGACGAGAAAAATCGTGCACGTAGGAATGATGGCCATATTCGTTATTTTCATCCTCAGCTTCAAAGCTCTCAACAGCACAAGCGTGATTGACGCCATATTCATTCTTGCCGGATACACTTACGGCCCGCTTTTGGGACTGTTCGCATTCGGAATATTCACAAAGCGCACGGCATCGGACAAAGCTGTGCCATACATAGCTGTGGCTTCGCCGCTGGTATGCTACGTAACCGACTACATAACTGCAACTGCAACCGGCTACAAATTCGGCTATGAACTTCTGATGCTCAACGGTATGCTTACTTTTGCAGGACTCTGGTTGACAGGACACAAGCAAAAGGAAGCAGAGAGATGCAAAAGTTGAACTACTTCTTGCACGAAACAAACAAAAAATGTATCTTCGTTAGCGTAATCCATTTTCCGTACAATAAATAAAATATAAAGGGCCTGTGGAATAATCGGCCATAGGAACATGGATGTACAACCCTATCCGATGTGCAGACTTCACCAACAACGACCGCATCAAAGGCACAAATACGGTCTGCACATGAGGAACAATCTCAATAAAAACAGACAGAATAAGAGCTTATGCCAACAGCTAATCCATATCTAGAAGTACAGAATCTGACAAAACGTATCGGTGAGAGGGTTCTGTTTGAAAATATCTCATTCACAGTCGGCGAACGTGAACACATCGGTATCATTGCCAAAAACGGAACGGGCAAATCGACATTGCTGTCAATTATTGCCGGCAAGGACGGATACGACGGCGGAGACATCATATTCAGACGCGACCTGAAAATCAGCTATCTGGAACAGACTCCCCACTATCCGGAAGATTTGACTGTGCTGGAGGCCTGTTTCTGGCACGGCAACGAAATCACAGAACTGATACGCGAATACGAGAAATGCATGGAGACGGAAGGCAATCCGGAACTGGACAGCATACTGACCAGAATGGACCACCTGAAGGCATGGGACTACGAGCAGAGCGCAAAACAGATTCTGTCGCAGCTGAAAATCAATGATTTCAACCAGAAGATAGGCCACATGTCCGGAGGACAGGTGAAACGTATCGCACTGGCAAACGCCATCATCACAGAACCAGACCTGCTGATTCTGGACGAGCCGACAAACCATCTGGATCTGGACATGATTGAATGGCTGGAAAAATATCTGAAACGTACGCCTATGAGCCTGCTCATGGTGACGCACGACAGGTACTTCCTCGACAGGGTATGCAACTCGATAATCGAGATGGACGACTCTACGATATATTCGTATGAAGGCAACTACAGCTACTATCTGGAGAAGAGGGAGGAAAGAATCGAGAACACGAAAGCAGCCATACAGAAGGCGAACAACCTGTACAGAACAGAGCTGGAATGGATGAGAAGGATGCCTCAGGCACGAGGCCACAAGGCCCGCTACAGAGAAGAGGCATTCTATGAACTTGAAAAAGCGGCAAAGCAGAGAATAAGCGAAAACCAGGTACGTCTGGGCATGAATGCCACATACATCGGAAGCAAGATTTTTGAAGCAAAGGATGTGTGCAAGGCATTCGGAAACAAATGCATACTGAAGGATTTCAGCTACAATTTCTCGCGATATGAAAAGCTGGGCATCATAGGCAACAACGGTACGGGCAAATCGACATTCATAAAAATGCTGCTCGGGCTGGAGCCGGTGGACAGCGGAACATTCGACATTGGTACGACGGTGAAATTCGGCTACTATTCGCAGGAAGGCATGAAGTTCAACAACGACATGAAAGTCATTGATGCTGTGAGAGAAATTGCCGAATATGTGGATATGGGCAACGGGGAGAAACTGAGTGCCGGACAATTCCTGCAGCACTTTCTGTTCGAGCCGGAAGAACAATACAGCTACATATACAAGCTGAGCGGAGGAGAAAGACGCAGGCTGTACTTGTGTACGGTACTTATGCGAAATCCGAATTTCCTTGTGCTGGACGAGCCGACGAACGACTTGGACATCGTAACGTTGCAGATTCTTGAAGAATATCTGATGAATTTCAAGGGCTGTGTGATAATCGTAAGCCACGACAGATATTTCATGGACAAGGTGGTGGACCATCTGCTGGTGTTTGAAGGCGAAGGCAGCATACGCGACTTCCCGGGCAACTACACTCAATACAGGGAGTGGAAGAGCCTGGCCGACAAGCCGACTGACAGCGATACAGCCAAGAAGAACAGCCAGAAACCTCAACCACAGAAAACCAGAGACGACTCGAAAAGAAAACTGACATATAAGGAAAAAACAGAAATGGCTCAGCTCGAAAAAGACATAGAAGCTCTGGAAGCAGAAAAACAGTCTATTGAAAACGAGCTAAACGGCGGTACGTGCGATGTGGACAGAATAACAGAACTGTCGGTAAGACTGCCGAAACTGAACGACGAGCTTGATGAAAAGTCGATGAGGTGGCTGGAACTGAGCGAACTGGCATAGGAAAATAAGAATGAGTGAGAAAAAGAATGAATAACGAAACAATACTGATATGACAATGATAATAAAGACAGCTGAATTCAAGACGAGCAGTCCGAGAGCCGATATGTGTCCGAAAACAGATATTCCAGAATATGCTTTCATCGGACGTTCGAACGTGGGAAAGTCGAGCCTGATAAATATGCTCACAGGAAGGAACAAGCTGGCAATGACATCATCGACGCCGGGAAAGACAATGCTCATAAACCACTTCCTGATAAACGACTCATGGTTTCTGGTGGACTTGCCCGGATACGGATTTGCACAGAGAGGCAAGAGGGAAATGGACAAGCTGGCAAACCTGATAAACCACTATGTGCTCGACCGAATGCAGATGACATGTCTTTTCGTGCTGATTGACATCAGACACGAACCTCAGAAGAAAGACCTCGACTTCATGGAATTTCTTGGAGAGAACGGTGTGCCGTTCGTCATTGTCTTCACAAAGGCCGACAAGCTGACATTCAGCAAGCAGAAGCAGGCTGTAGACAAATATCTGGACACTATAAAGGAACAGTGGGAGGAACTGCCGAGATATTTCATCACCAGCTCTGAAACAAAGGCCGGACGAGATGAAATACTGGACTATATAGACGAAATAAACAGAAGTCTGAAAAAAGGAGAAAACGTGACTCAGAACGAAGAGTGAATTAAACAATATCATATAAATACAATATGGTAAGACAGACAGAATTTTCATTATCGCCGAGAACCCAGGGCATTCACCTGGTGACCGGCGAAATCAGTTCAAAACTGCCGGAACTGCCAAAGACCGGTATTCTGCACCTTTTCATAAAGCACACAAGTGCGGCGCTGACAGTGAACGAGAATGCCGATCCGGACGTGAGAGCAGACCTGAAAAACATATTCGACAAACTTGTAAAGGAACGCGAACCGTTCTATAGACACACGCTAGAGGGAGACGACGATATGCCGGCACATGCCAAAAGCATACTGACAGGACTTTCGATTACACTGCCTATCACAGAGGGACGCATCAATCTGGGTACCTGGCAGGGTATATATTTGTGTGAATTCCGCGAATATGGGGGTGCACGAAAAATCGTCGCAACTGTCATCGGAGAATAAAATCGGAAAAATACAGAATCACGAAAAACTCAAACTATGAAAAGAAACGCAGATATGTCAAAAAAATACATACCTGCCAATCAGTTTTTTCAAATACGATAACAAGAAAATAAATTATAATTATTATTTTTGCACAGAATTCAGACAGCACATGTCTGAACTGTTATTTTTCCACCGAATACAATTCAAGTAAACAAATATTCCACAAAAGACTTTATGAACTGAACACACTACTATTTATGACAGTGTTCATTTCAAACATATATGTCTTTGTGCAATACTAAATAATATTCTATGTACACTAAAAACCAGCTTAATGAGAAAGAAATGCCTGAGCTTCAGAAAATAGCTGAAGAATTGGGCATCGCTGACGGAGGCTCACAGGACAAAAACGAGCTGATATTCAAGATATTGGACGAACAGGCCATGGCATACGCCACATCGAAGGGGGCAGAAAAGCCTGTCCACAAACGTTCACGCATTAGCCTTAAAAACGTAGACAGGGTGTATACAGCCAACCAGATGGAGGCACAAAAAATAGACAAACCGATGAAAGTTGTCAGAGAAGATCCAATATTCTCAGACAGCGAAGATATAGATAAAATGATGATGTCGCTCGACGCACCGTCATTGTTCAAATCAAGCTTCGAAGACAACGAAACCGAAAAGGAAGAAGCTCCAAAAGAGGAAGAACAAGCTCCAAAGAAGAGAGGACGCAAGCCGGGCACAAAAAACAAGAAAACTCTGGAAAGAGAGGCGGCAGAGGAAAAGGCCAGAATGGAAAATGCTGAAAAAGAAGAAGCTGAAAACACTGAAAACATTGGGGTAAATACAGACAATCTGCCAGAAGGAACAGCAGAGGCACAAGAACCTGAAAATAAAGACGAAAACACTGAAGAACAGACAAGCATGGTTCCTGAAGAGGTTTTCGCAAATCAGATAAACGAACATCCAAAAGAATTGCTCACAAACAAGGCTCCGCTTGGAGGAGATGTCTTCGACGACGGATCAGACTTCATAATTCTTGAAGACATTCCGAACGAAGAAATCGCCGGTTCTTCATCACTCTCGCTCTTCAACAAAACTGACGACCGCAGTGCTGACGAGGACGAGGACATGCAGATGAACATGCTGCAACAGGACAGATTCCAGAAAGAAAAGGCATACGACTTCAGCGACATTCTTACAGGTTCGGGTGTATTGGAAATCATGGATGGTTACGGATTCCTGAGAAGTTCTGACTACAACTATATGCCTTCGCCTGACGACATATACGTAAGCCAGTCGCAGGTTAAGCATTTCGGTCTGAAGACTGGCGACGTGGTTGAAGGAACAATTCGTCCTCCGAAGGAAGGTGAAAAATTCTTCCCGCTCGTGAAAGTAAACAAAATCAACGGATGCGACCCTTCAATTGTAAGAGACAGAGTTCCGTTTGAATACCTCACCCCACTCTTCCCTGACGAAAAATTCACTCTCTGCAAAGGTATAAACGACAACATGTCGGCTAGAGTGGTAGACCTGTTCTCACCTATAGGAAAAGGACAGCGTGCACTGATTGTGGCACAGCCAAAGACCGGTAAGACAATATTGATGAAGGACATTGCAAACGCTATTGCAACCAATCATCCGGAGGCTTACCTGATAATGCTCCTCATTGACGAACGTCCTGAGGAAGTTACGGATATGGCTAGAACGGTGAATGCAGAAGTGATTGCTTCAACATTCGATGCTCCTGCAGAAAATCACGTGAAGATTGCAGGAATCGTTCTTGAAAAGGCAAAGCGCATGGTTGAATGCGGACACGACGTAGTAATATTCCTCGACTCAATTACACGTCTTGCACGTGCATACAACACAGTGAGCCCAGCATCAGGTAAAGTGTTGTCGGGTGGTGTTGACGCAAATGCCCTGCACAAGCCTAAACGCTTCTTCGGTGCTGCCAGAAATATTGAAGGCGGCGGTTCGCTCACAATAATAGCAACAGCACTTATTGACACCGGAAGCAAGATGGACGAAGTGATATTCGAAGAGTTCAAGGGTACAGGAAACATGGAACTCCAGTTGGACCGCTCACTGGCAAACAAGCGTGTATTCCCTGCTGTAAACATAAATGCTTCGAGCACACGACGCGACGACCTGCTTCAGGATCAGTTGACTCTGAACAGAATGTGGGTTCTGCGCAAGCATATTGCAGATATGACTCCTATGGAGGCTATGACTCTCGTGAAAGACAGACTCGACAAGACAAAGAACAACGAGGAATTCCTCCTGACAATGAACAGCTGAGAAAAAGATTTGAAGACAAAAATCTATACAACAAAGCCCCGCATGCCGGACATATATTGGTCCACGCATGCGGGGCTTTTGATATAAAAATGCTATCACAGGGATGCACCTAAGCCACAAATAGAGCAAAACAAAAAACTGCATCTCCGTATGAGCTCGCATAATGAAGCTCTGCGGAGATGCAGTTGTATAAGATATTGTATGACGAAAAATCTCGCAACGAATACAATCAGAAAGGAAGATCGTCGGCAGGATCTGTAGAAGAGAAATCTGCCGGTGCTGAAGGCGCCGCCTCTGGGAAAGGAGGCTGTATTGGAGCCTGTGGTGCAGGTGCACCGCTTTGTACTCTGTCAACTTTCCACGCACGTATGTTGTTGAACCAACGTCCCTGGTATTCATGTGCATCTATATCGAAGAAAACATTGAGTTCTTCGCCAACCTGAATGTTCATCTGTGCAATTTTGTCTGCACCGAACACGTTGAAGCACATGCGGCGCGGATACTGCTCGTGGGTCTCAAGGACATAATCCTGAGTTTTCCATTCATTACCTGTCGCCTTGGATATTCCGCTCTTTGGCTCGAGCACTGCTATTATCTTTCCTGCTAATTCCATAATAAATTTATTTTGACTGCGAAAGTACAACTTTCAATCTGACAAAACTAATTTTAAAACGTTTTTTTACTCTAGTTACAAAACAATTCATAACTTTGTATGCTACATGGTGGCGCCGTACAGCAACGGTGAAACATGACCTCTGGATGATGTTAAAGATTATGTGCATCAACAAATTAGGACAAGAAAAACAAGATAAAACCACAATAATATGAAATTCAACGTATCAAGCAGTACACTCTGCAACAGACTGCAGACAATAAACAGAGTCCTTAATTCGAAGAATGCTCTTCCGATCCTTGAATGCATACTTTTCAAGCTTGAGAACGGCAGACTTGAACTTACTGCATCGGACAGCGAAACAACGCTGATTACTTCTATCGACACCACCGAGTCTGACGGCAACGGAATGATAGCTGTAAATGCAAAAACAATCATCGATGCAATAAAGGAAATTCCGGAACAGCCTATTACATTCGAGGTAAACCAGGAAACGCTTGAAATCATTGTAACTTATCAGAACGGAAAATATAACCTGTACGGAACAAGAGGCGAAGATTATCCAATACCTGCAGGACTGGTGGACAACGTACAGTCGCTGACCATCAGCAACGAAATATTGCTCAATGGAATTTCACGTTCAATATTCGCCACTGCAGAAGATGAACTGCGTCCGATAATGAACGGTATATATTTCGACATCACAACCGAAAGCCTTACATTCGTTGCAAGCGACGGACACAAGCTTGTACGCAACAGAAACTATTCTGTAAGGGGTGAGTACAACAATGCATTCATCCTGCCTAAGAAGCCTGCACTGATGCTCAAGAATATTCTTCCAAAAGACAACGGTGACTGCAAGATTCTCTACAACGAGAGAAACGCGACTTTCGAACTGGACAACTACACAATGACATGCCGACTTATTGACGGAAATTATCCTAACTACAATTCGGTTATACCAACAGACAATCCGTTCAGAGTAACAGTGGACCGTCAGGCTCTGATAAGTGCACTGCGCCGTGTTTCCGTATTTGCAAGCGCAAGCAGCGCTCTGATCAAGCTCAGACTTGAAAACAGCATGCTCATCATCTCTGCACAGGATATAGACTTCTCTACTTCGGCTGAAGAAAGAATCCTCTGCGACTACAACGGCAATCCGATGAGCATAGGATTCAAGGGAACATTCCTGCTCGACATTCTCAACAACATCGGCGGACAGGACATAATCTTGGAACTTGCAGATCCAAGCCGTGCGGGCGTCATAGTTCCTGCAGAAAACGAGGAAAACGAGGACCTTCTCATGCTTTTGATGCCGATGATGCTCAACGATTGAATCTAATAGTCGGCAACTTCACACATGGAGACAAATGCCACGACAATATCAGCAATCGTGGCATAAGGAACAACAAACCGAAATGATATGAAACTGAACATAAAGAACCCCATCGTCTTCTTTGATCTGGAGACGACGGGGGTTAATATTAACGTAGACCGCATAATAGAACTCTGCTACATCAAACTCTATCCTAACGGCAACGAAGAATCGATGAGCATGAGAATAAATCCGGAAATGCACATTCCGGAATCATCTTCTGCCATTCACGGCATAACGGACGAAGACGTAAAAGACTGCCCTACTTTCAAACAAGTTGCAGCAAATCTGGAAAAAACATTCAAGGGATGCGACCTGGCAGGATTCAATTCCAACAGATTCGATATCCCGCTGCTGGTAGAAGAGTTCCTTAGAGTGGGAATAGATTTGGATCTGTCGAAAAGGAAATTCGTAGATGTACAAAACATTTACCATAAACTTGAGAAAAGAACATTGGTAGCAGCTTATAAGTTCTACTGCAACAAAAATCTTGAGGACGCACATTCTGCACTGGCTGACACCAAAGCAACGCTGGAGGTTCTGGAAGCTCAGCTGGACCACTATCCTAATGAACTCAAGAATGACATTGACTTCTTGGCTGAATTCTCAAAGATGACGGACAACGTGGATTTTGCCGGCAGAATAGTATACGATGAGAACCATAATGAGGTGTTCAACTTCGGCAAATACAAAGGACAAAAGGTGTCTGACGTGTTCCGCACCGATCCTGGATATTACAGCTGGATGATGAAGGGCGATTTCGCTCTCAACACAAAACAAATCATAACAAAGATAAAACTGCGCGACGGAATAAAATTTTAAGTTGCAATAATAATACGACCATCATGCTTACAGGAAAAAAAATAGTATTGGGCATCACCGGCAGTATTGCCGCATATAAAGCCTGCACAATCATACGCCTGTTAATAAAAAAAGGAGCTGAGGTGCAGGTTGTAATAACTCCTGCAGGAAAAGAATTCATAACGCCGATAACACTGTCGGCCCTTACAAGCAAGCCTGTTATAAGCGAATTCTTTTCACAGCGCGACGGAACGTGGCACAGCCATGTATCGCTGGGTCTGTGGGCGGATGCCATGCTGATTGCTCCTGCAACAGCCTCAACAATAGGAAAGATGGCAAACGGTGTGGCCGACAATATGCTTGTGACGACTTATCTGTCGATGAAGGCACCTGTATTCGTAGCTCCAGCTATGGACCTTGACATGTTTGCACATCCGTCTACACAAAACAATCTCGACACACTTAGGAAATACGGCAATCATATCATCGAACCGCAGAGCGGATTCCTTGCCAGTCACCTTGTAGGAAAGGGCCGAATGGAAGAGCCGGAAAAGATTGTTGAAATACTTGACAACTTCTTCGAAAACGGTTTGTCTCTCAAAGGCAAAAACATAATGATTACAGCCGGACCTACATACGAGAAAATAGACCCTGTCAGATTCATAGGCAATCATTCTTCAGGAAAGATGGGATTTGCCCTTGCTGAAGAATGTGCTTCAAGAGGAGCCAACGTAAAACTGATATGCGGTCCTGTAAGTCTCCCAACTCCATGCGCCCCCAATATTGAACGCATAGACGTTGTATCGGCAGAAGAGATGTTCAACGCTTCTATGGAGATATACCCAGCTATGGACGCAGGAATATTATGTGCCGCAGTGGCAGACTTTACTCCTGAAGAAGTTTCTGCACAGAAAATCAAACGCGAAGGCAGCATGACAATACAGTTGAAGCCGACAAAAGACATTGCAGAACATCTCGGCAAAATGAAAAAGACCGACCAGGCACTCGTTGGTTTTGCACTTGAAACAAACAACGAGGAAAGCAACGCTGAGGCAAAGCTTGCAAAAAAGAACTTCGATTTCATTGTGCTGAATTCGCTCAACGACAAGGGAGCCGGATTCAAGTATGATACCAACAAAATCACGATAATCACTCCAACGGAGCACAAGGAATTCCCACTAAAGGATAAAAAAGACGTTGCACGCGACATCATAGACGAATTGCAGACAAGAATGCCTGCAGACGTGTAAATGAAGTCAGCTTTACGCGATATTGATTAATAAAAACAACTAATAGAAATGAAATCAATCTTCCGACGCATCCTCAAAACTTCTTCAAAGAAACACGTGGCAACTTTGTTCAGCGTGATGCTTGCAGTTATACCAATCAGTACTGCATATTCTCAGGAACTGAACTGCAAGGTCAATATAAACAGAAGCCAGATACAAGGAACAAACGTCAGCGTGTTTGAAACATTGCAGACCGCCATAACCGAATTTATGAACAACAGGAAATGGACGGAACTGCAATATGGAAAAGTCGAGAAGATTGAATGCTCGCTCAATATCACCATAAAGCAGTACAACGCCACAACAAATGAGTTTACCGGCGAACTGCTCTTTCAACTAAGCCGTCCGGTATTCAACTCAACATACAACAGCACAGTGTTCAGCATGAAAGACGAGAATTTCAACTTCACATATAAGGAGTTTGATCAGCTGGAGTTCAACGAGACATCAATGGACAACAATCTCACCGCAATGCTGGCATACTACGCATATCTGTTCATCGGAATGGACATGGACACAATGTCGCCTCTCGGTGGTACAGAAGTTCTTCATCAGGTCGAAAACATCGTAAACAGTGCTCAGACAATGGCTGAAACCGGCTGGAAAGCTTTCGACGACAGCCGCAACAGACATGCAATCATAAACGACTACATGGAATCATCGATGGAACCTCTCAGACAGATGCAGTACAAATACTATCGCGAGGGTCTTGACGAGATGGCCAACAACGTAGACAGAGGAAGAACAGCGGTAACAGAAGCATTGAAACTTCTCAATGAAGCACACCGCAGCAAACCTCTCAGCAGTCTTCCGCAAATCTTTACCGATGTTAAACGTGATGAAATAGTAAACATATACAACGGCCACGGAACTGCTAAAGAAAAAGAGGAAGTATACAACATACTTTCAGGAATCAATGCTTCGCAAGAGCAGGAATGGAACAAGATCAAGAAATAATCCTATATGATAAAATCACTGCATATAGAAAACTATGCTCTCATAGAGGAGCTTGACATCGAGCTCCACAAAAGTTTCTCGGTCATAACCGGAGAAACTGGAGCCGGAAAATCCATAATACTCGGAGCCATAGGTTTGCTTCTCGGACAACGCGCCGACACACGTTCCATCAAGGACGGTGCAAAAAGATGTATAATAGAAGCAAAATTCGATATTGCCGAATACGGGCTAGCAGACTTCTTTGAGACAAACGACATCGACTATGATGAGGGTGAATGTATTGTCAGACGCGAACTCACATCGTCTGGTAAAAGCAGAGCATTCATAAACGATACACCAGTTCAGCTGACTTTATTGAAGGAACTGGGCGAAAAGCTCATTGATGTTCATTCACAGCATCAGAATCTGCTCCTCAACCGTGAAGATTTCCAGCTTAAAGTTCTTGATACCATAGCAGGAAATGCCGATGAACTGAAAACATACAAAAGCTTGTTCAACCAATATACAAAAGTAAGCAGAGAACTTGAACAAGCAATAACAGACAGCATCAGAAACAAGGAAGAAGAAGATTATCTGAGATTCCAGGCAAACCAGATTGCAGAAGCCAAACTTTCCGCAGGAGAACAGGAAGAGTTGGAAAAAGAGTCTGAGATTCTTGACCATACCGAGGAGATAAAGGAAGCACTTTACAAGAGCCACGAAATGCTGTCATCAGACAACGGATGTGCAATGCAGCTTATCAAGGACACAATTTCCAGCCTCAACAGTATCAGCAACGTATATCCGGAAGCATCGCAACTGGCCGAAAGGCTTGAGAGCTGTCGGATAGAGATAAAGGATGTTGCTGACGAAATCGAGACAGGCCAAGATTCGCTCGAATACGACCCGGAAAGGCAAGCATACGTAAACGAGAGGCTCAACACCATATATTCTCTTCTGAAGAAACACAACGTACAGAGTGTAGAAGAACTGCTTGATATATCTGAAAGAATAAATGATAAACTTTCTGCAATCGACAATGACGAGGAATTAATCGGAGAACTGCAGAAAAAGAAAGACAAACTTTACGAGTCGCTCAACCAACATGCCGACAAGCTGTCTGATAAAAGAAGAAAAGCGGCCGAAGAGGTTGAAACCAAGATGTGCTCGCTTCTGATACCGCTTGGAATGCCGAACGTACGTTTCAAAGTGGAACTGAATCAGACACAAGAGCCTGAAGCATCCGGCAAGGACAAACCGGCATTCATGTTCAGCGCCAACAGAAACAGTTCTCTTCAGAATCTTGCACAAGTCGCTTCGGGCGGTGAAATAGCAAGAGTCATGCTTTCGCTCAAAGCGCTCATTGCCGATGTTTCCAAACTTCCAACCATAATATTCGATGAAATTGACACAGGAGTGTCTGGAAGCATAGCAGAAAAGATGGCACGCATAATGAAAGACATGGGTACAAACGGCAGGCAGGTCATAAGCATCACCCACCTGCCGCAGATTGCAGCCATGGCCGACATACATTATAAAGTATTCAAGACCGACGACGGAGTATCGACACAAAGCCACATCGTACGTCTCACCGACGAACAGCGCATAGAAGAACTTGCACACATGCTCAGCGGTGAAATTCTCACAGATGCTGCAAGAAAGAATGCAGGAGAACTCCTAGCAAACGCTCAAAAGAACTAAAAAACTGTTCACTATATATGAAACGAATTTTCATCATCACAATGTCGCTGATGACACTGGCATTGCCGTCAATGTCACAAAGCGCACCTAAATGGACAAAGAAAGTCAAGAAATCCATTTTCTCAGTAATGGCTTACGATAAGGACAGCACACTGCTTCAGTCCGGAACAGGATTTTTTGTAAGCGAAGACGGCAATGCCGTATGCGACTCTAAAGTATTCAAAAAGGCACATACAGCAACAGCCATAGACTATAAAGGCAACAAATACCCTATTGACCTGATTCTGGGAGCAGACAATGCATACGGGCTCATCCGCTTCCACGTGGACACAAAAGAAAGCGAACCTGTGAAAACTGTTGACCAAACAGCAGTAAAAGAAGAAAAGGTTTGGACACTTGCCTACTCTGCCGACAAGCCATCGTTCACAAGCGCATTAATCGACAGCGTCAGCCACATCGGAGACAGCATCAGCACAAACTGCTACTATACACTCTCCAAAGCCCCAGAAACGAAGTTCTACGGTTGTCCAGTGTTCAATGCCGACGGCGAAGCCGTTGCCATAATGCAGCCGTCAAGCGGTGAAAAAGGTTTTGCACTTGACATCAACTACATCAAAAACATATCCATTCAGGCCATCGGAAGCAAAGCCGACAACATCATTCTAAACGATACAGACATACCGAAAGGTCTGCCGGAATCAATGGAAGAAAGCCTTGTATACCTCTACATGAAGTCACGCACTGCAAGCAACAGCGAATACATAGGCATGCTCGACCTCTTCATCAGCAAATACCCTAACAACGCAGAGGGATATTTCAGACACGCAACACCGATGATCGACACATACCAGTTCGACAAAGCCGAGGCCGACCTCAACAAGTACTACGAGCTGAGTGAAGAAAAAGACAAGGCTCTTTACAACATAAGCCAAACAATTCTCTCAAAGCTCATATATCAGCCGGAACCGGCCTACGACAAATGGACATTCGACTATGCCCTGGAAAAAATCAACCAGGCCATTTCGCTTAATCCGAGTCTCGAAAACAAGCTGATGAAAGCCCAGATTCTGATGTCGAAGAAAGACTACGCATCTGCCTACGATTGTTATGATGAAATAAACAAAAGCAAAGACCGCTCACCTGCAACCCTGTATGCCGCTTCAGTTGCATCAGCAGGCAGAGGCGACTCAATCGACCAACAGATAGCCCTTCTTGACAGTGCCATTGCAATCTTCGGCGACCCTCTTCCTGCCGAGGCTTCCGAATATGTTCTGAAGCGCGGAGAGCTGTACAACAAAGCAGGCAAATACAAAAAGGCTGTGCTCGACTACAACAAATTCTGCTATCTCTGCAACAACAAAGTCAACGACCGCTTCTATTACGACCGCGAGCAGATAGAAGTAAAAGCCAAGATGTATCAGCAGGCTATCGACGACATCAACCTTGCCATCTCACACGCACCAAACGTAGCTCTCTATCATGCAGAAAAGAGCGGTCTCCTGCTCCGCGTGAACATGATTGACGAAAGCATCAAGGCTGCAGAGAAATGTATCGAGGTGGACAGCTCATACGTTGATGCATACCGCATACTTGGCTATGCACAGCTTCAGAAAGGCGACAAGAAATCAGCAATGGAGAATCTGAAGAAAGCTGTTGAAATGGGCGATACCACTGCTCAACAGATTATCGACAAGTACATGAAATAACCCAAGCAGTACCAACAATAAAAAGGCTCCGCAAACGTCCCAAATGGACAGCACTGCGGAGCCTTTTTTATTGTTGTGTAGAAGAATCACAAATTGCGCAAAACAGCATAAACGCCATACGATTCAGCATCAATCATATAGAAAGGCTTCAATCGGTATGTCCTGCCATTGTTTTCCAGTTCAAAGCGACCGTTTCCCAAACATTTCAATCCTTTCAGTACATCGTCCTGACACCCCCTAAGAGCAATTTCTTCAGAGGTCTCAAATGCCAGCAATGTAGGACCGTAAAACAAAGCCACTACGTTCTCATCGTCAGGCATACTCTTCAGATAGAAATCATAATGGAAGCGCAGTTTCACCACGTCGCCCTTCTTCCAGTTGCGCCTGATTCGATAAAAAGACAATGGCGAACTCCTGCCCCTGCACTTTTCACCGTTCACCCAGATCTCCACATTCCTTGCCCATGAAGGAATAAAGAAATTCACAGCAAAACTATCATCACCGCCAGCATCAACAGAAAATCTTACAACTGAATCCATCGGAAAACTGCCGTCCTGTTCAAGCACCATCCCCTTTTCTTTCCAATCCAATCGTGAAGGAATATACAAGTTGACCCACAAATCCTTCCCGTCTGAATAATATATCGAAGAATTCAAAGCCGAAAAAGCCTCTATGCTCGACCCGTTGCAGCATCTGAAATCATTGAATTCAAGAAATCTCTTGTTGCGCGGAGCTCCAAGCGGCAGATGATAAACATTTCGCCCGCTGCTCATGCTTTGCGACGGCAGTACGGCATTATAGAATGTGTTCATATACGCATCAGCATAAACCGGTTCGGCCGTCCAGCAGAACAAAGCCGACGAAAGCTTTTGTGTATTGTGCGACACACAGGTTTCCGCAATCTCCTTGCTCAACGTATTGCTCAACACACCGGCCTTGCCCCAATGCTCAGCCGTGACGGAAGTAGGAGTAACAGCCATCGGACGCGGTCCGCTGCTCGAACCGTTCACGTAGGCATGTCCCTTCATCAGCATATTCCAGAAATTCTCCACTGCCGTCCTGTATTTCCTTTCACCGGTAGCCCCATACCGCTGCACAAATCCGTCAACCATTACGATATGTGTATTTGCATGCAGACCGCTTAGTATGTCGCGTCCTTCGCACAAAGGCCTCATGAACCACTCCCTGTCGAAAATCTCAGCAAGCCTCAGATGCTTTGCCTCTCCCGATATTCTGTAAAGCTTATACAGCACCTCATTCATAGCCCCAGGTTCGTTTCCCGGATTTGCCCCTACGGTAAACAGCATCCGCTCTATTTCAGCCTCACTCAGACGGCTCATTCTCCAATCCACATAGTCGGCCATCCTGTTCACCATATCATAAGCCTTCTTGTTTCCCGTATAGACATACACGTCAAGAAGTCCCTGCATGACCTTATTATATGTATAATACGGAGCCCAAACAAATCCCTGTCCTTTCTCAAGAACATCAAAATCGCTTTCCGGAAAAGCAGACAGATAACCGCGTCCCAATCTCTGCTGACAATCGTAAAGAGCATCGACCATATAGTCAATTTCACGCCTCAGCAACGAATCGCCGCTGACCTTTACGAACCTTGACGCGGCAGAAAGGAAATGGCCGGTGAAATGTCCTCTCAATCCCACATTCGGAGCTTCCCATCCTTCCAACGGAACAGCATCTGAATGTATCCCCGCATTAACTCTGAAATTATGAAGCAACCTGTCGGCATCCAAAGACTTCATGAACTCAACATTAAGCTTTTCCCTGTCTTTAATCCACGAATCCTTAAGAACGACAGCATCGGCGGAAAATCCAGACAGTTTTTCAACATCCGAACGACCTATTTCCGACTGCGCACACACAATCTGTGTTCCGCACAGAAATGCGACAACAAACGACGATGATATTTTACATGCTCTATTCATAACATTACCATATTATCAAAATCATGCCTGCAAAGCAACAGATTCATTTAAGAACAACCCGGCACTTCATTTCTTTCTGCGAACGGAATACGCCCAATTCAACAGCATTTCCGGATTTGTAATTCTTCAGCACCTCATAGAATTCTTTCATATTTGCAACAGAGCGTCCATCAACAGAAAGTATCACATCATTGGTTCTCAAGTTCGTGTGCATCCCTCCCAACGGGTCAACAGAAATCACATACACGCCGCGTTCCGAATCCATGCCGGTTGCAGAACGTTCTCCAGGTGTCGTCAGGTCCTTTATTTTCACGCCCTGCCATGTTTCAATCTTCGCCTCATCAGAATATACAGCAGAAACAACCTTCGGCATACGCGGTTTGGATGCCATTCTTTTCAGACGTGGCGATGTCACTCCAAACTCATCCATCGGAAAGTTCCTGAATCCGCCTTTGACGATGGCCAAGGAAGCATCCGACAACGTAAAATCTCCAGACTCAGGGTCGGCAAATACAACCTCATCAACAATCGAATTCATATCAGTACCATTGGAACGTGCATACCTGAGAGAAGTCGAATCTGCAAATATGTTATAATCCACCTCCAGTCCCCAGTTTTTCACCTGAATAGGCTTGTATGGAGCCATTACCACATTTCTCGCAAACACGTCACCGCTGTTGCAGAACCAAACATGCGGATGGAAAGTGTTGTTTACAAGTATGTTGTTTTCAACCGTACGGTAAAATCCCTCACGCAGTTTTATACCGCCGTTCAGACAAAGATTATTGTATATATGATAATTTGAAGAACCGTCGTCCAGATCAATGTCCCATCCCCTGTCGCAGCGGAAACGGTTATTGCGGATAACTATCGGCTTCACCACATCAAGCAGCACCATCTCCAGATGCTCTGACGTAATACCGCACATCACTTCATAGTCAGGATGCCAGAAACGGTCGCGTCCCCATGAATTGAACGATCCGTGGTCGCCTGTCTCCTTCACCGTGTCAAACACATCATTATATTCTATCACGTGTCCACCCCACGTTCCTTCACTTACATTTATACCCGCGCGTGGAGTATCATATATGCTGTTGTGCGAAACAGTTATTGACTGGCACATGGACAGTTCGACACCAGTCACCTGCTTTTCAAAAAGACCGATCTTATGTATGAGATTATCTTTCACCACACACTCTGCCGGAAAATTATTGCCCGACGGCCCCTTCGTCATATCCATATTCTCCAATGCAACAAACCGGTTGTATTCGAAACTTGGAGAGCGCACACATTTCGGATCACCAACAAAACAAACTGCACTGGCGCCAATGTTGGTAAAGTGCGAGCCCGAAATCTCAGCATCCCTATTATAATAAGAAAAGAAAATTCCGTTGCCGCCAAGATTATAAAGGTCGCAGTCGCGCAAGGCGCAGTTCTCCGTCATCTCAAAAAGAACCGCACCGCCTCTGTACACAGTCCAGTCCGAGCGCAGCAGAGGCTCATACTTCTCCATAAACGTGCGCAGCGTCTGGGTGAGACACAGTCCCTCAATACTTACATTCGAAACCGGACTTTCCTTTTTTCCCTTAATCTCAAAAAGATGTTTCAGCTGAGGCACCTCAATCGTCGCCGTCTCAACATCCTCTCCAGGCATGGGGTAATAGTAAAGCATCTGTTCCTGCTTGTCGTAAAACCACTCGCCCGGTGCATCAAGTTCCTCAAAAATATTTTCAACCATGCGGTTCTCCGGATGCAGCCCCGACTGACGGTTGTTCTGCCATCCGCCCTCAAGCGTCAAGTTTCCTTTGTCGTCACGTCCAGTTATACGGTAGTGGAAATCTCCCCAGTCGCTCTGATGCATGGCATGCAGAAAACCTGTCTCCGGATGCTTCCATTTCATAACCCTTTCAGGCGACGTTGCTTCTGCCGACGTGCCGTTGAAACGCACGGCGTCAGCATCAAAATTAGGGAAACGGGCCATGTGGCGTATCTCGCCGTTCACCACAAGCATATCCATCAGCACTCCGTCATCTATTTTTGCCTGCACAATACCGTCCTTATATGTCTTCCACTTCAGTTCAAGTTCCTTTCCTCCGCTGACAACAACCTTTTCGTCTGGATAAGAACGTATGCATAGCTTCTTCCCTTCGTGGCCGTCAGCCTCAGTGAGCACAATTGTCTCGTCCAGCCGATGCACACCTTCGCGCATAAACACCACCACTTCTCCCGACTCCTTTCTGGCTTCCTCCAGAGCCTTCTTGAGCGTAAGGAACGGTTTCCGTTCTGTTCCGGCATTGGAGTCCTTTCCATCAACCGAAACATAATATTCTGTCTGGGCATACATCATACCCGCAGCTGCAAGCAAACACAAAGACAAAAAAATCTTCTTCATATCATTTCATTATATTCACGTTCAATACATATTCCACATCTCGTCCATCCTCGCCTGTGCATAGGCATCTGTTGTGCCCGCTGTGGTAGACAATATTGTCATCATACAATATATGCCGCCATACAATTTCATCCGATTTACACGCTTCTTCATAACGCAAAGATTTAAAGTTTCAAGAATAACTGACAAAACGTATTTGCCCGACAACAAAAATAAGCGGCTTGCATCATCCATCTGCTACATTATATCGATATTTGACAGCACAAAAACGACATAAGCAGGAACTTTCTTATGCACACTGCCATCTGCATATATTTACACTAAAACCTGCCGAAAACAATAATGGCCATCCCAGTTGTGCATCAACTGAAATGGCCATTATAAATTATTTGTCTGTTCCACCGGCGTCAACGCGCCATATACTCTTTTCCGGCTCAATGACCGCCGTTCACAAGCTTCATGTAAGCCTCGACAGCCGGATTCTTGCGGAACGATTCAGGTGCACGTCCGTAAATCTCATCAATCTGTGGTGTTGTGGTTGGATAGCCGAAACGCGCTCTTACAGAATTGCAAAGTTCCATAAACCACGACACACCAAGAATGTTCTCGCTGTTGTTGAGGATAAAATTCGTTTCGAGCTTGTCCAGTGCAGTGTTCAGCTCAGCACTCTCCCTTCCCAGCTCCACATCTATTTCGTCCTGCGTATAACCGTCAAGATACATTTTACTCTCCTTCATCGGCAATTCATTAATAAGCATCATCAGCGAATCCCTTGATGTCAGAAACGAATAAAGCACTTCGTTGAGTGGCGTTCCTGTGACTTTCACAGAAGAGTTTGCCAGACTGACACTTATTTCCCCCTGTTCAAGCACAAGCGGTATGAAATTGTCACTGTCCATAAACAAGGATACAAAACGCACGGTATCCACTACTCCGCTCATTATAAACTGTCCATGAATGACCTCGCATGAGTCTATCGGCACATAGATGTTGTCCTCCATCAGCTTTATATAAGCCATCTTGCCGTCCAGCGAGCTCTGCGATGAAGATCCCGCAATCGTGTATTTCTCGCTGCAGGACGCCAACAACACCAAGGTCATCAGAATATAGACAAGTCTACTTATCATTTTTCCCTTCATTTATATAATATTTCCAATGTTACAAATGTACAATGTAGCTTCCATCCTGCAAAGGATTTTATAATTTCTTAAAACTTTATTTGCCATATTTCATTTACATATAGTCAGTTTCATCGCCTTCTACGTCCACCCAGCAAACGTATATACTTACAATCAGTAACAAAAGCAGTTTTAAACACATATCACTGATTTTCAGGCAACAACACCCATAAAACATCAACACATCAAGTCCACAAGAAAAATTTTGCTTACAAATCATAACCTTTTAACATCTAAAATTTGGCAGTGTCAGAACGTAAGCATATCTTTGCACCAGAAATAAATGAAATAATAATACGTAAACATGAACAATCTGGATAACATAATCAAAATCAAAGCTGCAGATGCCGCTCCGCGTACATCTACGATTGTACATGTGCATTGGTTCAGCGGTTTCATTTGATCACAGCATTGTTTTCTGCACACTTTCGCAAAACATTCGCAGAAAAACAAATCCACTCTATTTCAATTTTATTGAACACACAACGTCGTGAAGTATCCGTGTCGCTATGTTCCCTCAAGAACAAAATGCCGTCACGAATGCCTTATTGCGCTATGTATAAATCAACAAAAACCATAAGCCTATGTTTAAAATTCTTATGCTGCTTACAGCAGGAATAGCAGTGGGCTACCTGCTGAGCAATACCACACTTCCCCACAAAACAGAAAAGGGAATTCAGATAACAATCTACACAATGCTCTTCGTCTTCGGAACATCCATAGGAGCCAGTCACGAACTCATCAACAACCTCGGACAATTCGGCTGGAAAGCAGCCGTCATTGCACTGATGGGCATCCTCGGAAGCCTCATCGCGGCGAGAGCAGCACAAAAACTACTAAACAAGAAGAAAGGAGGAAACGAGAAATGAAAAGCAATCTCATACTGCTGGCATGCTTCGCATCAGGCATAGCATTCGGTTATTCAGGCAACGCACCGGAGTGGCTGCAGTCGCACGAACTGCCGGGAATCATACTCACACTGCTTGTCATACAGGTAGGCATAAGCCTCGGCGGCAACAAAGACCTCATTGCCACTCTCAAGCAGGTCAACCCTAAGATGTTCTGTCTGCCTCTCTTCACAATTGCAGGCACACTGTTCTTCACAGCCATCGGCGGCCTCATGCTCCACGGCATAAGCCTGCGCGACAGTCTGGCCGTCGGTAGCGGCTTCGGCTACTACTCGCTCTCGTCCGTCCTCATATCGCAGATGAAGATTACCACGGCCGGAGCACAGGTAGCAGGTGAACTGGCAACCATAGCCCTGCTAGCCAACATCATACGCGAGATGATTTCACTCTTCGGCACACCGCTCATCACGAAGCGATACGGATTTCTCGCACCTATATCCGTGGCCGGCATCAACTCCATGGACGTATGCCTGCCTACAATCATGCGCAGCACAGGCAAGAACGAACTCATGCCCGTTGCAGTGCTCCACGGCATCGTGCTCGAAATAAGCGTACCGCTCCTCATATCGTTCTTCTGCTGCTGAAAAGCGCAGAAGAACGCACTTTCCCACGCACACCAACACATCGGAAACATATATATCAGTATCTTTGCACCATCATGAAAAATGTAAAGACACAACTCTCTTCCGATGAAACACTTCAAACGCATAAATCATAAACTTCACCTTTGGCTCGGGCTCCTGCTCGGGCTTCCGTTTATGGTGATATGCCTCACCGGCGCCATAATTGTATTCGAACCTCAACTACTGCGCCTGGCCAATCCCGAACATTATACTACAACAGAAGACAACCGGCATTGGATGTCGGTCGACTCCGTGTATTCGTCCGTCAGAAAGCAGCTCCCCGACAGCATCGAATTAGGAACTCTCCGCATAGGCCGACCTGACGAAACATGGATATTCGAAAACAAATCCCTGCGCAACGCACAGATATTCGTCAACCCCTACACCGGCAAGGTCACCGGCATGCGCGACCACGACAAGGGATTTTTCTACTCCGTGCGCCGTCTCCACCGCTGGTTCTTCGACACCTACGACCGCAAGAGCGATGCCGTCTGCTGTGGCAAACTCCTTGTCGGAATATCCACCCTCCTGTCCATACCCCTGCTGTTGAGCGGACTCGCAGTGTGGTGGCCGGCAACACGCCGCATACTCCGCATGCGCCTGCAGGTATGCACATCGAAAGGCATGCGCCGCACCATGTTCGACCTCCATTCCGCCGGTGGCTTCTACACTCTTGCCCTTCTGCTCATTCTCGCACTGACCGGCCTCACATGGTCCTTCTCATGGTACCGCCAAGCATTCTATGCCGCATTCGGAGTGGAATACACCTCGTCCGGCTCTTCATCGCAGAAAATAGAAACATTTGAATCCGGCATACATCAGACAGCCCTCGCACAGACCATCATGCGCCACCCCGACTACCGCTGGATAGAAATGGACGGCACAACGATACGCGTCTCCGCATCACGCTTCGGCAACACACGCCGTGCCGACGAATACACATTCTCACCTGCCGACGGCCATCTCGAACAGTTCACCCCTTACGAGCAGACGAGCGCGCAGAAACGCATACGCGGTTGGATTGTCACCCTCCACGAAGGCCTCTGGCTCGGCACATTCTCGCAGGCACTGACATTCCTCGTCGCACTCATCGGCGCCACCCTCCCCGCCACTGCCTATTATCTCTACTGGAAAAGGAAAAGGAACAAACGTAAATCAAGCAATTCATAAAAACACCATTCTTCAACCTGCCAATCTAGGAAAAGAATCCGTGCGAACAACCGTTCCAATCCGTTCGAACAATCCCAGTCAACCGTTCAAACAACACCAAGCCCAAGACTTAAGACAAACAAGCGCCACAGCACGAACGGATGAAAATGAATGCACGAGCGCCCAAAAATAAAATTCTGGGCGCTCGGAATTCCAACCGCGAGCGCTCAGAATTTTTGTCGCGAGGGCTCGGAACATCGCTCGCAAGCGCTCGCAAGAAAAAAGAGACTATGGTATCTGAAAAAACAGTCTTTGTTTTTTACATCAAGAATCAAAAAGGAAAATCAAGATAAGTCCGACGGACTAATCATTCAAAACGGATTAAACACTATTCCTTATTGCCCAATAATAGTTTCATCTGCCGGTCAAAATCGCTCATAACCTCGCGGTCCTGAATGATACGGAACTTTTCATATTCCGTAAGCGCTTTTTCAACCGCCTGTTCATTAGTCACATGCCATGAATCAAGCAGTATCGGACAATTATTCAAATCCATATAACGTTGCAGCAGATCAGACCAATCAGCCATAGTCATCAATATATGATTTTCCGCTCTTTGCTCGGCAATGTCAATAAAGGCATTGCTCAACCTATTCAATGAATCAACCTCCTTCTCGCTCAGATAGTTCTTTGCAACCGTGACATCCGATTTTACAACTCTTCCATCGGGTGCGTTTTTCCATGTAGTCAATCCCATGTGGGGGCGTTCAGCGTCTGCACGGTCAAAAAATGATTTCAGCAGGCGTTTGGTTTGTTACAGCATAGTGCATCATATTCTGCACAGTTTTGAAAAATAGCTGAGTCTGTTCCGAATCCTTGTCGTAGTCAGAACTACACTCACTGTATATATCCGTAATCTTCTGATAATACAGTCGCTCGCTAATACGAATCTCACGAATGCGGTCCAGCAAATCATCGAAATAATCTGCACAAAAAACATTCTTTCCCTTCAGTCGCTCGTCATCCAGCACAAATCCTTTAATCAGGTATTCTTTTAATACCTGTGTAGCCCATATACGAAACTGTGTAGCTTCATAACTATTGACACGATAACCAACAGCAATGACAACATCGAGGTTATACATCATAACCTCACCCGACCATTTGTCCGAAGGTACTAAAACTTTTTTAGTTGCTTCGGACAAATGAATTTCTCCACTTGCATCAATCTGTTGAAGATGATAAATAATATCCGGTATTGTCACCCCGAACAATTCTGCCATTCTTTGCTGCGAAAGCCAGAATGTATTCGTATCGAAAATAATCTGTACTTGAACCTTGCCACGTCCTCCTTTATACATTAATATGGAAGACTCAAACCCTCTGACGGCTACATCAGGTGTAATGGTTGCATTGAAATACAGTTGTGCAGTTTTAACCATGTCTTTCTTCTGATCGGCATTCATCGCAATAGCCATACAGGCAGCACGCGAAAGACGAAAACTTTTCACCTCTCTGACGGCTCCACTACCAAGTTCTGCCATCTCTGTTATTTCAACAAAATGCTCTCTTAAATGATAACCTTTTTGTGATGTCCATGCTTGAGCCTTGGCTATCACCCGTTCAAAGTTCCAATACTTTCCATATCCCATTACGCGCGCCAACTTACGCGAGTTCCACCACTCTTTACCGTCAGCATCCACCTCTCGCAACTGTTCAAATGGTGATTGAAGTTCGGGTATATTATTATTATCGTGAAGATTATCTGCCATAAATTATATATTTTTCTTTAGATACGTGTCAACGCGAACTAAAGATAAGTAAGGTTTAATTAGGGATATTCAGTAAATGTCCCTAAAAAGTAATATGGCATATAAAGTCGATAGAGTATAATCACTTTATGTGCCATTATTATTGCCCATTTTCC
>MNQS01000020.1 GCA_001915545.1 Bacteroides sp. 43_108 | reverse complement strand
TGAGATCGGATTGTTGAAGGAGGATGTGCTGGCGACAAAGGAACTTGCCAAACTGAGTGCCGTCATCGCGTTGGTCAACCGGAATTTCGGGCAGGAACTCACCATCGGGCGTATCACGCAGGATATGCTGGAAGACGGGAAGACCTACCGGCTGCTCTCGGACGGTAACACGCAGAATGTGTTCCAGTTCTCTTCACCGGGCATTACCCGGTTTATCCAGGATGTACAGCCGGAGTGTATCGAGGACCTGATCGCCGTCAATGCCCTGTACCGCCCCGCCACGCTCGACATCGGCGCCACCGATGATTATGTCCGTTTCAGGCGTGGCGAGGTGGCCCCGGTCTATAACTACGGCTGTTATGAAGCGACGAAGAACACTTTCGGAATCATGGTCTACCAGGAGCAGTTCATGTCCGTCGCCCATACGCTCGGGGGATTCGACCTCGGGAAGACCGACCTCCTGCGCAAGGCCATAGGAAAGAAGAAAGCCGACCTGATGGCCACGCTGAAGGCGGATTTCATTGCCGGAGCCGTCGGGAACGGATGCCCGGACTATGAGGCGGAGGAAATCTGGCACAAGATAGAGGTGGCCGGGAAATATTCGTTCAACCGCTCCCATGCCGCGGCATACGCCCTTACAGCCTATTGCGGGGCATGGCTCAAGGCCAATTACCCGTCGGCGTTCTATACCGTGGCATTGCAATGGGCGGACGACAAGGAGATTCCTTCGCTGATGGCGGAGATGGAACGCTGCTCGCCGGCCAAGATCGTGCCGCCGGACATCAACCGCTCCGGGACGGAGTTCTTCACCGACTATGCCACCGATGAAATCTTCTGGTCGCTTACCCGAATCAAGCAGGTCGGCCTCAGGACAGTGGAATACATCGTCACGGAACGCGACCGGGGCGGGGCATATACGGGTATCGAGAACTTCATCCACCGCATATTCCGTTACAAGCTCAAGAAATACAGTTACTGGGACGATCCCGACAACGCGGAAGAGGCCGTGAAAGTCCCCGTGAACGCCCGGCATGTCAAGCACATGATCCTTGCCGGATGCTTCGACCGCATCGAAAAAGTCGGGGCGGTTACCGAACGCTGCGCGCTGCTCGAACGCGCCGCACGTGAACTGGGATTCTCCCTTTCCGAAAAGGACTTCCCGCAGGACATGCGCGGGCGGCATTTCTTCTGGTCGCAGCAGCAGATTGCCGTGTCGGGTATCGGCAGCATCGACTACCGCCGCATCTTCGACAATTCGGAAGCCAGCGGGCAGGTCAAGGGAAAAGCCTCCTACCTGACCCTGGACGAGGTGGCACGGGACGAGAATGACGGCAGGCGTGCGGCTGTCTGCGCCACGGTGGTGGATGTAGCCGAGCATACCTACAAGGACAGGGAGACGGGAAGCCGGAAGCGTTTCGCCAGGCTGACACTCTCCCAGAACAACCGCCTGGCGGAGTGCGTGTGCTGGAACGACTATTACATGGAGCACCGCACCGAGATCCAGTCGCTTAAGGACCGGGTGGTCATCCTCACGGCCGTCATCCGTTACAGCGACTACAACGGCTGCAATACATTGCAGACCTATAAGAACTCATTGTTATTCATCCAATCCTGAGAAGATATGGCACCACAGACTGAACAGAAAATATATGTAGGCATCGGGCTGGATTTCGAGACCGGAGGGCTGGACTGCCGTGAATGCGCCTGCACGCAGATCGCCCTGCAGGCCGTCCGTTTCGACACATGGCAGGTATTCGACCGCTACCAGGCGTATATCGCCCCCTACGGGAAACAGGACGCGGGACTTCCCCGGCGCAAGGTGTTGCGTACCCGCCATGAGCAGGCGAAAGGACAGGAATATGTCCCGATGAAGTACGAACAGGCGGCATTGGACTATTCCGCCATTACCATGGAGATGCTGCGCACGCAGGGTATGGACATGAAGAAGGTGGCCGGAGAAGTCATCGCCTTCGCCAAACGCGCCACCCTCTCGAAGGGCAACCAGTGCAAGCCCGTGCTGGTCGGACAGAACATCGCCTTCGACATCGGATTCCTGCAACAGCTGGTGAACTATGCCGGACTGGCCGCCGAGTTTGAAAAGACCTTTTCCGGGAGCAGGGACTATTACGGCAACTTCCAGCCGCACTACATCGACACGCTTGCCTTGGGGCGGCTGGCTTTTGCCGCCGATCCGGAGGTCACCTCGTACAAACTGGAACTGGTAGCCTCAAGGTTGGGCGTGGAACTGGACGATGCCCACGATGCGGCTGCCGACGTGACGGCCACGCTCGACATCCTGGGGGTCTATACCTCCCGTCTGCGCCAGACGGAAGGGACGGCAACCGCCATGCAGAAGAAAGAGAAAACCCGTAAATATTTCAAGATATGAGTATGGACACGAATAAGGAAGCCCCAGGCATTGACCGGGAACGGATTCCCGAGACCATCACATTCCGCACGGCGGACCGGATGGACCTACGGGGCGCTGGGCTATGACGGGAACGAACTGATGGCGTTCATATCGGGCTACGACCTGGAAATCAAGTTCAACCTGCGGCTCATCAACTCGCTGGCGGACGCGGAGGCGTGTGCCGATGCGTTGGCCCAGGTATTCTATGACGCATTAATGGAACAATTGTTATGCAACGAAAAGGCGGGTTTTGTAAAACCTCCGGGACACAAACCCGCTACTCTTTCAGAAAAGGAAGGAAGAAACGATGTCAGACAAGATAGCGAACACGCAGGATAGGCCGGAAGAGAAACCGCTCACGGAGCAGGAGCTGCAATTCTGCAACCTCTATGTGAACGGCGGGCTGGAGTATGCCGGACGGCCGAAAAAATGCTTTGTGGAGGTATTCGGTGAGGATACGGTGAAGAATCCGTACGCTTCGGCCAATTACCTGATGAACAAACCGCATGTGCTGGCGCATATCAAGGCGCTGCTCTCCTCGGAACGGTTCGAGATGGAGACGATGGCCGTGAAGCTGCAGGTGGCCGAGACCCTCAAGGCCGTCATGGACGAGACGGCCACTTCGGACTATACCGACCGTTTCGGAGTGCCGCTTTCCCCTGCGCCGCTCAGGGCCGTGTCGGTCAATGCCGCCAAGGCGCTGATGGATATCTTCCCCATCAGGCACAAGGAGGAGAACCGCCTGCGCATCGAGGGCAGTGACGGCAATGTCATCTTCAATGTGATCGTACCCCAAAACCCTATGACAGATGGTGAAAAGGAAACATAAAGTCACCAGGGAAGAAATTGCCTGGTGGATATATCTGGTGATAATGGTCGCGCTGGTCATCTACGGATTCCGGGACAGCGCGGCGGCTGAGGTTCTGATAAGGGCCATCAGGGAGGCATTCTCACTTTTAATGGAATAATGATATGGAACAATTCAAGGAATTTGTAGTGAAGTACTTCAAGATTATCGTCGTGGTACTTTCGTTCTCGCTGACACTGTACATACAGCATGTGAACAACACGGCCCAGATTGCAGAACTGGAGACCAAATGTATCGGTTTGGAAGTGGAAATCAAGAACCAGTATGACCGCATCAACGCCATGAAGCTGGACAAGTCCGTGTTCGAGGCGACCATGATGCAGCTCAACACGGTGCAGAATGACCTGCACGAGATCCGGGCCGACATCCGGGAGCTGCTGAAATGCCAGAACCTGCATAAATAACCCGATTTTTAAACTGCCGGTTATGACAAAGAATACTTATGTGAAAATCATCGCTTCTCCGGAACTTTCCCGCATGAAGCTTGGCGGACTGGCCGGCCGGAGAGGGCTGGTCGTGGAGGACCTGTCCGGTGAAGACAGGAAAAACAAGGGCGGGCTGGTTCTGTTGGAAGAGGCCTACATGGATGAGTTTGTCTGGTTCATTCCCGAAAAATCCGTGACATATGAATAGGCTGGACAAAACACTTCTGATAACCGTGCTGCTGCTCGGCGGCATCCTCTGGTTGCAGCACCGGTGGACAATACGCCTCACGGAAGAACGCGACCGTTTCCGCATGAACAGCACAGCCCTGCTTTCCGATGTGAAGCGGATGCGGACCGATTCAGCGACGATGGCCCTCGATGCCAAGGCACTGCGGCTGACCATAGACGAGTATGAGGAGTTCCGTGCCGAGGATGCCGAAACCATCAGGCGGCTCGGCGTGAAAATCAGGAATCTCGAAGCGGCGGCCCGGCATGAGGTCGAGGTGAAAGCACCGATAGACGCCGCCGTCCGCGACACGCTCATTGTCCGTGATACCGTCCCGCTACTGCGGCAGAAAGTGGAGATGGTCACGCCGCATATACATTTTAGCGGACTGATTGAAGAGAACCGTCTCAAAGGTGACATAAAGATACCCGTGACGCTTAACCAGGCTGTATGGGTGGAATACAAGGGATGGTGGTTCTGGAAGAGGGTCAAAGCTATCCGTCAGACCATATCCAGCAACAACCCGTATGTGGAAATCAGGTATTCGGAATATATAAAGATAGACAAAAAATGATGGTGGACTGCAAGCGTTGGATAGGGTGTGTTGATTGAAGCGACATTTACTCCGGACCGGGATGTATCTCAAATGATGGTTTCAGATACATCCCGGTCCGGAATATTTTAGCCCGTTGCCTGATATGGCCATTTATAACGGGCACGAGTGGGCCTGGTCCAGAACAGTAGTTTGGAAAACCATCCAATCCACAGATTTGACATCCGCCAGACCCATTGTGCCGGTAAATCCTGCCATCTGTACAGCTATACGGTTGTTTCCGGCAGCCTGCGCCGAACAGGAAACATTGCAACAATTCTGCATTACCGATGACTTATCCGGCCATGTCCGGATATTAAATGAAGATTGGCGGGACCGGCTTTCCGTTTCATCAAGCGCACCATTTCTATATCTTTCCATTCCATAACAGGTAGAGGCATGCAGTGCGCGCACCTCTTCCGTTCCGTGCAATAATGACATTCTTTCATGTCTCCGCCATATCGAAGTAAAGAAATGTTAAGCAAGGTGGATTTTCTCTCATTTTACGATTGAGAAACATTATTATAGTAATATTTTTCCGGACTACATCCTTGCCAGACTGTTTGCCATATTCTTTAATGACAGAATATCAATCATTGAAAATTAAGTAATATGGCAACAGTAAAAGTTAAATTCCGGGCCTCTTCCGTCGAGATGAAGGAAGGCTCGCTCTACTATCAAGTGATTCACAACCGTCTGGTAAGACAATTGCATACCGGCTACAGGCTTTTTCCTTCGGAATGGGATGCCGGCATTTCCGAGGTCGTGGTGGCTTCCGGCACAGAAGAGGGACGCAGGAATTACCTGCTCTCCATGAAGACCGCCATAGCAGACGACCTGTCCCGGCTCCGGAGCGTCATCGCACGGCTCGAACGTTCCGACACGGGATATACCGCCGACAAGGTGGTGGAAGTGTTCTCCTCTCCGGCCGACTGTGGCGGTTTCCTTTCCTTTGCACGACAACTCATACAGGAACTGAAAAAGATAGGCAAAAGGCGCACGGCCGAAACATATACGACCGCCTTGAACAGTTTTTTGCGTTTCCGGGGCGAACGGGACCTGCTGTTCGAGGAAGTGGACTCCAACCTGATGGTGGAATACGAGACCTTTCTGAAAGGCATCAATGTCTGCCCGAACTCCTCCTCTTTTTACATGCGCAACCTGCGCGCCATCTATAACCGTGCGGTGGAAAGGGAACTGACCGTGCAGCGCTATCCCTTCAAACATGTCTATACGGGCGTGGACAAAACAGTGAAACGTGCCGTCCCGCTGAAAGTAATCCGCCGGATACGGGATCTGGACCTGACGCTCAGTCCTGTGCTGGATTATGCGAGAGATCTGTTCATGTTTTCATTCTACACCCGGGGAATGGCATTTGTGGATATGGCTTACCTGAAAAAGAAGGATTTGCAGAACGGAGTTCTGGTCTATCGCCGCCAGAAGACGGGACAGCAGCTTTTTATCAAGTGGGAGAAACCCATGCAGGAGATTGTCGGCAAGTACGATACGTCCGCGACTCCTTATCTGCTGCCGATCATCCGGGATATGGATACGGATGCCCGAAAGCAATACAAGAACGCCGCCCATCTTGTCAATGACAAACTGAAAAAAATAGGCCGGCAGTTAGGGCTTGCCATACCGCTGACAAGCTATGTCGCGCGCCACGCCTGGGCTTCCATCGCAAAGAGCAAGAACATTCCGATTTCCACCATCAGCGAAGCGATGGGACACGATTCGGAGAATACCACGCGTATCTACCTTGCCTCATTAGACACATCGGTCGTGGACAAGGCCAACAGCCTTATTCTAAAATCACTGTAATCGGGAGAAAGATTTGCATAATACCCGCACACCGTACGGACAGCAAAAAAGCCATTCGGAAAATGGCTATAGAAACTGAAAAGTTGTGCAATTTAAAACATCTCTTTTTAAGAGAAGTATTTTGCAAGTGCAAAGATACGCAAAAATCAAATAAGCGCTTCACGATTAACGAAATTTATTGTCCGTCAGAATGAAAAAACAGATGAGCCGTTAAGCGGGCATTTGCGATTTGTTTAGTAAAAATTACCGTTCAAAAAATAAACAGTAGAAAACCAGGTCTTTTCCTGAACGGTATTTTTCTTAAAAAGAGACAGACAGGAGACGGAATGATTTGACAGGAATCATGCAACCGAAAAAATGTTTTGCCAAACTTCAGAGAGCAACCATTGGAGTTTAAAAAACAAGTCGTTGAAATAGTGCGGGAAAATCCCGCCAAGGCGATAAACTGTTGAGTATTTGCCCGTTTCTCTCCGAAAGAGAAGTATTTGACGGTGCAAATATACGTATTTTATTGATTATAACGGCATAAACAGCTTGTTTTTTAAGTCTCAATCCGAGTTCTAAACCGGTTCTACTTCAATGAATGTTAAGCATTCCCAGTCGCTCGAACCGAACATAATCTGTTTTTCAGCCACTTATCATCAATGTTATACGCTACCACTTCTCTTTCGGAGAGAAGTATTGGTTTGGGAGTTGACGTGCCGGTTTTCCGGCCCGAATGAGATAACAAGAATAAGGAAAATATGAAAAAATTGATCTTCGGTGTTTTTCTTGCGGTTTGTTGGTGCACGGGCACTGTCAAAGCGCAGGATATCGCAGTAAAGACCAATCTATTGTATTGGTCAAGTACCACGCCCAACTTGAGTCTGGAATTTGGGCTGGGCAAACGCACGACCCTCGACCTCACGGGTGCCTACAACCCGTGGACGCTGAATAAGGACAAGAACAAGAAAATCAAACACTGGATGGTAATGCCGGAGTTCCGTTACTGGCTCTGCGAACGCTATAACGGCCATTTCTTCGGCCTGCACAGCGGTTACGCGTTCTACAACATCAGTGGCGTGAGAATCCCGTTCCAAAGCAAGTCCACGAAGGATCACCGTTATCAGGGCTGGGCTACGGGTCTCGGATTGTCGTATGGCTACTCATGGATTTTAGGCAAACGCTGGAACCTCGAAGCCACGATCGGTCTGGGTTACATCTACACGCAATACGATAAGTACGAGTGTGCCACTTGCGGCAAGTTCAAGGGCAACAAGGACAAGCATTATTTCGGCCCGACCAAGGCGGGCATCTCCCTGATATATATAATCAAATAACAAGAAAATGACTATGAGACGCATATACATCCTATTATTGCTGATATTGGCATGTTGTCCCATGATGTTGCATGCCGAGAACGAAACCAGTTACTTGCCTCTGATCGGGATTCGTCAGGGAGGGGTCGTCAAGCAGGGCCGCACGGTAGAGCTGACGATGTCCGTCGATTTGAGCAAGGCGAAAATCCGTACGCAGCACACCGTAGCACTGACACCCGTACTCATGTCGGCGGACAGTAGCCGCGAGGTGACCTTTCCCCCGATAGTCATCGATGGCAAGACCCGCCACAAGGTTTACTTGCGGGCGCAGCGGCTCGAAAGCGTGGAGCTTCCCCCTTTCCACAATGATTCCGCACAGGTAATCATACGCCACAGCAGCAAGGGGCAGCATTACGATTATGCGGCCACCGTGCCCTACGAGCGTTGGATGCTCGACGGGCGGATCAAAATCCGCGAAGAGGTACACGGCTGCGTGAACTGCGACAAGGGCAAGGCGGAGCAGTCCTTGTGGGCGGGCATACTTCCTGCCTATGTCCCCGATTACAAGCTCGACAGCATAGCCCCTGAACCTGAACCCGTGAAAGTGCGTGCCGAAACCCGCACCGCCCGGCTGCAGTTCCGGCAGGACAGTTATAATATATTGCCCGGATT
Organism: Bacteroides sp. 43_108; assembly: GCA_001915545.1. Taxonomy (GTDB): domain Bacteria; phylum Bacteroidota; class Bacteroidia; order Bacteroidales; family Bacteroidaceae; genus 43-108. Next base: position 33,575 of record MNQS01000020.1, on the reverse strand, counting down.
CAAGAACAACCGTGCCGAACTGGACACCGTTTCCAACTCCATCGAGCTGGTAAAGAAAAATACCGACGTCAGGATTATCGGTATCTACATCACCGGTTACGCTTCTCCCGAAGGCAGCATGGCGCACAATATGGCCTTGTCCGAGAACCGCGCCAAGGCGCTGGCCGACTATATCCGCCGTTACGACGCTATCGCTCCCGAGATGCTCCACGTGGACTGGAAGGGTGAGGACTGGGAAGGTTTCGTCCGTGTGCTCGGCGACTTCCCGAACCTGCTGAAACGCGACGAGGTATATGAAATCATCGAACGTTACCCCGACGAACGGGATTTCTGCGAGCTGCAACTCCAGAAACTCGTGCCGCCGACCATTTACCACAGGCTGCTCACCGAGATATACCCCGCGTTGCGCCGCAACGAGTACCGCATCGAGTACAACGTGCGCAACTTTAACCTCGAAGAGGCTCGCCGCATGGTCGATGAGCGTCCCGACCTCCTGAGCCTGTCGGAAATGTACAAGGTGGCCGATTCCTACGGGAAAGGCACGCCCGGGTACGACAAGGTGATGGCCACCGCCTTACGCTATTTCCCCGCTTCGCCCTCCGCACTCAATGAGAATGCCGTGAACGCCATCTCCCGTGAGGAGTATGCCAAGGCGGTGGAGCTGCTCGAGAAATCGGAAGTCACCGCGCGGTCGGCAGAACTGCTCTCCACCCTCGGTGTGGCATACGCCGGGGCCGGACAATACGACAAGGCGGAGGATGTGTTCCGCCGTGCTTCGGAGGCAGGCTCCGCGACTGCCCGGCATAACCTCGAAGAGGTGCGGCAGGTCATCGACCAGTTGTAGACAAAATCCATAAGCGAGAAGTTATAAAAACCTTTTTACTAATTTTTAAATAACAAAAAGATGAAAGTCAAGAGTTTTTTATTGACAGCTTTAGCTGCTTCAATGACGTTTGTTGCATGTGACAACAAAGACGATGAAATGGGACAGTTGGACAACACCCCAAAGAGTGTAAGCATTGACCTGTCTAATGTGATTCCAGTAACCAGAGGCGCCGGTCAAGAGGTAGAAGACAACTCAAAGGTTTCTTTGACAGATTTACAGGTATTCTTTACAGACGGAACTACCCTGTATAAAGGAAAAACAATCGAAGGAACTGAGGCAACCCACTACTTCAGCAATAAAAGTAATTTTGACGACCGCGCAGATAAGGTATTCCATTTTTTACCTGCTGAGGTGAACAAGGTAATCGTTGTAGGTAACAACGGTAGTCAAATAAATGCATCTACTTATGTAGATTTGAAAAAAGACCTGATAATCGCCGAACAGCAAAATCCGACTGATCTAGACCTTTATAAAGAAGTCGAGTTGACTTCTGTGTCCGGTCAAGACGAGGCAGGACACCCGCTTTACAAAGCGAAGGTAGTGCTTGAACCGCGTGTATCCAGAATTGAAATCGGTAAATTTGAGTATACAGCTCCTACTCAAGGTCAGCGTAAGTACAAGAGTATTGAAGTTCAGCAGGTCATGTTGAACAACTATTTCGGGAAAGCAGACCGTCAGGGAGGAACAGCCAGTGACATACAGAACTCCGATATTAACCCCGGTTCTATATTCGGCCTTTTCGAGACAGCTGCTGATGCGTGGTATAACGATGAATTTACCTCAACAGAGAGTCCTGCAACCACCTTGCCTTTGGTTACATTGGATGAAAATACACAGTATAAGCATTCCTACGAGAAAGGCAATGTCCGTCCTGCATACCACTTCTTTCCTAAAGATAATAATATTGGAAATACTAACCATCCTCAAGTTCTTGTAAAATTGATTGGTACAACAAATGAAGGAACTAAGGTTCCTCTTTACTTGGCTACCAGTACATTCACTCCTGCTGTTACAGCAGATTTCGCCAAGATTTACGTCATGAACTTTGCATTTAGCGATGAGGATTTGGATAATCCTCAAAAATGTGTGGAGGTAACTGTTGACGTCATGAGCTGGGATGTAGTTCCTGTCACACCTGAATTTTAATTGATAACCCGATAGGCAGGGCGAAAGTTCCGCCCTGTCTATCCTTTAACACTTCAATCACATATATATGAAATTGACGAATATTGTTTTCTGCCTGACGTTGCTCGCCGGAGCCGCCACATCCTGCATCCGTGAGGATCTGGACGACTGTCTGAGCACGAACACGCTGTTGCTCAGCTACAAGGGCGACGGCACCACGGAAATATTCCCCGACAAGATCTGCCGGGTGGAGATGTTCGTATTCGATGCAGAAAATCGATGCGTCAATTCGAGTATCTTACCAGAGGAACAGGTCAAGGACCGCACGGCTACGCTTCCCCCGCTCGCTGCCGGAGACTACCGGATTGTCTGCCTGGGGAACACCCACCACACGAAGGTCGATGGCATCGCCACGGGCGATTTCGGCCGGATGCTCTTTGCCGCCGGGGATTATTTCGACGAGAAACAGGTTGCCGGCAACGATTCACTTTACTATGCTACGACCTCTTATACCGTACTGCCTTACAGCGGTGATGAAGAGGCAAACCAGACCAAAACCATAGAGTTCGCCAGCTCTCACTACGATCTGTCGGTGGAAGTGGCCGGAGTTCCCGCCCCGGGAACCCGCGCAGGCTCGCTGCCTGTGCTTGAGATATGCGGAGTCTCGCCCTGTACCGATTTTGAGAATCGGGCCTGTGGGGAGGCAACCGACTATTTGCTTGAAACCGAATACGAAGCCGGAAAAGCGTTGCTCACGGCCCGTACCAACATAATGCGTCACAAGAACCACGAGAACGTGAACATCCGCCTGAGCGCCGCCCCGAACGGGGAACCGCTGGCCGAAGTCAACCTCGCCAGGTTCCTTGCCGACAATCCTATTATAGACTGTTCCAAACATGAAGTGCTCATCCCGATACGCATCGAGTTCAAGTCGGGAGAAATCACGGTAAGCGTACCCGAATGGTACATCGAACAAGTGAAACCTGAGTTTTAGACCGAACCGAAAAGAATATGCTGAATACAAGAAAAATATTATACTGGGCAGTTACAGCAGTGTGCTGTGGCCTGTTGCCGTGCGGGTGCGTCAAGGAAGATGCCGCATCGCTCGGGGAACGGCACGATGTGGCAGTGCGGCTCAACGTAGGGACATGCGCTGTCGGCGAAACCGACGGCACACCGACCGGCGAAGAATCGGCCATTCACTCGCTTCGTGTCTATGCCTTTGTAAAAGGACAACTGGCGGGCCACGAGTTCCGGAGCGGAGACATGGAGACTCCGGCTACATTCTGGATGGATCTGACGATGACTTCCCTGACTACCGAAACGGTAGACTTCTACATCATCGCGAACGAGAAGGCCATGAGTACCCCAGGTGCCGAGAAAACCTTTACGGAAAATACTACGGAAGCGGAACTAAATGATTTCACGTTTACCACGCTGACACGAGATGTCCAAGCCTACGGACTTCCAATGTTCGGCAAGGAATCCAAAACAATCGACTTCTCGAAACTTTCTAACCGTCAGCCGATCGACCCCGGCCATTCGGGGCATACACCGCTGGAAGATGTCTTGACGTTCCAACTGAAGCGTCCCATAGGCAAGTTGGGCGTGTTCGCGGCCAAAGAAGCAGGTGAGGCAGGAGAGCTGTGTGTAACGGACCTGACCTTGCTGGAAGCCGGAACGCGTGCGTATAATTACCTGATGCCACAGACCGACGAAACGCTGAAACTGGCAGGCGCCACTGGTACCGGCGAGTTTTCACTCGTCCCCTCTTCAGCACCGGTAACGAAGACGCTGGCCACGAATATCACGCCCGAAGAGAGGCAGAACCCCGAAAACTACACGCCTGTACTGGGGGCTCCTTTTTATCCTTTCGAGAACCCTTGGGGCAGCGATTCGTGGAACACACCGGGTGATGAGCATGGAAACATCCTCAAAATCGGCTACACGTTCGACAGCGAGCCGCGCGAAGGTCTGGTCTATATGCCACGCATTGAAAGGAACAAGTATTATGCGGTATGCTGCCTGATGCACAACAGCGGCAAGATAACTGTCGCATACGATGTGGCCGACTGGGAGGACGGTGGAGATTATCAGTTGGAGTTCGATTACCCTTCCTATGAACTGCTGCAACCTTTCGGTGGAGGGACCGCCCCCTACGCGCAGCCGACGGTTTACTACAATGGCGGCGCATCATCGACAGCGGGAACCTACTCTTTTAGGTTCACCATCACAGGTCCTGTGAGACAGGAATGGCAGCCCACGCTGTTTGATGCCACAGCCGCAGACTATGAACTGACGGTATATCAAAACGTGGATGGTGTCAACACACTCGTGACACCGCCTTATGTGGCTTCCGATACAGCGTACGAAATCCGGGTAAGGGCACTGAAAGGCGAGAACGTGGACAAGCAGTTCTCGTTGGGCATCGCCTATACCCCGAAGTGGGATCCTTCGGGAAGCTCGCTCCTGCTGATCAACATGCAGAGCGGAGCCACGAACTGGACAGGAAGCGAGAGCACCGAGAAGATTGTAATCAAACAGGTTGACATACCTACAAACTAACAAGCGATGAGACGGATTATATACAATATGATGATTTGTTGTGCGGCGGCATGGCTTCTTGCCGCTTGCAGCAAAGATGACGATCTCCCCGGCGGGCAGACAGGAGGTAACGGCAACAGCATTATCCTCGACATCTCGTCGGGAGCGTTGCCGGTGAGTCGTGCTACCGTACCGGCCGAAGGGGCGGAGGTCGCAGTGAGCCATATCGACGTGCTGATTTTCAACGATACCGACGAGAAAACGAAGGTGTGGAGCGACCGGGTGAACGCGTCAGCCAATGAAACGGGACGGATTACACTGCCCGTAAAACGGTCGTCTTTTACGGAAAATGAGAGGTATTGGGTGTATCTGATCGCCAACAGCACCCACCCGGAAAAGGATTTTGAAAACCTCGCGAACCTGAACGCCTTGAAGGCGATGACGCAGGAGGACGAGAACATTCACCTGACAGGGAAAGACATTGAAGGTGTCCCGGGAACATTCCTCATGGACGGCATAGCCTATCCCGAAGGGAACGATGAACCGGCGGTTGCTGCTCCGGTCGTCCTCTACGACGGCTCGCAAGGGAATGACACGCGGCTGGCGGTCACGCTGCGCAGGGCAGCGGCAAAAGTCGTGGTGACCATCAACAAAGGCCAAGACGTGACTTTTGATTCCAAAGGCATAGGTTACTACCTGCGCAATATGCCCTATACCACATCGGTAGTGGCGGGTGCGGACGGTGCGGCAAAGCTGAGGAATACCGCCCAGACCTCCGGCGGCTATCTTGAGTGGACGGCGAACAAAATTACCGTAACGGCTTACATGTATGCCCATGCTTGGGACAATGGAAGTTCCATGGAGCAGGAAGTGCGCCTGGTGATGAACATTCCCCTGACTTACCAGAAGGATACCGACCCGCAACTGCGTCCCGATAACTACTACCAGATTCCTGTCTGTAACGGCAAGGCCCTGAACCGCAACACCTGCTACAGGGTAACGGCAACGGTCAATGCCCCCGGAGCGGAAAATCCCTCCACACCGGTGCAGTTGACGGATTTGAAATATACCGTGGAGAATTGGATAGACGAGACGGTAAATGTCGGAGGCGGGGACCGCCCGACTTTCCTTGTGCTCAACCGGTACGACCTGGAAATGCACAACAAGGAGGACGACCGCACCAGCCTGATCTTCACCTCCTCGTCGGAAGTGACGGCACAGATTACCCGGGTTTACTATATAGACAAGTTCGGAAGGGAACAGAACTTGGAGAAAAGATACCCCGATAATCCAAACGATAACGAATGGGGAGTGAGTACCGGATACAGATGGCGCAGCCATGGCAACATCCTCATTACTCCCGACAAGGGGCTCAACGGCAAGCTGGATGTACACAGCGACCTCCCCAGGAACAATACGATACGTTATATCGAAGTCCGGGTAACAAATGAGGACGGCAACGAACGTACCGTAACCATTGAGCAGTATCCGTTGGAATATATCACGAATATCCAGGGGTGGTACTCGTACCGCGATGATTTCAAGAATTCAGATCCTAACCCGACTACCTATGAATATGTAGGTGATAAAATTACCGGAATCGCCCTTGCCACCAGAAATATCTCCAGTTGGAACGGAGAATATAGATACCTAACGGGGACAGATGGTTTATTTGGAGGTCCTCCGGACGGATTCTTCGTTTCAAAAGTAGCAAAATTGAGGAATGATGGAAGCGGACAGTCTGATTTATATGAATACTATTACACATCAAACTCAAACAGACTTCGGGAATCCCGCTATAGCGAAATTAACGGCAGAATGTACACCATTGTATTGACAGGGACATCCAGTGAATATACTCTTGGCCGTCCACGTATGGTCCAGGATACATACCATCCGGAACTTATGGTTACGGATCCGGGACAGGACAATGCCCAATTGGTCTCGCCGTCATTCATGATAGGTTCCTGTGTAGGCGAATTCCAAGTTGGAGGAGGAAACCTGAAGCTGGACGGGAGTGACAACAGTGTCCGCGTTGCACGCGAGCACTGCGCGCATTATGTAGAAACGTATAAAGACCCGAAAACCGATAGGACGGTTACCTTGGATGACTGGCGCCTGCCCACAGAAGCCGAACTTAAAATCATTTTTAAATTCCAGGGCTCGAAAGACCAGGATGCAGACGCCATAGACTACCGCTTGAACGGACAGTACTATTACAGCGCAAGCGGAAGATTTTATAATGAGAAATACACCGTTAGCGGTACCGGAGTGGCCTGTGTACGCGATGCCTACGGTAAAAAGGAATAAACGTAGAAACCTGTCAAAAAGAAACGAAATATGATAAAGGAAATAATAGACAAGCTTGTCGCCCTGCTTGCGGTATCGGCCCTGCTCGCTTCGTGCAGCGAAAGCGAGTTGTGGCAGAATCCGCAGACCGAGGCACGCGACGGCTACATCATGCTGAATTTCAAGACGGAAATTCCTGCGATGCAGGAAGTCGTCACCCGTGCGGTAGACCCTGACGGTGGCGGAGTGCAAGATATGACACTTTTCTGCTTTGACAGTTACGGGCTTTTCATCTCTACCGTCAAGGCCGGTGTCACGGTGCAGAAGCCCGGCCCGGGGGAGATGGAGGGCACATTCAAGGCTGAGGTGCCCGAAAATACCCGGACCATCCATTTCCTGGCCAACCAGAATATGGATGAATTCAAGGAGGACAGTTTCCGCAACAAGTCGGAGTCCGAGGTCATGGCAGTGTTGGAGGGCTCGTCCGGACGCATGATCTATTGGGGCCGTTTCGCCTGCGATGCAGGAAACGACAGCAATATAGCCGAACAGATGGCCACCTCGGGCAATTCCGTCAAACTGATCCGCAACCACGCGAGAATCTCCGTCGACAACCCGGACAATAACGGGCATATCGTGATTACGGGCTTTGCGGTCTGCAACACCAACGCTTTCGGAACGGTGGCCCCGCACCACCCGAAGAAAGGCTTTGATTTCACGTGGCCTTCCAGCGACGACCCCTTCGTCACGCTTCCCGTGAACGATGCCAAGATGAGCGATATTACGGACGTGACATCCAGCATGAACCAGTATGTCTTCGAGTGCGAGAACAGTGCCGATGCCCCTGTCAGCGTAATTCTTCGGGGACATCTTCCGGATCAGGACGAAGAGAAATACTACCGTGTCCTGCTGGTTGACGACAAGGGCGAGCAGCTCCTCGTGCGCCGGAACCACCATTACAAGCTTCACATCGAGGGCGCGCTATCTTTCGGTCAGGCCTCCTTTGCCGAGGCGTTGGAAGCGGCAGCCACGAACAACGTATGGATTTCCATTTCCGATGAAGTGAACGAGGTGGAAGATACGGACTATATCCTGACAGTAGAGAAGACTTTTGTCGTACTGGACGAGAGCTTTACGGAAAACGGAGGCAGCTACACGCTCAATTATACCATTAAAGGAAAAAATGACAAAGCCATCACCGAAGCCGATGCCGCAACGGTCTCCTGGATAGACAACGGGGTGGCGACGCAGACATTCGAGACGAAATTCGAGGTCGTGAACGGTGTCGGACAGGGACATATCCAGATACACCTGCTTCGTTTGGAAAATAACGAGAAACTGGAAGGTACGCTGCTTGTCAAGAAGGGACGGCTGCAACGCAAAATCAAGGTCATCACGATCAGGAAGCAGTCTTTCGTGCCTGCATGGGTCGGGACGGAAATATACGGTAATTTAGGGAACGGTGCCAACAAGAACAACCGTGCCCATGTTACGGCCATGTTCACCATACCCGAAAGCTGTCCCAAGGAGCTGTTCCCGATGAATGTGTACCTTTCCGTTGGCGATCTGGATATCCGCAACGCTTCGGGCATGGAACTGCCCGTGGTGCGCGAGGCGGACAATGACTGGTACAGCAGCGGTGAAATCTCTTCCGTCTATCAAGGCAAAGAGCCGGATTACAAATTTGTCTACACGGCCGATGGTCCCGGCGTCCAGCGTGTCTATTTCGAGAACATATTGAATCAGGAAAACGGCTACGAGGGCACGCTCTATATCGAAGCCGAATATTTCGAAACGATGCGGCGCAAGTTCAAATACTCCACCAATCTCGTATCCATCACGGTGCAGGGACTGAACAAATACGATGCCGTAGGCTCGGGCGTACAAGATGAAGTGATATACTATCGTCTGGTTCCACAGAAAAAAGGAGCCAACGTGCAGTTTGACATGCTGCTGGCAGAGAGGTCCGACAATGATCAAGGGACAGGGAACGACAATCCTGCCAATGCGCAAGGCAAAGACGAATTCCTGCTCTACTCGCAATACCTGGATTATTACGAGGACGGTGAGGAACCCGATGCCGGAGTGACTGCATTCGATTGCAAATTCTATCCCGATGAATCGAACAATTGGTGGCAGACCAACAATCCCCAAGGTGGCCGTATGCTGATGTTCAAACCGAGAACTGAAGTTTTGAGCAGCCCGTCGCAAGGTACCGGAAGATATTCCATCTACATGAAGACCAACCGTGCCCGGAGCGCCGAGGTGATCCACATCGCCTCCAACGACAACCGGCTCGGACCGGTATTGCCGGAAGATGCAAACGAGGATAATCCCGGTATATATGGCGGCCGATCATACCGCAGTACGACTTTCGAGCTGGCCAACTACACCCCGTTCCGGTTCGGAGCCCGCGTGAAGTACGGCAACAACGACTGGCAGGGAGAGGCCGACGAGCCTGACCGCACGGTAGCATCCGGTGCCATACCGGCAGACATACCGGAAAAAGTCACCCCGTTGGAATGGACATATCAACCCGACCAGCGGGTGGATATCGGCATCGATGTGACGAGCTTTGCCGGTTTTGACAACAAGTCGGTGGATCCTTTCGGCCAAGCGTTCGAAATCTATATCGACGCGCCTATGCTGAAAATCGATGCCGGCCGTCTTGCGGAAAACAGACTGGACGGAACCAAACTGAAAGCGCATCCCACGATTCCCGGGCGTTTTGTCTATACCGTGGATGCCAAGCGGGAGACGGAACGGCGATATGGTACGGATGATATTGCTAACACGGACAATATTGCCTCCAGTCAGCGTGGGGAACGCAAGACCCTGCCGTTCCTTGTGAATAGCGTCGTAAGTGCCGGGGACATCGTGATTTCGTCCGATGAAAGCCGGGTAGTGTATTATTCCAAGACTTTCCGTGTGTCGAACCAATCGATTGCCGGGACGCTTCAATATAAAAATACCGCCGGCGTGGTGCAAAACATACCGAAGGATGCTTTCGTATCCTTCGAGCGTACCCGCAACGGAAGCCGTATCGGGTCGGTAAGCGTAACAGCCGACGGCCAGTACGAACTTCGGCTTCGCAAGGAATATGAGTTTAACTGGTACACGGACGAGGTGGAACTGCATTACACAGGTGACGGAGGCATGGTTTATCATGCGACATACCCGAGCCTGTCCAGCCTGTTTGCCAGTCCGCACATCGTACTTGAACCGTCTGCCGGCGAATGAGATTTTCCGAACCGGTATATGCAACGGCACCGGACGTTTCCACATCCGGCGCCTTTTTAACAACATAAGATATGAAGATGCTGAATCATACTTTTTTCGCCTGTCTTTTGGGCATGAGTCTCGTTTCCTGTTCACATGCCCAACAGCAGAAAACCAAGGAATTCCGTCTGCCCGACGTGCCTGTCACGCTGACGGCGCCTGAAGACAGGGCGGCGTACTTGTCCCTGCATTACTGGGACCACTTCGATTTTGCCGATACGTCGCTCATCTCCCGTCCTGAAATCACCGAGCAGGCCTTTGTCGATTTCCTCGGCATCCTGCCCTATACCGACCGGGCACAGGCTGCCATCGATACTCTTTTCCGCCGCGCCGCAACCGGACAGGAGATGCTGTATCACTTCATCGGGCTGAGTGACAAGTACCTCTACGAGCCCAATTCGCCCATGCATGACGAGGAACTGCATATCCTCGTATTGCGGGCACTGCTGGACAACCCCTGCCTGTCCGATACGGACAAGATACGTCCCCGCTACCTGTTGGAAATAGCCATGAAGAACCGTCCGGGAGACGTGGCGGCGGATTTCACCGTCACTTGCCGGGACGGCAGGCGCAGGCAGCTCTCCGGCATAAAGGCCGACTACGTGCTGGTTTACTTCAACGACCCCGATTGCGAGGACTGCCGCCGGGTGAAGGAATTGCTCACCCTGTCCCCGGTTGTGAACGACCTGTTGGAGTCCGGCCGTCTGAAACTCCTCTCCGTGTGTGTGGAGGGCAAGACCCCCGCGTGGGAAAAGGCGGAATTTCCCGCCGGTTGGATAGATGGTTATGATGCCGATCAGCGGCTTACCCGCGAACAGGTGTACGACCTCAAGGCGATGCCCACCCTTTACCTGCTCGATGCGGAAAAACGGGTGATACTCAAGGACGCTTCGTTCGAGCAGGTGGAAGAACGGTTGTCCTGAAAGATGCCTCATGAAAGCCTATGAAGACATCCGGAAAAGACAGTAAGGAGAGCAACCGTTTCAGGGGCATCAGGCCGGAGACGGAGGAGAAATACCGCCGAGCGATCGAGATGTACGCTTCCACGGAGCTTTCCGGCTGTGAGATATGCCGTATCTGCGAAGTGACAGAATCGGGTTTCCGGTGTTACCTGACCAAGTACCACCGTGAACTCGTGCTGGCCCGTTACGCTATACTGTGCAGCAAAGAAGAGGCCGGGCAGATTAAGTTGGGACAGCTCCGGGGACAGTTGCCCGCTACCCGTGTCAAATACAAGGATACCATCGAGGCGTGCGGGAGCATGGAGCATATCGGATTGCACGTAAATTCGGGTTGGAAGGCACGAATCTGGGCAGGCAGCCGTGTACGCACTACCCCGAGATAATCGAATGGCGCGAGAAGGTGCGCGATTGGCTGGGTATCGGTGACGGGCTGCCGCGCGGCACGCGCCGCTCCTGCAAGGAATAGTATGCTGAGGCCGTCAGGCTCTTGCAGGGTAACTCGTATGTCACGGTGCCGGAGGTTGCCGACTCCTGCGGGCTTTCCTATACCGGACTGGAACAGCACCTGTTGTTCTACCATAAGGATCTGGTGAAGCGGCGCATCAGGATACGCAAGAAGGCTCTCCGACGGCAGCGGAAAGGGGAAATCACCGGTCGGGGTACCGTGCACGCCCCCTCTCCGGAGTTGGTGGAGAAGTATGCCGAAGCGGTGCATCTGTATGCCACGACACCCATGTCGGCCGCACGGATAGCCGGGAAGACGGGAGTGTCGAAGAAGGGATTCTACGAGCACCTGCAAAGGTGGCATCTGGACCTGGTATGCAGGCGGAAGAATATCCCCTACGAGGAAGGGCGGCTAGTGGACTGGTCTAAAGTCCGGAAATACAACCCCGCGACAAAGGCCAAATATGCCGAAGCCATCCGCCGGCTGAAAGAAAGCGGGCTGCCGACGGCACAGGTCGCCGCCGAGTTCGGGCTGCAACCCGAAGCGTTCCGCAGCTACCTGAAGGAACACGAGCCGGAACTGTATGCCCGGAAGGGAATGGTCAGGACGGATACGGGCGGCGCGGTGTCCCGCCGCAGCATGGAGAAATACAGCGAGGCCATGCACCTGTACGGCACGACAACCGAAAGCGTGAAGTCGTTGGCCAGGCGGTTCGGGTTCAACGACTGCTCGTTCGGGCAGTTCATCAGAAGGAATTTCCCCGAACTGGTCGAAAAGCACAACGAAATCGTCCAGAAAAAAGGAAAACAAAATAAATAACCGGCTTTCGTATGCCGCTCCGTTGCGGAAGATAAGCTGTCATAGACAGTCTGACAAAATTCAATTAGGATACCTACTATCAAAATGATTTGCAGGATTATCCGATTCTGTCATTTTTCAATACACTCTCTCTAATAATCATCAAGGTTAGATGGACATTCATCGCATTTTTTTTCTGTCTTTTAATCCTAAGTGTTGCATAATATCGGATAACGATTTAGGTTCAACGCAGCTGACAATCTTATTCAATCGACTATCAACTTTTGGGGAACCCCCAAGCATCATGGACATTTTTTAATATCCGGTTGCGATAAATACAGATAAATACTACATCTTCTCTCAAAATACTGTTATTGGGGACCCAGCATTATACCTTGATTTATAAAAACAAGGAATCTATATACCAATTTACTGTCAACCAACTTTCTTCCAACTTCGCCATACTTTCTCTATAAACAGATAGAGTTAAGTTACTTACTATCTGTTGGGGAAAACAAAAATTTTTTCTCTGTTTATAGAGGAAATAAGCAATTAAATGCGGGTAAAAGAAAACTTGCTCCTTATCTACAGAACGTAGCCCATTTGAAACCCGTTTAGACTTACTTAGCATGAAGTGACAAAAATTTGGCATGAAAACAAGTATCCTCGTCATGCGCTGTAAAGTGGTACATAATATATAGTATGAAAACGTCTAATTATTGGGAAGTGTATGACCGATAAGTTCAGACTAACAATAATGAAGCAAAAAAGGTTTTGTTACAAATAAGTCTGAGTGTAAGTTATAGAGAGATTGTTCGACAAAAATTCCGTTCTCTCCATAAGAGAAGTATTTGGGATACAAAATTATACAATTCACTGAAAATAACAATATAAAAATGATATAATTTTCAACCGAGTGCCTCATTTCAAACAGATGTTATAGGTTTTACTCAACAGTTGTTAAGTGAATCGTCTTCCAAGCAAATAAAACAAATATTGTTTACTAGCTGATTACAACCAATTTTATATTCAAATACTTCTCTTATGGAGAGAAGTAGCAGAAGATGGAGCCGGAAACGGCTTCAGAGATTTTGTGCATGTGTGAGATAACGGAATCTTTTATGGTGTAAACATGAACAGATATACTGACATGGGAAGTTATTCTCCAGCTTTTGAAAAGAATGTTTGTAACTGCTTGATATGTAGTATAATTTACAATCTTGCAGGATTAGAAGAATTGTCCTAAATCCAAAATATGGCTACTTCGGAAGGTGAAAAACAGACATGCTGGTACGTGATGCGCGACCTTAAACGGGCCAATGCCAAGTTGCCCGCATACAAGCAACTGTTGAACGAGCATTTCGAGGTGTTCACTCCCATGAAAGAGCAGTTGAGTGTTCATGGCGGCAAACGGACTCGGGAAGAAGTTCCCTTTATCCAGGATTTGCTTTTTGTTCATGATACCCAGGAAGCTATTGATCCGTTTGTGGAAAAGTATCCCACGATACAGTATCGTTTCCAGAAGGGAGGTGGTTACAAAAATCCGATGACTGTCGCTGATGCGGACATGGAGCGGTTCATACATGCTGTAAGTGTGTCGAAAAATCCGAAATATTATCTTCCTGGCGAATTGACACCCTCTATGTGCGGACGGCACATCCGTATTGTAGGCGGTCCTTTGGACGGTTATGAAGGAAAATTGCTGACTGTACGCGGGTCGAAAACGAAACGTCTGTTAGTGGAGCTGCCCGAGTTCTTTTCCGTAGGGGTGGAAGTCAATCCCGAATATATCAGGCTATTATAAAATAATGATATGTAAGCCCGACTCTATTTTGGATGATATATGGTCCAAAGTTAAAGCGGTGTGCATTGATTATGACCTGCCGGACGAGCTGCGGATATTAAAGGTTATGCTCCGGAACAAGATGAGTACTGGTTTCTGTTATCTGTTTTGACAAATGCATCTGTACAGAACAGCCCGGCGCATGTTACAATGAGGATAAAACCTGCATTTCTGGCTTTGTAAAATTGAATATACGCTAATTCCCGACAACGGATGAAACATTTTTGAAAGTAATGAATGGTTACAATTCCGGAACTGAGCCTTGCTGGATGCCATTGATGGAACTCATCGAAACATGCCTGTTCGACATCATTCACACAGAAGATACAACCGGACGATTCATTCGTCTGTATGGAGCAGGTGACTATTGGCACGCATTCGAAGAATCCGCCTACCAATTGAGTCAGCTGTTCGTGACACACGATGTAACTGTACTCAGGCATAAAGTTTACCCATTTCCCGTTTTAATGGTCAGCATCTCGGATGACGAACTCCAGGCTTACGGCAAAAATCACATCTTCAGAAAGAAAGTATCAGGGTACAGGGAACTTGTTGGGATAGGAATCTCGATGAAGCGGTACAAGGAATGGCACAAAAAAGAGGTGATGAAATTCTCTTCTCTTCCATGACTTTGCACAAGTAAAGAACAAATTCTGACATAATATGATTTTTTGGATAGTTAATTGCAGTATTGCATTCCTGATCTGTGTGTTCTGTGCGGGTATCATCATTCCCCAGATTTTGTTGATCGCTTTCCGCAAGCGGTTATTCGACCTTCCCGACGAACGGAAGATTCATCATTGTGCCGTGCCCCGGTTGGGCGGCATCGCATTCAAGCCGGTAGTGTTTTTCACCGTAGCCTTGTTGCTGGGGATCAATATGGTTATGGGGCATTCGGAGATGTTGTCCGAAATCGAGAACGATGTTCGGCCCTTGGCTTTCGCCTTCTGCTCCATCATGGTTCTGTATCTGGTTGGCATGGCCGATGACTTGATCGGCATCCGTTATCGAGCCAAGTTCGTTATCCAGATTCTGTGCGGCATGATGCTTATCGCCGGTGGTATATATATCGATAACCTGTACGGCATTCTAGGCATTCATTCGGTTCCATTATGGCTGGGGTATCCTCTGACCATTCTGTTCGTGGTCTTCATCATCAATGCCATCAACCTGATCGATGGCATTGACGGACTGGCTTCCGGGCTATGCAGTATTGCCTGTTTGCTTTATGGGTTGACTTTTCTTATGTTTCACCAGTATATATATGCCATGCTGGCGTTCGCCACATTAGGGGTGTTAGTGCCGTTCTTTTATTACAATGTTTTCGGGAATGCCGAGCACGGAAAAAAGATTTTCATGGGTGACACAGGCAGCCTGACCGTTGGCATGATGCTCTGTCTTCTCAGTCTCAAGTTGACTATGTGTGGGACAGATGATAATACGGTACATATAAATCCGATGGTGCTGGCATTCTCCCCGCTGCTGATTCCTTGCTGTGATGTGGTCCGGGTTTATCTGCATCGGGTACGCAACGGAAAGAACCCGTTCTTGCCGGATAAGAACCATATCCACCATAAACTACTTGCTGTCGGAATGCAGCAGCGAAGTGTCATGATTATCGTCATATCCGTATCGACCGTATTCATACTGTTTAATATTCTTCTCTCCCTTTATCTGAATGTAAACTGGATCGTACTAGTCGATATCCTGATATGGACTTTCACCAATATCCGACTGACGAAACGTATCGGACAGCTTCAGTCGAGACAGGCAACCAACAAATAAAAATCAATGAAATATGAAAATCAGATACATTTTACTCTTATTGACCGTGGCTTCCCTGCTAGGATCATGTGCCGCGCCGAAAGTCGCTTATTTTACGGACCTGAAACCGGGTATGGCAGAGCAGGTTCTTAATCCATTGGAAATCAGGGTACGTCCCGAAGACAAGATTTCCATATTGGTCAACAGCAAAGACCCTTTGTTGATGGACCTTTTCAACCTTCCGATTATATCCCGACAAATCGGTATAAGATCAGAAGCATCCAACAATCAAGGAATGTCAGGATACACGATAAACAAGGATGGAAATATCGATTTTCCCGTGCTGGGGCATATCCATGTGGCGGGAATGACACGCGAGGAGATTGCCTTGTGCATAAAAGAAGAGTTGATCTCGAAAAACCTCGTAAAAGATCCGGTAGTAACAGTGGAATTCATGAACCTGACCGTTTCCGTGTTGGGTGAGGTCGCCAACCCCGGACGTTTCAATATCGACAAGGACAGGCTGACGCTCCTGGACGCTTTAAGCATGGCCGGGGACCTTACCGTCTACGGGAAACGGGAGAACGTGCTGGTACAGCGGGAGGAAAACGGCAAAAAGACCCTGTACCGGGTCAATCTGAATTCGGGATATGACCTTTATGCTTCTCCCGTGTACTACCTGCAACAGAACGATATTGTTTATGTCGAACCTAACTCGGTCAGGGCAAGACAATCGACAGTCAATGGGAACAACGTGCGGTCTACCTCTTTTTGGTTATCGTTGGCCTCGCTGCTGACCACCATTACCGTGTTGATCGTGAAATAAATATAGAATCTGATATGGCCGTAAATCAAAAGAATACAAAACCGGGACAGCCGGATGATTTCCTGCGGATACAGGATCTGTTGTACCTGTGCCTCGCGAGGTGGAAGTGGTTCGTCCTGTCTTTGGCGATAACGACAGGTGTTGCTGCTGTCTATCTGCTGTGTACCCCTGCCGTATATACACGCACTGCTTCGGTGTTGATCAAGGAGGATTCCAAAGGCAAGTCGGTTTCCCCGGATCTGGAATCCTTTTCGGAGTTTGGGTTGTTCCAGTCCAGCACCAATGTAAATAACGAACTCATCACCTTTCAGTCGCCGGCTTTAATGACCGAGGTAGTTAAACGATTTCGTTTGGATATGAATTACTTCGTTCCGGGGAAATTCCACCGTCAGGTGGCCTATGGACTGACATTACCAGTGGATGTAACGATAAGTGACTTTCCTGAAAACGAATCGGCTGGGTTTACATTGGAAGTACAGCCAGACAGCACATTACTCTTATCCGACTTTACACGTAACGGGACGGAGCTCGACGGAAAGGATATAAAGGGCCGCTTGCTCGACTCCATCACTACGCCATTAGGGAAAATCATTATCCATGCAACCCCCAATTATGTGAAAGGCGAGACATACACATTGTATGTAGGTAAATCCAGTTTGTATGATGCTGTAAACTCCTGCTCGTCCAATCTGTCCGTTTCATTGAATAATGAGAAAGCGTCAGTTATCGACCTGTCATTCAGGGATAATTCTGTACAACGGGCGGAGGATGTATTGAGCATGTTGATTTCCGTTTATAATGAGAACTGGGTGAAGGACAAGAACCAGATCGCTATCAGCACCTCGATGTTCATCAACGAGCGTTTGGGCGTAATCGAACAGGAACTGGGCAACGTGGACGAGGACATTTCATCCTACAAGTCCGAACATCTGTTACCCGACGTGCAGGCGGCTTCGAGCATGTATATGGCGCAGAGCAGCCAGACGAATGCGCAGATTCTGGCTTTGAACAACCAGCTCTACATGACCCGCTACATCCGGAACTATTTGTCCAATGACGCCAACCGTACCCAACTGCTTCCGGCCAATTCCGGCATTGAAAGCGCCAATATTGAATCGCAGATTGCCGAATACAACAAACAACTGTTGCAGCGCAACAGCCTGGTTGCGAACAGTAGTACGGAAAATCCGCTGGTCGTTGATATGGATCAGGCCCTGGCATCCATGCGTGGGGCGATAATCAGGTCTATCGACAATCAGATAGTAACCTTGAATTCGCAGATAAAAAGTTTGCGGCAGACGGAGCAACAGACAACATCACGTATAGCAGCTAACCCTACACAAGCCAAATACCTGCTCTCGGTGGAACGCCAGCAGAAGGTAAAGGAGGCTCTTTATTTGTTCTTACTGCAAAAGCGTGAGGAGAACGAACTCTCACAGGCATTTACGGCCTACAATACCCGTATTGTTGCCCCGCCCCACGGTAGCATGTTGCCGATGTCACCCGTGCGCAAAAACATCTTAATGGTCGCGTGTGCTTTGGGACTGCTTATTCCGGTAGTCATTATCTTTATATGTGAGAACATGAATACCCGTGTACGGGGAAGAAAAGATCTGGAAAGCGTAACCGTACCGTTCATCGGTGAAATTCCGCTGTTCACAAGAAAGAAGAAAGGAATATTCAGAAAGAAACCACAGGAAGTCAGGGCCATTGTTGTCAAGGAGGGCAGCCGTGACATCATCAACGAGGCATTCCGTGTATTGCGTACCAACTTGGAGTTCATGACTGGCAAGGATAAGGCATCGAATGTCATCATCGTGACCTCGTTCAATCCGGGCAGCGGCAAGTCGTTCCTGACCATGAATATCGCCGTGAGCTTTGCCATTAAAGGGAAGAAAGTGTTGGTAATCGACGGTGACCTGCGTCACGGCTCTGCGTCATCCTATATCGACTCTCCTACCAAGGGGTTGAGCGACTATCTTGGCGGCAGGATTGACAATCTCAATGAAATAATTGTCACCAATCCGAAACAGAAATATCTGGACATCCTTCCTGTCGGCACCATACCTCCCAACCCCACCGAACTGTTGTTCGACGACCGGCTGAAACAGGTAATAGATACCGTAAGGGAACAATACGAATATGTGCTGATTGACTGTCCGCCCATCGAACTGGTGGCCGACACGCAGATAATCGAGAAGCTGGCTGACCGTACTATTTTCGTGGTTCGTGCAGGATTGCTTGAACTGAGTATGCTTGCTGAACTGGAGAAAATCTACGGGGAGAAAAAATACAAGAACATGTCCCTGATCCTGAATGGAACCGAGGGAAGCGGTGGTCGCTACGGATACCGTTATGGCTATCGGTATGGTTATCACTATGGTTACGGTTCGGAATATCACTATGGTTCCGATGAAAAATATATAGAGTAAATCGTTGATTATCAAGCAATTAAATACGGAGTAAGAATGTAAATTTGATTTCCCTATTGTTTCACTAAAAATCACAACTATGGCACAGAACGATTTTACAGAAGACAAAGCGACCTTATTCGGTGCGGGTATGGTTACTGTAGGTGTATTTGGTAAAACAGCATTGATTACCAAAGGAGTCGGAGTGGTTGCCGCAACAAAAGCCGGAGTATTGGCTGGTGGATTTATCTGTCCTCCTGCGGCTATCTGTATCGGTTTAGCTTGTGTTGGGGCCGGGTTGATAAATCATTTCGGCAAGCGAAACTGGTGGTGAAGTTTATCACCGGGACAATCAATTCATTCCCGGATTCCGCATATATGTCATGTGGAATCGGGAATGATTAAAAAGTTTTATGTCATTATATGTGGTTTTTTAAAAAAAGGGAAAAACAAAATATAATAAAGCTAATCGGTTTTACAGACTATCATTCGCATATTCTTCCGGGCGTGGATGACGGTGTACAAACGATGGACGAATCTTTGGAAATTCTACGTTTGTATGAGGAGCAAGGGATCAAATCCGTATGGCTCACACCGCACATCATGGAAGACATTCCCAATACGACTGCCCATCTTCGCGACCGTTTTGCAGAATTGCAGGCTGCTTACACAGGTGGCGTACAACTGCACCTTGCAGCGGAAAACATGCTTGACAATCTCTTTGAGGAACGGCTGGGAAAGAATGACCTGCTACCTTTAGGCGAGAATGGCGACCACCTGCTGGTGGAAACCTCTTATTTCAGTCCTCCGATGGGCTTGAAAAATATCCTGCTTCGCATCAAATCTAAAGGATACCACCCTGTTCTCGCCCATCCGGAGCGTTATGCTTATATGGATGAATCGGATTACCGACAGCTAAAAGACATGGGTGTGAAATTCCAGATTAATCTTCCATCAATAGCGGGTATGTATGGCAACCGGATTAAGAAAAAGGCCATGTTTCTTATGAGAGAACAGGCTATTGCTTATATAGGGACAGATATTCACAGTTACAGTATATTTCAAAAGTTCATTTGTACAAGCGTTACAAGAAACGTACAAAAACTGCTTGATTTATAGTCAAGATTATTGCGGCTATGGATAGCCAAGCTATAACAAAAATTCCTATTAATAAACAACAAGATGACAAGCGGAGAAAAGGCTCTTTATCATTCCATTATAGAGCAGTTAAAAGATAAGGAACTTTCCGATAGCCAAAAAGACAATTTTGTGAAAAAGCTGGATGAACTGTTCAAAAGTATGAATGACCAATCAAAAGAATTTCAATTAAACTCAATTTTATGAAAGCATGTTTTATGGGCTTGGGCTATATCGGATTGCCTACAGCCATTATCGCAGCAAAGCACGGAGTACAGGTAACGGGTGTTGACATCAACCCCAAAGTTGTAGAGCTGACCAATCAAGGTAAGCTCCACATCATTGAACCGGGGATGGAAGAAATGCTGCAAGAAGTTGTGAAAAACGGGACATTGCACGCAAGCACGAAGCCGGAGACAAGTGACGCTTACTTTATGGTTGTTCCCACCCCGTTCAAAGGTAATCATGAGCCTGATATTTCGTATGTAGAGGCGGCAACTCGTGCTGTACTTCCTTTTCTCAAGGAAGGTGACTTATATGTAATTGAAAGCACATCACCCGTTGGTACGACTGATAAAATGCGTGACTTAATTTTCGCTGAGCGTCCTGAATTGGAAGGTAAAATTTATATCGCCTATTGCCCCGAGCGTGTACTTCCGGGCAATGTGATTTATGAGTTGGTACATAACGACCGTGTCATTGGCGGTATGAACGAAGAAAGTACAACAAAAGCAATCGAGTTCTACTCGCAGTTCGTACAGGGGACGCTGCATCGGACTAATTGCAAGACCGCTGAAATGTGCAAACTGACTGAGAACAGCAGTCGTGACGTGCAGATAGCTTTTGCCAATGAACTTTCATTGATTTGCGACAAGGCAGGGATTAATGTTTGGGAACTTATCAGGCTTGCCAACAAACATCCGCGCGTAAATATCCTGCAACCTGGCTGTGGAGTCGGAGGTCATTGTATTGCTATCGATCCATATTTCATTACAGCGGATTTTCCGGTTGAAAGTCGCATAATTTCTACAGCACGCGAAATCAACAATTATAAATCGTTCTATTGTGCTGAAAAAGTAAAGAACGCCATGTTTGAATTTGAACTGAAAAATCACTGTAAGCCTGTGGTAGCAATGATGGGGTTGGCATTCAAACCGGACATTGACGATTTGCGTGAATCTCCAGCAAAATATATCACAACTAAAGTAATGCAAGGATGTAATAATGCCAACATTTTAGTGGTAGAGCCAAATGTGAAAGAACATAACGTGTTCAAGTTGACAGACTATAAAGAGGCTTATGACAAAGCCGATATTGTTGTGTTCCTTACAGCCC
The DNA here is from genome assembly GCA_001915545.1 of Bacteroides sp. 43_108. Lineage (GTDB taxonomy): Bacteria > Bacteroidota > Bacteroidia > Bacteroidales > Bacteroidaceae > 43-108. Next base: position 11,931 of record MNQS01000020.1, on the reverse strand, counting down.
ATACACCTTTCAAAGAACTACCGTGGAAAGATGATAAAGTGATACTTGATTTCTGTGGAATATTTAAGCAATAGAGGTAGACAATCATTAAGTTTACCAAGACTTACCCTCCCAATAAACGTACACATATACTGATTGCAGATTTACAGAAAATCTATTGCTTTAAGAAGATGACATTAAGCCAAGTTTTCAAATCAAGATTGTTGTCAAATATTTGGAATCAGTTTCTCCTTTATGGTTTCAGTAGCATTATACCAATTCTACTAATTCCATATTTGTTGAACGTTATAGGAGTAGAAAAATACGGTCTTGTAAATTTTGCCATTATATTTAGCTTTTACTTTCAGATATTCAATGAGTTCGGTTTCGATTTATCTAATGTCAGGCATGTCGTCAATAATAGAGACAATCAAGAAAAATTGGGAAGGATAGTTTCTTCTATTCTGCAATGTAAGTTTTTTCTCATACTCTGTTCTCTATTTGTTTATATTTTAGTTGTAGGGTTGATTCCTTCACTAAGGAATGAACTCACGCTTTATATATTAGCCTTTATTCGTTTGATAGGGGTTGTCATTGCTCCCTATTGGCTTTTCCGTTCAATGGAGGACATTAAATATATAACACGTATCAGCGTGCCAATAAAGCTATTATGTATATTGCCTATTTTTTTAATCGTTAAGTCTACTGATGATTATGCATTGGTGATGTTGTGCTATGCTCTTGAAACATTTGTTTCAGGTATTGTCGCTTTATTCATTGCCCAAAAAAGATACGGGATCAAACTTCAAATAGTCTCGGCACAAGAAGTGAAATTTTATCTTAAGGATAGTATTCCGTTTTTCTCATCAACTTTTTTGATGAGAGCCTATAAAACAATGAATACCTTAGTGCTTGGCTTTATTCTTGGAGATTTTGCAGTCGGATTATATACAGCTGCGGAAAAACTTCATAATGCGTATTCATCATTTGTTTCTCCGCTTTTATCTCAGATATTTTACCCATATTTCACAAGGATAAAAAATATGGGTAGAGCGACTAAGATGGTATTGCTTTTATGTATTGCCAATACAATCGCTTTAGCTTGTATATATTTCTTATCACCGTATCTTATACCGATTTTTATTAAGACTGAAACAGCAAGTATAACCACGTATTTCAACCTATTCTTGCTTTTATTGGCGATTAGTGTGCCAGCTGACATGTTCGGTTTCCCTTATTTGGGCGTACTTGGAAAAATCAATGAGGTAAATATGACAACCATTTATTCTGCAATCATATACATCATTGTTGTCCTTGTCTTGATTCTTACTCACAGTATTAGCATAGGAAGTGTTATTTGGGCTTTGATTATAGCGAACGTGGGATGTTTGGTTTTGCGCCTATATTTAGCCAATAAAGTAAGAGTTGGTAATGTTGATAAACAATAGGATATACAATATAGATACTAATTCTCGACATTGGGCTATTTCTTTAGCCTTAATTGTAATCTTGTCTGTAATAATGACATTTATTCCTTTTGTAGGACTGTGTTTGTCATTAATGTTTTTCAGACAAAGGTTTGCCCCCATTCTATTTATTATCTTTTCTTTCTATTTTGGTTGGTTTTATGAGCCACAAATGGATTTGTTGGTTCATTATGAGCATTTTCATCGTATTGCCGACAAATCATTGGTTGAGCAATGGATGGACTCTGGAACATCAAAATATGGCAAAGAAATATATCCTGTATTATTTAAATATTTCATTGGTTTAATTGCTGATAACCGGAATTTTTTCTCTGCTTGTGCGTGTGTGGTATATACTTCTCTATTTATATTTGGAGTCGTAAAACCACTCCAGCCATTATATATGCAGAAAATGTCAATTCCTGCATGGCTACTCTTCCTGGGAGTGATTTTTACTGTAGAATACTATTGGTTTCTCGGTTTTCGCTTTTGGAGCGGAGCATTTGTTTTTACTGGCTTCTATTTGAGATACCTTAATTCAGGAGCCGTTAAGTACCTTTGGTTATCTGCGTTATGTATTTGTTTTCACTATTCACTACTCGCCTTATGTGTCGCGGCTGTATTAAACCTACTCTTGCGATATAGGTTTAAAGTGTACTATTTAATTCTTATCGTATCATTCATCGTTCGCTTTGCGAAAATCGCGTTTGTCACTAATATCGCACAATTTGGCATATTTGAAAACTACGTCAAAGAGAGCGTTAGGAATCAAAATATCATACAGTCTGTTGGAAAGTATGCAGAGGAAATACGCGAGTATGGTAATCAGTTCTATTTGCTTCGTGAAACAATTGCCGTTTTCGGTGTCTTGGCTGTGATCTATATACTATATAAAAAAATAGGGAAAGAATTTTGGGAGCAGAATGTCAAATTCTGGGGGTTCTGTATTCTCCTATTGTCTTTTGCCAATTTCGGATATGTCAGTTTGACTTTTTATGATAGATTCTTCAAACTTGCCGTGCTATTCTTATATGTTTTTACATATATGTGGGTTATGGATATTCAATCCAAATTGAGTTTTAAGTCCCAGCTACTAATAACTATGGTTACAATTATACCGGTATTGTATTTCATTGTTACACCATTAGTTGAACAGAGGCACATGTTGTTCCAACTAAACTTATGGTTTAGTAATCTATGTTCATGATGAAAAATTTTGTAATCTGAATTTCTCATCGTGCTGATGTATGGTCTATGGATAGCTACCAATACGAACAACCAAAAAGGCATAACATCAGAAAACGAAAATAGATTAACCGTTGATGTTCAATGTTCTTAATTATTTTAATCATATCAATTGAAACACTAACAATGAGGGTATTAATAACTGTTCCCACTAAATCCGGATATGGAGGAGTAACTAATTATTATTTAGGGATTAAAGAGTATTGGAAAGAAAATATTGAATATTTTTATTTCGGTCGTAAGCCTTGGCGTAATATATTTTATCCATTTTTAATTATCCGTTTTATAATCCGATTGATTTGCTTTAAACCTGATATAGTACTACTTAACCCATCGCTTGGAGATAAAGCCTTAAAACGAGATTTTATATATTTAAACATTTGCCGATTTTTCAGAAAGAAAACATCCGTATTTATTCATGGTTTCAATTTCGAGTATGCTAAAAATGCAGATTGGAAATGGATAAGTGCCAATTTGAATAAGGCCTTGTGTATTTTTGTGTTATCCCAAGATTTCAAGAATGAATTGATAAGGAGGGGGATAAAATCTGATATACATCTAACTTCGACAAAAGTACCCGATTATTTTATTTCAGGTTTTGACCTTTCGATGAGACAAGGAAAAGCCGAAAACATTATGTATAGCGGGCGAATAGAAAAGGCCAAGGGTGTATATGAAACAGTCGATACATTTTCAATACTTAAGTCACAATACAAGGATCTGACATTGACCTTTGTCGGTGATGGCTCAGAACTTCCTATGTTGAAACAATATGTTGAGAATAAGAAAATAAAGGATGTCCGTTTTACTGGAGAGTTACGTGGGGAAGATTTTAAAAAGGAATACATTAACGCCGATATGTATTTGTTTCTAAGTTATACGGAAGGTATGCCAACTGTGGTTTTGGAAGCAATGATTTTCGGACTCCCTATTTTTACCAGAAAAGTGGGTGGCCTAATAGATTTCTTTGAAAATGGAAAGATGGGATATATATCAAGTTCGTTAGATCCGGCAGTTTTTGCAGAAGCAATGAAACCATATATCGAGAATCCTGCTAAAATGAGGAGTGTATCAATATATAATTCCGAATATGCGAAAACCCATTTTGTTGCATCCGTTGTTGTCCGAAAATTTGAAAATACACTAAAGAAATATATTGAGCTATGAATATTCTGAGAATCAAGAAGCTAATATTTTTACACCTCCAACATCTACCCATGAAATCAAGGGCATGGAGACCATTAGTTTGCAAATGGGGTGGAGTGCAGATAATCAGCCCCAAAAGAACGTTTATCGGTGAGGGCGTCATATTTGACACAAATTATCCACAAGATATTTTTATCGAAGAAGGTGTTCGTTTGACATCGGGGGTGAAAATAGTAACACATTTCATGAATCCTAATACTGGAAGTTACGACAGGGGGAAGGTTCATATCTGCAAAGGCGCCTATCTCGGAATGAATACTTTGGTGGTAAAACCTGTAACAATTGGAGAGCGAGCTATAATTGGAGCAGGTTCTGTTGTGACCAAAGATATACCAGCCAATGAAGTTTGGGCAGGAAATCCCGCAAAATTTATAAGAAAACGGTAGGATTAATTCATATGGACATTATATCATTCTATAGGGTAGAACGTTGGCTATTTGAACGCCATATTCCGGTTTTGCCCAAAATCGTACAACTATTGATTTTTCTCATTTTCAATTCAAAAATAACCGCTGATTCAAAAATAGGAAAAGGGTCATACTGTGTGTGCAAAGGGATTAGCACTGTCTTAATACCGGGAACAGAAATCGGAGAAAATTGCGTATTAGGATTGCGATTTTCTACTGTACGGCAGTTTCCATATAAAGAAGTTCCTTGTCTAAAGAATAATGTTTGGGTGGGACCTAATGTTATTATTGCTGGCCCTGTTGTAATAGAAGATGATGTGGTAATCGCTGGAAATTCATTTGTCAACCGAAGTGTTCCCAAAGGTGCTATTGTAGCAGGATGTCCGGCAAAGATTATTGGCTGGAGAAAGAATCTTGATTATGCGATTGAGACAAACCCAAAGTATAAAGATGGCCGTATGCCATTCTTGACAAAATGAATAACACCAATGAATGATATTGCAGATGCTTTTTATAAGCTAAAAATTTATTGTGAGACTGAACATTTCAAGGGTTGGGATCCGTATGATGGTCTCAACTCTAAAATTTTTCAGGCAATTCCGCTGCTGAAAAAGTCTGTATTGTGCAGATTGATGGTCATACAAGGTTTCAAGCGTTGCCCTTTCAATATGAGACGGATGGCTTTCGTTCCGAAAGAGTATAACGCAAAAGGTATCGGGCTGTTCTTGTCCGGATATTGCAATCTGTATAAAGTTGTGGAAAATCATCCGCAATTATCCGAAAAAATGGGAACGTTGGAGATGATAAAGGCTCGGATTGAAGAATTGGCAGAGTTGCTTATATCCTTACAATCTAAAGGCTACAGCGGTGCTTGCTGGGGGTATAACTTCGATTGGCAGGCACGCCGTCTGTTTCTTTTTCCCAAATTCACGCCCACAGTAGTTGCTACAAATTTCTGTGCCACGGCACTGATGCAGGCATATGAAATAACTAGGAACAAACACTATTTGGAGATTGCATTAAGTGCAGCGGATTTTGTAATAAAAGATTTGCATCGCACGCCGTATAATGGTGGCTTTCTCTTTTCTTATAGTCCGTTAGAGGGTAATGACACTGTGTTCAATGCTTCGCTGCTCGGTTCTCGATTGTTGAGTTATTGTTTTTATTATACACAACAGGAGGAATACAAAAGACTAGCGGAGCTATCCATTAAAGCCTGTTGTTCCGGGCAACGGGAAGACGGGGCTTGGGTATATGGAATGCTCCCCGTACAGAATTGGGTAGACAGCTTTCATACAGGATATAATTTAGATGCGCTGATCGCTTATCAAGAGTTGACAGAGGATCATGCTTTCAATGGTTACATCGAAAAAGGTTTCGACTACTATGTCAATCATTTTTTCGAAGCGGACGGAACTCCTAAATATTATGATAACCGAATGTATCCTATTGACATCCATTGTCCAGGGCAGCTATTGATAACATTGACCCGCCTACATAAGATGAAAAAATATGAGGAACTTGCCAAAAAAGTATTGCAATGGACAATCCGAAATATGCAAGATAAAAAGGGGTATTTCTACTACCAATTAAAACCTGGCATCAGTTCTAAAATCTCGTATATGCGATGGAGTAATGCATTTATGTTTAATGCAATGTCGCATTATTTACTCGCAATATAAAATTTCCAACATAAATGAATAAAGTTTCTTTAAACGGAGTCGAAATATATCCGTTCGATTCCGAACAGTCTTTGTTGTCTTTTGTAAACGATAATAAGGGCATATTAGTAGCCATAAATGCTGAGAAAATTTTACATGCTACAGATCAGACACGAGGAATTATCAATCGGAACATAGGGTATTGCGATGGAGCCGGCGCACAAATGGCTCTCAAACAAAAAGGTTTTGAAAATGCGTGTAAAATTCCCGGTTGTGAGTTGTGGCTCAAAATTGTAGCTCAATTTTATAGAGAAAAGACTTTTTATTTGATAGGTGGTAAACCTCAAATCATAGAAGAAACTGTGTCTAAACTGCGTAAAGAATATGCAGGGATTCACATTATCGGTTATCGGGATGGATATATCAAGGCAAACGAGGAACGGGAAAGACTTATAAAAGACATAACCGAAAAAAGACCTGATGTGGTATTTGTGGCTATGGGGTCTCCTAAACAGGAATTACTGATGGAAGAAATACAGCATAGACACAAAGCCATCTTTCAAGGATTAGGCGGCAGCTTCGATGTATATACTGGCCATGTGGAAAGGGCTCCTAAATGGTGGGTGAACCACAATCTTGAATTTGCCTATCGGTTGCTCAAAGAACCGAAAAGAATAAAACGGCAAATTCACTTGATAAAGTATGCCTGGTGGCTGATAACTAAAAAATTATAGAACAATGAAGAAGGTAATGCTGGTCTTCGGGACTCGTCCGGAGGCCATTAAGATGGCTCCGTTGGTGAAGGAGTTCCAAAAAAAATCAGCAGACTTTGAAACAATCGTCTGCGTGACGGGGCAGCATCGTGAAATGCTCGATCAGGTGTTGCAGATATTCGATATCAAGCTGAATTATGACTTGAACATCATGAAGCAGGGGCAAGATCTGTATGATGTAACCGCCCGTGTGCTGACCGGGATGCGTGATGTGTTGAACAAGGCGAAACCTGATGTGGTATTGGTGCACGGTGACACAACCACTTCTACTGCCGCCGCACTCGCAGCTTTCTATCAGCAGATCCCTGTAGGTCATGTAGAAGCGGGCCTGCGTACCCACAACATATACAGCCCTTGGCCGGAGGAGATGAACAGACAAATAACAGGGCGCATTGCCACCTATCACTTTTCTCCGACCGCTTTAAGCAAGAAAAATCTGTTGACGGAAGGTGTGCAGGAGGACAAGATAACCGTAACAGGGAATACGGTCATCGATGCCCTTCATATCGTTGTTGATAAAATAAAGACTGACGGAGCTCTACAACAAGAACTTGCCGGGGTGCTGGAAAAAGCGGGTTACGATACCTCACGGCTTGCTGATGGCAAGAAACTCGTTTTGATAACCGGACACCGACGTGAAAATTTCGGAGACGGATTCATCAGCATGTGCACAGCCATTAAGGATCTGACGGCAAAATATCCATATGTGGACTTTGTCTATCCGATGCACTTGAACCCCAATGTCCGCAAACCTATCCATGAAGTATTCGGGGAGAATTTGAATAGTTTGGGAAATATGTTCTTTATCGAACCATTGGAATATCTGAGTTTCGTGTTCCTGATGGAAAAAGTGACCCTTGTCCTTACCGACAGCGGTGGTATTCAGGAAGAGGCTCCGGGGTTAGGCAAACCGGTACTGGTGATGCGTGACACCACCGAACGTCCGGAGGCGTTGGATGCAGGAACGGTAAAATTGGTAGGAACCGATTATAACAAAATTGTCTCCGAGGTATCGATTTTATTGGATGATGCATCTGCTTATGAGCAAATGAGTAAAGCCATTAATCCTTACGGTGACGGAAAAGCGTGTATGCGTATAACGCAAACACTTAATGTTCGGTTGTAACTTTTGTATTTTCTTGACACATTCACCAGAAGAAATATGTTAGTACCGAAGGTGAATGTCGTATTGCAGGCGGACAAAGACATCGGCAGCATAACAGAGGCAGACATTTGGCTCAATTGTATGGACGGCAACGGTAACTTCTTGTCTGTGGCTGCGGAAGACCATACCGGCGACGGACATTACATTGCCACCTTGCCGTTAGACTACAGCCCGGTAGAGCCTTTCATCCAAGTTCACTTGAATGAAATGGTCTATGATTACCTGTCCATTCCGAATTTCAAAGCGGGACAGGAATGTCAAATCTCGCTTATACTCGGTACGGACGGGCTTCGCACACCGGGAATAGGAGCTGAAATCGACGACTGGGAAGTTGTGGAAGGAGATGTCACATTCGTAAAATGACAAAATATAATAAATGACGCCTGCTGGTTTTGTTATCATTGGCAGGCGTTTCACTTTTTATCCCTCATTCAGGAATCCCGGCATTTACCGAGTGTTCCGCTTGTTCTGCACGTCTTTTTCCCATTTCGATGTGAAGGATTTACCACAAAGGGCTTGGAGAAGAAGAAACACATAGCAGAACTGAAAATCCGACCTAGCTAAAAAGAAAAACAGATTTCTTATTTATGCCTTCAGACTCCGGACAAATTAACTCTATAGTTTTTTGAGCATTCCTTCGTTCGTATTGGGATTTATGGTTATTTTTGTAATTCAATCAATAATATGACGATAATGGCAAAGACATACCAAAGGACTAAATTACAAGAAGTCACGATCAGAGGATATAAATCCATAGCCTATGACAGACCTGTGACCTTGAAGCTGGGTGATGTCAGCATCTTGTTGGGTGCCAACGGTGCAGGCAAGAGCAATATCATCAGTTTTTTCCGGATGCTGAGCTACATGATGAGCAAGTCATTCGGGAGATATGTGGAAATATCGGGCACGTCTCATGCCTTGCTGCATTACGGCATTAAACGGACACCGGTCATGTCCGGAGAACTGAAGTTTGCCGACAGCAATTCCATGGATGTTTATGGCTTTTCATTGGCCAATGCCACTCCCGACAGGCTGATTATCACGGAAGAGCGGATTACATGGCATCGCAAGGGGGAGAAAAAGCCCTATGAGATAGCACTGGAACCGAATTTCAAGGAGTCCGCTCTCGCAGAGTGTGAGGATCCGGTTGCCAAAACTATTTTCCAGATGCTTTCTTACTGCAAGGTATATCAGTTTCACGATTCATCGACAGAGGGGCCGCTACGTCAGGCTTGTCCCGTCGAGACGGCCAATTACCTCCAGTCGCACGGAAACAATCTGCCTTCTTTCCTGCTGTTCCTGCGGGAGAACTACAAGGATGCCTACAACCGGATTGTTGACTATGTCCGTGACGTAGTTCCCCAGTTCCAGGACTTCTATCTGGAGCCCGTGGGTGGTATCATTTCTCTCCGGTGGATAGATAATTCTGCCACGGACTATCGTTTCAATGCCTACCAGTTCTCCGACGGATCTATCCGTTTCATTGCCCTGGCCGCCTTGCTTCTGCAGCCTGCCCAGACAATGCCCAACGTCATCATTTTGGATGAACCGGAACTTGGCTTGCATCCCTATGCCATCAGCCAGCTGGCAGAAATGATTAAGGATGCGTCCATACACGCACAGGTCATTATTGCCACGCAGAGCAAGGATTTGGTCGATCATTTCGACATCGGCGATATCTCTGTGGTGGAAATGAACAAGGAAACGCAGGCAACCTCTGTCACTCACCTTGACGCCAAAGAATATCATCTTTGGCTTCAGAACTATACGGTGAGCGAACTTTGGGACAAAAACATCATAGGAGGACGTCCCGTATGAAAGCGAAGATTATTCATGTCCTTTGTGAGGGACAGACGGAACAGGGATTTGTGGAGGAAGTGTTGCGTCCCTACCTGCAAGCGCAAGGTGTGGCAGGTGTAAAAAGCATCCTGATTACCACTAACAAGAAAAAGAATGCCCGTGGTGGAATGCTGAGCTATGCTCAGGCGGTGACAGACCTAGAACTGTTGCGGAAAATGAAGATGGACGGCGAATACGAACGTCATGTTTTCACAACGATGTTCGACCTCTACGCATTGCCGGATGATTTTCCCGGTTATGAAGCAGCCAAAGCAATCGGTGAGCCTTACGCCCGTGTCGCAGCATTGGAAACGGCGTTTGCTGAAGCAATCAACGATAGTCGTTTCATTCCCTATATTCAGCTGCATGAATTTGAAGCTCTGCTCTTTTGCGGTATTGACTATCTGGCAAAGCGTTACCCCGGTTGTGAGAAACGCTGCGAACAGCTGAAAAAAGACCTGGAGAAAACCAGCAACCCCGAGCTGATAAACAATAGTCCGGAAACGGCTCCGAGCAAACGTATTATCAAGGCGATAGAAGGAGACAAAAAACAGCATTACAACTACAATAAGCCGGCTACCGGCAAAGATGTTACCAAAAGTGTCGGCATGGATGAACTTCGTGCCCGGTGCAGTCACTTCAATGAATGGATAGAAAAGTTGATAGACTGCTGATTCTGTAATCAGATAATATCAAGGTTCTGACAGACAGGTTCGAGTGTTTATCTCAAAAATGGAAGAGATGGGGATTATACAGAAAGAGGGTGTAGGAAGAAATACTCGCTATATAAAGACTGCGAGTTTCCCATCTTTTAATTGAGAAGACAATTTTTGCTCTGTCCAAAAAACAAGTTTTTGGTCAAAAAACAGCACAAATAACTGATTATCAATTATTCTTTCAATGCCCGAAAATCTGTTTTTTTGTACGAAAGAGTTCTTTCACTTTTCTATCCCTCATTCCGGAATTCCGGCATTTACCAGATATTACTAATTAAAAAATTTAGATAAGTAACGAGATGCTAGATTTGATTAGTTGCTCGTAAGGTATAAGGCATCGACATTCTTCTGTTATTTAGTCAGTTGAAAAAATGTAACAATTATTTCTCTGATACCTAATACTTTTTCTATTTACACCATCCACGGATTCTTATACGGATCATAATCCGTCTGGAAAGTAGCCAGTTGCCAGTCGGTGACAGGTTTCTTCGAGTCATCGACTTTGCGGGGAATCTGCGGATTAAGCCGTAGTTTGGCGGCATCATTGAGCCATTTCATGCTATCCTCGTAATCGCGCATGCGGACAACACTGACATTATTCGGAGCAATGAGTTTCGTGAGTTCGTAGATGGCCAGCCGGACCATGTGCTTCTTGAGATTGTAGTTGCGGGGGTCATGCAACGAGAGGTTCTGCCCGACTTGCGGTGTGTCCGCGTTCACATCCGTTTCCGGGTAAAATACCCGTCCGTCATAAACGACATATTCGTGTTCCGACAACTCATAGGCATTGTATGATGAATCGTAATCGGCTATGGCTCCCCAGCAGTCGGAAACCATCGGGTCAAGATTGTAATCGAAACCTTCAAGCGTCATCAAAGTATAGAATGCTCCTTCATACTCGACGACTGCCCACAGAGGATACTCGACAGGCTGCCATAACGAGGCTTCCGCCTCGATCCAACCGCCGACCAACGGGATACGGACATCATCGAACTTGTACCCGTTTTCATTAAGACAAGTATAAACAATGCCGTTATAATTCACTTTATCTCCCGGATAATAGGTGTTGAACTGGGAATAATTTACAACTTGTCCCGCATCGACACGGATATCAGAACTCTCTTCCCAATAGACAACCGTTGCCGGCTTGCGATAGCCGCTGACGGAGCGTATCACCTCATGGATTTGTCCCTCGAAATAGACATGCACACCCACGGGATAGGTAATCCGACGGTCGTATTCGGCGATATATTTTCCTTTTGCAAGTTCCTTTTCAATCTCGTAGTTCTCCGACAAATATTCCACGATACTCATCTCCGTCGATTCTTCCGCCTGGATGAATCGTGCATCATTGCCCCGCGTGAGTTGTGCCAGGGCTTCCGGAGTAATTATCCCAAGATAGTCGTCATTATTGAGAAACCGTCTGTACATATCCTTGTTCCGTTATTAGTATGAAAATCCTTCCTGAATTACC
>MNQS01000022.1 GCA_001915545.1 Bacteroides sp. 43_108 | reverse complement strand
CCGAAGCCGAGCTTGCACCTCCCTCCTCCGCCCTTTCCGCTACGCTCCAAGGGCGGAGGAGGGAGGTGGAGAAGTTGCACTTCTAACTTGACTGTAGCAAAGTAGCGGGAAGAACAAAACAACTGCACCTTCAACAGCCACTACCATAAAAGCTCGTCCACAATATCTTTATACCGGAATTATTGATAAATTTGCAAAAGTCAATCACCTCAAAAACATAATATAGCCATGATAACCCGAATATACGAAGAGAACCCTAACGAGAGAGAAATTGCAAAGGCCACAGCAATACTTAAAGATGGAGGACTGGCAATATATCCAACCGACACAGTTTACGCCATCGGATGCGATGCGCTCAACGTGCGTGCTGTAGAAAAGATATGCACAATGAAGGGCATCAACCCGCAGAAAAGCAATCTGTCAATAATCTGCAGCGATCTATCGAATATTACCGATTACGCACAGGTGAGCAACAAGGCATTCAAGCTTCTTAAAAAATATCTTCCAGGCCCATACACCTTCATTCTCCCTGCCAGCGGACGACTGCCGAAAATATACAAGAAAAGGAAGGAAGTCGGCATTAGAATTCCCGACAACAACATCATACTGTCTCTCGTAAGAAACCTCGGAAATCCGATACTTACAATGTCAATACACGACGACGATGAAATCATAGAATACTCTACAGATCCTGAACTTATACACGAAAAATACAAGAACAGCGTAGACATCGTCATAGACGGCGGATACGGAGGCACAGAAGCGTCAACTGTAATCAGCTGCATCGACGACGACAACTTCGAGGTCGTACGTCAGGGAAAAGGCGATTCCGACATTTTCTGACATCAATATTCCGACCGCGTTCACACACTGCTTCTCTGCACAAATAAAATTCAAAAAAAGGCGCCGCCGAAACAAAATTCGGTGACGCCGACAAAAATTTCTCCGTAAACATTTTTATTCAAAATTCATTGTTCTGGCAGGCTTGCTTACCGAAATAAGGAAAGAAGAGCCGAATATCACGATTGCCGAAATGACAATCGTAAGCACATTTATGCCGACAATGTAAAGCCAATTGAACTGTATAGGTACAGAATCAATATAGTATACCGACGAATCGAGCTTGACAACGTGGAACATCTTCTGTACGAAACAGAGAACCAAACCGACAGCATTGCCCCAAAGCATTCCGCGTCCGACCATAATCACAGAAAAGTCTATAAACACCCTCCTGACGCTCATGTTCGTAGCGCCCAGCGCCTTAAGTATTCCAATCATGTTTATGCGCTCCAGCATTATGATGAGCAAACCTGAGATTATCGTGAACGATGCCACACATATCATCAGTATCAGAATCATCAGAACATTAACATCAAGAATGTTGAGCCACGAGAATATCTGAGGAGCAAGTTCCTTTATGCTGAAAGCCCCGTAGAGCGCTCCGTTGCGGTCGGGCACTGCATTGACTTTGTAGAGCAGACTTTTGGTAGTCTCTTCCAGACGGTCGAAATTGTCCACGCTTATTTCATATCCCGAAGCCATGTCCTCATCCCAACCGTTGAGTCTGTTGACTGTGTACAAGTCAGTAAAAGCATACGTACGGTCATACTCCGTCAGATTTGTACGATACACACCTGCTACCTCCAAACGACGGGCTCTGACAGAAGAACCAGCAGACGAAATGAAATAGGCAAAGACCTTGTCGCCGGCCTTCAGCTTCATCTCGTCGGCCATTATGCCAGAAATGAGAATCTTGTTCGATGCACTGTCGGCGCTGAACGCAGGCACTTCGCCTTCCACCAGATATTTGCGGAAAAACGACATGTCGTACTCCTCGCCCACACCTTTCAGAGTCATCCCCCTGAAGTCCTCTTCTGTCTTCAGCATACCGATTTTGAGCGAAAAGCGCTGTACGCGGTCCACTCCGTCCACCGACTCAACAACCTTGCGCAGACTGTCGGACGCCACTATCGGAGGCAAATCGTATTCCTGCGAGGCTGTCACATTGAGCACCTGCACATCCGAGCCGAAACCGATGACCTTGGCACTTATCTCGTCCTTGAATCCGCAGACCACACAGAGGCTCACAATCATCACCGCCAGTCCTATGGCAATGCCAGACATGGCAATGCGCACGGCTGGACGCGAAAAACGCTTTTTGCCCCGGTTTTCCGAATATATTCTTCGGGCTATGAAAAATTCAAAATTCAAAACTTCACTTCCTTTCTTACTATCATGAAAAAAGGAGAGAAGATGACGCTCTGTTCAACTGCTGACGCACATCATTTTCTCTCCATATATTTGTCAACCACTACTTATTCGGTTCTGCCCGGATAAGCCTCCAATGCCTTGCGCAGCACATAGAGTGCACGCGTCAGGTCTTCCTTCTTGAGCACATAGGCAATGCGCACCTCGTTGCGTCCTGCACCAGGCGTTGTGTAGAAACCCGAAGCTGGAGCCATCATCACGGTCTCGCCTTCGTAATCGAAACTGCTCAAGCACCATGCACAGAACTTCTCGCTGTCGTCAACCGGAAGCTTGGCAACTGTGTAGAACGCTCCCATAGGTATAGGAGAATAAACGCCCGGAATGCGGTTGAGTCCGTCAATCAGACATTTTCTGCGCTCAACGTATTCATCGTAAGTGTCGCGCGTATATTCTTCAGGAGCATCGAGCGATGCCTCCGCAGCAATCTGGCCTATGAGAGGAGGACTGAGGCGGGCCTGACAGAACTTCATCACCGCCTTACGCACTTCGGCATTCTTCGTTATGAGTGCTCCGATGCGTATTCCGCATTCGCTGTAACGCTTCGACACAGAGTCAATCAGCACAACGTTCTGCTCTATGCCCTCGAGATGGCATGCAGAAATGTATGGCGAACCGGTATATATGAATTCGCGATAAACCTCGTCGGAGAACAAGTAAAGGTCGTACTTCTTGACAAGGTCGCGTATCTGATTCATCTCACGGCGCGTGTACAGATAGCCAGTAGGATTGTTCGGGTTGCAGATAAGTATGGCGCGTGTGCGCTCGTTTATCAGTTCCTCAAACTTCTCCACCTTTGGCAACGAGAATCCTTCGTCGATGGTCGTAGTCACTGTGCGTATCACAGCACCGGCAGAGATGGCGAATGCCATGTAGTTGGCGTACGCAGGTTCCGGCACAATGATTTCGTCGCCCGGATTGAGACACGAAAGGAATGCAAACAGCACCGCTTCCGAACCGCCTGTAGTTATGATTATGTCGTCGGCATCAAGATTGATGTCATACTTCTTGTAGTATCCGACGAGTTTCTCCCTGTAGCTTCTGTATCCCTGACTAGGACTGTATTCGAGCACAGTTCTGTCAATGTTTCGTATAGCATCCAGCGCAACCTTCGGTGTTGGAAGATCAGGCTGTCCGATGTTCAGATGGTATACGTGTATGCCACGGCGCTTGGCATCTTCTGCCAGCGGTGCCAGCTTGCGGATAGGCGAAGCAGGCATCTCCGTTCCACGTATTGATATTTTCGGCATAATGTTTTCTTGGTATGTAAATATGAAAAATGTTTATGTTTGAAATGCAAATATAAGACAAATGTTTAAAATCATGAACAAAAAGTTCCGAAAGATACCATCACCCTAAATGTGCACAGCTGCAGTCGGGGTCACTTCTTCTTCATCACATACTTGCCCACCTTGGCCGTGTATGTACCTTTGTCGAGAGGTCCTTCCTTGCCGTCGGCCTTATGCTTGAGTTCCACGTCGACAGAATCGGCAGAGAACTCTCCTCCACCCTCTGCCCCGTCAGTGTCGCGGAAAACAACATACATCTGCTCCTTGCCGAAAGCACTGCTCTTCTCTTCAATCTCGAAGCGTCCCTTGCTGTCGGTCACCGCACCTTCGCCTAAGTCGAGCACGTTCTGGCCGTCGACATTCAAACGAGGATACACGCCGATGCCGGCAACAGGCTTGCCGGATTCGTCGACCACCTTTCCCGAAACCTTGTATGTGGCTGTAGGTATACCGTAGAGCACTCTTATACCCTTATCCATCCGGTTAAGTTCTGTCGCCTTATGTGCACACGAAGAGAACCCCAGCAGAAACATGCCTCCGGAAATCAACTTCTCCAACAATTTTATGTTCTTTTCCTTCATCTGACGTGATTATTTACAATTCGACTGTTATATTATACAAATGTATGACATTTGTCCAACATTTTCAAAAAAATCAAAGAAATATAGATTGCTCAACAGCGCGAGCGCCCACAACGGCAGCTGCGAGGGCTCGCAATCATCGCCGCGGGCGCCCGCAGAATCAAATGCAGGCGCTCAGAACAACGTCAATGCAAGATTTTCTGCATTTAAGCAAGCCTTTGTCAATACTTTTGTATAAATTTGGCAGTAATAAGACATATAATCAATAAATCATCAAATTATGGCAAACAAAAGATTGACCCGCTCATCCGACAGAATGATTGCAGGAGTCTGCGGAGGTATTGCAGAATACTTCGGTTGGGACCCGACCATGCTTCGTGTCCTCTACACGCTGGCCACAATCTTCACTGCATTCTCTGGTATAATTGTATATATAGTTCTGTGGATTATCATACCGGAAAAAAGATTCAGCGACGGCTATGAAAACAGAATGAACGACAGACTGCACGATAGGTAATTGTGGCTTAAAGTCCTTCATTGGCAAGCAGTAAGAATGTTTCAATGAAAGTAAAGATATAGCATAAACTATAAATTATACACAAAAAATCATCCCGCTGAGACATGTACATCTTTATGTCTCGGCGGGATGATTGCATATATACCGGCCTGGTTGCGCAAACGAGAATCATTATGATTTCAGTTCACATAAAAAAGATTTGCGCAACATGATACGATTTCAATCTATGAAACGCTTCGTAAGACCGGAAAACTCCTCTATGCGCCTGTCACGGAGGAACGGCCACCAGCGTCTTACGTTCTCGGAACGCTTCATGTCTACGTCAACAACGACAACTTCTTCCTTGTCGACAGAAGCACGATACAAGAGTTCTCCCTGCGGACCTGCGACAAAACTTCCTCCCCAGAACGTAATGCCGTGTGTCTGTCCCGAAGGATCGGGCTCGTGTCCGGTACGGTTGACAGCAACAACAGGCAGACCGTTGGCTACAGCATGTCCGCGCTGAACTGTGGTCCATGCTTCGCGCTGACGCTCCTGTTCATCGGCCGTGTCAGAACTCTCGTAACCGATTGCTGTAGGATAGATAAGGATTTCTGCACCCTGAAGAGCCATGAGCCTAGCTCCTTCCGGATACCACTGGTCCCAGCAGACCTGCACTCCGAGAACACCTACAGAGGTGCGTATCGGATGGAAACCGAGATCGCCTGGAGTGAAGTAGAACTTCTCATAATAGGCAGGATCGTCAGGAATGTGCATCTTGCGATATTTGCCTGCTATTGAACCGTCTTTTTCGAACACGACAGCTGTGTTGTGGTAAAGTCCGGGAGCACGGCGCTCGAAGAGCGATGTGACAAGCACGATGTTCAGTACCGAAGCCAATTTGCCGTAAAACTCCGTAGAAGGTCCTGGGATTGGTTCTGCGAGGTCAAAGAGCGAAGTATTCTCGGTCTGGCAGAAGTACAACGAGTTATGAAGCTCCTGAAGCACCACCAGTTCAGCTCCATCAGAAGCCGCTTTTCTGATATTCGATGCCAACTTGGCTTTGTTGGCCTCTACATCTGCAGAACATGTCTGCTGTATAATTCCAATTTTCACTTTATCTTCAATTTTTATAATGGGTTCAACATTTGCTTTTCTTATTATGCTTTACAAACGTAATAATGTCAGTCTATGATAGGAAGCATGGATGCATTATCATAGAACTCAAAAAGCTTCGCAATCTGTGAATACGACGTACGCGGAACAGAAAGAGGCGGAATCTCGTCCTCGGCAAAGAACCCGCTTCCGAGTATATCGAAATCGGTATGCGAAACATAATGCGAAAGTTCGGACTCTGACGCCTTGCAGAGTATGAACATCTTGTATATTGACAGATTTGTCGGAGGAGTGTTCCATTTGCGGTAGTCGAGAAGCATGAGAAGCTTTACAGGCTCTACGTGCAGACCGGCTTCCTCCCAGACCTCCTTGACAGCACATTCTGACGGAGTCTCGTTTACATCACTCCAACCGCCGGGTACAGACCAGCATCCGTCGCATTTCTCGCGCGAAAGAAGAATCTTTCTGTCGGCAGAGAATACGACACCGCGCACATCGAGTTTTGGAGTGGCATATTCCTGTAGAAGATTGAAACTCGAAGCTATCTCTTCCTGCGGTATTCCTGATATGATTGACTCAAGCTCGTTGCTCAATTCAAGATATCGGTTGTAGCGTATGCGCTGATAGTCATCTGTATCGTAGCACAGTCCTGTCTGAGCTATGGAACGCATCTCCACGGCAATCTCTGCAATTCTGTCTGATTGTTCCGACATGTTTTATTAAGTAGGAATAAAGATTTTACGTTGATGAAAAGAAATAAATCTGAATACTTATCTGGCTTCCTGTATGATTGTCTTCATACCTTTGATTTTCTGTCCGGCCACAGACGAAAGGAGGGCTCTGAGCCTGCGTCTCTTCACTGCCACATAAGCATAGTGGTCGCGCACATCAATACGTCCGACTTCATCGGCATTCAAACCTCCTATCTTACAGAAGAAGCCGAGGATATCAACCTTGGAAAGCTTGTCTTTCTTTCCTTTGCCTATATATACTGTAGTCCACTCGGAAGGCTGTATTTCAGGAAGATTCTTTGGTATGAAAAACTCTTTAGGCTCTACGGTCAAGTATTCAGGAACTGATTCTTCCTCGTTGAGGATTATGTAAGAATTGCCTTCGGCCTCCCAACGTGCAGTACGTCCGTTGCGATGAACAAAAGCATCTTCATTGAGCGGGATGTGATAATGCACAATATTGTCTACATCGGGTATGTCCAGACCACGGGCACCAAGGTCGGTGGAAACAAGTACATTCGATGTTCCGTTGCAGAAACGATACAATGATTTCTCGCGCAAATCCTGTTCCATGCCTCCGTGAAACATTTCGCAATGTACACCGTTTGAACGCAGGAAACCGTATACACGTTCTACGGCATCTCTGTAATTGAGAAAAACAATGGTTGACTGCGTTCCGAAAACCTTTATCAGGCACAACAAAGTTTCGAGTTTGTCTTTTATCGGAGAATTGACCACATGCATGGATATTCTCTCGGACAGAGAACGTCCATCTGATGTCTGACCGTCAGACGACAGATAATCAAGCCTGACAGCTCCTTTGCCTGAAGAGGAACTATCGAAATGTACAAAATCAGGAATACGTGGTGTATCTGTTGCACTGAGCAGAAAACGACGTTTTAGAAGAGGCAGCTGTTCGATTACCTCTTTCATCTCGTCTTGAAATCCGAGCTCAAGACATTTGTCGAATTCATCAATTACAAGAGTACGGATGGCATCAACCTCAATGTTGCGCTTCTGCAGATGGTCGTTCATACGTCCTGGAGTAGCAATAACAATATGAGGCTTCACACCCATGATGGTGCGATGCTCGTCCATTGCAGGGCGACCTCCATAACAGCACACACTTCTCACTGGACTCTTCATTGTCTTCACCACCCCATCAATCTGCATTGCAAGTTCGCGCGACGGCACCAAGACCACAGCTTGTACACGGTCATAATCGCAATCGATATTGCACATGAGAGGCAACAGATAAGCCAAAGTCTTACCGCTTCCGGTAGCCGAAAGCAGAACAATATCGTTTCCTTTCGGATAAATGTCCATAACCTTGGCCTGCATCTCATTGAGCTCTGCAATGCCCAATTTTGAAAGGGCGGTATTTATATCAAATCTATTCATATTCGCAATTGTTTAGACAAAAATAGGCAAAAACGCTTTTACCCCAAAGGAGCACCAGTACAAAAGAATCAAGCAAGGGGAGAAAATGAGCATCTAAGCCTTAAAACAATAAAAAACGGATTGCAAAGCCTTCAAACAAACTTCACAATCCGCAGTTCTTTTTTATAGAAAATACCTATTGAGTCACATGATATATTTCTGCATCAGACATCAGCCTTGGCCATCTCTGTATACTTGGCCATAACCTTACGGTAATAAGCTTCAGTTGCTGCCTTGCGCTTCATGCAATTGATATCTCCGGAGTTCCAAAGGCGTATGGCCTTTTCCATATTTCCTTCTGGGTTGAAATGTTCCTGGTAATCAATAAACATGTCTATGCTCTTCTGCTTGTCATATCTATCCTTGTAAGTATACTTCTTATATCCTGCAATTTTGTTGCACTGGTTTACAAGAACAGTAGATATCTGCAAATATCCAACATAACGTCCGCACCTTGATACGATGTTTGCACGGCCTCTACTTTCAACCTGAGAAATGGCATCGATAACTGCCCCCCATTTCTTCTCCAAATGTATCGGTGCTGCAGAAACATTTAAGCTGATCAGCAAAAATAAAAATCCTATCAGTTTTCTCATGAATCTGGTTTTAGTGAATAAATCCGGTATCTTAAATAGTAAGATCCGCTTACTTATCTCTAGCCAATCTTTCTGATTGACGCTGCAAAGTTAATAAAAAAATCGGGGGTAGACAAGCATTCAAATCAGAGGATCAAAGAGTTACGTATTTTTAATATTTGTTTTAACGTTGTCCGATATAGCTAAAAGCCCCAAAAACAAAGGGATTGCGGAAGAAATGAAAGAGATAATCGAAGTTTCGTTTTAACAATGTTAAAAGTGTAATTTTAACATATAAAAATGGCTGTAGAACATATTTTTTGCTTGTTCCACAGCCATTTTTGTAAATTATATACCTCTAAAATATTCTGATTTCACCGTCTTTCAGCAAGTGGTCCTAAGCCAAACAAGCTGTTTTCAAAAGCAAGAATATTCGACGAGAAATGCACGTCACAAGAACGTTCAGTTTTTATTTATCATCCAACTTGAGCACGGCAAGGAAGGCTTTCTGCGGAACCTGTACATTTCCGACCTGCTTCATACGCTTCTTACCTTCCTTCTGCTTCTCGAGGAGCTTTCTCTTTCGGCTGACGTCTCCACCGTAACACTTTGCAGTAACATCCTTTCTGACCTGCTTTACAGTCTCGCGTGCAATAATCTTACCGCCGATAGCAGCCTGGATGGCAATATCAAACTGCTGACGAGGGAGCAATTCTTTCAATCTCTCGCACATTTTACGGCCTAAGACAACTGCATTATCAACGTGTATCAATGTAGAAAGTGCATCCACACTTTCACCGTTGAGAAGGATGTCAAGCTTGACAAGTTTTGAAGGACGGAAACCATTTGGATGATAATCAAACGATGCATATCCACGGCTTATACTCTTGAGCTTATCATAGAAATCTATGACAATTTCTCCCAAAGGCATATTGAACTGCATTTCGACACGATTGCCGGAAATGAAATCCTGCTTTATAAGTTCTCCACGCTTGCCCAGACAAAGTGTCATAATAGGACCAATATAATTGGAAGTAGTAATTATCGTCGCAAGGATATAAGGCTCTTCAACATGGTCTATAAGCGTAGGATCAGGCATTCCCGAAGGATTGTGCACTTCCTGTGCATTGCCACGCTTGTCATATATCATATATGAAACGTTAGGCACAGTAGTTATCACATCCATATTGAATTCTCTGTCGAGACGTTCCTGTACGATTTCCATGTGAAGCAGACCAAGGAATCCGCATCTGAAGCCAAATCCAAGAGCCACAGAACTTTCATGCTGGAATGTCAGAGAAGCATCATTCAACTGCAGTTTCTCCAAAGAAGCTCTAAGATTTTCATAATCTTCCGGTGCAATAGGATAAACACCGGCAAAGACCATAGGCTTAACCTCCTCGAAACCTGATATGGCCTTTTCGCACGGTCTGGCAACAGTTGTTATCGTATCACCTACTTTTACTTCTGTAGCAGTCTTTATACCGCTGACAATATATCCAACATCACCCGTACGAAGTTCCTTGCGAGCAATCATATCCATCTTAAGCACACCGATTTCTTCGGCCTGGTACTCTTTGCCTGTACTTATGAAACGAACCTTCTCGCCTGGACGCATGCAACCGTTTACAATCTTGAAGTATGCGATAATACCTCTATAGCTGTTGAACACAGAATCAAAAATCAACGCCTGCAATGGAGCATTCTCATCACCTACAGGATGCGGAATTCTCTCTACCACAGCTTTCAGAATTTCATCAACTCCCATACCTGTACGTCCGGAAGCTCTGATTATGTCTTCACGCTTGCATCCTATGAGGTCAACAATTTCATCCTCAACCTCCTCCGGCATAGCGTTGGCCATATCACACTTGTTGATTACAGGTATTATCTCGAGATTATGATCTATGGCCATATAGAGGTTTGAAATGGTTTGTGCCTGCACACCCTGAGTTGCGTCCACAACAAGCAGTGCACCTTCACAAGCGGCTATAGAACGCGAAACCTCGTACGAAAAATCCACGTGTCCCGGTGTATCAATGAGGTTCAGAATATACTTTTCACCTTCATACATATATTCCATCTGGATGGCGTGGCTCTTGATAGTTATTCCACGTTCGCGTTCCAGATCCATATCATCGAGCATCTGACCTTCCGTAATCTTTATGGTGTCAGTACGTTCAAGAAGCCTGTCGGCCAAAGTTGACTTACCATGGTCGATGTGGGCAATAATACAAAAATTTCTTATATGGTCCATTCTTTCGTTTTGTAATATATAATCAATTAAGCTCGGCGCGTCATACCGACAATCGCCAAGCTCAAAATCAAAAATTCATCGGCGCACCGTCGAATCATTTCTGGTAAACCCTTACATAATCTATTTCATATCTCAGCGGGAACGAATCTGCCACCGGTTCACCTCCGTTTATACCTCCTATTGCAAGGTTGAGGAGAATATATTGAGGCTTTCTGAAAGGATTTTCCCCATTGCCTATCTTTCCGTTGTTAGTTGTAGAAAGATCTATTTCGTTCAACAGTTCATCGTCCAAATATATCCTTATGTAATCCTTATCCCAATCCATTCTCCAAATATGGAATTTTTCATACCAATAAGGATCTTTTTCCTGAAAATGGCTGTACGGTATTCTCTTAGAGTTCCATACTGCATTATAGTGCATATCGTTTCCCCATGCAGCATTTGCCAAAATATGAGGAGCACCATTAATATGGTAATACTCCATTATATCAATTTCGCCGCACGAAGGCCACTCTATACCGCTTCCAAGCGTCCATATTGCAGGCCACGAACCGATTACAGCCGGAATCCTGGCTCTTACTTCCATACGACCGTAAAGGAAGGAATACTTGCCGCTTGTATTTATACTTGCAGAAGAATATTTAGCATAAGGTCTGTTTTCACGCCAGTTGCGGCTCTCTGTCGACTTGAAATTCGGATTTGGAATCGAGTCCAATCTTCCTTCCAAGAACAGAATTCCATCTTTGCAATAAGCATTCTGACTCTGATACCATTGATACTCTTCATTTCTGACAAAACCATTTTCGAAATTCCACTTGTCGGAATCTGGAGCACCAACACCATTAAACTCATCATGCCATACCAGTTTCCAGTCCTGCTGTGCCTGGCTGTCCTGTGCGTTTGAAGTCATGACAGACATAAACAACAAACCCATTGCAAAAATCTTCTTCATCGCGTTTTACATGTTAATTTGATGATTATATTTTAATATCAGTATCACTATTTGCTTTAAGCTTTGCAAATATAGCACAAACTAATCATAAAATTACAATCGTCAATTAACAAAATTCCTTAAAACTATAAGGATGACGCTCATGTTCAGACAGCAACCACTATGCTTCCCAGCCCAGCATTTGTGTCAGGAGCAAAAAAAGAGGATGCAACCCCACAATAAGGTCCATCCTCCTAGAAGTCTTTAGTCAATAGAATCTTTATTTAAGCGAATAAATGTAAGGATCCTTCTCGTCACCAGTTTCAGTAATTACAAGCTTATTCTCTCTGAGAAGCCATCCCAAACCCAGGTTAAAATCTTTTTCTGTCAACTTTGTTACTTTCTTGATCTGCTTGAAAGTCATTCCTTCACTCTCTGCAAGGGCATTCCAAATTGTCCCAGCGATGTTACCAGCTTTTTCCTGCAACATAAACAATCATTAAATTAATATTCTCGGTAATAATATATCACTTTTATCGTGATTTTATTTCAATGCAAAATTACATTTTTCTCGGTTATCGACCAAATTTATCAAGCAAAAAGCGTTATAATACACCAAATTAAATACATTTTATAAAGCAATGAAGGTCAAATTCACAAAAAATGTTTCAATTGACGAACATCATTCGCAGACGCTCTTGTCCGATAAATAATCACACCATATAGAAGCGGCGGTTTCAATCATTCTCAGGCACGGGCGCTTTTTGTAATATTCAGCATTTCGCTCCGACGCATGCGGGTCTGGTTTGGACTCCTTACGCAGTCCCAACAATTCGCGGCAAATTATAGACCCGTTCATTTCTTTAAATTTACCGGCCAGCTCCTGCACCAAAGCATAATTCTCGCTTTTCTGTGCATTATCACCTGGCCTGACCTGCCCCTTTTCCATTCCTGCAAGCATTGACATACCGCACACAGCTCCGCACGTGCCGCGCATACGTCCGATTCCCGCACCGAACGAAGCCGAAACCTTAAGGGCCAGTTCTTCAGGAATTCCATACATATCGGCAAAGGCACAAAATACAGACTGTGAACAATTATAACCATTCATAAACAGTTCCCTAGCCCTGGATATCCGCTCCATCTTCATTTTATCGTCCATACCGTCTTCATTTTATTGTCCGTACAGCCAATCACAATCCGTGGCGCATGCGGTAATCATCCTTTGTAAAATTTATCTTGTACAGTTCCTTACCAGTCTTGGACGACATATATCTGTATGAAATTGTCACACCGCTAGACTTAAGTTCCTTCAAATCTACAGCACTCTTCACACCGCTGAGCATTTTCGGTTTGATTTCTTCCATCAACTTGCTGAAAATATTTTCGTCATCAAACGGCCCTGAAACAGTATAGCAATACTGCATAACATTTTCAGGCCCTTTATGAAAGACCATACTGTCAAGAACTATACCGTTGTCAAAGCTCTGCGGACATTTTTTCTCTGTAAATTCTTTCGCTTCACGTTCAAACCTGTCCATTCTGTTTTCCTGGCATGAAGCTGCCAAGAATAGCGCCGAAGCCAAAACACAAATGCTTCTAAATTTCAAAAAATGCTTGAACATATCAATAATAAAATTATTACAGCCTACAAAACCGACAAAACAAAACGGCAACTTTATCAGTCACCTACGTTGCTTTAACGGCAAAACTCACGTTCCAATGTTCATCAAACGTCCGTTCACGAACGCATCTCTTTCAAGGCCTTAGCCAGCTGATCAGGGCACGAAGTACTCTTGGCACCACATCTGATGCCTTCCAACCTGCGTATCACCTCATCCACATGCATACCTTCGACAAGTCTTGCCACTCCCTGCGTATTTCCGCTGCATCCACCGCAAAAATCCACTTTTTGGAGAATGCCGTTGTCATCAACATCTATATATATGCATCTGCTGCACACACCTTGCGTAATATATTCCTTCTTCATCTGATTTTGTCTATATACATTTGGACATAGAAAAGGCGGACGCACAACAGACCATTGCCACAAGCAAAGTCTCCATGCACTCCGCCGATAAATTATTATTTCATGTTTGTATATACAGTCTGAACATCGTCAAACTCCTCAAGACGTTCAACCATCTTCTCGATAGTCTCGCGCTCTTCGTCAGAAACCTCCTTGAGGTCATTTGGAACATAAGTGAATTCTGCAGATGTAATCTCGAATCCATTATCTTCAAGATACTTCTGAATCTGAGAGAAGCACTTAGGATCACCATATATAGTGATTGTACCTTCTTCCTCATCCTCATCATACTCGTCGTTTACTCCGTAATCGATCAAGTCAAGTATCATTTCGTCCATATCAAGTCCGTCTTTCTTCTTGAAAGAGAACTGTGCATAGTGGTCAAAGAGGTAAGCCAATGAACCCATTGTACCCAGAGTTCCGTTGAACTTGTTGAAGATACTTCTGACGTCAGCAACCGTACGTGTTGTATTGTCAGTAAGAGTATCAACAAAAACAGCTACACCGTGAGGTCCGTATCCTTCGTAAGTCATTGTCTTATATGCACTCTTGTCCTTACCCATCGCATTCTTTATGGCACGGTCAATATTGTCCTTAGGCATATTTTCGTGCTTGCAAGTTGCGATGATTGCACGCAGACGCGGATTGTTTTCCGGTTCTGGACCGCCTTCAGCTACAGCTATTGCAATTTGTTTGCCAAGTCTAGTAAATGTCTTTGCCATGTTGCCCCATCTCTTGAGCTTTCTGGCCTTACGGAATTCAAATGCTCTTCCCATTGGTGTTTACTTTTTTATTTTATTGTTTTATCAAAATACTTTTCATACGACCATAATCACTCACCGGCCGACCTTTTCATAAGGCAGTAACATATAATAAGACATGCCGTAGGTATTAGAAGATATTCGTTGAAACCACCGAATATAATCTGGCATATCCACAGCACCATGATTACAAAATACATGATTCTGTACAATCTGTATCGTTTGCCCTTCATCAGGTTGTCTCTTTTACGTCAAATCTGTCATGCCGGTACAGTCCATGCTCCTATTCCATACAGAATACTTTCAGGACTTGCGCCGTGGCCTTGATGGTCACTCTTTTCAAGAAATCCACACATGTGGACCTCCATTATTCCATAATCAATGCGTTGCACTTCAAACCGCCGGGTTCGGTGCAACGCATCTATACAATTATCTCAATTTAGCCTGCAGTTTGTTTGTCAGATTAGTGATAATCTTGTTCATCACTGCATCAATCTGCTTATCGTTCAGAGTCTTGGTTTCGTCCTGAAGAACAAAGTTCACAGCATAGCTCTTCTTGCCCTCTTCAAGCTTGTCGCCTTCATAAACGTCAAACAGCTTAACCTCCTTAAGGAGTTTCTTCTCAGTCTGATATGCAATCTGCTCAATCTGTGCAAACTCAACATTCTTATCCACCAGCAATGCCAGATCTCGGCTTACAGCAGGATATTTAGGAATATCTGTAAAGCTTACATTCTTGCTTCTCACAGCCTTCATGAGTACATTCCAGTTGATGTCAGCGTAATATACAGGATTTGCAATATCAAATTTATTAAGCATCTTCTTCGACACAATACCGTACTGAGCCAAAACCTTTCCGTTGCGGACACTTACTGTCACAGCCTTAGAGAATATATCATTCTTGACCTCGCCGAAGACAAGTGCACCGAACTGTACGCCCAGACGTCTGAAAATGTTCATCACGTAAGCCTTAAGTTCATACACGCTTGAATCTTCATCAGGATGAGCCCAGCTGCCAGAAACTTTCTTTCCGGTAACCCACAATCCGAGATGATAATCCTCAGAATAGCATGCAAGCGGTTTCTCCGGATTCTTCTTTTCTTCGTTGAAATAATAGCAGTTGCCATATTCGAAAAGCTTCAGATCAGCCATCTTGCGGTTCACATTGTGGCTGATGCTTTCCAAACCGCCGAAAAGAAGTGTCTGTCTCATAACACCGAGATCAGAGCTCAACGGATTGATGATTCTCACAAGATTCTCAGACTTGCAGCAATCCACGTCGTCATAATAAGAAGTCTTTGTAAGAGAATTGTTCAATATTTCGTTGAATCCGCATCCCACAAGCTGCTCGCCTATAATGTTCTGCAGTTTGTACGAACGGTCGAGTTCGCCCTTTACAGTAAGGCTCGACTTCAACGTGAGAGGAATTTCAACATTATTGTATCCGTAAATTCTGAGCACTTCCTCTACGATATCGCACGAACGCTTTACGTCCACACGGAATGCAGGCACCTGAAGCTTCAATCCTTCAGCATTCTCCTCCAGCACCTTCATGCTAAGATTTTCGCAGATGCCCTTTATTGTTTCTGCAGGAATGTGTTTTCCGACAAGATCATCGCAATACTTGTAGCTGAAATCAACCACAGCATCCTGAGGAAGTCCCTCTCCGGCAACATCCTTGATTTCCATTGCAATCTCTCCTCCCGCCAGTTCCTTGGCAAGCAATGCAGCCTGCTTAAGAGCATATACAAGTCCGTCCGGGTCGATACCGCGCTCGAATCTGAAACTTGCGTCAGTCTGCAGACCGTGGCGTCGTGCACTCTTGCGTATCCATGTCGGATTGAAGTAAGCAGATTCAAACAAGACGTCCTTTGTAGTCTCGTATGTACCAGAACCCTTTCCTCCGAACACACCTGCAATACACATCGGTTCTTCGGCGTTGCATATAGCAAGATCGCGCTCGCTGAGCTTGTGCTCCACTCCATCAAGAGTAACGAACGGTGTTCCCTCAGGCATAGAGCGTACAACAATCTTCTTGCCCTTTATCATGTCAGCATCAAAACAGTGCAAAGGCTGGCCGTATGCCATCATTACATAGTTTGTGATGTCGACAATATTATTGATAGGTCTCAAACCTATTGTTGTCAATTTATCCTTAAGCCATTTCGGACTCTCGCCGACATGGCAGTTCTTTACCGTAACTGCACAGTATCTCGGACAAGCCTCTTTCTGCTCAATCTCGACAGCAATGTCAAGGTCGTGCGAATCCACCTTGAATGCATCGCATGAAGGACGGTGAAGAGCTGTCTCAAAACCGTTCTGCTTCAGATATGCATAGAAATCTCTTGCCACACCCCAGTGCGAGCATGCATCCGAATGATTAGGTGTAATGTCGACCTCTATAAGCCAGTCGCTCTCCAGTCCGTAGTATTCAGCGGCAGGAGTTCCAGGGACAGCTTCAGCCGGCAGAACGATAATTCCTGAATGGTCGTTTCCTATTCCGATTTCGTCTTCAGCACATATCATTCCGTTGCTCTCAACACCGCGGAGTTTGGATTTCTTTATTGTGAAGCACTCGTCGCCGTCATAAAGCTTCGTACCGAGTGTAGCAACAATCACCTTTTCGCCTGCAGCCACATTTGCAGCACCGCAAACAATCTGCTCCATCTTTCCGTCACCGAGATTTACAGTGCAGACATGCATGTGGTCGGAATTTGGATGAGGTTCGCATGTGAGCACCTCGCCCACTACTAAACCTTGCAGACCGCCTCTGATGGACTGTATTTCCTCAACCGATCCAACTTCAAGACCGACGCTAGTCAACGCATCGGCAACTTCCTGCGGAGACATGTCGAAATCAACATACTCCTTCAGCCACTTATAACTGATATTCATATTTCTATATTCTTTGATTGCAAAAGAGCCTTGTCGGGCCAAAGCCGCAACAAGCCAAAACCGTCACAAAGTTAATAATTTATTGGCGAACATGTAATAAGAATACGAAAAATGTTTAAATACGTCATTTCGCCGCATTCTCATCAACTGTTCTTATATTCTCTGGGAGTCAGTCCTGTGTGGTGCTTGAAATACTTGGCAAAGAATGACTGATTTGGGAAATTGAGTTTGTGGCATACTTCCTTCACACTCATGCCGCATCCGCGAAGCAGGGCCTTGCTCTCCAGAATGACATAATTGTCTATCCATTCAGTTGCATATTTTCCGCTAACCCTATGTATCACGGTCGACAGATATTTCGGAGAGATGCACAATATGTCTGCATAATACTTCACATTCCTCTCCCGCATATAATTCTTTTCAACGGCGCGAATGAACTTGTTGAAAATATCATCCTGCCTGGATACAGCATCAGCACCAGCTTTGCTTTCTTCCGGGAAATACAAATAGGAATTATACAGCATAACGCTCATATAATTTGCCGCAACCTCCTTTTTGTAGCGGAAATCGCTCTGCATCAGCTTATGCTTCATCATTTTATAGATTGCAACAAACTCCTCCGCCTCATTCGGAGCAAGACAACAATAAGGAGTCGCAAGAATGTGCTTTATTATCTTCATCGTGAACGGAGCGTTCACCGGCACACCTATAAAATCAACTGCCACCGCCATGAAAAGGAATGAAAAATCACTGCTCGACGATTTTATCTGAAATATATTTCCCGGCAGAATGAACATCATCATCCCGTTGACCATACGATATTCATTGAGATTTACGGCAACGGTAGCCTCGCCTGCAAGACACAGGCAGACTATCGTCATATCGTTTATCTGAACAGGAAAATCCATTGTAGGTACACCTCCGCTCAATTCGACAGGGTCAATGTTGTCCGAAATGAAGAGTCTGCCGTCCACCTGTACAGAATTGCCGTCGCATGGCAAATGTGAAAAGTCTAATCTACGCAATACATTATCTTCTTCCATACCGCCAATATTTCTTGAACATCAAAAATATCATGCTGCACCGCAGCACACGCCCGAACAGACATTATTTCAGCCATCCGTTCAGACGCTCCATGATTTCAGCCTTCATATCCTCAGGCATGTTTCCGATACGTGCCTTATGGCTTCCGCGAGGCTGTACGTACACACGCATATTCTGCTTGCCCGAACAGTCGAGCCATCCGGCAACACCGCTTGCCGTCCACGGATCAATCTCGCCATAAATGAAGATATGTTTCGGATCGTTGTTCTTGAGATATTCCACGGTCTTGTTGTACAAAGTAGGATCAAAGGAAACATTGCGCCACTCGCCCATAGACTCTGGTATCATCAGGCGTCTCAGATAATCTTTTGTAGAACTTATACTGCAATATTTCTTGAAATCCGGGTCTATTTCATATCCGTAATATCCCAATTCGCGCAGCGCCTGCATATTGAATGACAGGTAACGGCCTGGAACAGAAAAATAATCTGGACCGGAAACTTTCATCAGATGTTCAAACCACACCTCATCAGAATCCTTTGAAGACGGAATCTCCGACACAGGAGTACCCCACTGCCAGAAAGCAAACGGATATTCCATCAGTTCATAATCGAATATCTCATCCAGAGGCAGATTGAAGTTCAGCCCGTCAGCCTTGACCTTCTTCTCAAGCATTTCTACGAGCGATGATTTGCGCTTGAACATTTCCAACTGTGCATTGTGGACGGCCTTGCGCTCTTTCTTGGTTCCGACCTCGTCACGCAGGAACGGTTCGTGCCTGCCGTCCTCGACAGACTTGTTCAGCGGAGCCACATACGAAACAGAAACGTCCACATCATTTGGATAGTATGTACGGTAGAACATCGTAGTCTGTCCACCCTTGCTTATACCTGTAGAAATCCATTTGCCCTTAAAAAGCTTACGGAAAGTTGTATTGACATTGTGCAGATCGCCCAGTGAATTCTCTACAGTCAGAAAATTCCAGTCAGTAGGTTTCGGCATTGATTCGCCGAAATATCTGTACTCGCAGAAAACCATATTGGCATCAAACAAGTCCGACAATTCTTCGATATAAGAAGGTGACATGGCATAATCGGCATTATATCCCTCCGTCACTATTACCGTAGGCCTGTCTTCACCCACATAGCCCACAATTACGCGCTGATTGAATGTACCGGCTTCGGCATTATCGGTATCGAGATTCTGACGAATCTTCAAAACATATTTTTCAGGAAAACGAGTTGTCTCAAGTTTCTTCACTTCACTTACACCTGGAAGTGCGCAAAGATTTTTCATGAATTCCGTGCTGTCTGTCTGTGCAAGCACATCTGCCGACAAGAATATCGCAGCAGTAAAAGCCAACGATACATGCTTAATATTCAACATATTGATATTATATAAATAAACTATTTGTTCAAATATTCCTAACTACCACAAAAAACAAAAATGGTGGAAAATCCAGATGAAAGCATCCGCTGATGCCCATTCCGATTTTTCCACCATTTATATATTGTCACCGATGCCGAAAGCAACACGTCGGCATCGTGCTGAAACATCAATAAGCTCTAGCAATCAGCACGCGGCACTTCGAAGGTTTTCCGCTGACCATATCGACGCCCGGAGTCTGCTCGTATGCAAAAGGCACACAACGTATTGTTGCCTGTGTCTCTTCCTTGATACGTGCCTCGGTCTCAGCAGTACCGTCCCAATGACAGAGGAAGAATCCGCCGTCCTTGATTTTCTGCTTGAACTCCTCGTAATCATCGCATACATGTATGTGAGAATCGCGGAATGCAACAGCCTTGCGGTAGATATTTTCCTGAATATCGTCAAGAAGCTGCTTTACGTATTCTTCTATGCCTTCGATAGAACGTGTCTCCTTCTCGAGTGTGTCGCGGCGCATAACCTCAACAGTTCCGTTCTCCAGGTCGCGTGCACCGATAACGAGTCTTACAGGAATACCCTTGAGCTCATAGTCGGCAAACTTGAATCCAGGACGCTTGTTCTCTGAATTGTCGTACTTCACTGTTATGCCCATATCTCTCAATTTACGTACAATGCCGTCGATCTTCTCATTGAGAGCCGCCAGCTGTTCGTCATTCTTCCATATAGGAATGATGACAACCTGAAGCGGAGCCAATGCAGGAGGCAGAACGAGTCCGTTGTCGTCAGAATGGGTCATGATGAGCGCACCCATCAGACGGGTACTTACACCCCAGCTTGTAGCCCAAGCATATTCGAGTTCGTTCTCCTTGTTGATGAACTGAACGTTGAATGCCTTTCCGAAGTTCTGACCGAGGAAATGGCTTGTACCGCTCTGCAGAGCCTTTCCGTCCTGCATCATTGCCTCGATGGTGTAAGTATCAAGCGCACCGGCAAATCTTTCAGTTTCGCTCTTCACACCCTGAATTACCGGAACAGCCATATACTTCTCAGCAAAGTCGGCATATACGTGTAGCA
Source organism: Bacteroides sp. 43_108 (assembly GCA_001915545.1). Classification (GTDB taxonomy): domain Bacteria; phylum Bacteroidota; class Bacteroidia; order Bacteroidales; family Bacteroidaceae; genus 43-108. Next base: position 157,439 of record MNQS01000022.1, on the reverse strand, counting down.
TCTGCTTTGCACGCTCTTCAGCCTCTTCGCGTGTGGCATGAGCTGTATGACCTTCCTGCCAGAGGAATTCGCTTGTACGCAGGAACAGACGAGTACGCATCTCCCATCTCATCACGTTGCACCACTGGTTGCAGAGTATAGGCAGATCGCGATACGACTTGATCCAGTTCTTATAAGTATTCCATATAATAGTTTCCGATGTAGGACGTATGATAAGTTCCTCCTCAAGCTTGGCTGCAGGGTCCACCACTACACCATCGTGAGTCTCATTGGTTTTGAGACGGTAATGCGTAACTACGGCGCATTCCTTGGCGAAGCCTTCAACATGCTCTGCCTCACGGCTGAGGAACGATTTCGGAATCAGCAGAGGGAAATAAGCATTCTGCACTCCTGTTTCCTTGAACTTGTCATCAAGTATACGCTGCATCTTTTCCCAGATAGCATAACCGTAAGGCTTGATAACCATACATCCTCTCACATCAGCCTGCTCTGCCAGATCAGCCTTCACAACAAGTTCGTTGTACCATTGTGAATAGTTGACGCTGCGCTTGGTCAGGTCTTTCAATTCTTTTGCCATATCTTTTATTGTTCTATTTGAATTTTCAGCTGTCAAATATCTTTGTATTGTGCAAAAATACAAATTTATATTGAAAAATTAGCCATAACGCCTGCCGGGCATGACGAAAAATAACATATCGGAACAATACATGCTTTCATTCGTCGCCTGATGCACCCGGTAAAGACACGGAAAACTCCACCTTCGACATGGCCTCCTTAAGCATAACGCTTGGTGTGTATATTATACGCCGTCTGTAAACACTTTCGGCATCTACTTCCGAAGCCGCATCGCCTGCACGGCACGAAAACGACATACGGAAACATCCCAAAGCACCAAGCTTCAGACAATGGCCGTTAAGAAGCATTTCGCGGAACTGCTTTTCTATGGCGTAGAAAGCTCCGGCAATCACAGCCTCCGACATCTGGCTGTCTGCGGCCGCCATACGTATGATATCTTCCGTACCTATATTTCCACCATAAGTAGGATGTGCGACATACATGTGCCGGCCAGCAACCTCAACATTCTGATATCTTAAAACAACATTCATCTTCGACATAAGCTATCCTCCTTTTTAAAACAATCCATTTGTAAAACTCAATCAATCTCACCCGGGTATAATAAATGTATGGCAAACATACAGAAGAGAAGCGTAAGAAACAAGTATGCAAGCACCTATTTTTCAAGTTTTTATAGCTACAGCTACAGCGCTAACGGAACAGTTTGAACACAATCTCTACAGCATTAATGCGCATGCCGAAGTTTCATCGCAGGCATTACAGCACGGTTGTCCGACAAATCTACAGCAGGAATAAAATTGCGAGCCCTCGCAGGCACAGCCGCAGGCGCGCAGAAATCCAAACACGGGCGCCCGGAATTTCTAATACTCCTGCAATACCGCGTTTGAGATATTATTTCAATGTTTAACCGCAAACAGATTGCATTTCCAAAAAAAAAGCTCATATTTGCAGCCACAAAACAACAAGAATATTCAACAAACGTAAAACAAAAGGAGGATTGATTATGAAACATCTGAAAATCTATGCAGTATCTTTAAGTGCAGTCATGCTGATGTCAGGATGCAACATGAACAACACAGCCAAAGGAGGCCTTATCGGTGCAGGAGGTGGCGCAGCGCTTGGAGCACTCGTCGGCGGTCTCGCAGGAAAAGGTAAAGGTGCAGCTATAGGTGCCGGTATCGGTACAGCAGTCGGTGCAACCGCAGGTATCCTTATAGGCAAAAAGATGGACAAGGCAAAAGCTGAAGCAGAGCAGATCGAAAATGCACAGGTTGAATCTGTTACAGACGCAAACGGCCTGCAGGCAGTAAAGGTAACTTTCGATTCAGGAATTCTCTTTGCTACTGGAAAATCAGACCTCAGCAGCGCAGCAAAGTCTTCACTGAGCAAATTCGCCAACAACGTGCTCAACCAGAACAAGGACATGGACGTTGCTATCTACGGATACACAGACAATACAGGATGGGCAAACTCAACTGCTGAACAGAGCGCACAGAAGAACCTTAACCTCTCTCAGGAACGTGCACAGAGCGTATCAAGCTATCTGCTCGGATGCGGAGTTGCTACATCTCAGATAAAGAGCGTTACCGGAATGGGACAGGACAACCCTGTTGCCGACAACAGTACAGCTGCTGGACGCGAGCAGAACAGACGTGTAGAGGTTTACATGTATGCAAGCGCAAGCATGATTGAAGCAGCAAACAACGGAACACTCCAGTAAAAAAACATAGGCACACACATTGCCGCAAAGTCTTTTTTTATAAAATACACAGAAATGCATCATCCGCAATGCAGAAGGTATGACTTGAAATACCCGAAGCACGCGGATGATGCTTTTATGCATAAACCAATGAATAAAAAACAGTAAAAATGACACTATCACCTCTGAAAATCATAGGCAATATCGTAAAATGGTGTGTGATAGCGTTTCTCGGATCCAGCATACTTGGAGTAATTGCCTACAGATATCTGCCTGTGGAATTTACACCGCTGATGTTCATCAGATGCTACCAGCAGGTGAAGAACGGCGAAGAAATAAGACTGAAGCACAAATGGGTGGATATGGATGAGATTTCGCCGGATCTTGCACTTGCCGTATGGTCGAGCGAAGACCAGAATTTCATAAAACACAACGGATTTGATTTCACACAGATCAAAAATGCAATCAAGGAAAAAGCCGAAGGCGGACGAAGCCGCGGAGCGAGCACAATCAGCCAACAGACAGCCAAGAACGTATTTCTGTGGCCGACATCAAGCTGGACAAGAAAAGGTTTCGAAGTATATTTCACCGTACTTATAGAAATGTTCTGGAGCAAAGAACGCATAATGGAAGTATACCTCAACTCCATAGAAATGGGAGACGGAATCTACGGCGCCGAAGCAGTAGCACAGCTGCACTTCGGATGCAAAGCCTCAGAACTGAGCCGACAGCAATGTGCCCTCATCGCAGCCACACTCCCCAACCCTATCAAGTTCAACAGCGCCAGCCCAAGCAGATACATGTACAAACGTCAAGGATGGATTCTGAGACAAATGAGAAATCTTGGACACTTCCCATCGAAAGAAGAAATTGAGGAAATGAGGAAGGAAGATTGATATGGAATTCCTTATAAAAGGATGTACTTATGGAGAAGAAATGAATGAATGTATCTATCTCATATATTCAGACTTACATTTATATAAATAAAACTCGGCACTGAATATCAGTAACCGAGTTTTATTATTTTACTGCTCTTTGAGCAGATGCATAACTAAAAATCCATAATCTGCCATTCACTTATACAAAGTGATTTATTCCAGCAAATCAATTATTTTTTAATAAGCTTTTTAGTTATAGTATTACCTTTTGCTTCAACTTTAATAAAATACATTCCTGCTGGATATGATGTGCAATTGATATCCAACTCACTACCGCTTGTTGTAATATAATCCATCATTTGTCCACTTAGACTGTATATTGACACGCGATTCTTACCGGAAGTGAGATTTCTTACATGAACAGCATCATGTATTACAGAAGGATAAACAACAACATCAGAATTGTCATCATCTACGCTTTCAATGGCTGTCATTCCATTTACAACAATACTGATATCCGAATACACTCCCGAACCATCCACAGTTGATGCTCTGACAGTCACAGTTCCATTTTTACTTCCTTCTGCAGTCAGTGCTCCATTTTGATCAACATACGCAATGTCACTGCCTTCAACCACACTCCATACCAATTTCTTGAACGTAGCATTGAGCGGATAAACATCAGCGTAGAGATTAATGTTGGCATGCCCTGGGTAAAGTGCAAGTTCGTCAGTTGTATAGATATATACATTTTCAGCAAGAACAGCACTTGCTGCATTATACGTACATACTGTATTTGAAATAATGTCTGCAGATGCACGTAAGCCAGTATTTCTTGCAGTAGATTTAACGGCAGATGCAACATTATAAGACAATGCATAATAAAGCGTACCAGCAGGTGCATTCACATCTGTATAAGAAGTAGTACCACCGGCAACTTCTGCAATGACGGACAAGTTTTGAGGTGACGTACCGCGCAATATACGATATGTTCCTATCTCTGCTCCTTCATACTGATTCCATAATATATTCCAAGAATTTCCAGCTCCACGATTCATCATAACATGCACACCTTTATGAGGCGTTCCCAAAGCTGTTTCTATACCACCATCACATGTTACAGAAATACAATATCTGGCAGAAGCAGCCTGAGGATTTGAATATAAGTCTGTGTAATCTTTCTGGGTTGCCGGTACAGAAGCAAGAAGCATAAAATCATTATATACAGATGTTTCCTTATATATGTTTATACTCTTCACAAACGAAGGTAATTCTTCAGAGTCGCTCCATGATATTTTATATTTTCCGGTAGCCTGGTCAACTGTAATCAGATCGATATCAGTTTTTTCCAAAACATCATAAACAGTTACAACACGGTCACAATAAGCCTTTCCACCAGGAGCATTTGCATAAAGACGCAAACCGTATTGTCCATCCGATTCAAATCTCACATAAGCCATATTTCCAGTAGTATGCACAATGTCCAATGCTGCATTTCTATTGGCACTGTTATATTCATCAAGTGGAATCATTTGACTTCCGTTGCGTGAAACATACCATTCAAAAGTATAATCGCCTTCAGGAAGTTCAACAGGGGTCTTAGATGAAGCCAAAGTCTGTGAAACAATCGCAAACGAAGCATCTATAGCAGGCTTGACAAGCACTTCTGCCGTATATACAGAGCCATCGGCCTCCACTGAAATATGCTTACGTCCTTCCGTACTCCACTTAACAGCATAATTACCTCCTAAATCGTTTATCAATTCTCCTCCATCCCAGTTCCACTTCAAATCCGAATATTCGGCATTACCAGTATAACCTATCAAAACCGGAGTTCCTGCATAAACATCTATAGGCACACTGATTTGAACAGAAGTTTCAACAGTCAACATATATATTTCAGAGAATGTAGAAGTTGCGCCCCAACCGTCTATGGCCTGCACACAAACTTCATACTTACCTGCCGGAATAGCCGTAAGAGGTATAGAATAAGTGGTTGCAGATGTGTATTGGAACTTAGGTGTGATCGTTGCCTCATCACACATGTTATTCATCGGTGAAATTATATAAGCCCCTTCTCCTGATGCTCCTTGTTTCTTGACACTTATGTTATAGCGCATCTGTTTGTACGGAGTTTCCGCATCATAGGCAGCATCCCATTGGATAGTGACAAACGATGCATTCTGGGTACTTCGGATATTTGCTGGTGGCAACGGGCGTTTATTGGAAATTTTAGTGTGATTAATGATAGTCTCTTCAAGATTATAAGGCAAATCAGGTGTCCCGTCATTGTTCACATCAGTCATGAAATTAAAAAGTGTTGATTCCAATTCTTGACGTGGACCAAATTCATAGTTCAAATTATCGTAAAAATATATTGTTCGAAGATAACTTTTATATCCTTCTTCCTCAGGAACGAGAATATCCAAATATCCGTTATTGTCCAAATCCAGCTTATATATTTTTTCAGCACGATAAGGCAGTGAGACTTCAACAACCCTGTCGAATGCAGTATTCGTATTATTAAGCAATATCAAAACTGTATTGTAATTTTTCATTGTTAAAATATCCAGATAACCATCATTGTCCATATCTGCTACATCCATTATGTCAAACCAAGTATCAGCATTAAAGCCATGTGCTGTGATTGGAATTCCGACACAGTCAAAAGAACCATAACCGGAGTTGAAATGACATTTGACATCGTATTTTCCGTTTACACCTTCGACTCTTACTTCAAAAAAATCAAGAAAGCCATCTCTATCTATATCAGCAAGTATATTACCCTGAGGATAAGTATCGGACCAAATATCCGAAGGAATATAATTCAAATAGTCTCCGGAATTAATGTACGCCTGATTCAGGTCATATGAATCTATAAATCCATCATTATTTAAATCAGCATAAATATCATTTATATTAAAAGGACACGACTCTACTGTACTTTTTTCGATTTCTAGGTTTTTGCTTCCTGTATTCAGGAGAATCTTATACTCATCATCCCAGCGTATATAATCAATAATATCAGGCATACCATCCCTATTGACATCTGCAATAATAGTATTGGCGAACTCGAGATCAGTATTATATATTTTTTTCAGCTTTGTATATATTTTGTCTTCACTGTATTCATATATTCCGTTACTGGTAAGTATCTCCGGTAATCCATCACAATCAAGGTCAACAATCCCATAAATAGGGATCCATATCCCTGCGCCTGAAATATCATTTTGTGTGTATTTATTTGCATATATCTGCAACAGTTTGTCCGAGACAAAAACCTGACCATTCTTATCCGACACCTGCAGTTTTATACGTTTCTCGCCAGGTTCAGAAAACGTTATGGCATAGGTTTGACCATCATCACTGCGTGACAGTATATCCGCACCATCCATATCCCACTCATAATTCAACATAGGCGATACTGGTGATGCCAATGACACGGTGATAGTATCGGCCACAGTTCTTTCGTCAGTGACATAAAAATCGGATGCCAGTTCGGTTTTTTCAAACACGGCTTCTTCTGACCACTGCGAACCGCTGAACATAGGGTCTATGGTCTGTACTGATATATAGTATTTGCCTGCATGCCATCCGGAAGTATTAAGAATCCTGTCAAGATCATATCCCATGTTGCCTTCCTGAAGATTCAATCGGGTACCATCAGCCAAAGCATGAGCATAGTATACATCACCCTTACCAGGCTCTGAACCTATGCGTAATGCATACGTAAGATCTGCAGAAGATGATTCGGAATCTTTTCCAGGAAGCCAACTGATTTTTATAAGTCCTGTAGCTGGTTCATATGTAAAAGCAGGTTTTTCAGGTCTTTGCGGTGCTTTATTGGCTTTAGCTTCAGGCATCAGTTCTTTTACATAGCATACTAGTTGTGCCCTTTCATTAAAATTACCTATCGGTGTCTTATACGAAACAAGCAACTCATAATATCCATCGTGGTCAATATCGGCCAACTGCATTTCACACAAATTATCATCTGTACGTGTAGACTTCGGCCTTTCATCCAATACAACAAGAGGTTCAGACTCCAATTCAAACTGCAGATTGTCAAGGCATCTCAATATAAATGCTGTATGATTGTCTGATACCTTGTTATGTGCGGAATATGTTGCCAAAACTTCATAGCGTCCATCACCGTCAATGTCAGCGCACGAACAGAAATCAAGCATTTCGTCAAATGGTGTTTCATGCATTTTGAAATGACCGGTCCCGTCATTTTCCATAACAACAAGAAAAGATGCACCATTGGAGTCCATATAACTGAACGGCAAAACGATATCCACATCTCCATCGTCATCCATATCACGGCACCAGATTTTCTTGTCCATACTCATATTGCTGATAAGAGTCTGCACCTTCTCAGTTCCATCATCTTGAAAAACATGCGAAGAAACTGTTTTTGTTGATGGTTCATAAACAATATAATCGGTACGCATATCATTATTAAGGTCGCGGAAGAAAATAGCTCCACCCATAGTCATGTTAATATATTTATCCTCCTCCGCATACAGCATTATGTTGCCGGAACTATAATCCACAATATCAGGAATACCGTCTTTATTGAAATCCATGGTGCTTGCCTCAGCCCCCATGCTTCCTTCGAAATCAGATGTACCACCGATGAACATGTCCTTGCCACTAAGGAATGCATCATTTCTATTCTGACTTATGACACTACTTTGGGTAGAAGAAATTGGACTCCATTCTCCATTTACCTTATCGCGGTTAAGATATTCATCTCGGGAATATGTTTTGAATCGATGTGGTAAAAATGAACCGTCAACGAGTTGCAGAGCAACAGTTTCGTCTATATCGCGGATAAGGAAATCTGCAAGCCCATCATTATTGTAATCGCAATATAATATTTCTTTTTCGTTATGAGAAATCAACTTATCGCCATCTTCCGTATTGGTTAATACGCTTTTCCCGTTAATGACGTAATCAACTGCATTATCATTATTTACATTACATGGATATAAATCAGAAATGCTGACACCATCAAGTTCGATTTTATCATATGGCATAGCCATCCCATTAACAACATCGCATAAATTATCTTTATTCGTGAATTCAAGCTTGCCATCTTTATTAATATCATACCAACATGTAAGATCAAAATTCAAGATATTCATAATACCAGATGTTATTTGTCTTACCTTGTAGTTGCGAACAACAAGTTCGTCACAAGTTCCACCTTTGCTCACAGCCAAAAGACGAGGAGCCAATTTCCCATTATTTTCAAGCACTACTACTCCTTTTCCATTAACGGCTTGAAAGAATTCAGCATTCCACAATATCCCCATATCGTTTGCATCTGAATTTACAAAGTATACATCATACTTATCTGGAGTTGCAGATTCTACGTCAAACGTTATAACTGTCTTTTTTGCATTAGCAATTTCAGGCAAACAAAATTCTGCTTTTTGTCCTTCACCATAAGAACCGCCGGAAATAGAATACACACCATCACTTTCTTTCCAAGTCATGCTATTCCCAAAGCTTAATATTCTAAGAGAATTAATTTTAAATCCGCTTTTTCCCATTAAATAGCTTGTTATACTAATATATTTAATATTATTTGGAAGTATAACACTATAAGAAGACATTTCCGCACTTGCCGCTGCAAAATAGTGAAAAATCTCTTCATGATTTTCCCCCATACCACTTATATAAATGAAATCTTCAGAAGAAGTACCACAAGCCTCAAACTCTAACAGTCCTCCACCATTAAGAAATTGCAATTTTGGAGATTGCAATGAAAAAATCGGCAAAGCGTCATCATTCTGGACTATAATAGGCCCTGTCTCACTCCAAGTGCCTCCATTCAATTCCCATCCGGAAGCATTTGGCACCAATTCATAAGGGAACTTGTCTATCGTTTGCCCCTTAACAACTCCAACGCTAAAGATGCTAGTGAATAAAAAGATCTTTAGCCAAACAGTAAATGAATTACCCATAAAAATAAAATTAAGATTGTTAATATTAGTTTTTCCACCTAGCTAAAATGTTCTTAAATCTACTATCTCACTCAAGAAGCTGTTTAATAAATATACTAATCAGAATTCTAAGACAAATATTATATATAGTAACCTATTTGCACAAAAGTATCACAATACATCTGTTTAAACAAACATTTTTTGATATATTTTATACATAATATAAGATATAAAAATGAATTTCCATACAAAAAAAGGCTAACTTTACTTATATGGAAAAAAGCAATATCTATATTGGAAGGATTATAGCGGAAGTCATGGCCAACAAAAAAATCAGCAAAGCAGAAATGGCAAGAAGACTGAAAGTTAGGCCACAAAGTGTAGACTATATGCTTGGAAGAAAGAGTATTGATACCGATACCCTATATAATGTTTCACTTGCTCTTGATTACGATTTCGCCCAACTTTTTTCTATACGGAAAAATCAGACAAAATCGGATATAGAGCACAAATCATACGACAAAATCAAAAAAGCAAAACTTATAGTTGAATTGGAACTTGGTGAAGACGACATTTCTCAACTTAACATAAAAAAGAAAATACTTACATCTCTGGAATAAATTAAACGTTGCACAAAACAAAATAAAACTAATCACAGTCAGTGATAAAACAACAATAAATACACCTTATTATATTAAACCGATGTCTTACCAGACGACATCTGGCAAAAACATTGCACCATTTTTACGAGATAAAGCAACAATAAAGGTACGAAAATTTTTATAAATCAATGAAATATCGTACCTTTGCGACCGATTTTGCATTATCAACATAATGTCTAACCGTATTTAATTAAAAACAACATTATTTTTTATGGAAACAAAGAACATTAAACCGCTGGAAGATTTCGATTGGGAATCATTCGAGAACGACGGCAAAAGCACTGCCAACATTGCAGAGGAAACTAAGGCTTACGAAAGCACCCTCAACAATGTAAATGACAATGAAGTCATTGACGGTAAGGTTATCGCAATCAACGACCGCGAAGTCGTTGTAAACATCGGCTACAAGTCAGACGGTATCATTCCTAAGAATGAGTTCCGCTACTGCCCAGAGCTTAAGGTCGGTGATACTGTAGAAGTATACATCGAGAACCAGGAAGACAAGAAGGGTCAGCTCGTACTTTCTCACAAGAAGGCTAGAGCAACTCGCTCTTGGGACCGTGTCAATGCAGCTCTCGAAAACGACGAAATCGTTAAGGGTTACGTTAAGTGCCGCACTAAGGGCGGTATGATCGTTGACGTATTCGGCACAGAAGCATTCTTGCCAGGAAGCCAGATCGACGTAAAACCAATCCGCGACTACGATACATTCGTTGGAAAGACAATGGAATTCAAGATTGTCAAGATCAACCAGGAATTCAGAAACGTTGTCGTTTCACACAAGGCTCTTATCGAAGCTGAGCTCGAACAGCAGAAGAAAGAAATCATCGGCAAGCTCGAAAAGGGACAGATCCTTGAAGGTACAGTTAAGAACATCACTTCTTACGGTGTATTCATCGACCTCGGTGGTGTTGACGGACTCATCCATATCACAGACCTCTCTTGGGGCCGCGTAAGCGATCCGAAGGAAGTCGTTCAGCTCGACCAGAAGCTCAACGTCGTTATCCTCGACTTCGACGACGAGAAGAAGCGCATCGCTCTCGGACTCAAGCAGCTTACTCCACATCCATGGGATGCCCTCGATCCAAACCTCAAGGTTGGTGACAAGGTTCACGGAAAGGTTGTAGTTATGGCTGACTACGGTGCATTCATCGAAATAGCACCAGGCGTTGAAGGTCTCATCCACGTTTCAGAAATGAGCTGGAGCGCACACCTCCACAGCGCACAGGATTTCCTCAAGGTTGGCGACGAGGTAGACGCTGTCATCCTCACACTCGACCGCGAAGAGCGCAAGATGTCTCTCGGTATCAAGCAGCTTAAGCCAGATCCATGGGAGAACATCGAAGAGAAGTACCCTGTAGGTTCTAAGCATGTTGCTAAGGTTCGCAACTTCACTAACTTCGGTGTATTCGTTGAAATCGAAGAAGGTGTTGACGGACTCATCCACATCTCTGACCTCTCTTGGACTAAGAAGGTTAAGCATCCATCTGAGTTCACACAGATCGGTGCAGACATCGATGTTCAGGTTCTCGAAATCGACAAGGAAAACCGTCGTCTCAGCCTCGGCCACAAGCAGCTTGAGAACAATCCTTGGGACAACTTCGAAACAATCTTCGCTCAGGATTCTATCCACCACGGAAAGATCATCGAAGTTCTCGACAAGGGCGCAGTTATCCAGCTCGAGCACGGTGTAGAAGGATTTGCTACTCCTAAGCACCTTGTTAAGGAAGACGGAAGCCAGGCTCAGCTCGGTGAAGAACTCGACTTCAAGGTAATCGAATTCAACAAGGACGCTAAGCGCATCATCCTTTCTCACAGCAGAATATTCGAAGATGCTCAGCGCGCTGAAGCTAAGGAAGCTAAGAAGGCAGCAGCTGCAGCAAAGAAGGCATCTCGCAAGGAGAAGGAAGCAGCTCCTGCTATCCAGAACAAGGCAGCAAGCACTACTCTCGGAGACCTCGATGCTCTTATGGCTCTCAAGGCTAACATGGAGAACGAGAACAACAAATAATGTGATTCCGATAACAGGAAAAACATAAACAAGGAAAAGGCTGGCGCATGAAAGTGCGCCCAGCCTTTTTTTCAATTATCGACATACTGCCGACAGCATCAAACAGACACCTTCAAAAATAACGAAAACAGTGGAAAAATTTGAAATAAACATATTGGGATGCGGAAGTGCACTCCCCACGGTAAGACATTTCGGCTCAGCACAGGTAGTGAACATAAGAGAAAAACTCTATATGGTGGATTGTGCAGAAGCATCACAGCTTCTCCTGCGCAGAAGCAAGCTGAAAATGACCAAAATAAACCATATATTCATTTCGCATCTGCACGGCGACCACTGTTTCGGACTTATCGGACTTATTTCCACCCTCGGTCTGCAAGGCAGGACAGCAACTTTGAATATCTATGGACACAAAGACCTTGAAACAGTGATGAGACCGCAGATTGACTATTTCTGCAAAGGTCTTGAATATGAAATAATATTCAACAGCATAGACACAAAGGCATTTGCACCGATATTCGAAGACAAATCAGTGACGGTCTACTCCATCCCGCTGAAACACCGGATGCCGTGCTGCGGATTTCTATTCCGCGAGAAACCGGGACTGAGACATATAAAAAGAGATGTCATAGATGCATACAACATACCGATAAGCCAGATAAACAACATAAAGGCCGGACTGGACTACGTATGCCCTGACGGCGAAGTTATTCCAAACAGCATTATGACGACTCCTTCTGATCCGGCTAGAAGCTATGCATACTGCGCCGATACTAAATATATGCCGGAACTGGCCGAAATGGTCAAAGGAATCGACCTGCTCTATCACGAAGCAACATTTGCAGACGACAATCAAAGCCGTGCGGCAGAAACATTTCATTCGACAGCTTCGCAGGCGGCAAAAACAGCACTTGACGCGGGAGTGAAAAAGCTGGTCATAGGACATTTTTCTTCCAGATATGAAGATGAAAGCATTTTGCTCGACGAAGCAAAAAAGATTTTCCCTGAAACAATTCTCGCGAAAGAAAACCTGAAATTAACGTTGTAATACGAAAAAAATTGTCTCCGAACTTGTTTTTTTACTGCGATATTCATATTTTTGCTATTGGATATAACATATACCATATATAGGAAAATGAAAAAATTATTCATATTGGTCATTGGATGCGTTCTTATGGGTACTCCAAACGTCATAGCACAGGAGTCACATAAAATTGAAGTCGGTGAAGAATCGGCTCCGATTACCATTTCCGTATATGAATCGACAATACAGATAAAGAATGCATCGCAGCAGATCCTAGAAATATACAATATTGCAGGAATAAAAGTTTCCACTATCAGAATTGACAGTCCAAGCAAGACCATCGAACTCAACGATCTTCCCAAAGGATGTTATATACTGAAAATTGGAAAAGTTGCAAGAAAAGTATATCTAAGGTAATCACAGAAATGTCAGAAAGACATAACTAAAGGAAAAATAAACCCTGCTTCTGCAAACGCAAAGCAGGGTATTTTTTAATATACCGGCAAAAACCGCATACAATAGTACAGGCAATGCCGTAGATTATTCATCCACAAAACTATAAACCTAAAAAACACATTAATTGCCTTTAAACCTTAAACTAAAAAAGCAGTCAAAAAATTTTATAAACAGAGAAGAAAAGAATAATGGACAAATACAACGAATCGGAAATAGTATCGCAATTGCAGAATCCAGCTACCCAGAGGAAAGCATTCGAGGCAATTGTCAACCAGTTCGGAAGAACGTTGTATTGGCAAATAAGACGAATGGTGATTGAACATGACGATGCGGACGATGTACTGCAGAATACCTTCATAAAGGCATGGACAAACATCGAATCGTTCAAGGGAAATTCAAAGATTTCTACATGGCTTTACAAAATTGCGTACAACGAAAGCCTCACCTTCCTTGCACACAAAAGAGAAAACATCTCAATCGAACAGTCGGATACAGGACTTGCCGAAAGGCTCGAAAGCGACCCTTACTTCGATGGAGACGAAACGCAGGTTCTTCTGCAGAAGGCCATAGCGACACTTCCCGACAAACAGAAAGCTGTATTCAACATGAAATACTTCCAGGAAATGAAATACGAAGACATGTCGCAGGTTTTCGGAACAAGCGTAGGTGCTCTAAAGGCATCATACCACCTGGCAGTTAAAAAGATTGAAGAATTTTTCAGCAGATACAATTAAACCATATCATGAAAAAAGTATCATAAATCCAGAAAGGAGATCAGGATATGAAAGAAGACAACAAAATACTGCACAATGTCGGCACAGACAATCCATTCAAAGTACCGGAAGGATATTTTGAAAATCTCACGCAGAGAATCATGGACAATCTGCCGGAACAGAATAAGCAGGAAAAGAAAACTAAAAACCGCACAGTCTTCATGAATGCGGCAAAATGGATTTCAGGCATAGCGGCCGCATGTGCACTCCTGCTGTGCGTCAAAACGTTTATGCCTACCGCAACAGATGGAACAGACGCAGCACAGGCTACAGCAAAAACAGAAACGGCAGAACAGGACTATGTGTCTGAAGAAGAATATGAAATCGAAGTGATGAGATATGCAATGATCGACAGAGAAGACATATACAGCTATCTGGAAGGTGCAGAATAAACCAACATTTACAATAACCAATATATGAAAAGACTAACTTTTTTGCTCATCGCACTAATAACGGCAATAAGCATCAGCGCACAACATAACGGAAACGGAGCTAGACCGCGATTTTCGCCTGAGCAGTTCAAGAAAGAAATGGAGAATTTCATAGCCAGAGAAGCTGAACTCTCCGAACAGGAACAACAGAAGTTCTTTCCGATGATGCACGAAATGTTTGACAAGCAGAGGGAACTCAACGACAAGAAACGTGAGCTGATGAAAAAATGCAACGAGCGCTCATCTGAAAACGACTATGCATACGTTCTCGACCAAATTACTTCGTTGGAAATAAAGAACAAGGAAATCGAAAAAGAGTATTACCAGAAGTTCCACAAGGCACTAAGCTACAAGAAAATATACAACGTAAGAAGGTCTCTGTCGAAATTCAATAGCGAACTTATAAAAAAGTTCGCTCCACGAAGAAGAAAATAGAGAACATCAACAACATAAGATCAAACATCAGAGCAGAAGTACAAGCAAAGAGCATGTGCTTCTGCATTTTTTATGCAACATCTGGAAACATTGCCGAAAAAACGCTATTTTTGGTGAAAATAATCTGATACAGCACATCTATGGAAGAAATACTGCTCACTGAGGAAGAAACCATCAAGGACGACCTCAGATATCTCAAACTCCTGTCGCTGAGCTACCCGACTATCGGAGATGCCAGTCAGGAAATCATAAACATCGAGGCTATACTGAACCTGCCTAAACCAACTGAACATTTCATCAGTGACCCGCACGGCGAAAGTGAAGCTTTCAACCATGTTCTGCGCAACGCATCCGGATATGTAAAACGTAAGGTCAACGAAATTTTCGGAAGTACACTGCGCGAAAATGAAAAGCGCGAACTCTGTACCCTCATCTACTATCCGGAGCAGAAACTCCAGCTCATAAAGGCTGTAGAAACCGACATGAACGATTTCTACATCATCACGCTCAACCAGCTCATAAAGGTGTGCAGAGCTGTATCATCAAAATACACAAGATCAAAAATCAGAAAAGAACTGCCCGAAAAATTCGGATACATAATCGAAGAACTTTTACACGAATCAGCAGGAAGCTACTCAGGCAACAAGTACCAGTATTACAATGTAATTGTACAGAGCATCATCGACACGCAGTGTGCCGACGACTTCATTGTGGCCATCTGCAACCTGATACAGCGTCTTGCCATAGATAGGCTTCACCTGCTCGGAGACATATTCGACAGAGGTCCAGGCGCACACCTCATAATGGAGACATTGTGCAACTATCCGCATTTTGACATCGTATGGGGTAACCACGACATAGACTGGTTCGGTGCCGCAGCCGGCAACAGAGCCTGCATAGCCAATGTTCTGCGCATGTCCCTCCGCTACGGCAATCTTGCTACACTTGAAGACGGATACGGAATAAATCTCCTTCCGCTTGCCACATTTGCAATGGAAACATACAAAGACGATCCTTGCGAGAATTTCGGCATAAGGGAAGACACCGGAACAGTAAAACATGATGAGAAAACACGCCGTCTGATTGCACAGATGCACAAGGCTATCACCATCATCCAGTTCAAGGAAGAGGCGGCCATCATAAAAAGAAGACCAGAATTCAAGATGGAGGACCGCAACATGCTCCACCGCATCAATCTTGCAGAAGGAACATGCTGCATAAACGGAAAGGATTACGAAATGAAAGATGCCTGCCTGCCGACACTTTCCCCAGAAGACCCATACGCGCTCAGCGATGAAGAAAAACAGCTGATGCATAAGCTTGAACATTCGTTCAGAACAAGCGACAAGCTGAAAAGGCATGTAGAGTGTCTGCTGGCGCACGGATGCATGTATTCCATCAGCAACTCCAATCTGATGTACCACGCATCCGTACCGCTCAATGCAGACGGCTCGCTCAAGGAAGTTGAAATACGCGGAAAGAAATACAAAGGCATTGCACTGATGAAAAAGACAGGACACATTGTCCGCGAAGCCTTCAATGCCGATACGCCGGAGGACGAAAAACAGTTTGCCGTAGACTATATCTGGTATCTGTGGTGCGGAAAAGACTCACCTTTGTTTGACAAGGACAAGATGACAACATTTGAGCGCTATTTCATCAAAGACCCGTCAGTATACACAGAAGAAAAGGGATACTACTACAGATACAACAACGACGAGAAAGTCGTAGACATGATACTTGATGATTTCGGTGTCACAGGTGAACACCGACACATCATCAACGGTCATGTACCTGTAAAAACATTAAAGGGAGAAACACCTATAAAGGCAAACGGCAAACTCCTTGTCATCGACGGCGGATTCTCGAAAGCCTACCAGCCGGAAACAGGAATAGCAGGATACACCCTCACGTTCCACTCTCGTGGACTCGATCTCGTGCAGCACCAGCCGTTCCACTCAACACAGGAGGCCATCGAGCGTGGCGACGACATCCGCAGCTCAATACAAATCGTCGAAATGAACTCAAAACGCATGCTTGTCAAAGACACCGACAAAGGACGTGAACTAATAGAAAAAGTGGAAAACCTAAAGAAACTCCTCTACGCATACCGCAACGGATTCATAAAGGAGCTTTCAAAATAAACACCCACTCCTGCCCTACCGTCCTTTTCCTCTGCACATAAAAACGGAGAAAAAGGACGGTAAGTGCAACAAAAAACGTACCAAAACAAGCAAAATCACATAAAAACAGACAAAACACAGAAAAATAAACGCTAAAAAATTTCACAGTCTCGAAAAAAGCACATTTGCACTCGCAAACGAAAAACAAGGTGCCATAGCTCAGTTGGTAGAGCAAAGGACTGAAAATCCTTGTGTCCCCGGTTCGATTCCTGGTGGCACCACTGTAAAATCGCTAATAGATTATCATTCAATCTGTTAGCGATTTTTGTTTTACTAAGATAAAGAATTAATTTATTTGTAGAGAATCATGCATCATAAAGAATTACATTGCTATAAAATGAACTGCTTTTATAGAATGTCATTTAAGCATAATAGCCCAATCAACGCCAATATCTGCCAAATACAAACATTAGTAATTTCATTACTTATAAAAAAACAATCAAAAAACTTGTATTATCAGAAATAACTATTACTTTTGCAATATCAAAAGCAAAGTAATATGATTACTAAGAAAAAAATATATCTAAAAGAGCTTGCAGACATTCTATCTGGTGTATATGAAAAACCAGATCCAGATGGAGATGTTGCCTATCTGCAAACCAAGGACTGTGCAGACAATGTCGTCATGAAGTTTGCATCAAGGGTTTTACAAAGCGCTAAGATACAAAAAAACTTGTTGCAGAAAGGGGATATTCTTTTTGCATCCAAAGGTGTTAATTATCTCAGTGTAATATTTAGAGAACCAGAAAAGGCTGTGGCTTCTACATCCTTTTTTGTAATTCGTCTGAAATCAACAATTGTTACACCTGAATACCTTTGCTGGTACTTGCATCAGCCTTCTGTGGAAGCATATTTTAAAATTCACCAAGCCGGCAGTGCTACACCTCTTATTCATAAACCTGCCGTTGAGAATCTGGAAATCCCTACACCCTCTTTGCAACAGCAGGAGCTAATTGTAAACATAGCACGTCTGTCACAAAAAGAACGAGATTTACAGTTAAAAATTATAGAGAAAAGACAGACAATTATACAACAACTATTAATGAATAAAATTAAATAAGACAATAATATGGAAGTTCAACAGAAAATAGACCAGTCACAAATCAATAGGGTTGTTTGGAAAGCTTGCGATACTTTCCGTGGAGTAATAGATCCAAGCCAATATAAAGACTATGTCCTGACTATGCTTTTTCTAAAATATGTCAGCGATGTATACAAATCAAAGTATGCCGAATATTTGGAGAGATACGAAGGCGACAAGGAAAGAGCTACACGTTCAATGCGTCACGAACGCTTTGTCATTCCAGAAACAAGTTCTTTCGATTATTTGTACGCGAACCGTTCTGCAAGCAATATCGGAGAACTGATTGATATGGCTTTGGCCGATATCGAGGATGCGAACAGAGAAAAGATGAGCAGCGAAGACGGCAGCAGCATCTTCCGAAACATAAGTTTCAACTCAGCCAACCTTGGCGAACCGAAAGAAAAGAATGCAAGACTAAAAAATCTGTTGCTCGATTTCAGTGAATTGGAACTGGACGAGTCGCATCTGGAAAACAATGATATCATCGGAGATGCCTATATGTATCTGGTATCCACATTTGCCAGCGAATCGGGAAAGAAGGCTGGAGAATTCTTTACACCAGCAGAAGTTTCAACCTTATTAGCCAAACTGACAAAGAGCAAACCTGGCGCACGTATCTGCGACCCGACTTGTGGTTCCGGTTCCCTGTTGATTAAAGCCGGAAAGGAAGTGGACAACAACAATTTCTCACTTTACGGACAAGAAGTAAATGGCAGCACTTGGGCACTGGCAATGATGAATATGTTCCTGCACGGCTTTGACAATGCAGTGATTCGATGGGGGGACACACTGCGCAACCCAAAACTGAAGGAAAATGACAAATTAATGAAATTTGATACAGTTATTGCCAATCCCCCATTTTCCTTGGATAAATGGGGAGCAGAGGAAGCGACAAATGACACATATAACCGTTTTTGGAGAGGCATCCCTCCAAAGAGCAAAGGCGATTGGGCTTTCATATCACACATGATAGAGGTGGCTCAAGAAGGTAGCGGTAAGGTTGGTGTGGTAATACCTCACGGAGTACTGTTTCGTGGAGCAAGCGAGGGAAAAATACGACAGCATGTAATTGATGAAAATCTGTTGGAGGCTGTCATTGGACTACCTGCCAACCTGTTCTTTGGAACGGGTATTCCAGCAGCCATTGCGATTTTCAACAAAGGAAAAAAGACTGACAACGTACTGTTTATAGATGCCAGCAAGGAATATGAAAGCGGGAAGAACCAAAACAAGCTACGCTCTGAAGACATTGAACACATTGTTTCGACTTACAGACAATTCACCGCAGGACAACTTGAGCCTGGCGTAGCCGAAGAAAAATATGCATTCGTTGCAACTCCAGCTGATATCAAGGAAAATGACTACAATCTGAATATTCCTCGCTATGTAGATACATTTGAGGAAGAAGCAGAAGTAGATATTCCAGCAGTACAGAAAGAGATTGATGCACTCGAAGCAGAATTGGCAGAGGTTCAGGCTAAAATGAAAGATTATTTAAAAGAATTGGGATATTAAAACTATTATCTATTATGGAATGGGCCAGTTTGATTATTTCTATTTGTGCATTGATTATATCTATTATTAATTTCATATATGATAGAAAAATCAAGGTGTACAAAATTCACAAAAACAAAGAAGAAGAGCATAAGAGTAAATGTGCAAAGATTTGCGGTTCCATAATAAAAGAAGATAGAGGTATACGAAAGCTCCAAATTTTCAATAATGGTTTAGCTCCAGCTCGAAATATTCATATAACAGATATAAGGAAAACTAAAGGAATAATTCTAACAGGAGGACTCGTTTTTCCATATGACTTACTTAATCCTGGAGAGCATGTTGAAATACAATTTATGCTATCAGAATCAACCCCACCAGACATAATAAATATAAAATATACGTGGGATGACAATAATAAAACTGGTAATACTTATAACCAAAGTTTGCAATTATAATTATGACACACATAGAAAAACTATATAGTGAATGGCTTAAATTACAGCCACTGAAACCCGAATACCAAAACAGGCTGGAGCGCAAATTCATGCTGGAGTTCAACTACAACTCCAATCACATAGAAGGCAACACTTTGACATACGGACAAACAGAACTATTGCTGTTTTTCGGTAAAGTCGTAGACGAGGCCAACATGAAGGATTTGGAAGAAATGAAAGCCCATAATGTATGTCTGAAAATGATACGAGAAGAAGCTGCAGACAAAGACATGCCACTGACAGAGACTTTCATCAGGCAACTGCACCATACCTTGCTTAGGGAAGACTATACAATGTATCGTCAATTGCCCGAAGGCACAACTACATCCTATGTTATACATGCCGGAATTTATAAAACTCGTCCCAATTCAGTAATAACTGTAACAGGTGAGCGTTTCGAATATGCCTCACCTGAAGAAACACCTGCTTTGATGACCGATCTGGTGGAATGGTATAATAAGGAAGAACAGAAAGCTGAAATGTCGCCAATAGAACTGGCCACAGTCTTTCACTACCGCTACATCCGCATTCATCCTTTTGAAGACGGCAACGGACGTATTGCCCGACTGATGGTAAACTATATACTTACGCGCCATAATTATCCAATGATTGTGGTGAAGAGTAAAGACAAGGACAACTATTTGACAGCCCTAAACCGTTGTGATGTAAAAGTTGGCCCTACCCCATCTGTGGGTGCTCACGCAGAACTGGACCAAATAATGCCTTTTGTTGAATATATGAGCAAGTGCCTGGAAGCAGCATTGACTGTATGTATCAAAGCAGCTAAAGGTGAAAGCATTGAAGAGGAAGATGATTTTCAGAAACAAATTAAATTGTTGCAGCAACAGGCTGGACGGAAAGAGAATAA
Organism: Bacteroides sp. 43_108; assembly: GCA_001915545.1. GTDB lineage: Bacteria > Bacteroidota > Bacteroidia > Bacteroidales > Bacteroidaceae > 43-108. The sequence continues at coordinate 136,417 of MNQS01000022.1, read as the reverse complement.
TCAGCTTCACAATGATACTGTAGAAAATAAAGTCGATTTGTTTAACAGGTTGTTGTTTCCATATTCACAGAAAATGAAAGAAGGGATATTGCCTGCTTTCGATTTCTTTGAGGATATCGCATGCTGGTATTCCATAGGAGATAAAAAGTCAAACATTGACTGTGACCGTCAAAACCAGCCTATCATTTTTAAGTCACTGATTCATGAAGAAAAAGAAATATGGAGTCAGGCGAAATCAATTAGTTTCTCGATTTCACTTAGCAAGCTAAAACCTGATTACGCGATGCAAAATGTATCTACAATACTAATTGCCAACATTCAATTCTATGCAAAGGATTACATGTTTCAAAGCAAAAAATATGCCTATGGAACATATCCAAATACGGACGATATAAACCAAGCATTAGAATGGCATAAAAAAACAATGATAGATACTATTGAAAAAGCAATAAAAAATTACAACTCAGAAAATTAATGAATATGACGGACTGTATTATTCCTGAAGGATATAAAAAAACTAAGATAGGAGTTATTCCAGTGGAATGGAACGTAACAATATTGGAACACTTATGCTTAAATAAGGGTGATTATGGAATTAATGCTCCCGCCGTACCATATTCAAAAGGTTTACCGACATATTTACGTATTACTGATATTGATGACGATGGAAGATTTATTACTGGTAATAAAACCTCTGTGGATAATTCCAACAATGAGAATTACCATTTAAAAGAAGGTGACATTGTATTTGCAAGGACTGGCGCAACAGTTGGTAAAACATATCTCTATAACCCAAATGATGGAGATTTAGTATTTGCAGGTTTCTTAATAAGATTCTCGCCTGACACAAAACAAATAGATCCATATTTTTTAAAAGCATACACTAATACTACTATATATTGGAAATGGATTAAGATTGTGTCTCAACGGAGTGGCCAACCTGGTATCAATGCAAAAGAATACTGTTCTTTACAAATACCAGTTCCTTCATTAATAGAACAAAAAAAAATATCTGAAGTTCTCAATATATGGGACAAAGCCATTGAGAAGCAAACACAACTCATAGATAAACTTGAATTGCGTAAAAAAGGATTGATGCAACAATTGCTTACAGGAAAGAAACGTTTGCCTGGGTTTAGTGGAGAATGGAAGAAAGTGAAATTAGGAGATATATGTGAAAAAGTTACAAGAAAAAATACTGAAGACAATAAAAATGTAATGACTATATCTGCTCAACAAGGTTTTGTCATTCAAACTGACTTCTTCAATAAAAGTGTCGCAAGTGAAACTTTGGAAAGCTATTATTTAGTTCTCAGAGATGAGTTCTGCTATAATAAAAGTTATTCAAATGGCTATCCAATGGGAGCTATTAAAAGACTGACAGAAGCTGATAAAGCTGTTGTAACATCTCTATACATCTGTTTTAATGTAAAATCAAGTATACGAGTAAGCATTGACTATCTTTCTTACTATTTTGATTATGGAGGATTAAACAGAGGATTAACCAAGATAGCAAACGAAGGAGGTCGAGCTCATGGTTTATTAAATGTTACTCCAACAGATTTTTTTAGACTTGTGTTTGATATTCCATATTACGAGGAGCAAAACGCTATTGCACAGGTATTAACAGCTACTGACCACGAAATAGAAATAGCTCAACAGAAGCTCGCATTACTCCGCCAACAAAAACATGGCCTTATGCAACAACTTCTGATCGGTAAAAAACGAGTTAAAATATGAATAAAACAAATACTCAAAAAGTAAATAAATCTGTAGCGAAATATACCAATATAAGTTGGTTGAAAAAAATGATAAATCCTATTCAAGAAGTCTTCTTGAATAGGACTAATGTCTATTTGTTAGCAGTTGCCGTAATCTACAGGACTTTCAGACCATTTTTTGAAGAGTTTTTTTCAAAATATTGGGTTACTCCTTTTCTTGTATATTTTCAAAATGAAATACCAACTCAAATAGTAGCTTGGTTTGTAATTATAGGAATCGTTGTTGTGTGTGGTATCGAATGTAAGAATAGGAAACGAATTTCAGAGATACGGCTATATAGATGGATTTTAATTACAGCTATATGGGCTTCAGTTCGTTTTAGTGAAGCATGGATTTTTATTCCTTTGTTTGGCAACATAACTTATTTCGATATCGTTCCATTATACACTCTTTCGGTAGTGGCAACGTATGTATGTCAGTTTATAAAACGTAAACCTTCTGAAAAAATAGAAGAGGATGGGTTTGAATGTGACGAGCCTATCGAAACTAATGAAGAAGATTTATTGGGACGTAGAGGTTTTGCACAAACTTTAGCTCGTAGAATAATTAAAACCAAGCCAAAAAATCAATCTTTTGCTGTAGGAATCTTGTCGCCATGGGGATATGGTAAGACTTCTTTTTTGAACTTGATAAAAGATGAACTAAAGCGCCACGAGACTATCTGCATAGATTTCTCGCCATGGATTTATGGAAAAGAAAACAATTTGATTAGAGAGTTTTTTACTGAAGTGGGAAAACATCTACGGAAATTTGCAGATACCTTACCTCGGGATATGATGGAATACGCTCAAATTCTGGAAAAGAATGAATCCACTTCGTGGCTATCAATGTTGCTATCATTGGGAAACATGGGACATAATATAGAGCAACAAGGCAACCTACTGAAAATGTCACTACTTAAAATAGACAGACCAATTGTTGTTTTTATAGACGATTTGGATCGCTTAGGCAGTAATGAAATCATGGAGGTATTAAAACTAATACGCAATGCCGCCAATTTTTCAGAAATCAAATTCGTAGTAGCCTATGACAGAACTTATTTGGTTGAAGCAATTAAGCAACAAAATACAGGATCTGCAAACCGTTATTTAGAAAAAATTTTTCAAATAGAATATACATTACCTGCTTTTGACCGTGAAAATCTGGAAATATATTTAAAAAAAGAATGTGACAAGTTTGTGCATGAAGAAGAGAAAGAGTCGCTAAATAGAATCTTCAATTCGAAAGAATCTTTCGAAAGTATTGCTATTGAAGAACTTTTGACCTTACGCGATGCAAAACGCTATATTAATTCACTTAAGAATATTTATATAAAGTTGGCAGGCAATGTAGTACTTCGTGATTTAATGAATATAGAAATACTGCAATTGAAGTACAAACCTGTTTATGAGTTATTAAGTCAACAATGGGAACAAGTTTTAATAGAAGAAAACGTTATATTAAAATTGTATGAAAAAAGTAATAAAGAACAAGAAAAAGATATCTTTTTGTATATAAAACTACCATCATACAATATTAATACGCGATTAAAAGAAATTGGATACAACAAAGTAGAGATAGAGCGTATAAGGAGAATTCTATATTTCTTATTTCCTTCATTTCGAACATCTGCCGAGTACGGTGCTATAAATCATAAAGCGACTATTGCTCGTTACTTCTATGATACCATACAAGAGAGAGATCTACCTATTGAGACTTTTAATAGACTTTGGCTAAAAAATTATGAATATATAAAAGAGGACGTTAATAACATAATATCCTGTCATCAGACTTATTCATTTGTAAGTCAGTTGGACAGCTTTATCCCAGATTCAGCTGTAGTATGTAAAAATGTTATACGTATCATGTTTTATGTAGGAAGTTCTAATTCTCAAATTAACAGTTTATACAACACAATCTTGAATAGAATAAATTTATTAGAGGATTATCAAATTGAGGATATGGAGATAAAAACATTTCTTTTAGACATTATAGAAGAAAATGGACTTAGTAATTATATTTCAGGTTTTCTATCTTCTGAATTCCGTTCATTAGAAAAATACTTCTCATTTGAAGAAATAAGAGAAATAGAGACTAATTATTTACAGAAAGCTATTCAGCAAGATTTATCATTAAACATAATTTATGACTATATGAGCAGAGCCACGAACAATGAATATGATTATAATGAGAATGAAAAAGCATATGCTCTTTTCAAATTGTATACAAACAGGCATATAGAAGAGTTCATGAAAAGTATGGTAATTAGTATGAATGCCCCAAAAGGTTACTATTATGTTAGTCAACTTGCTCAAGAAGTATGGGGAACATGGGGTAATTTTCAAAATTATATAAAATCAATCTTTCCTCGTACACCAATAATAGATGAATTTGAAAAATTCTTAAATAAATTCATTAATAAAGGTGCTCAAAATGCTACAACTTATAATTTTAAGCATATAGCTGTGAACAAATAAATAAGATAACAATGAACATCTCATTCAAAGAAGACCATATAAGCCAAATACCAGCTTTGCAACTGTTGCAGAAGTTGGGTTATACGTATCTTACCCCCGACGAGGCATTGTCCATGCGTGGCGGAAAGACCTCCAACGTACTTCTGGAAGACGTGTTGCGCAACCAGTTGCGACGCATCAATTCCATACGTGTGAACCACAACAAGGAAGAGCTGTTTTCGGAACAAAACATCGAGAACGGGGTGCTGGCCATGCGCAATATTCCAATGGAAAGCGGTTATCTGAGCGGAAATGAAACAGTTTATAACCTGCTGACACTTGGCAAAGCTTTTGAGCAAAACATTGACGGAGACAAGAAAAGCTATACCATGCGCTATATAGACTGGGAAAGGCCGGAAAGAAATGTATTTCATGTAACGGAAGAATTTGCAGTAACCCGTACAGGGATGGCCGATACTTACCGTCCGGACATAGTACTTTTTGTCAACGGTATTCCACTGGTAGTAATTGAATGTAAACGTCCGGACATAAAAGGAGCACTGGACCAGGCAATATCGCAACATCTGCGTAACCAAAAAGATGATGGTATACGTGGACTTTACCTATATAGCGCCTTGTTGCTCTGCATAGGAAACAGCTACGGAGCGTATGCCACTACATGTACGCCAGCAAAATTTTGGAACAAATGGAAGGAAATGTTTGTCACTGAAAAAGACGAAGAAAAGTATATGCATCAGTTGGAGAAACTTGTAAACACTCCATTGGATGACAAACAAAAAACACATCTGTTCAGTGACCGATTTAGATATGTCCGTGCTCATTTCGATGCAATGGAACAGGAAAAAGTTCTGCCAACGGAACAGGATAGATATCTGTTCAGCATGTGCCGTCCTGAACGGTTGCTCGACCTGATTCACAACTTTACAATCTATGACGGAGGCATCAAGAAAGTGGCCAGATACCAGCAGTATTTCACTGTAAAGGAGACCACAGAACGCGTGAAAACATTAGAGCACGGGAAACGCCGTGGCGGTGTTGTATGGCACACGCAAGGAAGCGGAAAGTCGCTCACAATGGTTCTGCTTGCACAATCTATTGCCCAAACAAAGGAAATACAGAATCCAAGAATAATAATGGTTACTGACCGCACAGACTTGGACAGTCAGATAACCAACACGTTCAAGAAGTGCGGACGGGAAGTAATAAACGCCACTACAGGAACGCACCTTGTAGAATTACTGGAAAGCAATACGGATGCCATCATTACAACAATCATAAACAAGTTTGAAACTGCCGTCAAGCGTATGAAGCAACCGATAGACGACCCAAATATCTTTATATTGATTGACGAAGCCCATCGCAGCCAGTACAAGGAGATGGCAATCAAGATGGATAAGGTATTGCCCAATGCGTGCAAGATTGCTTTTACCGGTACACCACTGATGAAAAAGGAAAAGAATACGGCCAATACATTTGGCGGTATAATCCGTCCGGTATACACTGTGAAACAGGCTGTGGAAGACGGAGCTGTTGTTCCTTTGCTCTACGAGGGACGCATTGTACCACAACGCGTGCAGGAGGGTTCAATTGATGATTTCTTCAATAAAGTTTGCGACGGACTGAATGAGTACCAAACGGCTGACTTGAAGAAAAAATATTCGCGTACGGATTTTGTAAATCAAACAGACCAGAGGGTATATTCCATAGCTTGGAACATTTCCGAGCATTTCCGCGAAAACTGGCAGGGTATAAAATTCAAAGCGATGTTGGTTACACCACGTAAATCAATTGCCGTGTTGTATAAGAAATATCTGGACGAAATCGGTATGGTATCATCAGAAGTACTCATCACGTCTCCAGATACTCGCGAAGGTGAAGATTCGTCATACGGAGATACGTCGGAAGAGGTGAAGGCCTATTGGAAGAAAATGATGGATGAGCACGGCACACCTAAGAAATATCAAGAAAACCTGATTTCGCGTTTCAAAAATCAGGAACAGCCTGAAATAATGATTGTGGTGGACAAACTGTTGACAGGGTTTGATGAACCTAAAGTGGTGGTCATGTATCTTGACCGCAAACTTAATGGGCATACATTGCTGCAAGCTGTGGCACGTGTCAACAGAGTTTGTGACGACAAGGAATTTGGCTATATCATTGATTATTACGGTGTATTGAAAGAATTGGACGAGGCCTTGGAACTGTACTCAAACTATGATGAAGAGGGACAAAAGGCTTTCCATGAAACACTGGTACCTGTCAACAATGAAATAGAAAAACTGCCACAAAAGTATTCAGACCTATGGGATTTGTTTAAAGCTATTCCTAATAAAAGAGATTTGGAGGCATACGCACAGTCGTTGCGTGAGGACGACAGACGACAAGAATTTTATGAGAGGTTGACAGCTTATGCTTCTTGCCTGAAGATTGCGCTTTCTACTCATGAGTTTCATGCAAGCACTTCTGAGGAAGACATCAAAAGATATAAAGATGACTTGAACATGTTCGTAAAACTGAGATCGGCTGTCCAGTTGCGCTATTCAGATACTATTGATTACAAACAATATGAGAGTCAGATTCAGAAGCTTATAAACCGACATGTGGAAAGCGGTGCTGTAAGGTCCGTGACAGAACTCGTGAATATCTTTGACACAGAAGCCTTTGAACAAGAAGTAGAAAAGATTGTTGGAACAGCAGCCAAGGCTGACACCATTGCCTCACGTACCAGCAAGTTCATCACCGAAAACATGGATACAGACCCTGTGTTTTATAAGAAATTCTCACAGTTGCTGAAAGAAACTATTGAAGCATACGAGCAGGGCAGAATCGATGAATTGGAGTATTTGAAGCGTGTCATTAAATACAAGGATGATATATTGGCACATACTGACAATGAATTGCCTGATGAATTGCAGACCAACAATGCAGCAAAGGCTTATTATGGTTTAGCATTGGAAACTTATAAAAAAGCTTTTGGCAATGTTCAAGTCAATCTGAAACAGCTGGCACTGGACACAGCTCTGGCTTTTGACAGAATCATGAATAAAACGTTGATTATAGACAACAGTGTGCTTGTCGACTGGCAACAAAAATCAGATATTATCGGCCGCATGAAAATAGAGCTGGAAGATTATCTGATAGATGAAGTAAAAAGAAAGTACAGTCTTGATTTTTCTTTTGACGATATGGATTCTATTATTGATGGTTGCGTAGATGTTGCTAAATTATGGATAAAATAAAAGACAATATAGAATTTGGTTCTGTCATTATTGAATACACTATAAAACACAGAGCCAGAAAGACGTTGGGCATCTGCGTGCATCCTGATGGAAGCGTGGAAATAAAAGCTCCGATGGAAACCTCATTGGAGCAAATCAAAGCACACGTTCATCGACGTGCTCCTTGGATTTACAAACAGCAACGCTATTTTTCATCTTTCGGGGTACACACGACAGAAAGAAAAATCGTAAGTGGAGAATCTCACTTGTATTTAGGCAGGCAATACATGTTACGCATTGTTGACAGCAAACATAATGAAGTTCATTACAAAGGTAATATACTTGAAGTAGAATGCAGACACAGGAAGGATGCGCGCACCCTACTTTTAGCCTGGTATAGAAAACGTGCCGAAATAAAATTCAAGGAGTATGCAGAGCCATTGATTTCACGTTTTAACCGTCATCAGGTAAAACCATCTGACATCAAACTGAAAGAGATGGAAACCCGCTGGGGAAGTTGTACCGCCTCGGGACAGATCTTATTGAATCCAAGATTAATAGGTGCACCACGTATTTGCATCGAATATGTTATCATGCACGAACTCTGCCATCTGGTATATCGTAACCATACCAAAGCTTTTTATGAGTTGCTGACTCAAGAAATGCCCGATTGGAAGAAATGGAAAATGAAATTGGAACGGTTGATGGTTTAAGAATATGTCATCAAGAGAATTTACAAATTAGCATAAGCAATTTATTGACTTACGACAAAAGTGTGTAAGCATTCGAACAAATTAGCAGATTATAAGACAAAGAGTTATGGACGACTTGGAAGAATTAGAAAGTTGGTATGAGGATTTAAGAGCATGGGAACGTTTTCATGATGAACTTGAAAAAATCAATGGAGAAAATCTAAATGAAAAATTGACGGCTTTTCAGAATAGGAAGCTATAATTGCAACAAAAAGCTTCCATGCAACCTTGTGCGTTTGACACTGAAATAGAGTTTGAAGAATCGCAAATAACAAGATAATAAACATGAACGAAGAAAATAAAATTATCCTATATCAGGACGACAACGAAATAACTCGTGTGTCGGTACGCTTTGCTGACGAAGATTTATGGCTGACACAGAGTCAGTTAGCAGAGATATATGACACATCACAACAGAATATTAGTCAGCATATAGACAATATCTACAAGGATGGAGAACTTATAGCAGAAGCAACTAACAAGAAATTCTTGTTAGTTCGTCAGGAAGGCAATCGTCAGGTAAGGCGTAATATAGACCATTATAATCTCGATATGGTCATAGCTTTGGGATATCGTGTCCAGTCTCAAATAGCCACACGTTTCCGGCGTTGGGCGACACAACGTTTACATGAATACATTCAGAAAGGCTTTGCGATGGATGATGAACGACTGAAACAGGGAGGAAACCGCTATTTCCGAGAATTACTGCAACGTATCAGAGATATTCGTAGTAGCGAGCGAAATTTTTACCAGCAGGTTACGGACATATATGCTACAGCTACGGACTATGATCCCCGTAGCGAAATGACTAAAACTTTTTTCGCTACAGTGCAAAACAAACTGCATTATGCGGTTCATGAGAATACAGTGGCTGAGGTAATATATAACCGTGTGGACAATGAAAAACCGTTTGTCGGAATGACCAATTTCAAAGGTAATTATGTAACCAAAGATGATGTAAAAATTGCGAAAAATTATTTGTCAGAAATAGAGTTGCAACGACTGAATCTGTTAGTTTCAGGATTTCTCGATTTTGCAGAATTCCAGGCATTGGAGATGAACCCTATGTCGATGAAAGACTGGATAGAAGCTCTTGATAATCAAATTATTGCCCATAAACGAAAGATATTGATCGGTAAAGGCAATATTTCACATAAAGAAGCTATAGAAAAAGCTGAAAAAGAATTTGAGATATACCGCAAGCGAGAAATGGATATGCTCGAAAGTGACTTTGATAAAGAAATCAAGAAACTGAATAAAAAATGAATCGGTTGTAATCCCACACCGATGTGGAGCAAGATACACTGGAAGATACAGGCAAAGAGTTAGTAGATATGTGTGTATAATAAACCGCAAATTTTGCGGTTTATTATACGCATTCCTCAAAAATCGAAAAAGTCAGTATTATTGACTACCTACAAGGCTACAAAATCTTACGCATAGCGAAATTTGTAAGTTCCAATTTGTTTGCCCGATGTTTCTGTATTCTTATTACGCTGTATCCGTTATTTTCGAAAAATGAGCGTGCTGTCAAACTTACGTCTGATGTGATTTCTGTTACACCGTATTGACGGGCAAGACGTTCGACCTCTGAAAGAAGCTGTGTGGCGACTCCCCTGCCCTGCCAATCTTTATGGACGAACATGGAGTGCAGATAACCATCGGTGTTCATTGAGGAAAAACCGACCATGATGTTTTGAGCGTTGAATGCTCCGACGAAATAATTCTTAGAGAGAAGAGTTTCCCATTTTTCCAAACTCTCGCCACAAGATGCCCAATCTGCCACCTCTTCCGCCGTGTAGTCCCTAAGATTAACATTGAGGACCGTTGAACAAAATAAATTCTGCATCTCTGGTATATCTTTGTTCTCAAGCTTACGGATTGTATATTGCGAAGTCTGATGAATAAGTTCTTTCACCGTAATAAATTCCTCCTCAGTTTCTTTTATAATTTTGAAGCCCAGCTTTAGATACATATTAACTGCATAGTTTGCCTTCTGCACTGAAAGCGAAACACGTTTGTATCCTTTTTGTTCAAGCAGATTCATCATCTCATGCATCATGTGGTTACCGATACCTTTATTTCTATACTCAGCATATAGAGATATGGCAAGTGATGGAGCTTCATCATCCACATGTCCGTAATCGTTCATAATACGTGTCCAAACGGCACCTATGATTTTACCTGCACTTTCTGCAACAAGACAGCAATCATCCTTTTTGTTTCCAAAACCTTCGACATAAACTTTCAGTTCCGGCAAATCAACAATATCTCTTGAAGGCGACTCCATTCCTTCAGGGATAAAGATGGCCTCATAAAGGAAATCCTTCAACAAATATGTTTCACTTGGTCGCAAAGGGCGAATAGTATAATCTATATGTTTATCCATTTTGTTCACATTTTCTTTTAAGGTCCGAAACATAATGCTTTTGTTGATTTCTTATATAAAACCAAGCAAAAGGATACAACCACCATTTCTTCAATCTGATTGACTCTATAAACTGTATCTCTGTTCCGGATTCTGTACGCTTGAAATATCCGGTCCACTCTCCCGATAAATTCTCATTGTCCATCGTAAACGAATATTGGACCAACGGCTTTAAGACAGTGATGGTGAAACTTGTAACATATCCATCATTGCAAACTTCTTTGAAATGCCTTTCATCTGAAATATCGACAGATGATATATCACTGCGCCATGAATAATCATGAAGCGAAGTTACTACATTCCAAACGGTATGTAAATCTGCACGTATCGGCGATTTTATTTTAGAACGTATCATAAGGACTGCATTTATTAGATTAGGGAATACTCTAATATGAATATCAGTTCAAAAGAATCTTCACAAAATCTTCTTTCAGCAATTCAAAATAGTGACAATCTACAAACGAGCCATTTTTAAAACAAGCTTTTCGGTGAATGCCGCATTGATTGAAACCTACATTTTCTAAAACACAGATTGACGCAACATTATTTGCGTAGACGTTTGCATAAACTCGCAAAATGTCAGTATTGCGAAAATAACTTTCAAGAGCTATCTTAATAGCTTCAGTCATGATGCCTTGATTCCAATATGGTTCGGCCAACCAATAACCTATCTCCGCATTAAAACGTTCGACATCTGAATCTCTCATAAAACCTATGTTGCCTGACGCTTCTGAATTTATTTCTATGCAATAATTGCTCTGAATTTCTTGACTTAAAACGAACTGAATAAACTCTTCTGCATCTTTTTCTGTATAAGGAAAAGGCAAACCGTCCCTACAGTTATCCCAAATCTTTTTATTATTTAGATTTTTCGCCAATGCCGGGATGTCATTTTCTGTCCAATTTCTTATAGTGAATGCTAACATAATCATCAGGTATTTTCAAGATTTTCAATCATTTTCCTCAAATTGGATTCATTCTCTTCATCTGATATTGAAGGGTCTTTCATAAAACGTCTGCAAGGCAATTCGGGACAACCGCCACAATTTTCACGTTTACGTTCCTTACAGCATTTCCAGATAGGACATGCGTCGTCGCCGGTAAATTTAAGCCAGAAAACTTTACCTTTTATTTTCCGGCATCCTTTGCATTTTTCGGGGAAAGAGGGACATTCAACACATCTTGCACCACAAGGCGACGGGTAGAAGAAATCGTCTTTCCAATACCACCATCTGCACTTGCCGATATCGGGATTTTCCGTATTGACGAAATATTCCAAAGCACGATAGAGATAAAGCTGGCAACGATCTATGGTACAACCGCGCAAACGACATTCCTCATTATATAAATCTTCAGCCTTAGCGCCTTTCAAAGACTCTACGGAAGTGTAGCCCATGGCCAAAAGATCCTGTTCGGTCTGCTGTCCTACATTAGGAATACTTCGTAAAGAATGCTTATCGGCTTTTTTCGATTTCTTTTGAGGGTAAGGAAGCACCTTCTCCAGAGTACCTACGATTTTCAATAGAGCATCCTTATGTTCTACGTCAAGCACATAGTGTTCCTTTGCTCCATCATAAGGAATACCCGTTTCGGCTTCGTTCATCAAATCGGATATGGCAGGGTGCTTTTTGACGTATGCGATGTTGTCGCATATCATAACAGCAGGCTTTTCGTTGACATACACCATATAGTCGCCGAACATCTTGCGGTAACGGATAGTGCCTAAATCCTTCAAGCTGGAACAGACAAATTCTATGAAATCAAGATTGCTTGCCATATATCTAGAATATCATACTTTTATAAGAAACATATCGAATGTTCTAATTTAACTTTATTATCCCAATAATAAAGCTACACAGATAAAAAAAATGAATGTTACGAATAAAACGCAACATTCATTCTTACAATATTCTATCTTTCATGCATTTTGATTGCCAATGCTGAAGAATTCGCCTTATGCACAGACAAGAAATTAGTCAGCGTAGAGCTTTGCACGAAGTTCGCGTATAGCATCAGAAGCTACATATTCGTCATACTCCATCAGCTTGTCGATAGAACCATTCGGTGTCAACTCTATGATGCGGTTGGCAACTGTCTGGATGAACTCATGGTCGTGGCTGGCAAAGAGTACGTTTCCGCGGAATTGACGCAGGTTGTTGTTGAATGCCTGAATCGATTCGAGGTCGAGGTGGTTTGTTGGTGTATCAAGAATGAGACAGTTTGCATTACGAAGCTGCATACGCGCAATCATACATCTCATCTTCTCACCTCCGGAAAGAACATTTACCTTCTTCAAAACTTCCTCTCCTGTAAAGAGCATACGTCCAAGGAAGCTCTTGAAGTAAACATCGTTGCCTTCACCATACTGTCCGAGCCATTCCACGAGATTCTTATCTGATTCAAAGAATTCAGAATTGTCGAGAGGCAGGTATGCAGTCGTGATGGTAACACCCCAACGATATGTTCCTGCATCAGCCTGACGGTTACCATTTATAATTTCAAAGAGTGCAGTCATTGCACGTGGGTTGTGGCTGAGGAATACAATTTTCTGTCCTTTCTCAACAGTGAAAGTGAGATTGTCGAACAAAACTGTTCCATCTTCGTCAACAGCCTTGAGTCCTTCAACCTCAAGAATCTGATTACCCGGTTCACGGTCCATCTGGAAGATGATTCCTGGATATTTTCTGCTTGAAGGCTGGATATCTGCAATGTTAAGCTTTGCAAGCATCTTCTTACGGCTGGTTGTCTGCTTACTCTTAGCAGCGTTGGCAGAGAAACGACGGATGAACTCTTCAAGTTCGCGCTTCTTCTCTTCAGCCTTCGCCTTCTGGTTCTGAGCCTGCTTGAGAGCCAATTGGCTACTTTCGTACCAGAAACTGTAGTTACCGGCAAAGAGATTTATTTTTCCAAAGTCAATATCGACAGTATGAGTGCTGACAGCATCAAGGAAGTGACGGTCGTGACTTACAACCAACACAGTGTGTTCAAAGTTTGCAAGATAATCTTCAAGCCACATCACAGTGTCAAGGTCAAGGTCGTTGGTAGGCTCGTCGAGAAGAAGGTTGTCAGGATTTCCAAACAAAGCCTGTGCAAGCATGACACGCACTTTCTGTTTACCGCTGAGCTCTCCCATTATCTTATAGTGGAGATCTTCTGAAATACCCAATCCACTAAGCAGTATTGCAGCATCACTCTCAGCATTCCATCCCTCGAGTTCAGCAAACTTTTCTTCCAATTCTGCTACACGAATACCATCGGCATCGCTGAAGTCTGGCTTTGAGTAAAGAGTGTCGCGCTCCTTCATTATGTCCCAAAGAACTGTGTGTCCCATAAGGACTGTATCCATTACCGTATAGCCGTCATACTTGAAGTGGTCCTGACTGAGAACTGAAAGACGCTCACCCGGACCCAATTCTACAGATCCTTTTGTAGCCTCAAGCTCGCCAGATATGGCTTTCAAAAATGTAGATTTACCGGCTCCATTGGCACCTATGACTCCATAGATATTACCATTGGTAAACTTAAGGTTTACATCTTTGTAGAGAACACGCTTTCCGAACTGTACTGATAGATTTGAAACTGTTATCATAGATTGGTTTATATATGAAAATGTTTTTTGTTTCTGATATTATATACAAATGCTAAACATGATAAATGTATCTCCCAAACATTTACTGGTCCATATAATATTTATACAACCGAACCTAAAATGGAAGATCCACAAAAACCGTGCAAATTTACGCAATAAAATCGATTAAGTGATAATGGTTTGCCAATAAATGCAATTTTATACGGCTTTGCATACAAAAAAAGGGAGCCTCGCAAGCTCCGCTGCTCACGCAGCAGAGCTCACGAGGCTTGCTCCCCCAAAAAAGAATGTTAATGTGGTGTGAAAATGAACCTGCAAGCAAAGTGCATGCACGTTGCAATCTCTATATGGAAAGCTCGTCGAGCACTTTGATGAGGTCTTTATTTATGTCCTTGTCGCTTCTTATGGCGTCTGTAAACGGCACATAGACTACATTATCGTTCTTCAGTCCTATCATGACGTTACGCTGTCCATCAAGAATGGCATCAATGGCTCCGGCACCAAGACGGCTGGCCAAAATTCTATCACGAGCAGAAGGGGTTCCTCCACGCTGTACGTGCCCGAGAATGGAAATACGTACATCATACTGAGGATATTCCTTACGAACTCTATCTGCATAGAACATAGCACCGCACTTAGGGCTCTCGCTGACTATGACGATACTTGAATTCTTACTCTTTCGTATGCCACGGCCTATGAAATGCTCAAGCTGGTCTGCATCTGTACTGTCTTCCGGTATGATAGCAGCCTCTGCTCCACTAGCTATGGCACTGTTGAGAGCCAAGAAGCCGGCATCACGTCCCATTACTTCAACGAAGAAAATACGCTCATGAGAATTTGCCGTATCACGAATCTTATCGACACATTCCACAATCGTATTCAGAGTTGTATCATAACCGATAGTAAGGTCAGTTCCGTAAAGGTCGTTATCGATAGTTCCAGGCAAACCGATACAAGGAACATCGTATTCGTCTGCGAATATCTTTGCACCAGTAAGCGAACCGTTTCCACCTATTACCACAAGCGCATCAATGCCTTCACGCAACATTGTCTCATGCGCCTTAGCACGGCCTTCTACTGTCATGAATTCCTTTGATCGAGCACTTTTGAGGATTGTACCTCCTCTAGATATGATGTTACTTACGCTCTCAGTTGTAAACTCCTTGATTTCTCCGTTTACAAGACCATCATATCCTCTATAGATGCCCTTCACTGTAAAGCCCTTACAGATTGCCGACCTGGTCACGGCACGAATAGCCGCGTTCATACCTGGAGAATCACCTCCTGAGGTCAATATACCGATACAATTGATTTTTGCCATTTTATATTCCTTTATATTAAATCAGAATGTATGTGTTATCCAAAAAACGAGCATCCCGGCCAACCAGGATACAAGTACACGCCAAGTCATGTTGCGCAGGAACCAAGAGATTCTGATATTCTCAAGCTGCATTACAGAATGACCGGCAAGCGAGCCTAACATTAAGGCAGAACCGCCCATGGCGCAAGAATATGAAAGCAACTGCCAGTATGTACCATTCTGCACAAAAGCAGAAGTAGAACCAGCAACAGTATCCATAGGAAACATGTTCAAACCTATCATGACAAGCGGTACATTGTCTACAACACCAGAGAGTATTCCGGCTGCGATTCCATATACGTAAGTCGTACCGACATGTTCTGTCAGCCAAACAGAAGCATCATTAAGGAAACCGCTCTCACAAAGGGCTCCTACACCCAGCGAAATACCGATGAAATAAAGTATTATACGCATACCTACAAATTCAGTATTCTTATAATACCTGCGCTGAACAAACATGTCCATGCCGTTGCGCTCCAGATTACATATTCCGTCAGCCACCCATATCAATGCCAATACACAGAGAGCACCGATAAACGGAGGAAGACTCGTCAGATAGTGGAACGTCGGTATAGACCAGAGTCCTACAATACCAATCGCCAATATAAGTATTTTCTGAAACGGAGTAAGAGGCGAATCATCACCATCATAACGATCCAGAACAGATGCCACTTCAACTTTTCCATGAAGCATACCTGAAACGAGCAAGTTGAAAACTGCCATCGCTATAAATGCAGGCAAGAACAGTCCAAGTGAAAAAGCTGTAGGAGTGACAACACCTTTAACCCACATCATAAGAGTTGTCATATCTCCGATTACAGTGAAAGAACCGCCTAGATTCGAAGCCACCATAATGGCACAAGCGTATATAAGCTTCTGATAACGCGATTTGACAATCTGTCCCATGATAGAAATCATCAGGATTACGGTTGTCAGGTTATCTATGTTTGCTGAGATGAAGAAAGTCAATAGAGTTATGACCCATAAGAAACGGCGACTGCTCCGCATACGCAACCATTTGACAAGCGAATCAAAAACTCCATTGTTGTTCATTACCTCTACAATTGTATTCGTAGCGATAAGAAACAGTATTACAGCACATGCCTCACCCACGTAACGCACAATAACGCTGTTGGCAATGAAATTCTTGACTGTCTCGTGGTTCGACACAGCTCCTCCAAGAAAAGATTTGTATTCGGGATGAACCAGGTCCAGATAAGTCCCGGCATTAAACATGTAAATAACCCATGCAACTACTCCGCAGAACATTGCCACAGCTGCACGGTTTATATGATTGATGTGCTCGGTCGACATCAATATATAGCCCACAAACAAGACTGCAACTATGACAAGTGTTGTCAATACCATAAGCATGCGTTTTTTTACGAGCGGCAGGCGGGGTTCGAACCCGTGACCCTCAGCTTGGGAAGCTGATGCTCTACCGACTGAGCTACTGCCGCAAAGTTCATTTCACAATGCAAATGTAGGAAAAATATGTAAAAATGAAAGCCATAGTCGTTTTTTTCGCCATCAAAAACACTTTTTTACCTCATGTGCACAAGTACTGTTGTCAAGCGACAAAGCATAACAGACTTCAATATTCAGAAAAGGAGCATCAGAAGCAAATTCTACATACTCCGATGCCCCTAAATATTCAAATAAAAAGTCAAATTCACTTAGATGTATACATTTTCCATTCTCCGTCAGAATATATCATTTTCTGCTCATCCTGCTCAACTTTACCGTTTTCGTATATAGTCTCAAAGTACACGATGGCCAACGAGTCCGGAACTATTATGCTGTCACCGGTAATTTTATAATCCGAAACTTTTCCATTGGAAGTTTCTGCTTTCGATGCTTTTTCTTCCAAAGCTGCTACATAAAAGTTTTTCTGTGAATCTGTCAATCCGTCCTTAAAATACATACCATCTACTACAGCTTCATAATCCTTGTCCTTTACAGCTGTCATGTACTTGTCCAAAGCCTGTTTTGGCCCGCTTCCACCACACGAAGACAATGCAAAAGCTATTACAGAGATTGTAAAAACGGATTTAAATAATTTTCTCATAATCAATAGATTTTAAAGTTTAACATAAAGTTTAAAATCAGCAGACATCTTTTTCTTCAATCTTCATCTCGATATCATCTGACGAACTCATGAAGAACGGTAAGATGCCTGCTGTTCCATATATCTTCTGGAAATATAATTCTGAGGACATGTCCAGGTATGACAAGTTCTTGCCTTCTGTCATCAGCAAGATCTATACCATATTTTCTGTAGGCTCTCCATATCAACTCTGTACAATAAAGCGACGTGCTATCTGCCAGATCATACTTATGATCAAAAGGTACAGAAGATTCATAATCTGCATAGGCTGATGCGGACACAAGTTCTGCTATGCAGTCTGAACATGCCACGCGCGCCACAGCTCCGGCAGAAGCTCTGTCTGGCGAATAAAACAAGTCTATGGCATCACACCTCACCTTGTCCAGTCCATCATCTTCCACTCCTGCCTCACCAGGCACAGCATGAACTACACGTATTCCACTAGAATCAACTATTGCAATACCAATATGCGAATATCTACCGCCGCCAATTGTGACGACAACATTGCTCGATGCACTATTCCCCATTCTGAACAACAAATCACCTGAACGTATATCGCTCCACTCCATATATGGCTTATCGTGAGAATCAATTTCAGCACGATGCATGCAACCGACAGATAAACAAAAAATACCAGCGTACAACAACTGCTTCAATGCTCCATACAGTGAAACATATATATTCATTAATTTGATTTTAGAGCTCATAAATAATGCCGTTTGTGGAACATTAAGGTCAACTGTCACAAATATATTTCAACTTGATTCTTAAACAAATGCCTTCTAACAGATTTTTACAGAATGAAAAGCATAATTTTACTTATTAAAAAACAATGACTTTGTTTTTATGTTTCTCACTGCAACAAATAATAAGAAAAGCTTCTTCAAATTCACTATCAAACAAATTGAAAATATACAAAAGAAAAGGTTTTAATACCATATTTATTCTAAATGCAACGTCTTCAAGACATTTTTTCTTACTTTTGTACATAAAGTATCACATTTAATACAATCAAATTGCCGGTGGATATCCATGGCAAAATCAAAATCCTTTTTTAACTTACACAACAAATGAAAAAAATTGTTTTCACTTCCATGTTGCTTTTGGCAACGATGCATGCCTCCATTGATGCACAAACTAAAAAAGAAATTTCAGGGAGATGCACTGTAGAGAATCTTCAGAAACACCTTGTAGAACCTACAAAGTTCGCACCTGTGCCTGCATGGGGCAACAGTTACTGGCAAGATTCAATACCTGAAGCCATGCGCAAAAGCTACATCAGTGCAGGAGAAAAACTTTTAGGTACAAAATGGGAAACGACTGATATTACCCTATTTTCAGATTTCAGAGAAAACGGAGACCGAGAACGCTACCAGCAGTTCATCTTCGGAAAACGCAATCATTTGATGGCTCTAGCCATGGCTGAAATAATGGAAGGAAAAGGACGTTTCATGAACGACATTCTCAACGGCCTTTTCTCTACATGCGAAGAAACATGGTGGGGAGTACCAGCACACTACGGACCAAAGATGCCTCTTGTTGAAAACCAGTCTCTCGACCTATTCAATGCCGAAACAGGAGGAATGATGGCGTGGATGCTGTATATGTTCAAAGAACCTATAAGAAAGTTCTCACCTTATCTGGAAACAAGAATACAGAACGAGATCTCAAGACGAATACTTGAGGAAGGTGCAAAGAAGAAAGAATGGTGGCGTTCCGCATCTATGAATTGGAATCCATGGATATGCTCCAATTGGATGGCATGTGTACTATTTGCAGAACCAGACAGAGAGAAACAGATAAAATACATGCGTCTGATAAACGAATCGCTCGACGGATTCATTGACGGTTATCCTGATGATGGAGGATGCGACGAAGGTGCACACTATTGGGATAGAGCAGCCGGCTCGCTTTTCGACTGCCTCAATCTTCTTAGTTATGCAACAGATGGATTTGCAGAATTTTCTTCTACAGAGAAAATCAAGCTAATGGGCGACTATCTCTGCAAGATGAACATCGGAAACGGATATTTTGTAAACTTCGCCGATGCTGGTCCAGAACTTACACCTAATGTGGAATGGTTTCCATCAGGATTGTATATGAAAAACAAGGAACTCATCAGCATGGCGGCAAATACAGCCAAATCAAGAAATTATTTTACCAATCCGGCCAAGACATACACATCTGCCTACCTGCATACATTCAACAGAGAATTGATGCTCTTGTCAAAACTGTCTGCATTCAAAAAATATGAAGGCGAAAATGTACTGCTCTTCGACTCATGGCTTCCGAGGATTCAGGTTATGACAGCAAGGTCGAAGAAGAATTCTACAGACGGATTGTTCGTTGCGGCCAAAGGCGGACACAACAATGAAAGCCATAATCACAATGACGTAGGACATTTCATCGTATATGCCGACGGCCAGCCTCTGCTCATTGATCCAGGTGTAGGCACATATCGCAAGGAAACATTCAACAATGCCACAAGATACAAAATCTGGAGCATGCAGTCAGGCTACCACAATGTTCCGCAGATAAACGGAGTAGACCAGCAATATGGAAGCAAGTATGCAGCAAAAGATGTATCTACAAAAATCACATCACGTAAGGCGGTAATGAATCTTGACATAGCCGGTGCTTATCCTAAAGAGGCAATGGTCAAGTCTTGGAAAAGGACAATAGACCTCACACGTGGAAAAAATATTACTGTAACTGAAAACTATGTCCTCGATAAATTTGTGCGCCCTACAGAACTTATGTTTATGACACAAGCACAACCGCAAGTTGAAAAAGACAAGGTTACATTCAACATAAACGGCAAGAAATACGGCATATTCTTCAACAGCAACGACATGCAGGCTTCTTATGAAGAAGTAAAGTTAGATGATGCCAAGTTTGTAAACATGTGGGGCAAAATATACCGCGTCAAACTGACAATAAAATCAAATGCCACAACGGGTAAGATTAAATATACAATAAAAGAAGCTTGACCCTACAAGACATATTACTATTATTCTAAAAAGCGACACAGATCCTGATTGAACAATGTTCATTATGACATCAATCAGCATCCATGTCGCTTTTATTTTATACGACAACCGTCCTACAAATTCAACAGGTCATTTACGTAAAATTGGAACATGTACATTAAATGTATGTCCGCTGCGCGAATAATTCTTCATTGTATCAGCAGCCATAAACAAGGCCGCAGGTACATCTCCGTCAAACAAAATCTGCGGACGTTCCAGATGTTGAAGCTTTAACACCTTGCCGTCTGCCCATCTTATTTCAGGCGTCGACAGCAACGGTTCATCTACAGGTTTCCAATTGAAACCATCTTCAGAACAGAAAAGTGCAAGAGAGCGGCCTGCACCTGTAAAACTTCCGTGCATGTCCTTGACAATAGCATAATAACATCCATCCTGCATCCATATATACGGATCCTCCGCAGGAAAAGAAGAACCTTCTGCAGTAAAAATAGGTTTTTAATGCTTCACAAAAGGTCCGACAGGAGAATCTGCAACTGCACAAAGGTGAACAACCGGTCCTCCTCACACCCCTCTACGTTTCTTGGCAACAGCCTTATAAACCATGAGATAGCGTCCATCATGCATTCGTGTTACGGATGGATTTGCAACCATAAGAGCGTCATACGCAGCTGTATCTTTAGACACATCAATCAACGGGGTGTCAAAACGCTTCCACGGCCCATAAGGACTCTCTGAAACGGCAACACCTATACGCTGGTTGTTGCGATGAGTCGGATTGAGTCCTTTCTTCATATTCACTCCATCACCGGTGTTTCCTGTATAATAAAGATAATATTTGCCTTCATAAAAATGAATTGTAGGATTGTGTGTATTCAAACCATCCCAAAAAGAAGCACCTCTGGCAGGAAGTGCCAAATCATGAAAAACATAAGGTCCCAAAGGATTGTCAGACACGGCATGAGCTATCTCTGAATGTGTCACCCATGCAAGAAAACCATATTGTTTCTTCCATCTGGAATAGTAGAGATGATATTTCCCATCATTACCTTTAATTGGAGAAGCTCCCCACGTATAATAATCGGGCGACTCCAAAACATTCTCCTTATCAGGTTTTCCCAATGTCAAACTATAATCAGAACATTTGCAATCACATTGCGCACAAATACGTCCTGCCGAAAGACTGGCCAGCAAAACAAACAAATAAAATTTCAACATAATACATCAATATTAGATTTTACATATAATTCGGGATAGGTTTAGATTTCTGCCACACACATATAAGACTTAACAAAAAATCATTATTGTGCGTGGCAGATTATAATTTTGTGCTGTAAAACACACGTTACGCAGCTAAGACAAATAAGTCCAGCTGTTAAAACAGATTATCAAACATCCAAGTGCAAACAAAAACAAATCTATTCTTGAGCATTCAACATAGCCTCAAGTTCTTCAGACGTCAGATCGGCCAATTTGCCAGACTTGACGTAGCCCTCCATCTCGGCACGAAAAGCATCACGCATAGATTCTGTCATTTCATACGTATACATTCCGTAATCATCATATTTCAGACGCAATATTCTGAAAAATCCGAATGCCTCAAAATAAGGATAAAGATTCTTACCTGCAACAAAAGACGCTCCACGTATGAAATTCAGTTGGAAAGGTACTACGTTGGCATGACGATCAACTCCTGCCATCACAGGATAAAGTTTTTCTGTATTTCGCATACGCTCATACAGATCCGGATAGAAATCAGGCATGCCGTGCTTTACGTAGTAGCATTGAAGTTTCCAAAACGGTACAAGTCTCTGAAAGACATCCACTTCCAGATAACTTAACGCTTTATCTCCGCCATCCTGTCCTACAGGAGAAATTATTGAGTCGGTCATTCCTCCTGCAGTTCTGGCCTTGCTTACAGAACCAGCCATACCATCGTGCAGGAAGTTCTTTTCAGCCTCACTGAAAGCCTTGCTCAAACGGTTCGGATAGCCGAAAGCCTGGGTACAATACCTGCTGCAGATATTGTTGCTGGTTTCGCCCAATCCGCCCCAAGAAAGATATGGCGAAAGCTGATGTACATGCCCTATCTCATGGCTGAATCCCCAGCACACATCCTCGTCCGTGCGACGAACCTTTTCAGGATCTGCAACACGGTTCATCGTATCGAACTTAAAGGCCACTCCATTGCCGTCACGAAACATGTAGTATGAATAATTTACTCTGGCAAAAATCTTATTGTCCGGAATTCGTCCATATTTTTTCCACCCTAATATCTCATACTGATTGGCAACAATCTCATCATAAGCAGACATAAGTTCACGTCCCTTTCCCGATGCATATTTTTTGAAATCCTCCACAGGATATGCCAGATGAACATGCTTTCCTACCGCGTCGAAAACAGGATGTACAGCTTTTGACAGAAGCTTGTCCCAATCAGCATCAGAATCAACCGAAGCATCAAAATAACCATTTACAGACGAATTGACGAAATGCACCTTTATCTCTTTCTCCAACTCAGGTCTGTCAAAATAGTAATCTATGTAAGCCAAACCGCTCCATTGCGTCTTTTTTTCTATTATATTCACGCCGTTGTGCAATTCATAACTCTCGGTATGCAGACTCCAATCTGCGTTTCCCTGATCCGGGGCATACAAATCTGCGACTTTAAGGTGAAGAGGAGTATCAGTTTTCAGCCCATCAACTATAATGATATTTTTTCCTGGAGAAACAACAATACCCGTAACTTGCTGAAATCGGCTGTATCCGTTGCCTATATGCAGAAGACGTCCCAAAGTTTCCGGGGTATAAAGAGGCTTAAAACTGTTTACTCTAAAATGCAAGTCATACTTGCCCCCGCGTATTGCCAATGCTAGGCGTTGCATTTCAGGAATCTTGCAGTCACGAATCTTACTTTTGCCAACTCCGCGACGCAGTTTAGTAAACAAATTGTCTTCGAATAATTTTGCACCTTCGGTCTTCCAAAGCTTAATACTGTCGTCAACCGTAACCTGATCTGCACCATCTTGAACATACAATCCGCAATCGGTCAAGGACGTAAATGCCGACAAGTCTGTAGGCTGTACCATAAATGCAGACAGAGCTAAAATGGTCGAAACAGTTTTCAAAGATAAGTTTTTCATATTATTTAGGATTAACTTGTGTAAGATTAGACTAAAAACGCCAAGCCGGCAAAACTTTTGAATATAAAAATACCATGTTATGGAGTACAAACACTATGCCGACTATACTCAAAAGCAGAAAGGGGCACCACGTGCCCCACTCTACATTATTTATACTTTTCAAGAGACTTCAACTCTTTGCCCTTATTCAATTTAAAGTATGATTCCCTTAAACCAAGAAGCCATAGCGATGTGTCGTCTTCCTTGTACTTCTTTGCATTCTCAAAGTTTTCACAAGCTTTACGATACAGGTCTGTGACAAATGCCTTCTTTGTTACATATCTAGGATCCTCAATAGACAGCTGATACGACTGGTTTATCTGGTGAACCTTATGGAGATAAATATTACCGATATTTGCATACGCATAGGCATCATCGGATTTAAGCTTTACAACATTCGTAAAAGACACCAATGCTGAATCCAGATTATTCATGAACATTTCCTCCTTGCCCTTGATATACCAGAAACGTGAATCATCAGGAAAATGACTTATCATGTGCACAGTAAGTTCATGGGCATCATTATATGACAGTTCATCGTTATAATAGTTCAGCAATGTAAAATAATAATACTCATAATCAGGATACTCATCAAAACCTCTCTTGAGCATAGACAGCATGTTTGCTGTATCGCCCAATTGGGCATACGATTTGCATCCGATTTCAATCAGATACTTACGTCCAAGCGTGTCCTGCAATGAACACCCGATATATTTTACAGCATTCTGGTATTTCTGAGCCGCATAAGCACTGAAAACAGCCAGAACAGGAACCTTCAGAGTATCATCTTTCAATATGGCGCCCCTTGCATCCTTACCTGAGAAAATCGGTGAGCTGTGGCTGGACAAATACATATCCAAATTGTTGTAAGCCTCGTCATATTGCTTCTTGTTATAGAAAAATTTACCTGCATTAAGAAGGTTATTTCTAAATTTCAACAATTTAGAAGACAGATCACTACGATACTTATGCTTGACACGGTCATTTTCGTCAGGTACAGACTCAATACTGTCGCATATCAAACTGTAGTGATACATATTATAAATATACTTGAAATACTTTAATGTATCAGGAGAAGTAGCCAGATACATTTTCTTATTCTCCTCCAATGCCAGATTCATCTGAATATTAGCCTCAATATAATAATATTCAGCATCACTCCGAGCCTGTTCGTAGGTCTTTATAGCAGATTGGAAAAGCTCGTCGGCTCGCGTATAATTACCGCTCTTTATATTCGACTTTATTTCCTTCAATACGGACCTTCTTTTATATTTCACAGGCTCCTCTGTCTGCGACATGGCATCAACTATACCGCAAAATGCTAAAATCAGCAAAAAATAAACAAATCGCTTCATAATCAGGTCCATATTAAATTGTACATCACAATATATATAAAACCACGAACCGTCATGCAACATTCTACTATATTGGACGGTCCGTGGTTGCAAAATTAAGGATTTACTGTTTCAGATACTTGGCAAATTCCTTAGCCTTAGCAGTATTGCCAATGTTGTTATAGCAAGCATACAGAGAATATCCCCATGTTGTAGCATCATCAGGTGAAAGCTCACGTGCTTTCTCAAACATCTCTATAGCCTTATTGTAGTATTCCTTAGTCACGTTCTTATCCTTTGAAGTATCGGCAACTTTCCAAGCAGCCTTTCCTGCGGCAGCGTAAGCCTCAAGGTAGTCAGGCTTGATCTTTATTGTCTGAAGGAATACTTCGTAAGCTTCGTTTGCACGATTGCTTTCAAAATAGATAAGTCCCTTATTGTAATAAGCCCACTCATCATCTGGCTCATTCTTTATGAGCAGATCTGCAATTTTGAGAGCGTCATCCCATCTCTTGTTTTCAATATAGTTTCCAAGAAGAACCTTTGAGAATACAGGCTCATTAGGGAATTTCTTAACACCAAGCTCGCAATACTCAAGCCACTTGTCATTCTGACCGCGGTTCTTATAAATCTGCATCAGACCAAAGCATGCATTCTTTCCGTATGTTTCAGAATTTACAGCCTGCTCATATGCAGGAATAACCTTCGCTGTATCCTTCAGCTGTTCATAAGCATTTCCGAGAATATAGTATGCATCATACTTCATTGTATCTGTAGACTCGAAATTCAGTTCAGCCATGAATGGGTCGCTGAAAGTGCTGAAATACAGATCAAGGAACTTGATACATCTGTTAACATCAGAATTAACATACTGGCTACCAGCGATTAAGAGGTTCTGACGAGGAGTCTTGATCAGTTCAAGATTAGTTTTGCGGTATTCAGGCTCCTTCACTTCACCTTTCTTGTTCGGCAGTCTTTCGAGGCTGTCGCATCTAGAGAAGAAAGTTACGATGTCGTACTGCAGGTCGAAGAAAGCATCGTAATCCATGTTACCAGTACTAGATCTGTCCATAAGCATCTTGTTGCTATAGATGACCTTCAGGTTACCGGCAATATTCCATGTTTTTGCCATATTTACACTTTCCGGGTTCTTCATTGCCTGCTCAACAAAGCCCCAGGCCATATCAGCTCTCTCGTAGTTCACATGCTTAGGATCCATAAGGGCATCCTCAAGGAAATACTGAGCCTTTGTGACATTTTTCTTCTGAGCGTACACAGCTGAAGCAGCAGTCAACAGCAATGCACAAATCACAAATACCTTTTTCATATTACTTAGTTTTTAAGTTCTTAAAATATCACTTAATTCTGGTTCTCAGGTATACTTTCTGTATTTTCTGACGTTTCTTGTGAATTTTCTTCGTTTTCAGGTTCAACATGTTCAACCTTGCAAACCGAACTTATCACATCGTTACGCTTCTTAAGATTTATCAGAGAAACACCCTGAGTTGCACGTCCCTGAACTCTTACATCACTTACAGCCAAACGGATTGCAATTCCGCTCTTGTTGATAATCATAAGATCGTTGTCGTCAGTAACAGATTTTATTGCTACAAGTTTTCCGGTCTTTTCAGTGATGTTCAGTGTCTTCACACCCTTTCCACCTCTGTGGGTAATTCTGTATCCTCCGATATTTGATCTCTTTCCGTAACCCTTTTCTGAAACCACCATTATTGTTTCAGGGAAGTCGTCAGATACATCTTCAACCTGTTCCTGTACGTCGACAGAAGAATCCTCTTCTTCCTCAGCAACGTCCGCAACGTCATCATCTGCTTCCTCTTCATTCTCGTTGAACATTGATGGATCCAGAGGTTTGTTGCATGCAAGACATACCATACCGACTACTTCGTCCTCGCCATCATCGTCAAGACGCAGTCCCCTGACTCCTGTAGCAGTACGTCCCATAAGTCTTACAGCATTCTCATTGAAACGTATAGCTCTACCATTTCTGTTGGCAATTATGATGTCGTCATTTCCAGAAGTCAAACATACTTCAATAACCTTGTCACCTTCAACGATATTGATAGCATTGAGTCCGTTTGAACGCGGGTGTGAGTACAGTTCAAATCTTGACTTCTTGACAGTACCGTTCTTTGTACAGAAAATCAGGTTGTGAGTCTTAACCCACTCTTCATCATTGATGTTCTCAACGCAGATGAATGCAGTAACCTTATCGTCACTGTCAATGTTAAGCAGATTCTGTACAGCGCGTCCCTTTGAGGATTTAGTACCTTCCGGAATCTCATAAACCTTCATCCAGAAACAACGTCCCTTCTGAGTAAAGAACATCATCGTGTTGTGCGTCTGTCCCGGATATATATGTTCTATGAAATCTTCATCACGCGTACTTCCGCCCTTCGCACCTACACCTCCTCTGGCCTGTGTACGGAATTCGGCAAGCGGAGTTCTCTTGATGTATCCAAGGTGAGAAACAGTTATCACTACAGGCTCGTTCGGATAGAAATCTTCAGGATTGAAATCTTCACTTGCCGTATAATCGATAAATGTTCTGCGTTCATCGCTCCACTTCTCCTTAACTTCAAGAAGCTCATCTTTCATAACCTTCTTGCAGAACTCAGGATCATTGAGTATTCCATTGAGGTAATCGATAAGTTTCATAAGATCGTCATATTCAGCATGAAGCTTATCCTGCTCAAGTCCTGTCAACTGACGCAGACGCATTTCAACAATTGCCTTTGCCTGAATATCATCAAGTTCGAAACGCTTCATCAATTCAGAAATTGCTTCCTGAGGAGACTTGGCCGCTCTGATGATATGCACAACCTCATCAATATTGTCACTTGCAATTATCAATCCCTTAAGAATATGTGCACGTTCTTCAGCCTTACGCTTGTCAAAAATAGTTCTGCGTATAACAACATCATGACGGTGCTCTACGAAATATTTTATGCAGTCTCTCAATGTCAATAATTTAGGTCTTCCCTTGACAAGAGCAATTGTATTGACACTGAAGCTTGACTGAAGCTCTGTCATCTTATACAACTTGTTAAGTATGACGTTCGCATTCGCCTCACGCTTCACATCAATGACAATACGCATACCCTCGCGGTCCGATTCATCATTGACATTTGAAATACCTTCTATTCTCTTCTCATTTACAAGATCTGCAATTTTCTTGATAAGTTCAGCCTTGTTTACGTTGTAAGGAATCTCGTGCACTACAATCTTGTCGTGATTGACATCAGATTCAATCTCAACCTTTGAACGCACCACAATTCGTCCCTTACCGGTTTCATAAGCATCCTTAACACCATCAAGACCACAGATTATACCACCTGTAGGGAAATCAGGAGCCTTGACATACTTCATAAGCTCCATGCTGGTGATTTCAGGATTATCTATATAAGCAACACATCCGTCTATCACCTCACCAAGATTATGAGTAGGAATATTTGTAGCCATACCTACGGCAATACCGCTTGCGCCGTTAACCAGCAGATTTGGTATACGTGTAGGCATTACAGTAGGCTCACGCAGAGAGTCGTCAAAGTTGTTCTGAAAATCTACAGTCTCTTTATAGAGGTCGTCCATCATGGCCTCACCGGCCTTAGTAAGTCTAGCCTCTGTATAACGCATAGCTGCAGGACTGTCGCCGTCTACAGAACCGAAGTTACCCTGCCCGTCGACAAGAGTACATCTCATTGCCCATGGCTGAGCCAATCTCACCAATGCACCGTATACAGAAGAGTCGCCATGAGGATGATATTTACCCAATACCTCACCGACAATTCTTGCACATTTCTTATGCGGTTTGTCGTAGGTATTTCCAAGTTCCATCATTCCGTAAAGAATACGCCTGTGCACTGGTTTGAAGCCATCGCGTACGTCCGGCAAAGCTCGTGCTACTATTACCGACATTGAATAATCAATGTACGATGATTTCATCGTCTCATTGATATCAATCTTAATAATTCTGTCTTGATCTAACATCTATCGAAATTTTCTTTTTATACGTAAAAATACGACAAAATAGCGACACAGCAAAGGATGTCTGTTTTTTTTACGTCTAAAACCGTCAAAAAACAGCACATTTTGCCATATTTTCGATTTTAATGGGCAAACAAGCGTTCTGAGATTGCTTATCGACATACTGTCGAAAACGCATCAAAACCATATCTTACAGCCTTAAAACGGCACAAAATCAAATAATCAAAAAAAGGCATGTTTTTAATGTACATCACCCACAATACATTCCTTCATATTTTCCGCATTCAGATATTTTTGGGCATACTCCATAATCACATCTGCAGACATATTCCGTATACGCCTGTTGTTCTCTAGAAGTGTTTCAGGCGATTTTCCCAAAATGTCAAGAATAACAAATGCGTTCGGAAGCTGAAAACCACCGTCATTGTTTCTGCAGGCATAACCGGTCATATAATTTTTCACCTGTGCAAGCTCAGCATCGCCTACTGGCTCTCTCTTCAGCTTCTCCATTTCAAGATAGACCTCCTCTATCACGCGCTCAACATAATCATTGGCTGTTTCCGTAACAACCATAAAAGCGCTGTTATAAGGCACCGTACTGATAACAGTACTTATATCGTACGTATATCCTTTTGTTTCTCTGATATTTGTCATAAGCCTGCTTCCGAAATATCCGCCAAGAATAGTGGAAAGCATTGTCAGAGGTACAAAGTCATCGCTATCCTTTGGAGGGAAAAGACATCCCATACGTACTGCCGACTGAAAAGTTCCGGACATTTTGACAACAGAACGTTTCTCCTCTGCACTTACTATATCGTGAGGTTTAAGAAGCTCTGTCTCTTTGCTACTGCATCCCCATGCCGACTCTCCGAATAAAGACTCGACACTTGTAATTATATCATCATCCAGCCCACCTGTAAGATAAATCTTGCAATTATCAGAACCGATATATTTGTTCTTGAACTCCAGAAGATCTTCACGATTCAATGTCACGAAATCTTTTTCTTCAGGCTGCATGGTCACCGGATGCCCACATCCATACAAAGTTTTATAGAAAAGATTACGGCACTGGAAGTTTACAGTCTGCGATGATATAAGGAAAGACTGCTTCGCTGTACTGAGTTCCAGCGAAAGCTTGTCTTCCTCATAGACCGGTTCTGTAAATATGGATTGCAATATTGGAAGAATCTTCTTGAATGATTTTTTAAGACAATAAACAGTTGCCAATGAATAGTACATAGTTGAGACAAAATCAACAGATACACCATAAAAATCAAGCTTTTCGGCTATCTCATCCGCAGAAAAGCTATGTGTACCCTCTTTCAAATGACTGAAACTGAACTTTGCCTGCAAAGGGCGTGATTGCTCCCACTGACCTGCGCGAAACAGAAAATCAGCTCTCACCATCTCCGATCCTGGAACATCGAAACATGCAAGATTCATGCCATTACGCATAACACGTACATCAGGCTTTCTGATATCACTAAGTTCCACAGATGATAGTTCTGGCTGTATACTTCTGTCCATAAGCAACATATTCAAAGTTAATTTTTTCCCAATATCATACAATCCAGATAAACATTCTGGAAATTTTAAAATATATTTTCTGAATGTTTCAGAAACTCTTCTGCACGTTCTAGATCCTCAGGAGTGTCAATACCGACAGTTTCGATATTTGTTACGCCCACTTTAATCTTGTAACCGTTTTCCAACCATCTCAACTGTTCCAATGACTCTGCCAATTCCAGCGAAGACTGCTTCAATTTGGTTATTTCATCAAGCACATTACCGCGATAAGCATATATTCCTATATGTCTATAATACTTATGAAGCTTAAGCCACAGATTCTTTTCATAACCTCTGACAAAAGGTATAACGGAACGACTGAAGTACATGGCATACATATTCTTATCCACAACAACTTTCGGGATATTAACATTATCAAGCACCTCTGCTCCATCCTCTTCAGACAAAGGCTTCACAAGTGTAGCAATCTGTGTAGCATCATCATCGAAGCATTTTTTGAGCGCTTCAATCTGTTCAGCCTGAATAAAAGGCTCATCACCTTGTATGTTTACAACGACATCATATTTGTCAGCACCGACTTTGTGAAAAGCTTCAGCACAACGGTCTGTACCGCTTCTATGTTCCGTACTTGTCATAACGGCTTTTCCGCCAAAACCGACAACAGCATCATATATGCGTTTGTCGTCAGTTGCAACTACGACGTCATCCAAAATTCCCGCAACCTGTTCATACACTCTCTGCACCACCAACTTGCCTGAAAGCACAGCCAAAGGTTTGGCAGGGAATCTCGTTGAAGCATACCTCGCAGGTATTATACCTAGAAACTTCATATCCAAATAGACTTATTAATTGTTGTCACTATTGAAAAAATTCATCAATCTCTCCATCGCCATACAAAGAACCTTCATCGTCTTCAACGAAGTCTGTTCCTGGCTCAAGGTTATCCAGTTCGCTGGAACAAAGTTCAAAATCTTCCGGTATATCAAACTTTTCGTCCTGACTGTATCCCAGCTTGCTGTCCTTATAAACCTTGTTCATGAACAATCCATATATAGGGAGTGCGGCGCTCGCTCCCTGGCCGTACTGCATAGTATTGAAATGTATATCCCTGTCGTCACCGCCAACCCAGCATCCGACCACCAAACTAGGAGTAAATCCCATAAACCAACCGTCTGAGTTGTCATTGGTTGTTCCGGTCTTTCCACCCATTTCAGCTTTAATGTTGTATCTGAAACGTATTCTGCGTCCGGTACCTTCATCTATTACAGCCTTCAGCATATCAATCATGCTGTACGCCGTATTTGGACTCATAACCTCCTTCATCTGAGGGGTAAATGTAGCCACGACATTTCCGCTCGCATCTTCAATGCGTGTTACGAGCAGAGGAGCAAATTTAACTCCGGCATTGGCAAAAGCCGTATATGCGCTTACCATCTCGCCGACACTGACATCACAAGGGCCGAGACATAAGCTGAGCGAAGGATAAATGTCACGATTCTTAATGCCCATATCGTGCATCAAGGTAACCAACTGTTTAGGATTCATCTGCGACATCAGATAAGCGGCTATCCAGTTGTTAGACTGCGACAAGCCCCATCTCAAAGTCACCATTTCTCCATATCTTGCATGACTTGAATTGCGTGGAGTCCAAACAGTATTTCCAACCTGATATGAGCGCTGAACATTTGGTGCCACGTCGCACGGTGTGAATCCGTTTTCCATTGCCAGCGTATACAAGAACGGTTTTATTGTAGAACCAATCTGTCTGCGTCCGCCACCCAAAACATTATCATACTGGAAGAATCTGAAATTCAATCCTCCGACATAAGCTTTAACCTCACCAGTCTTCGGATCCATCGCCATCATTGCTGAACGCAAGAAGCGCTTATAGTATCTCATCGAATCCATAGGAGTCATGACAGTATCCACCATACCATGATATGTAAACACACTCATCTCCTGTTTGGTATTGAAAGCCTTCAATATATCTTCTTCTGAATATCCTGAAGCCTTCATAATCCTATAGCGCTCCGTCTGCTTCATATACCTTTGCAGAATCTTGTCAACCTGAGCTCGCGACAATCTGCTGGAATAAGGAGAGTTTGGCGAATTTCTTTTCTCTCTATCGAAGTTTGGCTGCAGGAAGAGCGCCACATGCTCATAAACAGCATCTTCCGCATACTTCTGCATCCTCGAATCAATAGTAGTATAAATTTTAAGACCGTCTGAATAAATATCATAATTCGTACCGTCCTTCTTTTTATTCTTCTTGCACCATCCATACAGAGGATCGGTTTCCCATGCAAGTGAGTCTTCATAATACTGCTGACCTTGCCATGAAGCATAATCGTCTCTGTCAGGCTTTCCGGCCATCATTATCTTGCGCAGATATTCTCTGAAATAAGGTGCCAATCCTTCCTTATGATCAAGCACGTGAAAACGGCTGACATCCAATTCCTCAGCCTGCGCCTCTTTCATCTCTGCCTCGGTAATATAGCCGGCTTTCTGCATCTGAGAAAGTACTACATTTCGTCTCTCACGGCTGCGTTCATTGAATCTAACAGGGTTGAAATACGACGGATTCTTACACATGCCGACCAACGTGGCACTCTCAACCAGATTCAGTTGACTAGGCTCTTTTCCAAAATAAGTATTTGCTGCATTTCTGATGCCGACAGCATTATTGAGGAAATCGAAATAATTGAGATACATCGTTATTATTTCCTCCTTTGTATAGTATCTTTCAAGCTGAACAGCAATATACCACTCTATCGGCTTCTGCATAAGTCTCTGACGTGTATTCTCAGCCACATCACTATATAATTGCTTTGCCAGCTGCTGAGTAATTGTACTACCACCGCCGGCAGATTTCTGATGCAGAAGGCCACGTTTTACCACGGCTCTTGCCACAGCCCTTAGATCAATGCCCGAATGATTGTAGAAACGCACGTCCTCAGTTGCAACCAATGCCTTCACCAAATTATCTGGAAGTGAATCATAAGGCACCATAACGCGGTTCTCCGATGCATAACTCCATGTTCCTATAACTTTTCCGTCTGAAGAATATATTCTTGAAGCATACTTGTTTATAGGATTATGCAAATCAGAAATAGGAGGAAGTTTGCCCAACCATCCCTGGGATATAAAAAATATGCTGAAAGCTACTGCTGCTATTATCAGCACTACAAAAACCCACAATACAAGAATAACCTTCTTATATCCTTTTGCAGATTTTACCTTTTCATTATTCTGTATATCTTTCATCATGTTGTTTTAGTACTTCTTCAAAATATTACCATTTATAAGTCAATTATGCACAGTGCCGTATATCGAAAAACGTAAGCCTGATAAGCTAACAGCGGTTATACATTCAACGTTTCTTCAGCACGAGCGATGTTATACGCATATTGTTGTCCAATATGGCAGTACCAGACAATCCGTCAGCAGATGTACTGTCGTTTACTTCATCAGCAGAATCCGACGATGTCTTACGCAGTATGAATTTTACATTATAAAAATATTTTCCTTTGCCTGCATCAATCTTGGCCACATTGCAATTCTGAGCTTCAAGACGTACATCTGAAGACTTATGCATTTCCTTCATATATCTCTCAACATCTTCCCACGAAGCATTTGTTTTACCAATATATGAACTCAGCGAACTGCTTACGGTTCTCTTGACTGCTTCGTCATCATCAGCCGAAATTGCATCAAAATGTGCTCTAATACATCTCATGGCGTTTTGCTCCTCATCTGGTGTAAGCACATTCTTCTTAAGTGTATCCATCCACTTCTGCGCATCGTTATAATACCGGCCTTTCGGGAATTCCGCCATATAGGCCGTAAAAGATTCTTCGGTATTAGTGGCAAAAGCTTCTATAAAAGACAGAGAATCGAGTTTTTGGAATGCTGCATCATAAAAGAAACCATGCGAGTACTTATCCATATATCTGTTCATCGACTCTTTTGTACATTCAGAAAGAGCGGCATTCCAGTCACTTTCCTCTTCGCGTACAGCGTCAAGCATTTCCTCAGCCTCAGCAATATGAAATCCATCAGTA
This sequence comes from Bacteroides sp. 43_108, assembly GCA_001915545.1. Taxonomy (GTDB): domain Bacteria; phylum Bacteroidota; class Bacteroidia; order Bacteroidales; family Bacteroidaceae; genus 43-108. The sequence goes on along the minus strand of MNQS01000022.1, from coordinate 101,629 downwards.
TAAACAGATAAATAAGCTGTCAATGCTGAATCCAAACCTGCACAATCACGCTCACTTTCACATTTTCTGACCAAATTCCAAGCCTCGGTTTCCTCTTCAAAATTATTTTGTCCCGATATATAGTAAATAGCGGCGGAAATAAGCAACGCTATAAACAGAATCACTGAAATGAAAATCCAAACAATCTTTCTTTGTCTTTTTCTGCGTATGTTTTTTCTTATATCTGCAAGCCGCGCATTTTCAGGGTCATATATAAGCCCTTCACGAATAAACTCATCAGCTTTCTCACTATTTCCTTCGTGCAATTCATTGAGCGCACTGTCTGCAAACTTATCTGCGCACATAGCAGAAATCTCAGCTCGAAGCTTCAGATTATCTTCTGAAGGATTGCTGCTTATCAGCTTGTTTACTTCAGAATAAGCTTTTTCAACATCACCACCGGCCACCAGATTCCTGATATAATCACTACCATCTGGCTGATTTCCCCTTTTATTGTCCTGTTTGCTGTCCATTAAAGCCTTGACATCTCTAAACGTCTTATTGTTCGGATACACGGCAAGCAACTCTTCTATTCCGGCACGTGCTTCTTCAAAATGGCCATTATTATAGTCACGGACCACTTTGTTATATTTCTCTTGTACGTCCTTTACATTCTGCACAACCTTACGCTGTTCGCCGTTGTTTTCACATGTATCCGAAGGTTCCACCGTCAATGTTTCTGAACAGCCTGCACAAGTCTTGCTGTCTCTGAGATTAGCTGTTCCGCATTTAGGACACATAATAATATTGCCCGCAATAGGGCAACCGCATTCGGGACACGTCGGAGCTTTGTCCGATACCGTATGACCGCATTCGGGACATTTTATCAATGACATATCTTATAGCTTAATATATAATGCACATATTTACAATAGGCAAAGGCTGAAGAATCCTACATCTGCGTTGTGAACACCCCTGCCTATAATCACAAAGAATCTTGTACAGCTGCATCAACCGCCAACGAATCATGTTTGGAAGCAGCAACTGTTTCATAATAAGTTGAATCCATAGACACATCTATAGAGTCTTCTACTACAGGCTCAGGTTCTGTAATAGGTTCATCATCGAGAACTTCTGTTTCAAGACTGTTCGAACCTGCTAAAGTATCAGCATGAGTACCCTGAAAAACAGGCATTTTAGGTTTAGCCTCTTCATCAAATGCAAACAAAAGCACTAGAGCTATCAAGGAAAACGACATGAACCATATAGTAGCAGTTTTCACCAGACGTCCTCCACGTCTGCATTTTGCCCATAACAGGATATAGACAACATCTACTGCAAGCCATGCAGTACCTAGCCATGTAAAACCGAACATAAGACTCTTTATCATTATGATGACAAGGAGCGACACGCCAAGCATCAATCCGGCATCAGCTAAAGGAGAACGTACAACAGACATTGCCCCATTTATTTTCTTTCCACAGCAAGGACATACCTTGGCATCCCCTGCTTCATACCCGCAATGCGGGCATTTACCATTTTCCATATATAATAAACAATATCTACGTACCTATACGGCACGACACATTTTAAGTCTATAGTAACATGCAAAAATAAGGAAACAAATCGAAAACTTACAGCACAGAAAGATTTTTTTAAAACATACATCATGCTTTTATATAAAAAAGCGTATGGACTACAAAGTCCACACGCTACATAAAAGAAGACTTAACATTTAAAGCGTTCAATCCAAATCAATATTCACTTCACGACAAGCATACCGTCCATGAAGCTTTTAGGACATATCAGATCATAAAATTCATGCACTCCTTCAAAATACTCGCCACTGTTAATGAAATAGCTGTCACTTCTTACATATACCAGCCCACCGAGTTTTCTGCAATCTACATAAAGATAAGGAGAATGAGCCCACCGGCACAGTGCGTCAAGACTGTTTTCAGGAGAAACATATTCCTTTTCTCCCTTGCGGGGCCTGTCGCTTATTATGCCCAGACAGGCATACCTCTTGCCGTACTCCTCACGCAGACGACATCCCAGAGAACGGTTCCATGGATTGACTGCTTCAGAATGATGCAATGTGGACAGACAGCCTAAAAATATAATAGGTGAAGATTCCGGAATAAGTGTTCGGACTACATCGCGGAAAAATACGTATTGCAGAGAATCCTTTGAATAGGGATTCCAATCATCAAGAAAATAATTGTCGGGGTCTTTGAAACTGTTCAGCAGAAAATACCGAATCATACGAGTGTCCGCGCATCCAAGCATCTCATCGAACTTGTCAAGATTGGATGTTATATAATCAGCTCCATACTGATAGAGAATATTTACGTCGGCTCGCATCTCATCGGTAAGTATATTTATCAGAGAATCCAATTCATCACATTCTGCCGATTTGGAGGCCGTCTGCAGGAAAGTGGTACAACCTAACGTTCTTGCATCAGGAAGTGAATATTCCCTAACCGACCACTGCTGACGGACCGGAATATTCAATCCCAAAATACGAACTTTGTCCTCACGTCCGACATTGAACCCTTTTATCCATTCTATAAGGTTCAAGAAAACTGTGTCGTTTCTGAACAGCTCTATCATGGAACGTGTGAAATCTTCATCACCTGAAACATAGCGATTGAGGTACAACCCTTCTACAACCGAAAACTCTGCGACTACAGTACGGCATCCACCCTCAGCAATCTGCCTCTTCAAAATTTCGGCGACGGCAACCGGCAGACTGCTGTCTTCAAACATGCCGAAACCAATGCCGAGCACATCTGCATCAAGCACATTCATATCGTCAAAGCCGTCTTTACCAGAGAGTTCTACAGGCAAGGATTTGTTGAGAATCTTCATGTCCATCTTTGGAATACACACAGCCTCCGCATTGTTGAGAACATGTCCACCACACGCAATTTCAAGCTTTTCAATAAACATACACCGTGTTGACATGTCAGGGAAATGTTCGTACTCTTTACCATTTCCAATAATCCTGACATCAAGTACACGTGCCTTAGGTGCATCTAGCGAGACTGAAGTACTAACAAATCCGCCTCCACACTGCAACTTTACAGAATCTGCGTATACAGCACCTGATTCCGGATCCGAAGCATAAACATACATTACCGCCCACTGCATATAATCGCACATATAGCTCAGTGAAACCTCCAATTCTCCTTGCAGACGTTCTGGCAAAACAATTGGATTATCTGTACCAAAATCTATATACGTCGTGGTCAGATTATGGTAATTCAACCTGAGACATTTTTTGCCGTCGACATCGGCTGTTCCTACACTAACACTTCCTCCAGATTTATACCTGAAGTTGCTCCATCCTATTGCCTTGCCATCTTCAACACGGGAAAAATCAAGATTATACACTTCCTGATACGTCTGGCAATACGCTTCTGAACACCATATCAAAAGGAAGCATAACATTGAAACAATTTTTGGAGAACTAAATTTCATACAAGCCATTTTCATTTATATGTCATTAAAATATGTTTTTTCACGAATACGATATGATAAAAATCGCCGTATCTGCAACAAACAATACATCAACAATATACAGTGCGCTAAGGAATTTCACCACTATGCATCAGTCTGCTTTAAACCTCTTGTCGTATAGATAAAGCACACCGTCATTAAAGTACTTGTAGGCAATTTCCATTATCTCCGTCAAATCCTTATAATCTTCTTTTTCTAACCTGCCACGCATACGCATCAATTCTTGCTCATGAGATACAAAGCCACCTTCCTTGCTGTGCTGCGACGACCAGTAGAACTGCCAGAAACGCATCTGATCACCAGGCAAAGCATCAGCCAAAAGCATGAATACTATAGGAAGAACATCCTTGTTTGACGAGATCTCTTTTGTACTCCGGACACATGAACAGCATTCGAGCCGTTGATGAAGCATATTTCGGAATGCTTCTGGAAGTCCGGCTTCAAGGTCAGCTCCGCTTGCTAACATGAGAAGTTTTATGCAGTAGGCTGTGTCATTGACAGCCGTAAGACTGCCGAAACGTTCAATATAACGTTCGGTATCACGTCCGCCAAGATCAATATAATCAAAAATGCAAAGAAAGTCTGTCCATTCTTCAGGAAAAGCCCGAAGGAAAGCCTGTTGCGCAGAAGCAGAACTGTCTGACTGAAGTCTGACATAGGCTGCGCTGAGTTCTTCAGCACGTTTTTTCATATATGGGAATTGTGCAAATGCATCAACGGCTGTAATGCAAAACACACAAATTGCAACTACTATAATCTTCATATCTATATTTTATAAAATTATGTAACAAACTGCTGAACTATCAAAACAACTTGACAAATCACTTGACAGATGCTGGAAAAACAAACCTATCGGTTGACAAGAACATTACACCTCCATTAAAATACCGATATGCGGTTTCCATTGTTTCTACTAAATCTGCATATCCTTCCTTTTCCAAAAGAATACGCATACGCCGACTTTCCGCCTTATATTTTGTATTTGGAGAACCGCCGTCTTCATAAAAATACATCGATGACCAGTAAAACTGCCAGAAACGCATCTGATCGCTTGGAAGAGCTTTGGAGAGCAGATAAAAAACTATACGCAGTCTTTTGCCTGCTGACATATCAGAAACCAGTTCATTCTCCCAATACATAATGCTTTCCATCTGAGAATGGAGAACGCCTTGGAAGTAATTAGGTGCATCCGCATCATAATCCGCACCGCTTGACAGCATGAGAAGCTTTATACAGTAGGCTGTGTCGTTGACGGCAGGCAAGTGTCCAAAAGCATTTATGCAATCCATGCAATCCCATCCTCCAGAACCTCCCTGATTGAGATAATCCGAAACACGGACAAAATCCGTCCACGTTTCAGGAAAAGCCTCGAAAAAAGCATTCTGGGCTGAAGCAGAACTATCCGACTTCAGAGCTTCCCATGTACGCGCAAGATCATACGCTTTTCTTCTTGTATATTCAGATTGAGCTTCTGCATCAACTAACAGCCAACAAAATACAAATAATATGAGTAATTTCAACTTGTTTATCATAATAATCAAAATTTCAAATCATCATAAATTTATTCTGCAATGAAGCCGACATGCATGCAAAGCAAATTGCTACGACTAACTCTACTGCAATTATCGCTATCCGTTACTCTCTGTCATAAACGCCACTTTTTCTGTTCATCTTCTCATCTTCTGGAGACATCCGACGATCTATCCTGCGTATGCTGTCAAGACTTGTGCGAACGAAAAGCATGTCGCCACAAAAAGAATAAAAATCGTCATAAGAATGCAGCATCTTGACATGTACTTCCTTCATTACTATCGTATCACCGCTGATATATCCACGACATGGGACTACAGCATAGGCCGAGCTCGGATCCTGAGCCCAGTCATGCCAACCACGCTCCTTGGCTTCTGCCGATGTGTGGATGTCTACATCAACAGGATTGCTGAAGAAGCGCTCACCACGGGAGTCAAGGATGAAGAAGATCGAGTCCTCACATATGCGGACATCCTTGAGACCTATGACATAATGGCCGGGATAGTATCCCTCACGGGCACCTTGGAACTCATCTGATGTTCCCCACATGCAACCGGATACGGAATCACCCCTGTAGTCCAATTCTATGATGCGGTCTTCCCATGCATTGCCACTGCCTTGGTTTTCCTTGACGTGGTCATATAAGTAATATACAACAGAATCTGAATCAATCGTCTGAGCAACTGTTGATGACGATACTAAAAAAAGAAAACTGCATAACAATATTTTAAAATCAATATACTTCATGGTTGCGGTATTTCTATATGTACACATCCGTTTTTATCTTCTTTGAAAAATTGTTTAACTATGCCATTGAACTTAAGACTACCTGTACCATGATCAACACAGAGGTTACGTCTTTCAAAAGGACAGCTTTTGGGGATTCACGGCCATAATGTTCTACACATTGTAGTCCTATAATAATGATAATATATCATTTGATATTTATCTATTTTTTAATGTCGTATCATTTGAAAGCTCGCAAAACGACAGTTCTTCTTTTTTAAACACCGTTTCTCTCATGTCATTTATCCACAACGAATCCCTCGAGGAGCCGACAAAAGACAGCATATCATCCAACGCACGGTTATAAGCATCCATTCCATACAGAATCTGCACAATATAAGCCCTATTAACCATGTCACTGATATTTGGATTGGCTGCAATAAGCGAGTCATAAATACTACAGGACTTGGTGTAGGCGGTGCGTGCCAAAAGACTGTCGCCCTGCATATCATACACCCACCCTTCAACAAAATAAAGCTGCGGATCATCGGGATACTCTGCAATCAAAGAATCTATACTAGGGAGTACATGCTCAAAATCTCTATTATTGAGCATCGGTGTCAAACTTAATTTGGCACTGTCACGCTTATGAATCTCCGTTAGCCTCTCTGCGGATATTTCCTTTTTTGCATTTTGCTTACATGACTGCATTGCTGGAATCAGGAAACACAATAATATAAAGGCTATTCTATATACTTTTGACATCATTGTAGTTCTTTTACAAGTTTCTTTTATATTGCCAGCAAGATTGCTGCCTGTATCAGGATTAATGCCGGAGCTGTTCCATGAATCAGAGTCTGAAGAACTGCCATGACCTGAAGGCCGTATCTCGATTTCAGGCAATGAACCATGGCCATACCCCCATTCATTCTGAGACCTTCTGAATTTCTTAGACTCGAGATTCTCGCTTTCACCTATTGAAGATTCGAGACCGTACTTCTTTAGTTCTTTCATAAAATATTAAATTATAGGTCTATAAAATTTTCATTATCAATGTTTCATCGAGTGTGTCTAAGGCTAATCAGCCTTAGACACACTCGATACAAAACCAACGAACAATTTTACGAAATCAACTTCACTTATTTATCAGACGTCGTAAGCAGACGAACGCCAAAAACTCCTCCTGCAGTATGTCCAGGTCGGCTTTGGAAGGAAACCGTTACCTTCGATTTGCCTTTCAGCAACTCAGCAGGAATAGGATATTCCACATTTATCATTTTCCCCTTAAAAGTCGGTTTTGCTTTCCACTTTGTTTCTGACTCTTTACGCTTTCATAGCTAACATTCTCCGCTTGAATGCCACTGCAATGTTCCTGCGTGCAAAGTCGTTCAGTCCACGGAATGTTGTGCGCTTCTTCAGCTCTTCCAGTGGCATGACAAGCAACAGTTTTGCCAGGCATTCATCGGCAAAAGAGTTTGACACCACATCCACGCCTTCAAAATCAAGCACCACCTTTTCTTCAGTCTGAATCATGGGTAACAACATATTACGAACTTTTTCGCCAAGCATCCGCGTGCCGAGATTCTCCCCTATTGTCACAAACTTAAATATAGCCATATATACCTCCTTACTTCAAATTTTACCATAAATCATCCATGTCATCCGTATCAAGAAACTCATCATTAAACTCAGAAACAACATCTGTTCTGTCCTCCAAAACCTTGTTAGGGTCAATATCCTTATCGGAAAAGAGCTCGAAATAGATGACCGTACCTTGCCAGAATTCGGTTTCCTCTATTCGTTCATCCACTCCGTCGGAAATTAAGATATGACTACCTGAATGTAGTTTCAGCATAATACCAGCCTGACGTATCAAGCAAGCGGTGGAATACAGTCCAAAGCCCATACCTTTTCCGTCGGTCACCTTGTCAAGCATACATTGGGTGAGAGCCTCAGCTTCCGTCAGGTTGCGATACACCTTATTTTCCGTCAGTGAACGATGTATACCGATGCCGTCGTCAACCACCATGATTTGTATCTTCGCCTTTTTGGAATCGTAACGCATCACTACAATACCACACGCTTTCATGGAATGGGTCAGAACATTATCCAATATCTCATAGAAACAATAACTCAATGTTTGCAATATGCCCAATTCTATGTCAGGTTGCATTTTCAGCGTATTTACAATATCCTTGTAGACTGCATGTATGCTTTCACTGTCGAACATTTCTATGACTGGCAATGCACCACTTTCACCCAAATACCGTTTCAGCAGACTGTCTATGTTCATTTGCAATTTTATTGATATAATATTGTCTTGAGCAAAGATATATGTTTTCTTTGATATAAAGCCACATGACAGCTATAGTTTTCATCGAGTGTGTCTAAGGCAAATAAGCCTTATACATGACGATACAAAACCAACTTCACTTATTTATCAGACGCTGTCAGCAGACGAACGCCAAATACTCCTCCTGCAGTATGCCCAGGTCGGCTTTGGAAGGAAACCGTTACCTTCGATTTGCCTTTCAGCATCTCAGCAGGAATAGGATATTCCACATTTATCATTTCCTTTTTATTCCACTTTCCCGCCAGATTCTCCTCAACAAGCTTCTTTCCGTCTATCAAGATGTCAAATGTGCGCTGTCCGCTCTCGTTGCCCCAATAGCGTACCATCAACTTCAACGAAGTTTTCCCTTCAGTAGAAAGTTCATACTGGAAAAAACCGCCGTCGCGTGCATCACGCCATGTCTCTTCCATGAAATTGCCGGTAAACGACTTTTCACGCTTCATACTATGGTCAACCTCCGGCTGTTGTTCACCAGGTGCAACGGCATCAACCGTACGTTTGTCAAGTTCCAGCTTAGCCTGTTCTTTCTTGACCATTTCATTACGCATACGTTCATATTCCTCATTTCCCATAGACAGCCAATACATCATATATCTGCAGTCGTGAATACGGGAAAAAGGCTCGATAACCAAATCTGGTTCCGGCTTTCCTTTCAACGTGAACAGTCCCGGAACTGTGAAACACATTGGACTACCATCCACAGGACGCATGTTTTCAAGTTTCTTGATTATGTCTTCACGACTTCCAATTATCAGAGGAGTATCGAAAACAGAAACAAGAGGCCCGTGAGCAATATGTCCCCATCGTCCGTCATCGGCCACCAATCCTTCGAGATTGTCTGTGCCCACACGTGCACCCATAAGTATAGGCCCTCGCATGATGGCAACATATTCAGGAACGTTAGGAAGTTCCTCAACTGTCACTTTCATTGGCAATGTCAAGTCTATGACATCACCGTCTTTCCACTTTCGTTCAATCACTATATATTCTGATGGATTTGTCCCTGCGGCATAATCGCGTCCACGACAAACAGCCTTCATCCGACCTGTATCGCTCCACCACGGATGGCGTATCAGCAATGTGGCCTTCACAGGTTTATCTGTATGAACTACCAATCGGCTTCTTTCCTCATCAGGAAATTGAGTTTCCTGTCTCAACATAATGCCTTTCTCTTTCCAATCCAATTCCGAAGCCACAAAAAGATTGACATATAGACTATCGCCTATGTGGGTATAAATGAATTCACCATATTTGCCGTGGTTCTCCATGCCCGTGCCGACACAACACCACATGGCACTGTTTGGAGAAGAATACACACGATAGTGAGCCGGACGTGCCGATGTGAAATACACATATCCTCCATGCTGCGGATGCTGAGTTGAAAGAATATGATTGAACATTGCTCTTTCGTAGAAATCGGCATACGAGGCAAGCGGATTCATTCTGAACAGCCCTTCCGTCAACTTGAGCATGTTATTGGTGTTGCACGATTCCGGTCCTTCCCTATCCTCAACATAGCTTTTGCAGTCGGATGCTGGCGCAAAATGTTCGCGCCGGCTGTTTCCGCCCAAAGCAAGAGTGCGTGTGTTCACAACCGTATTCCAAAAAAACTTCGTGGCCTTTTCGTAAGTGTCAAAATCTGTCATTCTACCGTTATCGCCGCTCAGTTCCGCTATCCGCTGGTATCCCACAACCTTAGGCACTTGAGTATTGGCATGTTTGTTGTCAAGATTGTCCTTGCCTTCAGCCATGCTGTCGAGAAGCCAATGATGCGAGAATCGTTTTGCCGCATCAAGATATTTAAGATCGCCTGTCATAGCACATGCATCGGCATAAACCTCGTCCATTCCTCCGAATTCGGTGTCGAGCATTCTCTCCATCTGCTCATCGCTCAATGGAGCAATTACAGTAAGTCCCCAATCGCACAAATCAAGAAACATCTGCTTGGCGTCTTCGTTGCCACCGTACATCCATGCATCGCGCAATCCGGCATACGTCTTGTGCAGATTATACCAAGGCACCCAGAATTTCGGTACGATACCGACGTTGCCTTTCTTCACTACACTCCAAATTTCTGCACCGTGAGGCACTCCGCCTACATATCCATTGCCGTTTTTCTGCTGACAGCGCTTCAGCTCGCTCACCATATAATCCATACGGCGCTTGCACTCAACGTTGCCCGTAGCTGCATAGTGTATTGCAAGAGCCGACAGATAATGTCCACCGACATGTCCGTCAAGGTCCTTCCAATTCTCAAAACTTTCAGCTTTAGGAGTTAAACCAGACTCCTTGAGGAAAGGTGCCAGCAAGCGGTCGACATCATATTTAAGCAAAGTCTCCACATTGAGGTCGCAAGCATGCTTGAAAGGACCGTCAAGAAGTTTAACGCTCCCGAGAGGAAAAGTGTTGTCATACAATTTGTCTTGGGCAGATATAGGAGAAGCCAGAACAGCCATTCCGCAGGCAATCAATAAGAGTCTTCCAATTTTCATAATTATTTAAACTTTAACTTTTTATTTTCAATCATACAGCCAGCATAAGTTATGCAGCAAAAATAGTAATTTGAAAAAACAAAACAATGATAGCCATATCATACGTCGAACCGACAAAATGATGTGGCTATCACTATATTTAAAACTTAACATCAGAAATCGCCGCATCGGAACAAATATTGTTCAATCATTCCGATGCAAGCAGCTGCATACATTTCATTTATATTCCTGCCAGCTCTTTATCTGAATATCCTCAAGGCGTGTCTCGCAGAAAGCCTCTATGAAAGCCCTTGCAAGCCTGTCGTTGGTCATAAGAGGAATGTTATGGTCAATTGCCGCACGGCGTATACGGTAACCGTTGGTCAATTCACGTTTCGACCTGTTTTTCGGAATGTTAACTATCAGGTCGAACTTGTGCTCTGCAATCATCTTCATCACATTGTTCTCATCTTGAGGTTTCTCGTCCGGCCAGAGCACCGGTGTTGCCTCTATGCCATGCGAATTGAGGAAATCGGCAGTACCAGCTGTGGCATATATCTTATAACCACGTCCAACAAGCATCTGGCTGGCATCGAGAAGAGCCACCTTCGACTTCGTAGGACCAGAAGAAACAAGAATTGCCTTCTGCGGAATGCGGTAGCCGGTAGCCATAAGTGCATTGAGAAGGGCCTCATTGAAATCATCGCCGAGACATCCGACCTCGCCTGTAGACGACATGTCCACACCGAGCACAGGGTCGGCATTCTGCAGACGTGCAAAAGAGAACTGAGAAGCCTTAACACCTATACGGTCTATGTCGAACTCAGACTTGTCCATCGGTGCATACGGAGCATCGAGCATGATGCGCGTAGCAGTCTCTATGAAGTTGCGCTTCAACACCTTAGATACAAATGGGAAGCTTCGCGAAGCACGCAGGTTGCATTCTATCACCTTCACTTCGTTCTTGCGGGCAAGGAACTGTATATTGAAAGGACCGGAAATGTTCAACTCTTTTGCAATGCGGCGGCTTATCTTCTTGATCTGTCTTGCTGTTGCAAAATAGATATGCTGAGCAGGGAACACCAGAGTGGCATCGCCTGAATGTACGCCTGCATATTCGATATGTTCCGAAATGGCATACTCAACAACTTCACCATGCTGTGCAACTGCATCAAACTCAATTTCTTTAGTTTCCTGCATGAACTGAGAAACTACTACAGGATATTCCTTTGAAACCTCGCTCGCCATCTGCAGATAACGCTCCAGTTCCTCTTCATTGTGGCATACGTTCATAGCAGCACCGCTGAGAACATACGAAGGACGCACGAGTACAGGATAGCCCACCTTTTCAACAAATGTCTTCACGTCGTCCAAGCTGGTCAACTCCTGCCAAGCCGGCTGGTCAATGCCAAGCTGATCGAGCATAGCAGAGAACTTATTGCGGTTCTCAGCACGGTCAATTGATACAGGCGATGTGCCAAGTATAGGAACAGACTGGCGATAAAGCTTCATTGCCAGATTGTTTGGAATCTGACCGCCGACTGAGACGATTACTCCACGAGGCTGTTCCAAATCTATGATATCGAGAACGCGCTCAAACGAAAGTTCATCGAAGTACAGACGGTCGCACATGTCGTAGTCGGTCGATACTGTCTCTGGGTTGTAATTTATCATTATAGACTTATATCCCAGATGACGGGCTGTCTGAATGGCATTGACAGAACACCAGTCGAATTCCACTGATGAACCGATTCTGTATGCACCAGAACCAAGCACAACCACAGATTTCTCGTTCTTATAATAGTTCACGTCATATCCTTCAACAGCATACGTCATGTACAGGTAATTTGTCAAGTCAGGATGCTCAGAAGCCACAGTATTTATTCGCTTGACTGCAGGCAAGATGCCTAACTTCTTACGATAAGCACGAACCTCAAGGTTTTCTTTCTCCATGTTGCCGTTCTCCGGTTTAATGACGAAGCGTGCAATCTGGAAATCTGAGAATCCCAAAACTTTGGCACGGCGCATTACATCTGCCGGAACATCCTCAATCTTGTTGTATCCCTGAAGAGTATGCTTGAAATCAACTATATTCTTCAGTCTGCTGATGAACCACGGATCAATTTTAGTAAGCTCGTATATGCGGTCTACAGAGTAACCCTCCTCCAAAGCCTGAGCTATGGCAAATATACGCAAGTCTGTAGGATTGGCCAGCTCATCGTCCAAATCCTCGAAACGTGTATGGTCGTTGCCAACGAATCCGTGCATGCCCTGACCAATCATTCGCAGACCCTTCTGTATGATTTCCTCAAATGAACGTCCGATGGACATTATTTCGCCCACAGACTTCATGCTTGAACCGATTCTGCGGGAAACGCCTGCAAACTTCGTCAAGTCCCAACGCGGAATCTTGCAGATGAGATAGTCGAGCGACGGTGCCACATAGGCTGAATTCGGTGTACCCATCTCGCCTATCTCGTCGAGTGTATATCCCAAACCGATTTTTGCAGCTACAAACGCAAGCGGATAACCAGTTGCCTTGGAAGCAAGTGCAGATGAACGGCTCAGACGAGCATTGACCTCAATGACACGATAGTCGTTGGTCTCAGCATTGAACGCATACTGAATGTTGCACTCACCTACTATACCTAAATGACGTATACATTTTTTTGAAAGTTCCTGAAGCATGCTCACCTGCTCCTCTGTCAACGAACATGTAGGAGCAACGACTATCGACTCTCCTGTATGTATGCCAAGCGGGTCGAAATTCTCCATGCTTGCCACAGTGAAACAATGGTCGTTCGCATCACGGATAACCTCAAACTCAATTTCCTTCCATCCCTTGAGCGATTCCTCCACCAGAATCTGAGGAGAGAATGTAAACGCACTCTCGGCCAGTTCTATGAATCTTTGTTCGTCAGGACAAATACCGCTGCCCAATCCTCCGAGTGCGTATGCTGAACGAATCATCACCGGATAACCTATACGGCGTGCAGCAGCAAGTGCATCTTCCATATTCTCCACGGCCTGGCTCACCGGAGTCTTCATTGCTATCTCGTTGAGCTTTCTCACAAAGAGGTCACGGTCCTCAGTGTTCATTATGGCCTCTACTGATGTACCCAATACTTCCACGCCATACTCTGCAAGCACACCCGTGTTGTACAACTCAGTACCGCAGTTGAGCGCCGTCTGTCCACCGAAAGCAAGCAGAATGCCGTCAGGACGCTCTTTCTTGATTATTTCTGTAACGAAATGCGTGTTCACCGGCAGGAAATATACCCTGTCGGCAATACCTTCCGACGTCTGTATCGTTGCAATATTTGGATTGATCAGAACAGAGCTTATGCCCTCCTCGCGCAAAGCCTTCAAAGCCTGCGAACCCGAATAGTCAAACTCTCCAGCCTGTCCGATCTTCAGTGCGCCCGATCCCAGGACCAGGACTTTCTTCAGTTTTGTTTTCATGTTGGTTTATTATGTTTTTAATAGATTCGATAAGCAACAAAGAATGTGATAATACATCAACACTTGTTTGCAACATGTCGTAAAGAAACAACATATTTTGAAAAAAACAAATAGTTAAAGACCACTTTCGGAAATTCCAAAATAAAAAAACAATCACTAAAGGCGATATACGTATCTTCACAACATACACAACAAGCCGAAACAGGATTTCAGATTGTTGCCGTATACAATAACATCAACAAATATAAAAATAAAAAATGCCGGCATTCTACAAATTTTGTTTGTAATCCGCCGACATTTTATAAACAATCATTTATCTGATAAGAAATTTACGTCTTTCTATAATGTATATTCCCTTAGGCAATGTTTTTCTTGCTTCAGCCATCGTTGTCCGGCTCATAACCCGACGACCGTCGACAGCATATACATCAACCAAACGTTCATCCTCGGACGGCATCTCTATATCTGTAGAAATATAAGTGCCATATACTACAATGTCCTTTTCAGGCATGTACTCATAAGGGATGTCCCAACCTGAGAATTCATACCCATCAATTTCAGGCACTTCTATCGGTACAATTTTCTCGCCACTCCTTAAAGGAACAACTGCAAAAACATTGCCGTCAATCATATATGTAATCTTATAGACATCCGATTGGGATTGATGAAACCACTCAAATTTATTACTTTCATATTTAAAGCCAGAATCAGTCTTTATAGTAATAAAACATTCATACCATGTATCATTATTAATTCCTTTAATAATAAATCGGGACAAATCAGGATCTATATTTATTTGACGTGCATATTGTGGTTCATTTTTAGGATAATAAGTCAAAACACATTCGTTTAAGACATAAGTTCCTTTATTCACAGAATAACAGACTTCAGAAAGATCTCTTTCACGTGAAACTACAGACATTATGTAGACCTGAGGAGTAATTACATTAGGATTAAAAGACTTCCATTCACCCCAAAGAGTATCATTATTCAAAGCAGAATATGCTATATAATTTATTTCAGTACTTCCTATACTATTATTAGGCAATATGCAAGTATATGGATTAGAGAAATCTTCACTGACAATATCTTTTACAGCTATTTCTCCAGTATTTGTTGTAAACCACTTGAAGCCGTGTACGCGATAAACACTATCAACTCCTTGATAATAAATTCCGGAAAGAACAACATCACCATAATAGTTGTTATAGGCCTCAAAAGTTGTAACTCTACTATCTCCACAAGAGGCAATAACAGGCAAACCATCATTCACGTGATCAGCACGTACCCATATGCTGTCACGTAATTTTTCCAGAAACAAATCTGATTGCATCACATATAAATCCAACATTTCATCATCACTATAATTAGAAAATTTGTAATCAGAAAATAAATTGTAATAACAATTATTATTTCTTTCATTATAAGAACCAATATATTTACCGCTTATAGGACCAGAAGTTATATTTTCAGATTCTTCTATCGATGTTATATTTCCTTGAAAATAACAACCATCAGCACTTCCAATTCCAATAATACCACCCATAAATAACCCTTCTGCAACAACCACTCCGTTGTTTACAATTATCTCACCAATAGAATTTGTATAATTAATTGAACCTACGACATAACAATCCTTCACAGCTCCCATATATCCTGTCCCCATTATACCTCCTACAGGATTACCACCTGATATAGTACCTGTAAAAGCACATCTTTCAACTACACATGGGAATATATCATTGTACAATCCGACACCAACAATACCACCAACACCAACAAAACCGTTATTGTCATTAGGCAATGCATTTGAAACTATATTACTTTCTACAATTGTCAGGTCATGAATATAACCGTCAAAATTAGCAAAGAACCCCGCACAACCACTGTTTGTTTTAATGTACATGTTGCTTATTGAATGTCCGTCACCATCGAATTCGCCATTGAAGCCATCATTTTCGCCATCAAATGTCCCATCATTATAACGTGAACGTATTGGATTCCAAAATACACCTTTATTTCCTTTCAAGTCTATGTCACAAGTCAATTTAACAATTTCCCCGGCAAAATAATAACCATTCCATACCAGATTATTAAATGCAAGCAAATCACTATAATCACTTATAAGATGAGGGTCTTTCTTATCACCAATACTAGAAAATTGCGTGGCCAATCTTTCAATACCTGAATAAATTACACTTTCATCCAATGTTACAGCATAAATCCTTACTTCTACAGGAAAAGAAGAAGGTAAATCATTTAGAACTGTTTTTTGAGCTATATCTTTATCTTTTTTTATATAATTCCAGGAATTTGTTCCTTCCTCTTTCCATTGGATACCACATTCAAGCACTTTATCACCTGTACATATCCATGGAATTATTATCTCAGAATCACTACTACTAAATGTATCATCAAATAATACAGTAACACCAGTCTGCTCATGTTTTAAGATTGGATGGTCACCTACTAATATCCAAGTATTTGTATTTTCAGACATGTTCAACCGATCAATAATATTCTGTGAAGATAATTCTTCCTTTGTACACTTTTCAGCATGTGCATCAGTATATACTCCGGTATAAAAACAGTTTCTTACGGTACATTGATCTCTATAATGTCCTATAATTTCATGAACTTCGCTATAAATGTATTGTTCTGTAAAAATTTCAGACGAAGAATAACAATTATTTATATATAAATCCCTTCCACTGACACTTCCAACTATGCCTCCTATTGAAACAGATGAGTGATTTCTTTCAACTCGCTTAGCAGATATATTTCCAAGATTATAGCAATTGCTAACTTTTGCGTTACCACCCATTGAACTACAAATACCTCCAGCAGAAGTACCGCCAACAAGAATATTTAGACTTCCTTTATTTATGCATCCATCAATAACAGCATAATTCAAAGAGCAAATACCTCCCATTGAACCACTTTGAGAATCTCCATTCAATTCGTAAGCTTCAAGTGTGGCATTGTTGATGCAATTATATATTTTACCATGCAAATCATTACTACCTCTTGATGAATTGCTATTTAATTCAGCTATTCCACCTAAACTATAATTATTGTTGGCAACTAATTTTCCATTGAAAACGCAATCCGCTATTATATTATAATTAACATTACATATTCCACCACAATCCATCCTTATAGATTTTGCTTCAATTTCAGATTTACAAGACAATATACATCCGTAATTCATATAGCACAATCCTCCTAGAGATATCTTTTCTTTTAATGGTATCAAATTGGATAATCTTACGCTGCATTTTGAAATCGTACCCAAATTATAATAACTAATAGTCGAAAATCTATCACTAAATTTCGGAGTTTCTATACCATCTGCTTCTATATTCAAATCGGTCACAACTGAATTCTCACCTAAAGTTACAAAAAGAGGTTCCAGATTACCTTGCATTGTCAATGTAAATCCATTTCCGTCAAAATACCCATTAAAAGTTCCATTAATATCATTTTTCGATGGATTCATTATAAACGAATTCCCCAATACGAAGAATAATCCAGAACAGTCATTTCCATTTTGTATAGTAGATTTTAAAAGTTCCCAGTCTTGTTCACCACTGATAACAAATGGTGCATCAGAAGTTCCTTTTCCTTTCTCAAATCCAAGTGTGGTAAAACTTTTTATTTCACCATAAGCCATTTTGTTTAACGGCAGAACTGCATATGCACGGTAATATATATGTGTATTCTTGGGCAGATCTTCCAATAACACTACATCTTCATCATTCATAGGTACATTTATCCAATATTTTGAATCGGTACTCCATTGAACTCCACACTCAGAATAAGTCAAAATACCACTATAAGCAGTACAATGAAATTCTGCAGTATTGTTAGCAACAAACTTTGGTTTCTCTGTTAATATAAAAACATCATAATCAGCATCAATTTTCAAATTATCGATTAATGCGAGCTCATACTCACCTATTCCATAACTTGTACCATCTCCACGTCTGACATAATCTGCAACAAAAGATATTTCATAAGTAGATGTCAGCTGCGGTAATTTTATATATACGACAGATGTATCATTCAAAATTTCCTCTACATACGGCATTCCATCTTCATATGAGGATTCGATATTTGCCAGATTATTCCAAGGCCCATCTGGAGATAATCTATAATCAATCTCCATATCCCTTAGCTTGTTTAAAAATTTAAATGAAAGCATAGCGCATTTCATTCCTGAAAAATCAAATTGGGGCAAAATAATCCTCGTTTTTTGATTAGCATAATCTTTATTATCGTATGCACAGAAAATAAGCATTTTGTCATCATTCTCAAACAAACTGTCAACTTTCCAATCTGTATTACCTATGATATGTTCTTGTTTCCAATTGGAGTTCATGATACCTGAACTAAAATCTTCACGGAAAATTTTTGTATGCATAACTCCAACAACTGTTCTGGCCTCTCGCGTATTAACGCTAATCCATTTGTCTTTGATTTCATCATAACAGAACAACTTGTAATAATACAAATTACGTTCGTCCAAATTATTATGAATATAAGACAATCCGTTACCTAAATATATGACAGAACCTCCTCCATTAATCGTCTCACCAATATTATATAAACGATTTTCAGGAGTTCCAAAAATCGGTTCTTTACTAACTGCCAACATGACTATAACATTCTTTTTCATTTTCCAAGAAAGAGCAACAGAGGATTCTGTGGTTTCCGATACAACAAAGCTATACGCATCAGTACAACCTGCATAATTAAAAGTAACATACCTGTTTTCTGCATCTTCCTCTATTTCTGTAATAGATAAATCCGTGGGAGCACCATTCCAATTAATCATACCAGGTTTAGAATAATCTGTTAACTCCTTAACATTCAAAGTCCCAGGAAAAGGAGTTGACGGACTATTGACATTTCCATATGACTCCGGAATCTCATTTGGTATTGAAAATTCAGAATTAGCACATAAAGGATAAAACTGTTGCCTATGTTTAGCATTTATACTATTGGAATAGTAACGACTTAACCCTTCTGATGCACGATAGATCATAAGTCCATTTCCAGGTATGCATGAATCAAAGCCATTTTTGCTTCTATATTCAACAAGAAAATATTCATCTTCTGTCTGTGTGTTTATTCTAACAAAACCTTCTTCAGACTTTGGATACAACGTGACATAAGTGGCTTCATTGAACATTTTCGGTTCAGCCCATCCAAAATCATATATTTTGACATATGGATTAAAATGAGCAGGACATGCCCCATCACCATTCCAGTTTCCAGAAGCCATCAAATCCCAATTTCCGGTTCCTTCATATTGTCCACCAGTTTTATAATTTGTATCATAAAAGTCCATGCATCCAAGTACGTGCCCCAACTCATGGCAAATTACACCAATATGTGTAATATTGCTTCCCCTAGAGCCACGGATTTCCGGTGAACAAGAATACTTATTTATCATTTTACCGTCAAGTCTGGCTGATATGCTCCACGAATGAGCCCAAATGCAATCACTGCCTCCACCAGCCTCTTCGCCCGGACCAGCATAGATTATATGTACACCGTCTACTGTACCATCGCCATCGTTGTCGTAATCAGCATAATTGACATCTGCATCTGCCATCGTAACAGCTTCAAGAGCCATTTCATGAGGTCTCAAATCTTGCCCAAGACCATTATTGCCACCATAATAAGCACGTACATTGGCAAGATGATAAACACCAGCAACGTCTGTCGTCAAATCCAGTTTTCCGAAAGAGTTCTCACGATAAAAATCGCGCACACTTCCGTAACGACCATCACCTGTATAATCGAGCTGGTTCATGAGCATCTCGAAATCCTGCTTGGTCTTCTGAAACTTATAATCTTGAAAATCAACCAGTATGAGCAACATTTTTCTTGTGCCTACAATAGGTTTCTTGCTGTCGGACAAACTGGCTATCGTACGCCGACGAGCCTCTGCGGCCTGATTAAGCATATTGACCTGACGTGAAGAAAATGCGAGCTTCTTATCAATGGTCTGAAGCCTCATCCTCACATTTACATTACGTTCGTTAATATTAACGGCCAACATATCAGTTGGTTTCAAATCGCCATTGGAATCAATATCTGCAAACACAAGGTTACCATGCGAATCATAGAGAAGTGTGTAACCATCTTCACTTTCCGCCCACTTTACAAACTCACTGCCGTGCAGACGTATTTTCACAATTGTACCATCGGGTTGTTTGAAATCAATCCAACCAGGATACGCAATGACTGCACTGCATATCTGCGCCACGGCAAAAGCCACAGCAAAAAACAAGAACTTGATTTTTTTCATAAGTGCTTTACCCCACTATTTTATTAACACAAAAATTTATAAACACCCCCAACTTATATATTTGTTCGTAGGTATGGCAAAGATAATACAAAAAACATTAAAATAAAATATCCATCCTTAAAACCATAATAAACTACAATGTATCCGAATCATAAAAAACGACAAGCGATATAAAAACAGAAATGAAAATCCTTATTTTCTCCTAAAAACTAAAAACAATAAAACTGCGGGCGCTCAGAAAGATCATTCCGAGGGCTCAAAAAATTAATTACGAGCGCTCGCAGATATTTAGAATGTTAAGAGCTGGCAGAAAAGCGACGTACGGAATGGCGGACGAAAGATACACCACAAAAAAATAAAAAGAAAGCGCGATACAGCACAGCAGATAAATCATCAAAAGTTATTTATCAACTATGCCGTATCGCGCTTATACTATAGTTCAGGAAAAAGGATGTATTCTAAATCTTTACATAATTGAGCCTCAGCGCATTCAACACGACGCTGACAGAAGAGAGTGCCATACATGCCGAAGCATACATCGGATTCATTGTGACACTTATGCCGAAGAGGTTGAGCACTCCTGCAGCAAGAGGTATGCAGAGTGCGTTGTAGGCAAACGCCCAGAAAAGTCCCATGCGTACGAAACGGCGGTAGAGAGCCGACAGACGCAAGGCACGTGGAAGAAGACGAAGGTCGTCGTTCATAATGGTAACGGAAGCGACTTCGTTTGCCACGTCTGTGCCTCGTCCCATGGCGATACCTACATCAGCACGTGCAAGAGCTTGTGAATCATTTATGCCATCGCCCACCATTGCCACAATCTCTCCATGTTCGCGGCATTCAG
This sequence comes from Bacteroides sp. 43_108, assembly GCA_001915545.1. GTDB lineage: Bacteria > Bacteroidota > Bacteroidia > Bacteroidales > Bacteroidaceae > 43-108. Next base: position 80,423 of record MNQS01000022.1, on the reverse strand, counting down.
CAATATAGGCATCTTTTTCGTCCGGCAACATAGATGCGCGCCATTCGTCTATACCTACCTTTGAGGCTGTCTCTGAAGCAGGTGCTTCAGCATCGCCTGTGAGCATGACCAACTTCTTTCCCATGGCTTTGAGAGCGGCTATTGCCTCGGAAGCTTCAGGACGTACACTGTCACTGACAGCGGCGGCGGCCAGAATTGTTTCGGCTGTACCGAAATAGACTATGCTGGCACCGGCAGGACGCGATGCTGTCCATCGGACAAGGGATTCATCGGGTGAAAGTCCGCAGTCGGCCATAAATTTTGCATTACCAGCCCAGAAACGACGTCCTCCACAAACAGCTTTGATGCCACGTCCGGGGATGTTTTCAAAATCGGTCGCTTCAATGCCTGCAGAACTGCCAAGACGCGATGTAATGGCTTTGGACAACGGATGTCCGGACAAAGCCTCTATTGCAGAAAAAGCTTTTATATCGGCTTCCGTTGCAGACGGTGAAGTAAATATGTCTTCGGCTACAGGTGTACCAAGAGTCAGTGTACCCGTCTTATCGAAAACGAATGTAGTGCAACGGCCGAGCTGTTCGAGAGCTTCAGCATTCTTGACAAGCACATGCATTCGTGCTCCGCGCCCTAGGGCTACAACAAGCACTGTTGGTGCCGCTAGTCCAAGAGCACATGGGCAAGAAATGACAAGAACAGATACTGCGGAGAGAAGGCCTCGAGCGAAGGCTGCGGTGCCACCTGTGTAAAGCCATACAGCAAGGGTGAGTACGGCAAGCAGTATTACTACCGGTACGAAGAAGGAGGACACGCGATCGACCGTACGCTGAACCGGCGACTTGGAAGCCTGTGCGTCGGCCACCATACGTATGATTTTAGACAAGAGGGTATCGGAACCGACACTGTCGGCCGTCATGCGGAAAGCTCCATCGGTATTGACTGCTCCGGCAAGCACCTTGTCGCCTACAGTCTTGTCAACTGGAAGCGGTTCACCTGTAAACATACTCTCGTCGACTGCAGATGTTCCAGAAATAATGTGTCCGTCGACAGGTATCTTTTCGCCTGGACGCACCAAAAGTTCCATGCCGGCAACAACTGCAGAAACCGGCGTAGGCACTTCGCGTCCATCGCTGATTACACATGCTGTACGCGGACTCAATGCAGACAATGCACGGATGGATGATACGGCACGTCGCTTGGCACGTTCCTCAATGAGCTTGCCGGTGAGGACAAAAGCGATGACCATTGAAGATGCTTCGAAATAGACGTAAGAGTCGAGTCCGCGATTCCAGAAAAAGAAGGGGTTATAGAGACTGAAAACGCTGAAAAGAAAAGACACTCCGGTACTTAGGGCTACGAGGGTGTCCATGTTGCAGCGTCCATGAATGGCCTGAAAGAAAGCACTGCGGTAGAAAGGGAATCCTGAATAGAGAATAACAGGAAGAGAGGCAACAAGTGCCAGACCGCTGAGCCACCAAGTTTCGCCGGTAACGACATGACACTCCATACCTATGAGCATGACCGGAATGGCAAATATCCATGCAACTATTGTACGGAAAAGAAGGGAACGGAAACGGCGTTTCTCGGCTAATGCAACTGCATCTGTAGATTCATCGACAGAAGGCGATGGAGAAATGCTTTCTGAAGGCTCTGGGGCTTCTGCATCAACAGGCGTAGGAGATGGTGTATCGGGAGTATCGACCACAAGTTCGAAAGAGAGACGTGCAAGACTTTCGGCCATAGCAGAAGGCGTAATCAGCGACGGATCGTAAGTTACGGTTACTGTGTTGGAAAAAAGGTCTACTGATACATCCTCAATTCCTTCGAGCCGCTTCAGCGACTTTTCTATGTTGGCCGCACAGACAGCACAGTGCATTCCCTGCACGGGCCATGTTTTCTTAAGTGTACTCATATCAAGGCTTAAATAAAATCGTTCATCAACTTTCGTTGCAACTGAAACGTGTTATGCCTCAGTGCAGAAAGTATCGGCAACAAAATTACAAAATAAGGATAAAAGATAGTTTGCTTTTGGCTTTTTAGTTATAATTTTGCAACCGGATTTCAAAAAGTCGAAAGAATGAAGAACAGTATAATCGCAGCACTGGTTTCGGCATTGTCAGTAATATGCATGTCGGGATGCGGAGAAAGCGCAGGAATGATGTTTGAGAATGTAGGTGATTCAATTTCATACCGTCTTGACAGCACTGCAGGAAGTGCCTCGCCGACACTGAGCATAAAAATAGATATGCAGTTTGCAAAAACAGATACAGAAGATGAATTGGCGAAAAAGGCTGCGGAAACCATAAACACGAATATTGAAAACGAAGTGTTCTCCATGAGCGGTATGCCGGAAGAGGTTGTCGACTCGTTCATAAAGTCGAGTACAGAACTTTATGCGCAGACAATGTTTCCTCTATATGCCGAAGACAAACAAAAGGGCGCAACCATGGCATCGGCTTACGACAACTACCACAACATAAGCGGAAAGGCTGTCGAGGGACACAGCGGAATAATAAACTACATGGTGACTGAAGAGATGTACAACGGCGGTGCGCATCCGGTAAGTGTAACCACATATCTGAACTTCAACAGAGAAACAGGAGAGCTGATAGAACTGGATGCTCTCTTCAAGGAGGGATACAAGGAGAAACTGGACGATATTCTGCTTAAAGCACTTATGAAACAGTGCGGTGCAAAAAACGTAAAGGAGCTCAACGATGCCGGATATCTCTGCTTTACAGACATGTATGCAAGCAGCAATTTCCTTCTGAAAGAGGACGAAATTGAATTCTACTACAACGTGTATGAAATAGCACCGTACGTTATGGGACCTACGGTACTTAACATAAAATATGAGGAGATTAAGGATTTAATGATTGACAACTCAAAGGATTTCAAATAATGGACACAGGATTGGACAACATATTCGGATACTTTCCAGAACTAAGCGACAGACAGAAGGAACAGATGGCACAGCTATATCCGCTGTATGCCGACTGGAACAGCAAAATCAACGTGATAAGCCGTAAAGATATTGACAACCTGTATGTTCACCATATACTGCACTCGCTGGGCATAGCAAAGGTCGTAAAATTCAGAGAGGGAACACGCATAATGGACGTGGGCACGGGAGGCGGCCTGCCGGGAATACCGCTAGCGATAATGTTTCCGGAATGCAAATTTCACCTCGTGGACAGCATAGGCAAGAAAATACGCGTAGCCCAAGAAATTGCAAATGCACTGGGATTGGAAAACGTTACTCTCAGACACTGCCGCGCTGAGGAAGAGAAAGATGAATTCGACTTTGTGGTGACACGTGGCGTCATGCCTTTGGTTGACCTGGTTAAAGCCATAAGGAAAAATATCGGAAGAGAGCAGAAGAACTCTATTTCCAACGGTATTCTGGCACTTAAGGGAGGAGAACTGGGAAGCGAGATTGCACCGATGAAAAATATATGTACGACATGGGATCTGAAAGACTTCTTCAAGGAGGAGTTTTTTGAAACGAAAAAGGTTGTACACGTTGCCATCGGCAAGAAATGACAATAAGAATAGAGAGTTTTTTTAAATAACTTACCAAAATAAAGCAAGAGAAACGAAATGCTCAAGGTAAAGAAATTCACAGTCAATCCTGTGCAGGAGAACTGCTATGTGGTCAGCGACGAGACAAAAGAGGCTGTCATCATAGACTGCGGATGTTTTGACGAATTTGAATGGGATGACATTGAAAACTATATTAAGAACAATGGTCTTAAACCGATGCATCTGCTGAACACTCACCTGCATTTCGATCACAGTCTTGGAAACCATTTTGCATACAAGGCGTTCGGACTGAAGCCGGAAGCAAGCATAAAGGACAGCAGTACTTATGAGAACATGAGAAACCAGCTGCGCATGTTTTTAGGCACAGACGAGCTGTACCACGAACAACCGGCTATAGGAAAAGACCTTAAGCAGAACGATAAAGTGGAATTCGGCAAGACTGTATTCGACGTTATCGAGACTCCTGGACATACACCTGGAGGAATATGTTTCTACTGCAAGGAAGAAGGAATGCTTTGGGCTGGAGATACGCTCTTCAGAGGAAGCATCGGAAGGACTGACCTTCCTGGAGGAAATTACAGAGAACTTGTATACGGTATTGCAGAGAAACTGCTCACACTGCCTGAAGAAACACAGGTATATTGCGGGCATGGGCCTTCTACCAGCATAGGATTTGAGAAAGACAACAATCCTTATCTATAATATAAAAAACTCTAAAAGGGGCAAACTTCAAAATGAAAAGTACGGTCGATAAAGTTGCAGAATGTGTGATGGAATATTTCATGAAAGAAGATCCGACACAGATTCCGCATACACAATGCGTAGCAAGCTATACACACTACATTGCCGTTTGTGAAAATCTGCCTGAACATGAGACCGGTCTGATTGAGATGGCAGCATGGATGCATGATATCGGATGTCCCGAGTCTAAAAAGAAATATGGCAACACACTACCGGTACATCAGGAGGAAGAGGGAAGAATTGTGGCCGGTGAGCTGCTCAAAAATATTGACGGACTTACTGAAAACGAAAAAGCATGGATAGCCGATGTTGTCGGCAATCATCACAAGCGTGCTGAAGTAGACAGACTGAAATTTGCTCCACTGTTCGATGCCGATTGCATAGTAAACATGACAGAAGGATATTATCCGAAAGAAAATGCCGGAACATTCCTTGAAAAAGCTATGTCGACAAAGTGCGGTAAGGAAATCTTCAGAAAACTGTTTCTTGAAGCCAAACAATAAAAGTCTATACAGAGAATTTGAAAAACATAACAACCAACGTCAGCACCTATGAAAAAGATTGAGAATTTTTGGGACAAAGTGGACGGTTTCAAGTGTTTTGGATGCAGCAAGCACAACGACCACGGACTGCACATGGAATTTTGGGAAGACGGCGACAAGGTAGTGAGCCATTGGAAGCCTGAAACTTTCTACGAAGGATGGATAGGCATCATACACGGCGGAATACAGGCCACATTGTGTGACGAGACTGCCGGATGGACGGTCATAAGCAAGCTTAATGCAAAAGCTGTGACAGCCAAAATGGAAATAAAATATATCCGTCCTGTGGAATCATCTGAAAAAGAGCTTGTGCTGGAATCAAGAATTGTCAAACATCACAACAAGCTTGTGGTAATCGAAGTGGACTTGCTGAACAGCAAGAACCAAAAGTGCGCTGAAGCAACATGCACTTATTTCATAACTCCCGAAGAAGGAAACTCAACTACCAATCCATCATAAGCAAGATGGAAACCTTCGGGCAAACGTGCCTGTTCGCTTTCATGTGGAAGGATCTGGTGGCCCATGTGAATGATATATGTGTCGACAGCCCCTACCCTGCGCGAGAAATCAATGGCTTCTTCAATTGTCTGATGGCTGTAGTGCATTGTGTGCCTGAGACCGTTTACAAAAAGAAGCTTTACTCCATTTAAATACTCATATTCGGTTTCCGGGATGCTCTTCATGTCTGTTATATAGGCAAAATCACCTATTCTGTATCCCAATATAGGAAGATTGCCGTGCATTACGCGCAATGGCATTATCTGTACTCCTTTTACCGTTACAGGCACATGCGGTTCGATGTTGTAAAGATTGATGGACGGCACGCCCGGATAACGTTTTTCCGGCGGAAGGAAACAATATGGTATGCGCTCGCGAAGATGGTTGGCACAGAATTCTTCCGCATAAACGTCGACATCGCCGAAATTGCAGTAAGGCCTCAAATCGTCAAGACCACCTACATGGTCATAGTGCTCATGGGTGATGAGAACGGCATCGAGTTTGGCAAAAGGTACAGAAAGCATCTGCTCGCGGAAATCAGGACCGCAATCAATAAGAATCTTGACGCCATCTACATCCACAAGCGAGGAACAGCGCAGACGCTTGTCGCGCTTGTCTGTTGAACGACATACTTCACATCTGCATCCTATCTGTGGAACTCCGGTTGATGTACCGCTTCCCAAAACCGTTATCTTCATATATTATTTGATTGAAGTTCTGATTATTATAAATATAAAGGTATACAAACCACCTTTTCCGCCATGGAAAATATTTATCCGAATGTTGCTGTCAGATTATATTTACTTCGGGACTTATAGATATGCCGAACTTTTCGCTTACGCTTTGGCAAACAGCATTGCTGAGGGCTACGATATCGCTTCCTGTTGCACCACCAAGATTTATAAGTACCAAAGCTTGATTCGGGCAGACACCGGCACGTCCTAAAGACTTACCTTTCCAACCGCATTTTTCAATAAGCCAACCGGCAGGAATCTTCACACCTCCATCTACTATATAGTGCGGCATATCAGGATTTTCGGTTTTCAGTGCTTCGTACTTCTCAAGACTCACTACAGGATTCATGAAGAAACTACCTGCATTGCCTGTTACTTCTGGATCAGGCAATTTGCTTTGTCGTATGTCGATGACTGCATTTCTCACATTCTCAGGTGTAAGTTCTTTTCCCAGAAGCTTTTCACGCACATTTCCGTAATCGATTTTAGGCTGGAACACTTTCGACAATCTGTATGTTACATAAGTTACTGCGTAACGTCCTTTAAGATCGTTCTTGAAAATGCTCTTGCGATAACCGTAACCGCATTCGGCGTTAAGGAATACACGACGTGTACCATCTGTCAAATCAATAGTTTCGACATTTTCAATCAAATCTTTTGCTTCTACGCCATAAGCACCTATGTTCTGCACTGCAGAAGCTCCTACTTCACCCGGAATGAGCGAAAGATTTTCTGCTCCTGACCATCCCTTTTCTACAGCATAAGAAACAAAATCATCCCACTGTACTCCAGCACCAACTTTGACTGATACAGAAGCTTCATTTTCTGCCACAACCGATATTCCAGCTATTGCCGAATGGAGAATGATTCCATCATAATTTCCGCAGAAAAGAATGTTGCTACCGCCACCAATGTGCAGGAATCTGTGTTCATGCAACAAAGGAAGAATGCTGATAAGTTCTTCTTCACTTACGTATTCTATAAAACGTTCGGCACGGACATCCATGCCGAAAGTATTATGTTTCAAAAGAGAATAATCGTTTAAATCTTTCATCGGTGTGAGAAAATATATGTCGAAAATGCACAGTTTTTTCAGATTTCAATGCGGAACAACCTCCACTGACCGTTGCTTCGGTCGAATGTGTATTTTACGAAAAGGCTGTTGCTTACTCCCTCAATAAGAAGAATCTTACGGTTCTGACTGAAATAGGACTGTCCGTAATTGATGTTTATGAGAAACTCATTCGGAAGTGGCATATCTTTCTTGAAATCCTTCCAACCGCTTTCACTCAAAGTCTCCTCTTCGTACTTTGTGTCGTCATCTTCATTGGAAATCAAGAGTTTCAATGGATGAGCAAGACTCTTTTCATAAGATATAGAATCGCTCACGAAATCTGCATAAAAACGAAGGAAACTGCCGTTTGGATTGTGATAGAAATCACTCTTCTCAATATCCATGAGAATCCAAACGCCTTTTATACGTTGAAAATTATATTTCTCAATATAGGCGTCGTGAAGATAAATCCATTCTACACTCACATGAGATAGAGACGTATCTTTCTGAAGATCAATTTCGTTTTCCCTTTCATATAGAGCAGAATAATAATCCTGACTGGTAAATCTGTTGAAATTCTTCCAGTCTGAACGGGAAATTTTCAGCTTTTCGTCTCCATCCTTGCATACGAGAGGGAACTTGATGCGGCTCATCTGAAAAGACTCGTCGGAAGTGAAACTATAGAAGAAATCATTGAAAAGCTCATCTGCCGACTTTGGAACCTCCACTTCATCGAAGAGATCCAATGTATCTTCTTCCTCAGCAACTACAACCGAATCAGAAACAGCATCCGGCTCTACTTCTTTTTCTGGTCCTCCATTAGAGCAAGAAGCGACCATGAAACATAAAACCAAGAAATAAAATATCTTTCTTTTCATACATTTACATGTGCAGAATAGAACCTGCCACTTATAAAACCGTGCAAATTTAGCTGTTTCTTTTTTACATTAAAGCACAATCTAAAGTTATTTGCTTATCTTTGTGCATAAAATTACAACTAGAACTATAATTTTCACATACCATGCTGGAGAAAATTAACGAATTGCTGAATGAAATTGAAGGGCTTCATGCCAACAGTGCTGAAGAAATAGAAGCTCTGCGTATCAAATACCTTAGTAAGAAAGGCTCAATCACTAGCTTGATGGCCGATTTCAGAAATGTTCCTGCTGAACAGAAAAAAGAAATAGGAATCAAGATCAACGAGCTCAAGAACAAAGCACAGGAAAAAATAAATCTGCTGAAAAGCGAATTCGAAAATATAGATACTTCTGCCGACAATGTCGACATAACACGTACAGCCTATCCTATAAACCTCGGTACACGCCATCCGCTGACAATCGTGAAGAACGAAATCGTAGATATCTTCTCACGTTTGGGCTTTTCGCTTGCTGAAGGACCAGAAGTTGAGGACGACTGGCACGTATTCTCATCTATGAATTTCCCTGAAGACCACCCTGCACGCGACATGCAGGATACGTTCTTCATTGAATCACATCCAGACATTCTGCTCCGTACACACACAAGCTCCGTGCAGAGCCGTGTAATGGAAAAGCAGCAGCCGCCTATCAGAGTGCTCTGCCCTGGACGCGTATACCGCAACGAGGCCATAAGCGCACGTGCACACTGTTTCTTCCATCAGGTTGAAGGTCTGTATGTCGACACAGACGTAAGCTTCACAGATCTTAAACAGGTGCTTCTGCTCTTTGCAAAAGAAATGTTCGGAGAAGATACAAAGATACGTCTTCGCCCTTCATACTTCCCATTCACAGAACCATCTGCAGAGATGGACATCAGCTGCAACATCTGCGGTGGCAAGGGATGCTCATTCTGCAAGCACACCGGATGGGTTGAGATTCTTGGATGCGGAATGGTACATCCTCAGGTGCTCGAACTCAACGGCATAGACAGCTCAAAATACAAGGGCTATGCATTCGGTATGGGTATCGAACGTATCACAAATCTCAAGTATCAGGTCAAGGACTTGAGAATGTTCTCTGAAAACGACATCAGATTCCTCAAAGAATTTGAGGCTGCCAACTGATAAGGCATATATACAAATGCAGTGGACAACGGTTTTTACAGATGTAAAAGTAAAATATGCATCCCGGTGTCCACTGCATTAATAGTATATATACAATTATATATACGAAAGTAAAAAATCTCCGCTGCTTCACGGCATATACCGGTTGAAACAGTCTGTACAACAACTGCAGTCGTCACAACAACTCACATGGCAAAAGACAAACTGTTCACCAAGAGCTATTGCTGCATACTAGGTGCCAACTTTCTGCTCTACGTCGGATTCTGGCTTCTTCTTCCTGTACTCCCCTTTTATCTCAAAGAAGAATTCAGCTGTACGGAACTGATTATAGGTACCATCCTGTGCTGCTACACAATTTCCTCGCTGTGCATTCGCCCGTTCTCGGGATATCTGCTCGATGCTTTCCAGCGAAAGCCACTATACATATTTGCATATTTCATTTTCTGCAGCATATTTGCAGGCTACATCGTGGCCGGCACGATAACATTGTTCATTATCTGCCGAGTAGTGCACGGATTGGCCTTCGGCACAGTTACCGTTGGAGGAAACACCATAGTTGTAGACATAATGCCTTCGTCCAGACGAGGCGAGGGCTTGGGCTACTATGGTCTCACCAACAATACAGCTATGAGCATAGGACCAATGATAGGACTTTTCCTGCACGGACGCATCTCTTACGATCAGATTTTCCTTGTGGCCTTTTCATGCACACTTATAGGCTTCATTCTTGCCAACATAGTGAAATGTCCTCCAAAGCCACAGATTAAGCGTCCGCCGATATCTCTCGACCGTTTCATTCTCGTCAAGGGCATACCGGCCAGCATAGCACTGCTCCTGCTCTCCATTCCTTACGGCGCTACAACCAACTATGTGGCTGTATATGCCAAGGAAATAGGTATACCGGTAGAAACAGGCTTCTTTTTCACCTGCATGGCCATAGGAATGGGCGTGAGCCGTATGTTTTCAGGCAAATGGGTGGATAAGGGATACGTATGCAAAGTCATCTCACAAGGCTTCTATCTTATTATAACAGCTTTCGCACTGCTGTCATCATGTGCTTTTCTTGTGAAATGGAACACAGACGTATGCTCTGCCCTATTCTTCATCATACCTCTCATGCTGGGAGTTGGTTTCGGAATAATGTTTCCGGCATACAACACCCTTTATGTAAACCTGGCTCCAAACAATCAGAGGGCTACCGCGACATCGACCTACCTCACGGCTTGGGATGTCGGTTCTGGTATCGGCATATTCACCGGAGGTATGATAGCCGAACTCTTGTCGTTCGACAAGGTGTATCTGTTCGGAGCTATACTATGCGTCATCTCCATGATTTACTTCAATGCAAAAGTTACTCCTCACTACGAAGCAAACAAAGTGAGATAAGACGCTGAAGAACCAAGAAAATTCCGATTTTTATATCACTAAAATATTCGCAACGCGCACAAAACTATAAAACACTTCAAGCTATGCAGAAGACCATATCCATAAAGGAGGGAGTGGCACGCCATCCGCTTTACCGCTTCAAGAATCCCATAAATCTCGACATAATGGCGGGAGAACATATCGCCATAACCGGCGACAACGGTTCGGGAAAATCGATGCTCGTAGACATTCTCACAGAGAAGCATCCGCTGCTCATCACACATGTAGAATACGACTTTGCACCGAGCAAGGCCAAGATGGTCAGCGACAACATAAAATACATCACATTCCGCGACTCATACGGCACAAGCGACGGTCAGTATTACTATCAGCAGCGATGGAACCAGCACGATGTTGACGACACACCGCTCGTCGGCGAACTTCTCGACGAGGCATACGCTTCTGCCGAAAACAACATCAACAGCCAGAAAGACATAAGCGACGAAGACAAGAAGCAGATATCGCTAGAAAGAATCTCTCTACGCCACCACCTGTACAAGATTTTCCATCTCGAACAACTGCTCGACAAGAGAATAATCATGCTCAGCAGCGGTGAGCTCAGAAAATTTCAGCTCACAAAAACCCTGCTCAGTAATCCGCGCATACTGATAATGGACAATCCGTTCATCGGACTTGACACTACTGCACGCGAGCAGCTGCGCGAACTGCTGGAGGTTCTCACTAGAGAAACCGAACTGCAGATAATACTGGTTCTTTCTAAGACGGACGACATTCCGGACTTCATCACACACGTCATCAATGTGGAGAACATGGATATGCATCCGAAGACCACTCTCCGCGAATATCTCGACAATCTCAAGGCCATACCGCCACATGTGCTGACAGAAGAAAAAGCTCAGAAAATCGTAGACCTGCCGTACAATGATCCTGACGACCTTACAGCCGAACCCGGAACACGCCACGTCATCGACTTCAAGAACGTGTGCATACGCTACGGTGAGCGCACCATACTGAAGGACCTCAACCTGACAGTGATGAACGGCGAGCGCTGGGCACTGAGCGGCGAGAACGGTGCCGGAAAATCTACCCTTCTCAGCCTCGTATGTGCCGACAACCCGCAGTCGTATGCCAACGACATCGTGCTCTTCGGCAGACAGCGCGGAAGCGGCGAAAGCATCTGGGACATCAAGAAGCACATAGGCTACATAAGTCCGGAGATGCACCGCGCATACATGAAGGACATACCGGCAATAGAAATAGTGGCCTCGGGCCTCAGCGACTCCGTCGGTCTCTACCGCAAACCGAAGCCGGAACAGATGGGCACATGCGAATTCTGGATGGACATGTTCGGCATCCTCAAACACAGAGACACAACATTCCTCAAGCTGTCGAGCGGCGAACAGCGCCTGGTGCTCCTAGCCAGAGCTTTCGTAAAAGACCCGTCGCTCCTCATACTCGACGAACCTCTACACGGGCTCGACATGATGAACAGACGTCTGGTGAAGGACATAATAGAAACTTTCTGCAGACGACACAACCGCACACTCATCATGGTCACCCACTATCAGGAGGAACTGCCCGACTGCATAGACCACAAGATATATCTGAAAAAGAATGCCTGAAGCGGTGCATCCGTATCGGCTGTCTCAATCCGCAATCTGCATCATGCACAAGCACGGCAAAAATTGCAAGCGCCCGCAGATGAAATTCCGAGCGCTCGAAAAATAAATCGCAGGCGCTCGCAGAACGGACGTTGAGCCTGTCCGATAAGCAGAATTGTGCACACGAACAAGAAATAAAGTTACAACAACTGAATAAAATTCACAGCAATGAGAAAAGAAATCATTACATCCATGGCCCTGCTGGCAGCTCTGACGTCGGCTTCGGCCAAAAACAAGGTGATTGAAGATCCGAGTCTGAAATTCTCATCTACTCCGGTGCTCGGCATAGACGAGATAATATTGGGCGACACGGCTACAACCGTAAAGTTCAGCATTGAAGATACACCTGGAAAAACATTCACCATCGCTTCTAGAGCGGCACTCTATGCCGGCGGACAGAAGTACGCCTACACTTCATGTTCGGGCATCACACCTGACATGGCAACAGCTGTACCAGCTGAAGGCGAACTCCACTTCACAATGAATTTCAAGCCTGTACCATCTGGCACAAAAACGGTTGATTTCAAAGAATCTGAATCGGACAAAGGATGGAGCATCTGGGGCATTCATCTCGACGGCAAGAAGGAAAAGGTGGATGTACCTGCCGAACTGCGCAAGCAGAAGCTCGACCGCGAACAGCCGCTTCCTGCCATCGTCCCTTCATACGGTTATGCAGAAATAAGCGGACGCCTGCTCGGCTACTCTACCGACATGAATTTCAGCGTCAGCCTTACATCAACCGACATGCTTACGCTCAACGACGAGACTGTCGACTGCACACTCTCGCCTGATGGAAGCTTCACCGGCAAAGTGATGCTCTGCGCTACAGCACCTATATATTTGAACGTAGGCGAACACAGAATTGAACTTCTTGCTTCGCCTGGCAAATCAGCTTCAGTAACAGTGAGCCTGCCAGGAATCTCTGAAGACAACGACAGGGATGACGCGAAGAGCATTTGGTTTGAAGGCGAACTCAGCGCATTCAACGACGAGTACAACTCGCTCGACGATGATGTCACCGAAAAAGCCCTCTACAAGTGGGATTTTCCAGAGTTCAAGTCCTCCGGAATTGTTCCTTTCAAGGAAAAACAGCTGAAGACTCTCAACTTGATAAAGGCCAACATCGACAGCGACAAGAATCTGAGCAGTGTCATGAAGAACTATCTTAAAGCGAGAACAGAACTTGCAGCAAGCATCAACATCATCACAGCACCGCTCCTCTACCGCAACATGACTCAGGGCAAGGAAGCAGAAGTGCCGGCCGACTACTACGACGAGGTAATATCGATGAACGCATTCAACAACAAGTTCAATGCATACACAAGCATGGCACCACGCCTTGCACAGCTCACAGTTGCTATCGCTAGAAACAACGAAAAACTCTACAACCTCTTCAAGGACAACAGCGAACTCATTCCGCAGCTCACTTACGCACAGACCGTTGCCAAACAGTTTGCAGACTTTACACCTGTCAGTGACGAAATAAAAGAAGCAATCAAGGGCAATTCTCCGGCATTTGCAGACAAACTCTTCGAAATGAACGATGAAGTTGTTGCCCGCATCGAAGCCAACAAGAGCAAGACCGGATATACGGTTCATGATCTTGACGAGAATCTAAAGGGTGCCGACGTATTCAACAATATCATATCGCAGTTCAAGGGCAAACCAATCCTCGTTGACTTCTGGGCAACATGGTGCGGACCTTGCCGCATGGGCATGAAGACCATCGAACCGCTCAAACAGGAAATGGCCGGCAAAGTGACATTCGTTTACGTATCAGGTGTGACATCGCCTAAGAATCTTTGGCAGAACATGATACCGGACATCCACGGCGAACACTTCTATGTAACCGCAGAGCAGTGGCAGACACTCCTCTCGCAGTTCGAAAGTCAGGGCATACCGACATACGTGGTTGTCGACAAGGACGGAAATGTTCAGAGCAAATTCATTGGTTTCCCTGGAAATGACAAACTCAAGGAAGAATTCGAAAAAGCTCTGGCAAAATAAAATTCTTGAATGAATAAACAAAAAATCAGGCGCACCCTTTTATGCAGATGCGCCTGATTTTTTATTTATAGAAATATCCATTAAAGAAATACAAAGACATTATTTATCATGCATTCACAGAAGGAGAATAAGTATCAATCTTCAGAGAACTGACGTATACGCTGTTCCTCGCTCAGCTTGCAGATAAGCAGAACTCCGTCTTTCTCCGCAACAATGCATGAGTCAAGTCCCTGCACAACAACTTTCTTTGCACCGACAGCATGAACGATGCAGTTGCGTGTGTCATACAGGCGAATATTGTCGCCGATAACATTATTCTTATATTCATCCTGCTTTGCCAATGTATGCAGAGAGCCCCATGTGCCGAGATCGCTCCATCCGAAATCTGCAGGATAAACGAAAATCTCTTCTGCCTTCTCCATTATGGCGTAGTCTACAGAAATGTTCTCGCAAGTAGGGAAAACGCGGTTGATGGTTTCCTGCTCTTCCGCAGTGCCGTAGCACGACTGTATGCCTTCGAAAATAGAAGAAAGTGTCGGCTGGTACACTCTCAGCGCATTGACCACAGTCTTTACGCTCCAAACGAAAATGCCCGCATTCCAGAAAAACTCACCGCTCTTGATGTATTCCTTTGCAACATCAAGCGACGGCTTCTCCTTGAAATTGTCCACACGGTATATGTTCTTGTTGCGTGGAGACGAACATGAAAGGTCTGCCTGAATATATCCGTATCCTGTTTCAGGACGCGAAGGCTTGATGCCGACAGTGACGATAGCGTCAGTGCTTGCAGTGAAATCGAGTGCAGAAGATATTACATTCCTGAAAGTCTCAGTATCTGTAACAATATGGTCGCTCGGTGTTACAACAAGGTTTGCATTCGGATTCTTCGTCTTGATTCTCCAGCTCACGTATGCAATGCATGGAGCAGTGTTTCGTCTGCACGGTTCAAGAAGTATGTTTGATTCCGGTATCTCCGGAAGCTGTTCCTTTACTATAGAAGCATAATTTGCAGAAGTAACCACCCAAAAGTTCTCTGGAGGACAAATGCCTCGGAAACGCTCGTAAGTCATCTGAATAATGGTTTTACCGCATCCGAGCACGTCAATAAACTGCTTTGGACACTCTGGAGTACTCATCGGCCAGAAACGGCTTCCAACTCCTCCGGCCATTATTACAACATTATTGTTCTGATTATTCATCGAAGTTTTGAATTTAAAAGTGCAACAATAGACAAATGTATCAAAAAAAACATATCTTTGCACAAATTTCACAAACATTAAATAAAAGTATACATGAAAAAGAATCTACTTCTTGCGTTGGCACTTATGTTCTGCGGCGCTGCAAGTGCTCAGGACATACAGTTGCACTACGATTTCGGAAGCGCAATCTACAACGACATTCCTGAACGTCCGAAAGTAACAACAACTGTAGAAATGTTTAAGGCCGACAAGTGGGGAAGCACATATTTCTTTACAGATATCGACTATTACAGCACTGGTACAGCAGGTGCATACTGGGAAATTTCCAGGGAATTCAATGTAAGCAAAAACAAGCAGTGGGCAGCACACGTGGAGTACAACGGCGGAATGAGCTCAGACAAGCATCTTAACATGCCTCCATCAAGATTCCAGCATTCAGTACTCGTGGGTCCGGCATGGAACTGGGCAAGCAAGGATTTCAGCAAGACATTCTCTGTACAGCTCATGTACAAATATTACTTCAAGGGTGCACAGCCATATCAGAGTGCATTCAACGGATTCCAGCTCACAGAAGTTTGGAGCGTGACTTTTGCAAACAAGCTCTGCACATTCTCAGGATTCGCAGATCTCTGGTATGACAAGAATGTCAACGGAAAACTGATATTCATGTCAGAGCCTCAGTTCTGGTTCAATCTGAACACAATAAAGGGTATGGAAGGCGTAAACCTCAGTCTCGGTACTGAAGTTGAAATCAGCAACAACTTCGTATACAACGACATGGGAAGAAACAACAAGCTGTACGCAATTCCTACAATTGCTGCAAAATGGACATTCTGATTATGCAAGACGCAGCATAAAGAAAAACAACCAAATAAAAAATAGAACAAAACAAAGGCCGTACCGAAACAGAACATAATCTGACGGTACGGCCTTTGCTGTATAACAAATCCGAAAAAGCTGCAAATACGCATATTATAGACTAAGCATAATATTTGTTCCTCCCGCTTCTGAAAAACACGAAAAGATGCAGAATCAAAGGCAGGTAATAAACCACATACTCAAACACAGTCATGTAAATATCCGAAACTTCAGAAGAAACGGCACATACGTAACGTATGCATCCCACAAGTTCAGAGGCAATTACCAACGTAAGAAAATATGGAGCCATTGATCTCAAAAGAGCAACATGAGCATCGATTGTATCCGCGAGCGACACGAAACGGCCTGACGTATAACCATAAACATTGCCAGCAATAATCATAAGCAATACCGCCATTCCTGGAAGTCCTTTGAGAAACGAAGAATGTGCTACAGTTCCAACTGCACTAAGAAGAGGTCCTCCGCGGAAAAGAATCATTCCTAAAACAAGCGAAACATACACTATTACAACAAGCAGTGTCAGCATGAACGCCCTGCGCTGCTTGAGCGACCGATGTCCGCAAACTACAGCAGGAAGCCCCGACTCGACAAACACACCTAAACCAATGAGTGCAAAAACGACATACTGCAAACGGGCCATGCCGATATTGGACACAATGTGGGAAACCGACCATCTAAGACCGTCGGAACTGACAAGACTGCGCACGTTCCATTCGTATACTCCTCCTATAAGCGAAAGGAAAGCAACCAACAGAATGGATGCAATCATGATAAGCGGCAGGCGCTTAAGCAGGTTATTCATCATCTGGTTCCAAATTGTCTATATCTATTATGCGAAGCTCCAATGCTCTGGTCACAAGACGTGTAGCATTTATGCCACCCCTTTCATTGTCTGGGAAAAGACGCGAAATCAGGTCGTTCTGACGCTTCTCGAGAGATTTTACACCGAACGGCATACCCTTGAGCGATGCAATCATTTCTTTCGTATAGCCAAGAGCCAGGTGTCTGAGCATACGCTCGTCATACTCGTCAATATCATAGTCTACTATCGCTTCTTGTCGCTTGTTTTCATTAAGTACCGATTGACGGAAACGTTCAACAATCTTTTCCAGAATAGGCTGATTGAATACAAGTTTCTTGCCGTCAATAACGCTCTGAACATCACCGCTGGTAAGAAGTTCTCCACACTTGAGAATAATGCCGTCTGCCCCTGCATCAAGCACGTCAACCCAGAGTTTCTCATTCAAAATCTCGCCAGTAAATATAAGTACATGCACATGCGGATAGCGCGAACGAATATTACGACAAATGTCAACACCGACAGTTGTAGAACCGCCCAGACCTAAATCCAGCAGTACGAGATCCGGTTCCTGCTTTTCCATCAGTGACCAGAAATCAGACTCGGTCATAGCAGTACCAATAACTTCAGCCTGAGGTATCTCGTTACGAAAAATCTCTTCAGTTCCCTTGAGTTCAAGCTTGACATCTTCTACTATTATAACTTTAAACTTATCCACGTTGAAATATTTCTTTTATGTTAAACAATTATCATTACTAAATAAATCCTTTTATAGAACACAATTTCTGACAGCTCAATGCCCGAGACTGTCAAGCAGACAACGGTATAGTGAAAACTATTCTGAATCCGCGTTGCGCCCGTTCAGCATAAATACGGCATCCGCGACGACCAGCACAATTATCGTGCTCACGTATTATCTGCCTGCAAACAAGAAATTGCGTGCCATTAAGCGTGCCATGCTGAGAATCAATGCTGAGAGAGTCTGGATAAAACAAACTGTTGAGTGTCTGTTCGTCGTATGTCCTACGTTCGTCCGTAAAAGTAAAAGCAACAAAATCGCCTCTTTCGGAGAAATCCAAACTCAATGTTCCTGGTTCAGCACACTGGAAAGCCTCAGTCAGCAAACTGTCAACCAGATATTCCAGCAAAATTACATCTCCTACAGCCTTGAGTTTTTTAGATGGACTCGCTATATTGAATACGACATCGAGATGTGCCTTTCGGTTTAGTTTGTCGAAACGGCGACGTGCATATTCTCCCAAGACGGCAACTTCAAACCTGCGTCTGCGGAACATCACATTGTCAAGCTGACGCGCAGCGCACATGCTCAACAGCGTAAACACTTCCTTATAGTAGCATACAAGTTCGTCCATAGAAACAATGGCAGATTTATCGGGACTGCCATCTGCAGAAATCAAGTCGTCTACAATCTTGCGGATTCTGTTCGGATAATACATTGTCTCATGTTTTATTGTGGAAAGACAATTATCGAGCACCATGTTCTGCACGTGTATAGCATTTTCTTCCATCTCAGCCCTACGTTTCTCATCCTCCAGCAGTTCTATGTCAACCAGTTTGGAATCCAATTTTATCTTTGAATAAAAAAGATGTATGGCCGTAAACTGTGCAATAAGCTTTATGATGATTTCCTCATCGTCGGAAAGCGAAGAGTTGTGCACAACCACAGCAAGCACGCCAACCATGACATTTTCGCCGTCGTTTTCAATGGTAAGCGGATAAGTACGTAATGTTCCTGCAGAATCATACTGACGACGATTCTGATACGTACTCTTCATCATTTCTTCAAGATATTCACGTTCAGGACACCCGTTTGAAAAAGAGAAACGCAAGGTTCCAGCCTCACCCGAAGGTACGCACAATGCCACTCCATCTGACAGATGTATGTCGTTGATACCTTCATGGAGAATCTCCACATAACGACCTATTCTTTCATCTTCACGGTCCAGGGACTCCCCACCAGCTGTAAAAGAGAACATACGTCTGTTGAAACGAAGCAGTTGCGACATGTTCAGCAGAAACAGCTGATTGTGCCTGTAGTACATCATATAATAAGCTGCAAGACCGAGGACTATCATCGTAACAATCAATATAATGATGGTCAGCTTATTGGTATACGATTCCTGCAAGTCGTTGCAGTACTGTTCAATGTTCTTGTCCTGCGCCATAAGTTTATATAGACGCGTATAAACCTCATTGTTATAATGATATACGTTCCATCTCTTAAGTGCAAGAGCTGCGATGGCAGCTTCATTGCGAATGTCGAGAATGACATGATAATCCGTATTGAAACCACGATTCCACAAATCTATTTCAGGCATGTTGAGTGTACCGCTCATGCTCATAAGTTCATTTCCTTCTGGGCAAACGCTGAGATAGTAATCATTGAGCATCATGCGGGCAGAATCGATATATGTCAAAGCATATTCATAGTAGCCGTCGACATTGCAGAAATAAGCCTGATCAGCATAGAATGAAGCTTTCTTCAGACGAGGATCATCAGGTGACCACACAACGGAATCTGCTTCAGAAGTATTATCTGTCGAACCAATCGTATGGCCACAAGAGATAGGCATGAAAGCTGAAATAACAAAAGCCAGCAAGCACAAAGTCTTTGCCACGCTCTTCGGCAATCGGAAAAAGAAACGGCTGCCCTGCCCCAATCTGCTTTCCACCCCAAAAGCACATACAGAAAACAAAGAACTGGTCTTCTTATATTTTTCTATGATGCCCCTGCAGTTCATCAGTCCGAATCCACTGCCCTTATTTCCTGCCGAAGCACTGTCATTGCCTATTGTGCTGGAATCATACACCTTTTCATTGACAATTTTGTCTACATCAGCTTCTGAGAGTCCGCATCCGGTGTCGGCAACATATATCTCCACATACTTTTCTCCGTCCACAGCACCAAGACAGACTTTACCGCCTTCTGGTGTAAATTTGCGTGCATTCTCAAGCAGGGTGTTCATCATGAAAAGAGTCAGAGCCTTATCAGCCTTAACACAACTGTCAGAAGCAACCACATCAAGCAATATACCTTTCATGCTGAAAGCGTTTCTGCTCTTGCGGAGTGTTTCAAAAAGAGGAGCAAGTGAAAATGTCTCTACGTGCAGACTCACTGTACCTTGCCTCATTTTAATCCAATGCAGAAGAACATCGTTGTAGTCATTTATTTTGTCGACAAGCTCTGAAACATATTTCAATCTTTCGCCGTTCTGTTCAGCATTGACATCAGCAAGCATCTTCTTAACCTCACATACGATACGGTCAAGATACGGCGTGATGCCATACACGATGGAAAGACAAGTACATTTGTCAATATTGTCGCGTTTGTTTCCGACAATGCGCAACTCATGCATTGCTCGTTCTTCCTCAAGCTTGCGGCGCTCACCTCCCAAGCCAAGATACATCTCACCGTTTCTTACTGTCCACTCATAGAACACCTGTATGACTCTTATCATTTCCTTATCGTAGAAAGCCATTCCACGCTTCTCTCTATACAAGTCATCACCTAGATCCGGAAACAGCGAACGAACATCACTGTCGACAGAAGACATCACAGCCGTACGTATGTCGTCTACATTAGAAACATCTGCAGGAACAGAGCCGGTTATCCGTCTGCATATCTCAAGCACTTTAGACAGTTTATCGACTATAAAGAATCCGTTTCTTCTCAAACGTCTTCCCCAAACAACCACAAGGGTTATGACAGCAACAGCTACAACAGCCACAAACAGCAGAAGTGCATTAATGTTTTTTTCTCTCTGCAGGAGATTGTCGTAACGGCTCTGCATCTCCATGTCCTGACGTGTAGCATCAAGTATGTCGAGATATATGTTTCTATTGTAATCCGACTCGCGCTTCATGCCCTTTGCACTGTACGTCATGCTCAACATCTCGCGTATGTCGGCAATCCATGCCGGCACAGTCTTTATCCTGTCGTCGGCAATCCATTTCATCTCGGTAGAAACAGAATCAGCCTCGACCTCAAAAACAGACAAACTGTCTTCTGGATTTTCAAAACCATAATATCTGCTATGATGTTCGTTGACAAAATGAAGAGCATTTCCCAAACATTCCAGCGCCTCGTCATAACGTCCGTGATAGAAATAATAATGTGACATTGTGACGTAGGCCTTCGACATCGTATATATGTTGCCGTAATCGCGAGCCTTCTCCAACGACCATTCTGCCATCATAAGAGGCAACACACTGACATCACCTCCACGCACAGAAAACATATCTTTCAAAAAGCCCACACGTGAGTATATCAGCGAATCGGCATCTACAAGAATGTCTGCTATAGACAACATTGCGTTAGATTCAAAATAGCTGTTGCCCGATATATGGCTGATCATGAGACATCGGGAAAGCATACGCATTTCTTCATTGCGCATTTCCTCAAAAGAACCTTTTCCCTTGAATCCGCCCCGTCCCATCATGTAGCAATAATATGCCATCTGAGCATCGTCATCCTCTACAAGTTCACGATGGTCTGTCAGATAGGACATTTCATTCATAGCCTGAGATTCCTGACGCAAACTATGATAGAAATCACATGAAACCAGATGAAATTCGCTTCTCGCATAGTCAAACAGTCTTTTCTGCCTTTCATTCAGATTATCCGACTCGTTCTCGATACGGTCGATACATTCCATTGCGGCAAACCTATGATCATAAAATTCACGGTTGTCCGAAGTGCGCTGACATATCCTCATCTGTCCAACATCTGATATCAGTTTCAGCAACTGGTTGGATGTACTTTTCCCGACTGTATTATATATAGCTCTTGCGCTGTCATAATCCATGTGCATCATTCTTACGAAAGCCATATAACACATGGCTTCATATTTACCGTCAGAATAAGAGCCTGACATGTCGTGGGCCATGCTCGCATACATATACGTGGAGTCCAATGAACGATAACGCATCTTGTAGGCGCTGTCGTTCAAGGCATCGACACCAACATTGCCTCCTCCGCCGCATGACACAACAGAAAGACAAAGGCTCATGGCAAACAACGCCAACATACATAATACAGCTATTCGGCTCTTCATTACAAAGGATACATTTTCTCTGATTAATCCTTAAGCAGGGATTGACAGCAATTAAATCAACATTCATACTGAGATGCGCATGCCCTTTCCTTACACCGCAACCTCATAAGCTACAAAAATATAACAATATTCCTCAAGTTTTAATGCCCCAAGTAGGTTTTTAGAAAAAATAATCATAATTTAGCGATACAATAAAACAAATGCCCATCAATTATTTCCTTAAACAGTGAAGAATCTATATTACAACCAGATAATTGAGATTTTAACCAATAATCCAGAAGGCGTAAAGGTAAACAATATTTCGAGACAGCTGTACAATTCACACTGCAGCCTGTTCGAAACTGATGATCTGTACAAGAGCATCTACGAATCTACACGACGCTTTCTGTGGAAACAAAGCAAAAGCCCCAGTTCGCCGTTCTGCAAGGTCGACGGCAAATGGGGCGTATACGCATTGCGCAAGTCATTTGTAATACAGCTGGAACTGTGTTTCGACAACTGGGAATACGATGTTGTACAACACAAGAAACCTAAGGAAGAAGAAAACTCCAGCTATCCAAACCTGTTCGGATGGTGACCACCGGATTCTTCACTGCATCATTCGCTCTTCCCGGCCAGCTGTGCACCTCTCAACTTGTCTTGCTTTGTTATACCTTTCTTGACTTCTATATTTATTCCGTCACTCATACCTGTTTCTATAAAGCGTCGGCTGAAAGCTGATGTTTTACTGTCATAAACATAGACAAAAGCTGAATCGCCGGAGAATTCCACAACGCTCTCCGGAACAGACAATACTCCTGATACACGACCAAGAACAATTTCTGCATTGGCGCTGTAACCAGACCTAATCTTGTTCTTGCCGTCTACATCAACAGCAGCCTTTATCTCAAACTGATTGGCACCATTTACCTCAACAGCCTTTGGAGAGATATATTCCAATACAGCATTAAGTTTGAGATTCTGCATGGCACCGATGGTTATAGACACATTCATACCTTCATGAATGGCACCAACCTCTGTCTCGTCCACATTTCCCCTGAAAATCAGATTGCTCATATCAGCAACTGTAGCAATAGTTGTACCGTCGTTAAAAGTATTGCTCAATATGACTGAATTACCAACTTTTACCGGTATATCAAGAATGAGTCCATCTATGGTAGAACGTATAAGCGTGGTACTAAGCGAGGCGTTATTTGACGAAACACCGTCGCGCACAATTTCAAGCGACTCGCCCGCTGCAGCTTTCTCCTCCTCTGCCTGAAGAAAAGTCTGTTCTGCCTGCTCATACTCATTTCGACTTACGAGTCCCCTGTCGTAAAGAACCTTCTGGCGTTCATAATCAGCCTTTGCCTTGCCGTAATTGATAGCGGCGAGACGCACACGGCTTTCGGCAGAGCTGAGACTGCTCATGTCAGGAATAACCTTGATTTTTGCAATAACCTCATTTTTCTCGACTGTCTGTCCAGCACTCTTGCAAATTTCGGATATGATGCCCGAAATCTGCGGTTTGACAGCCACCTCGTCGCGAGGTTCTATCTTACCTGTGGCTATTGTCGAACGCACGATATCGCGCACCTGAGGACTAACCAGTTCATACTTTACCTCTTCTTTCTTGTTTCTCAAAAAGAGAAAAACAAAAGTTCCGACAAAGATTGCAGCCACCAAAACGATGACCGCCCATTTCAAATACTTTTTCATATTCTTAATCTGCATTTATTTTTCATTCAATCAAAATCAAGCATTTCTATATATCACTCATCATGCATAGCATCTATAGGCTTGACAGACATGGCCCTATATGCCGGAGCCATACCGGCCAACGCTCCGAACACCGTGAGCATGAGCAATGCACCCACTGCATCGCCGAATGGTATAAGGAATGAATAATCTGTCCCATCGGCCATGTTGACACCATACTCCAGAGCGGCAAGCACCATGACACCAAGCGTTATGCCCGACAATCCGGCAACGATCGTTATAAGAACACTTTCCATCAATATCTGCACCATTATGTCCAACGGCTTGGCGCCGATGGCACGGCGTATTCCAATTTCAGATGTACGTTCGCGCACTGTCACCATCATAATGTTGCTCACACCGATGGCTCCTGCAAGCAAAGTGCCCAGACCGATCATCCACGTCAATATGCTGATGCCCTTGAACAGACTTTCAACCATGCTGAACATGGCTTCCGAATTGAAGAACACGACTGCCTGACGGTCATCAGGACTTATGAAATGCCTTTTCTTCAAAATTGGAGTTATCTGCTTCTCCAGCTCGCTTACGCTGAATCCCGGTTTAGCCTTGAAAGTAAGCATATCTATGCGGTTTCCCCTATTATATATGTCCTGCATCAGTCCAAGAGGAACAATTACCGTCTCCTCCGTATTCGAACCGACAGCCATGCTTCCGCTTCCTTTGCTGTACACACCGATGATGCGATAATAAACGCCATCAACCTTGACAGCCATGCCGCACGGATCAGGAACATCAGGAAAAAGACTTTCATGGATACGGGAACCTATAATACATACCTTGCGGCCTTCAATCACATCCATCGCATTCAACGTTCGTCCGCACGACAAGTTCTGATCCTCAATGGCCCCATAATCGGTAGTAATGCCCTTGACACTGCACGACACAGACTTATCGCCATATATAGCCTTTGCACCGTAGGAAAACACGATTGGTGCCACAACATCAACTCCATCAACAAACTGCTTCACAACCTCAGGGTCTGTGCTGTCGAGATTCCACATACGCCCTTTCTGAAAACCCTTATAGGCAAGTTCAGTAGACGACGTCATGATGAATCCCGAATTCGTGGCGAAACCTTCGAAATTGGCAGTCATCATCTGCATGAATCCCAAACCTCCACCGCTGAGAACCACAAGCATGAATATGCCCCAGAACACACCGAAGGCTGTAAGCACGCTTCGCATCTTGTTGCGCGAAACCGTGGACAGGATTTCTTCCAACTGATCAATATCGAATCTCATCAGAAACTTATATATATTCGTTTTATACTTCCATTATTTATGAATCACAGCATCATTCAGTCCTCAATGCCTCTATTGGACTTATGCTTACAGCCTTGCGCGCAGGAAGCAGACCAGCCAAAGTTCCGGCTATCACGAGTACCATCATAGCCTGAAACGCAACGTTGATATCGACTGTCGGATCGACAAATATCTTGGCCGAAAAAACTCCCACATTCACGCTCTTTCCACCGATGGATACATTCATCCATTCGGTGAACACTATGCCTGCAACCATACCGACATAGCCGAAAATGGAGGTTATGACGATACTTTCGAGAATTATCTGCTTTATTATCGAGAATGGTTTGGCACCAAGTGCTCGGCGTATTCCCAGTTCGCGCGTACGCTCCTTTATAGTAATGAACATGATGTTGCTGATTCCCGCAATGCCGCTGAGAAGAGTAAGTATTCCGACCACCCACAAGGCCGTCACCAGCATGTTCTGAGCCTTCTGCATCTGAATGTTGTTGAGAAAGCGGTTGTTTATCCATATAGCAGAAAGATCATCGGAATGAAACGAATGTTTTCGTCCCATAGCTTTTCTGTACGACGCCTCAAAATCGTTGTTGGCCTTTTCGCTGTCCAGCCCCTTAGTCGAGATTGTAATATTGTCGACACGGTCGCCCTTCTGGTAAATCAGCTGCAGGGTTGAAAACGGGATATAGGCATTGGGACTTCCAATGCTGTTGTCGTCTGAATAAACTCCAACAACCTCATACACCATACTTCCGCAACGGAGAGTCTGTCCCACTGCATCCGAGGCCTTTCCGTAAAGTACATCAGCCGTCTTGCTATGCAGGACTATTGATTTTCTCTTCCCTTCCATATCTGGAAGATTGATGAAACGCCCGTAGACCATTGCCATCGGCTGAAAACGTGTGTAATCGGGATAAACACCATTGATGTTCAGCGAGACGTACCCTTTGGGGCCAGTCAGAATGACGGATGAAAGTGTCAGCTGTGCACCGGCAGAGCTCACATTCGAAGCAAAAGAACGTTCTGACATTTGAATGTCGGCAGTGTTCAACCTTGTGCCTCTTCCAGGATTCAGACCGTTATATTCCATCGACGCAAATCCGGGATATATCCTCACGGAGTTGAGAGGAAGATTGCCCGACATGGCTTTGAAGGCATTGATAAGTCCGTTTCCCGCTCCGAGAAGAACGATGAGCATGAATATGCCCCAGGCTATTGAAAAGCCTGTAAGCACGGTTCGGAATTTGTTTCGAGAAACAGAATAATATATTTCTTGAAAATCCTCAAGCATAGCAAGTTATCATTTCATAAGTCCACCGGTACCGAAGTCGAAAGCCTTATGCTGGCTGTTGTCTTCAATACTTCCGATGACTCCATCCTTTATGTGAATAATCTTATCAGTCTGGTTGGCCACACCGCTCTCGTGAGTTACGACAACTATTGTCATACCTTCATCGTGGAGCTCCTTTAGAATCTGCATGACCTCTACCGACGTAGTGCTGTCGAGAGCTCCAGTAGGTTCATCGGCAAGAATGATCTGCGGTTTCGTCACCAGCGCACGTGCAATAGCCACCCTTTGCTTCTGTCCGCCTGAGAGTTCGTTCGGCAGATGTGTCGCCCATGCAGAAAGGCCCACCTTCTCCAGATACTCCATGGCCAAGGCATTACGCTTCTTGCGCCCCATTCCTTTATAATAGAGAGGCAAGGCAACATTCTCCACAGCATTCTTATAGGATATAAGATTGAACGACTGGAATATGAAACCTATCATACGATTGCGGTACTCGGCCGCACGGCTTTCGCTCAGATGCTTTATAGGAACCCCGTTGAGTTCATACACACCGCTGTCGTAATCGTCGAGTATACCTAGAATGTTGAGAAGAGTAGACTTTCCCGAACCGGAAGCACCCATTATTGAAACAAACTCTCCCTTGGCGATGTCCAGATCGATTCCTTTCAGAACATGCAGGGGCACAATGCCGGGATATGTTTTGTTCAGATTCTCAAGATGGATCATTGTCTGTAATTTATATGGTATTACCTAATATGTGCTTTTGCTGAAATGCATTTACTTGGCCACAAAGTTATACTTTACAGCTTTTAGTACACACAAAAAGTAAACAAAAATGAAGATATAATGGAATAAAGCAATAAAAAACATTCTATTACAAAGACTTTGCCACACAACACACAGCATCAACGGCAAACAGACAGGACCTTGCATCGAACGGCGCGAGCCCTCGCGGCTGCAACTGCACGCCCTCGGAAAATTCATTGCAAGCGCCTGGAGTTCTGCAGTTTGTATAGACAGCTGAAAAGCAACTTGCGAATTAGGCGCCGAGACGGTTTTATTTTTATAGGTAAATTTTTCTGTTTCAACAATAATTATGTAAATTTGCTTCGTTTGATAGACTGACCTAGTTAAATTATTAATACTACACATAATTAAAAGAAAATATGAAAATCTCACGTATTGACCACCTGGGCATCGCTGTCCAGAGCATAGAAGAGGTATTACCTTATTTTGAAGGAGTATTGGGTTTGAAATGCTATGCAATAGAAGAAGTAGAAGACCAGAAAGTAAAAACTGCTTTCCTCAAGGTAGGCGAAGTAAAGCTTGAACTTCTCGAGCCGACAAGCCCTGAAAGTGCAGTAGCAAAATTCCTGGAAAAGGGGGGCAAAGGCATACATCATGTGGCATTCGCTGTTGAAGACGGCGTTGCAAACGCACTCGCAGAATGCGACAGCAAAGGCATCAGACTTATCGACAAGGCTCCAAGACCAGGCGCTGAGCAGATGAGCATTGCTTTCCTGCACCCTAAATCAACAGCAAGCATACTCACAGAACTTTGCGAAAAAGCTTAAATCTGATTCAGAAAAAATTATAAATCCATAAACAGCAGAATGCAGACACGGACCAAAATCATCTCTGTACAGCGAGGATGGTAAAACGGGTCTGCATTTTGCCTGAACTAAAAAGAAAAACAAATAAATCTTTATGAGCAAACAGGCAGAAAGAATAAAGGAACTTCTCGAACTTCGCGAGAAGGCACGCCTCGGAGGCGGTGAAAAGGCTATCGACAAACAGCACGCCAAAGGAAAATTTACAGCAAGAGAAAGACTTAGCATGCTTCTCGATGAAGGAAGTTTTGAAGAGTTCGACATGTTCAAACTCCACAGATGTACAAACTTCGGCATGGAGAAGAAGCAGTATCTCGGCGATGGTGTGGTAGCCGGAAGCGGAACCATCAACGGACGACTCGTATACGTGTTCGCACAGGATTTCACTGTGAACGGAGGATCATTGTCTGAAACAATGGCCGAGAAGATATGCAAGGTTATGGATATGGCCATGAAGATGGGTGCACCTGTTATCGGCATCAACGACTCTGGTGGCGCACGTATTCAGGAAGGTATCAACGCACTCGGAGGTTTCGCAGAAATATTCCAGCGCAACATACTCGCATCTGGAGTCATTCCGCAGATTTCAGGAATCTTCGGTCCTTGTGCCGGAGGAGCTGTATACTCTCCTGCCCTCACCGACTTTACGCTCATGATGGAAAACACATCATACATGTTCCTCACAGGACCTGCCGTTGTAAAGACTGTAACAGGTGAAGACGTAGACCAGGAAAGCCTCGGAGGCGCAAGCGTTCATTCAACAAAATCGGGAGTTACACATTTCACTGCAAGCACAGAAGAAGAAGCTATCGCAATGATACAGCAGCTTCTGAGCTATATTCCTCAGAACAATATGGAGGAGACACCTCTCGTTGAATGTACAGACCCGGTTGACAGAACAGAGGACATCCTCAACGAAATAATACCAGACAATCCAAATCAGGCATACGATATGTACAAGGTAATCGCCGCAATAACAGACAACGGCGAATTCTTCGAAGTACAGCCTAGATTTGCACAGAACATCATCATCGGATTTGCAAGATTCAACGGAAGAAGTGTCGGAATCGTAGCCAACCAGCCTTCAAAGTTTGCAGGTGTGCTCGACTGCAATGCCAGCCGCAAGGCAGCGCGTTTCGTAAGATTCTGCGATGCATTCAATATTCCAATCGTATCTCTCGTTGACGTTCCTGGATTCTTGCCTGGTACAGGACAGGAATACAACGCGGTAATCCTTCACGGAGCAAAACTTCTCTATGCTTACGGAGAAGCAACAGTGCCAAAGGTAACTATCACACTGAGAAAGTCATACGGAGGTTCTCACATCGTTATGAGCTGCAAACAGCTTAGAGGCGACATCAACTACGCATGGCCTTCAGCAGAAATCGCAGTAATGGGTGCTGCAGGTGCCGTAGCTGTGCTTTACACAAAAGAAGCAAAGGAGAAGAAGGCTGCCGGCGAAGACGCCAAGGCATTCCTCGCAGAAAAAGAGGAAGAATACACAAAGCTCTTTGCAAACCCTTACAATGCCGCAAAATACGGCTATATCGACGATGTGATCGAACCGCGCAACACACGTTTCCGCATAATCCGCGCACTTGAACAGCTTGCAACAAAATCTGTTACAAACCCAACAAAGAAGCACGGAAATATTCCATTGTAAAATAATCGATCACAACATGAAACTTAGGATATTAAGTTTAGCAACACTCCTGTTCGCCACGGCAACCTCATTCGCACAGGGAGCATTCAGCTTCAAGATCAATGAAGTGTACATTGCTTCACCGTGCGACTCGACCGGAGGTTACCTTGACGAATACGGAGAGAAGCACAGTTGGATAGAAATATCCAATACATCTTGGGGTACGCGCGACATACGCAGCTACTATCTGACAAACAACAGAAATGCTCTTGACGAAAACCTGGAAGTACCGCAAAGAATCGAAATGATGTCGGTAATCCACAAAGGTGATCCGCGCACTGTCGTTGGAGCAAGACAGCAGATTACGTTCTTTGCAGACGGTATGACCAATCGCGGTACACTGCACACCAACTTCAAGCTCGAAGCCGGAAAAGAGAACTTCATTGCGCTCTACGATGGAAACGGAAAGACTCTGCTCGACTCTGTTACCGTACCGGCATCGCTCAAGCCCGGATATTCGTACGCAAGAGTTTACAACGGCGAAAACGACAGCTACGAGTGGGTCATGACCGATCCTCAGCAGATAACCCCGAACGGCCCCAACAAGATTGACGGAAAAACAGAAGACAAGATTGCAGAATTCAAGCAGAATGACCCGTACGGAATAGCTATGGCAATAATAGCCATGGCAATTGTCTTCGTCTGCCTGGCACTGCTCTACGTGTTCTTCAGATTCTTCGGATGGGCTATTACACGTACGACAAAGCTTGAACGCGTGAAAGCCATCAGAAAGATACATGAACAAGCTAGCAAAGTTACAGTTATGGCAAAACAAGGAACTGAAACCCAAGGTATCGAATATGACAACTATGTGGCTGCCATTTCGCTTGCACTGCACGAATACATGGGCAACACACACGATATCGAAAGCGGCGTGATAACAATCAAGCGCCACGACAGTGCATGGAACTCAAAATCTAGAATGATGAGATCCGTACCTGGAACAAAATAACCAAATCAAATCAGAACATTTAATATGAAAGAGTATAAGTATAAGATCAAAGGTGTCGACTATGATGTAAAAATCAACGACATTGAAGAGAATATTGCCAAAGTTGAAGTTAACGGCATAGAATTTGAAGTAGAACTCGAAAAGCCAATCGCAGCACCGAAACCGGTGATTCGTCCGGTTGTTGCTCCTGTAAAGACAATTGATGCACCAAAGCCTGCAGAAACAGCTAAAACTCCAGCAGGAACATACGCTGTCAAAGCTCCTCTCCCTGGAACTATAGTTGAAATAAAGGTAGCTGTAGGAGCAACTGTCAAGAGAGGTGATACTGTCGTAATTCTCGAGGCAATGAAGATGGAAAACAACATTGATGCCGAAAGAGAAGGAAAAGTTGTCGCTATTAATGTAAACAAGGGAGACACTGTAATGGAAGGTACAGTACTTCTTACAATTGAATAATCTATGTTGGAAAGTACCAGTATTTTAGATTTCATAGCAACGAAGTTCACAGACTTTCTGTCATATACAAGTTTTGCCAATTTCGAAATAGGCAATTTCTTCATGATTCTTGTCGGACTGTTTTTCATCTGGCTTGCAATAAAGAAAGACTTTGAACCTCTATTGCTTATACCGATTGGTTTAGGCATAATGCTGGGCAACATACCGTTCAAGGCTGCAGGACTCGAAATAGGATTGTATGAGGACAACTCTGTGCTCAATATATTCTATCAGGGTGTAAAGGCCGGATGGTATCCGCCGCTGGTGTTCCTCGGTATCGGCGCAATGACAGACTTCTCTGCCCTTATCGCCAATCCGAAGCTGATGCTCATCGGAGCAGCCGCACAGTTCGGTATATTCGGTGCCTACATCATTGCTCTTGCACTCGGATTTGAACCGAACCAGGCAGCCGGAATCGCCATTATCGGCGGTGCAGACGGCCCAACAGCCATCTTCCTGTCATCAAAACTGTCGCCGAACCTCATGGGAGCAATTGCAGTATGTGCATACTCCTACATGGCGCTCGTGCCTGTCATCCAGCCTCCTATCATGAGAGCCTTGACTACAAAGAAAGAAAGACTCATAAAGATGAAGCCTAGCAGACAGGTAAGCAAAACAGAAAAGATACTCTTCCCTATCGTAGGACTTCTGATTACAACATTCATAGTACCGTCTGGACTCCCGCTTCTCGGTATGTTGTTCTTCGGAAACCTGCTCAAGGAAAGTACAAAGACAGCAAGACTTGCAAAAACAGCTGGATCGGCATTGAACGACATCGTTGTCATACTGCTCGGTTTGACAGTAGGATGCTCTACACAAGCGAGCGAATTCCTGACAACAAACACTATCTACATATTCTTCCTCGGTGCCTTGGCATTCATCATTGCTACAGTATCAGGAGTATGTTTCGTGAAGTTGTTCAACCTTGTTCTTCCTAAAAACAAGAAGATCAATCCGCTTATCGGAAACGCCGGAGTATCAGCAGTTCCAATGTCTGCACGTATCTCCAACAACCTCGGTCTCGAATACGACTCACACAACTACCTCCTCATGCACGCCATGGGACCAAATGTAGCAGGTGTTATCGGTTCAGCCGTAGCAGCCGGAGTACTCCTCGGTTTCTTCAGTTGAAAATAGAATTGGTCAACGCATTATATAAAGCTGAAATCCGCATCAAATTACGGATTTCAGCTTTTTACATTTAAACAGCTGTGCTTCTGAAAGGAAATTAAATTGAAAAAGAATCATGCTTCAATAAACAAGAACAGAATAACATAAACTACTTAATAAAAAAAGATGATGCCCCAATCTGGAACATCATCTTTTCATGAGCCGAATGCGGGACTCGAACCCGCGACCTATTCATTACGAATGAATTGCTCTACCAGCTGAGCCAATTCGGCTTAAATATACCTGCCTTCATTTTCAAAAGGCGGTGCAAATATAGGGAAAAATATATATTAAATGGACCTCATTGGGAAATGTTTTTATATTTTTGCATAAATAATTTTCTCATACGTTGACTTCTGTCAATGGTTGAAAATATGTGATGCATTTTAAAACTAAAGGGACTCACACACCTACGGACATGGTTTCAAGAAGAAAAAAGAACAACAGATCAAAATTGTATATTTCGGCAATAGTATGCATTATTGCACTTTTAACAGCCGGCAAATCAGGATACATTAATCGTTTGCATGAAATATTAAAAACTGAAACGGCTGTAGCCAATACAGAACAAACAGACAGAAAGGCATACCCCGAAGGCTACGAAACCACATCCACAAAAGAGCAATCTCCAATATCAGGAATGGAAATGCCGGCGCCTATTTCAAATAAGCCGGAAATAATACTTAAACGCACAGCCTACACTGTTTCATACAATATTGAAACCAAGTGTCCGAACTACGTGGCTTGGAGTCTATATCCTGAAAGACTTCAGGGAGATGTCAAAAGAACAAACAATTTTACTCCAGACGAAGAGATTGATGAAGCATACAGAATTGAGACTGGAGACTACAGACGCAGCGGTTACGACAGAGGTCACATGTGTCCAGCCGGAGATAATACATTCAGTGAAAAAGCAATGGAAGAATCTTTCCTGATGACAAATATATGCCCACAAGGACATAATCTGAATGCAGGCGACTGGAACCAACTTGAAGAATTCTGTCGTGAACTAGGTATGCACCAGACAGTATACATTGCCTGCGGTCCGATATATGACAGCAAGTCACCGAAAAGAATAGGCAACAGAAAGAAACTGAAGATTTCTGTTCCAGACCGTTTCTTCAAAGTATTGCTTATACTCGACGACTCACCGAAAGCTATTGGATTCATAATGCCTAATGACGATACAGACAAACCTCTGGCCGACTATGCTGTCAGCGTAGACTCAGTAGAAAAAGCAACAGGCATCGATTTCTTTACAGGATTGGATGACAAGACCGAAAGACATGTAGAATCACAGTGCTCGCCCGAGCAATTCGGACTAAACTGAATTAACATTCCAACGAAAACATCATCAAAAACAATATAGCTCATGAAACAACTCAAAGACATGACAGTTGCAGAAGCTTCACATCCGCACCCACGGTATGTACTTCTCAAACTGACCGACAGCACTCCCCTGCCCGACATCACACCCGGACAGTTTGTTCAGGTAAAAGTTGAAGGAAGCCCATCAACTTTTCTGCGCCGTCCAATATCAATAAACTATGTGGACAAAGAAAAGAATCAGATCTGGCTCCTCATTCAGACTGTTGGCGAAGGAACCAAGAAACTTGCAGAACTGAAGGAAGGAGACAAGCTCAACATACTCTTCCCTCTGGGCAACGGTTTCTCACCGATAAAAGCAAACGGTGAGCGTGTACTTCTCGTCGGAGGAGGCGTCGGAGTAGCTCCACTTCTCGATTATGGACGTTATCTTAAGGAAAACGGCGCCGTGCCAGTATTCCTTCTGGGTGCACGTTCGAAGAACGATCTTCTCGAGCTAGATCTGTTCAAGAGCATCGGCGATCTCCACATCACAACCGAAGACGGAAGCGAAGGCGAAAAGGGATTTGTTACACAACACTCTATACTGACAAACACCCACTTCGACCGCATATCTACTTGCGGACCAAAACCTATGATGGTGGCAGTTGCAAAATTTGCAAAAGCCAACAACATTCCATGCGAAGTATCGCTTGAGAACATGATGGCATGCGGACTCGGTGCATGCCTCTGCTGCGTAGAAAAAACAGTCAAGGGCAACGTTTGCGTCTGCAAGGAAGGCCCAGTATTCAACATAGAAGATTTAACATGGCAGATTTAAGAACAGATATAGCCGGACTCAAGATGAAGAATCCGGTCATGACAGCCTCCGGCACATTCGGCTACGGCTTGGAATTTTCAGATATCATAGACATTGAGCGTATCGGTGGAATCATCGTCAAGGGAACTACCCTCAATCCGCGCGAAGGCAACGACTATCCACGCATGGCAGAAACAGCCAGCGGCATGCTCAATTGCGTAGGTTTGCAGAACAAAGGTGTAGACTATTTCTGCAGCACTATATATCCTAAGATAAAGGACATCGCCACAAACATGATTGTCAATGTGTCAGGATCATGCCCTGAGGACTACGCAGAATGCGCTGCACGCATAAACGAGCTTGAAAACATACCGGCCATAGAGCTCAACATCAGCTGTCCGAATGTAAAGCAAGGCGGAATGGCATTCGGTGTTACAACAGAAGGAGCATCCAGTGTCGTAAAAGCAGTTCGCAAGGCCTACAACAAGACACTCATTGTAAAGCTCTCTCCAAACGTAACCAGCATCGCAGACATTGCACGCAGCGTCGAAGATGCAGGAGCCGACTCAGTAT
The DNA here is from genome assembly GCA_001915545.1 of Bacteroides sp. 43_108. Classification (GTDB taxonomy): domain Bacteria; phylum Bacteroidota; class Bacteroidia; order Bacteroidales; family Bacteroidaceae; genus 43-108. The sequence continues at coordinate 45,332 of MNQS01000022.1, read as the reverse complement.
CGCTCATCAACACATTGATGGGTATGGCCATAGATATCGAGAAAAGACGTCCGGTCCTTTCCATCGCCACAGGAGGTCTCAGCGGCCCAGCAGTCAAGCCAGTAGCAGTAAGATGCGTATGGCAAGTAGCAAAGGCTGTAAAAATCCCTGTAATCGGTCTTGGTGGAATAATGAATGCTTCCGATGCCATCGAATTCATGCTTGCAGGAGCATCGGCCATACAAATCGGTACTGCCAATTTCATCGACCCAGCAGTAACAATCAAAACCATTGACGGCATAAACGAATGGCTTGACAAGCACGGATGTGCTTCGGCCAAAGAAATCGTAGGTCAGCTCAACAGCTGATACAAAAGATACACGTCAACGACATCAGAATATTTACTGATAAAAAAGGAAGCCAAAGTCACAGAAGAACAAGTTTTATTTAGTGGCTTTGGCTTCCTTTTTAAATTCATTCACCTACCAAATATTTTTCAGAAATAGAAGCTCCGTCAGAGAATCTTACAACTCTAATATGCAATCCGTTCAAAGGCTTTGTCACTTTTCTTCCAGACAGATCATAATAATCTACTCTGGATATTTCTTTTCCATTGTAATTATCTGAGATTTCTGAAATTCCAGTTGTGTTTTTGTGGACTTCAACATTCCTGAATGAATTTACATACCACCATTCATCACTATCATTTTCAAAAGATTTCAAATTAACCATACTGAAACTGTTTGGAAGCATATATGAACCGGAACTTTCATCATAAAACAGGTTTACACCTCCCAAATTGCCGTTGCTGTCAAGCGTGGTCAAAAAGATATCATCGTATACAATATTGTTATATACAGATATAAAACTATCTGAAACGATGCCGTATCCCCATGCTTCAGGATACGCAGGATCAATGCCTTTAATAAGACTGTTGTATCCATCTTCGATAACTTCTATTTCACCGGCAACATCATTACCTTCGCCGTCAATGCACTGCATGCTGTATTTTTCAGAAGCAGGAAAAGCATTTTCAGAGAATAAGGAAAATGAATATCCAAATGTATAAATACCGCTGACAGAACTTCCTTCAACAAACAAGCCCAAAGTATAATCCGAAGAAATCTTGCCACTTGTTTTATCGTATAAAAATACTATAGGCTCTTCAATCACAGTAAGTTTTTCAGGATCTATATTCCGCAAGAAAAACTTACAACCGTTGTATTCGCCAACATAGGCATTGTTATCTACGGTGATTTTGGTTTCATCTTCATTCAATGATCCCTTAAAATACGTTTCGCCCAACAAACTGCGGGCAAACATATTCTGTATATATACAATATCGGATTCTGCAAAAACGACATTGGTGGAATAATGTATTCTCCCACCGAGAAATCCCAATCCGCGCAGATACTCTGCATAATCGGCATAGTATACCTTGACATCACCTTTGGGAACATTTACTCTATAAGAATTCTCAGAACAAGTTGATTTTCGTTCAGGCAAAGATTCTATAAAATCAACTTCATTAAAGACCCGTCTTATAGGTCTCTTTCGATAATCATCTGCTCCATCCGCATCTATATGCTGTGCAGATACAGTACTTGCAAACAATGCAAATACGAAAAACAATAATTTTTTCATAATCAGGTTTAATAGGTATAATATAAAAACAAATCCAGCAACAGCAAAATAAGTGTTTTCTTCGACATTTTTCAATAGTATTCCAACAAAAACAGCTTTAAAATACTGCATTTTACAACATGAATATACATTTTCATACACGCAGAGACAAATATATCTATCCCAAAGACACCTTTCCCAATGTCGCAAACAATAGAAACCTTTGCATTCTTAAGCAAGACGAAAATGCCCAATGTCGATTTTTTCGCATATTACACCTTTAAAGTCCTATAAAAAAAAGTTTTGGTGAAATAGCTTTGCATCTGTAATAATAAAAATGAATATATATGAAAACTGAAGGATACAAGACCAAACAGTACGGCGTTCCTGTAAAAAGATATTGCCAGACACTCAGTCTCAAAGACACTCCAGAACTGATAAAAGAATACAGAAGACTGCATAGCGAAGAATATTCGTGGCCTGTAATAAGAGAAGGCATCAGGTCTGTAGGCATACTCGAAATGGAAATCTACCTGCAGGGCAACAAACTTTTCATGATAGTTGAAACTCCTCTGGATTTCGATTGGGACGAAGCTATGGCAAAACTGGCAACACTGCCAAAACAGAAAGAATGGGAAGAGACTGTTGACAGATTCCAGGAATGCGCTCCAGGATGCACATCAAAGGAAAAATGGACTATGATGGAAAGAATATTCCATCTATACGAATAAATATCCCTGAACCACATTATACTACATAGAGAAAAACACTTTTACAAACACCTATAAATAGAAAAACATTATGAAATACAACGAGTGCGGGAAGACCGGTATGAAATTGTCTGCTTTAGGATTCGGAGCATCATCACTTGGAGGAGTATTCCACTCAGTAAAAGAATCCGAAGCTATAGAAGCCGTTTTCACTGCTGTCGAAAATGGAATAAATTTCATAGATGTATCGCCATACTACGGTTACTACAAGGCTGAGACTGTTTTGGGCAAAGCTTTGAAGGAGTTGCCTCGCGAATCATATATTCTTTCAACAAAAGTCGGCCGATACGGCGAAAACGGGAAAAACACATGGGACTATTCTGGAGAAAGGGCGCAAAAGAGCGTATACGAAAGTATGGAGCGCCTCAACGTAGACCAGATAGATCTGATAAACGTGCATGACATAGAATTTGCCGACCTACATCAGGTTGCAGAAGAAACTCTTCCTGCACTTGTAGAGCTCAAGGAGAAAGGCATAGTGAAGCATGTAGGCATCACCGACCTGCAGATTGAGAATCTGAAATGGGTCATCGACCACACACCTGAAGGAACTGTTGAAACCATTCTGAATTTCTGCCACTACTCGCTCAACGATGACAAGCTGGGCGATTATCTCGACTATTTCGAAAGCAAGGGCGTAGGTGTAATCAATGCTTCACCGCTCTCCATGGGCCTCCTGTCACAGAGGGGAATTCCAGAATGGCATCCGGCACCAAAGAAACTTGTTGAAGCATGCAAGAGGGCATCCGAAAACAGTCTGCAGCAGGGCTACCCTATTGAAAAACTGGCTGTGCAGTTTGCTGTAAGCAACGGCAGAATTGCCAGCACTCTGTTCAGTTCTGCAAATCCGGCAAACGTAGCCAAGAACATCAAATATGTAGAAGAACCCATCGACTGGGATTTGGTCAATAAAGTAAAGGAGATTATCGGCGACCAGCTCAGAGTAACATGGGCCAACACATAATCCTTGACATAAAAATCAAAGCACACCATGAAATACAAAATAATTGATGCTCACTCGCATCTCTGGCTCAAACAGGATACCGTTGTGGACAACAAGCCTATACGCACACTCAACAACGGGCGTTCACTGTTCATGGGCGAAGTGCGGCAGATGCTTCCTCCTTTCATGATTGACGGGCGCAACAGCGCTGAAGTTTTTCTGTCCAACATGGACTATGCACAGGTCGGCGCAGCCGTCGTAACGCAGGAATACATTGACGGCATACAGAATGACTATCTGCTGGAAGTCAAGCAAAAATATCCTGACAGATTTTTCGTCTGCGGGATGTGCGAATTCCGCAAACCGGGGTTTCTGAAAGAAGCTGAAGAACTGGAGTCGAAAGGATTCAAGGCAATAAAGATTCCTGGCCACAGACTTCAGACAGAAAACGGCAGAGTGCTCCTAAACAGCGATGAAATGATGGCCATGTTCCGATTCATGGAAAAGAGGGGTTTGATACTCTCCATAGACATGGCCGAAGGCACAACGCAGGTAGGCGAAATGAAAGAAGTAATTCAGGAATGCCCGCAACTGAAAATTGCTATAGGCCATTTCGGCATGGTCACCGTCCCAGGATGGCACGAACAGATAAAGCTTGCCGAAAACAAGAATGTCTACATCGAGTCGGGAGGCATAACGTGGCTGTTCAACTCCGAGTTCTATCCTTTCGCCGGTGCAGTCAGAGCCATAAAGGAGGCTGCCGACATGGTAGGAATGGAGAAACTCATGTGGGGTTCAGACTACCCGCGGACAATTACAGCCATCACATACAAGATGTCCCACGACTTCGTGATAAAATCCGATATGCTGAGCGAAAGCGAGAAACGCATGTTTTTGGGAGAAAATGCAGAAAAATTCTACGGATTCACCAATCTGCCCGATCTCCCTTACATCAAGAACATGTCTGAATAAATCCGGCCTCCATATCAATATTCAAAGTAAAACAACACACACATTCTTAAAAGAAAATATATGAAAGCATTACAGATTGCTGCACCATTCAGCGTACAGCTTACTGAAATAAATGAACCGAAATGCGGAGACGGCGAAGTGCTGCTGCGCATTAAATACGTTGGATTCTGCGGTTCCGACCTCAATACGTACAGAGGCAAGAATCCGATGGCAAAGATGCCCGTTATACCAGGTCATGAAGTCGGTGCTGAGATAGAAGCTGTAGGCAACGGTGTTCCGGAAAATCTCGTTCCAGGCATGAGCGTGACAGTAAATCCCTACACAAACTGCGGGAAATGTGCATCATGCCGTAATGGCCGACCTAATGCCTGCGAGCACAACGAAACTTTCGGAGTTCAGCGCGACGGCACCATGACGGAATTCGTTGCTGTGCCGTGGCTGAAGGTTATCCCAGCCGACAATCTGCCTGCCGACGTATGTGCACTGATTGAACCTATGAGCGTAGGTTTCCACGCTGCTGCACGCGGATGCGTCACAGACATAGACACCGTGATGGTTATCGGATGCGGAATGGTAGGTCTTGGAGCCGTTGCACGTGCATCACAGAGAGGTGCAAGCGTGATAGCAGTAGACGTTGATGATGAGAAATTGGAGATTGCACGTCTCATGGGTGCGTCGCACACCGTCAACTCAAAGACAGAAGACCTTCACATGAAACTGCAGAAGATTACCGAAGGTTACGGCCCTGACGTCATAATCGAAGCTGTAGGCTCGCCTCAGACTTATCAGACTGCGGTGAATGAAGTTGGATTTACAGGACGTGTTGTATGCATAGGCTATGCCAAAGACGAGACATCGTTCCAGACAAAACTGTTCGTGCAGAAGGAACTAGACATACGCGGTTCGAGAAACGCATCGCCTTCAGACTTCAAAGCCGTAATCAGATTCCTGAAGAAAGGCACCAGCCCTACCGACAAGCTGATATCATACGTTGCACCGATGGAACAGGCAGGCGAGATGTTGGAAAAATGGGCTGAAAATCCTGGAAAGATTTTCAGAATACTTATAGAAATCGGACATTGAAAAATTATGATACACACACTATGACATTGCAAAACGGTGCAGACATCGAAAACATCTGCACCGTTTTGTTTTTTATTACGAGCGCTCGGAACGATATTTCTGCGCGCTCAAAAATATCTTTACGAGCGCCTGCAGAAAATCAAATACCGGTTCAGGTGTCTTGCATCAGTCGTCTGCGGTAATCGTTTGGAGTAACACCGGTTGCTTTTTTGAAAACTCGGTTGAAGTATGAAAAATCTTCAAAGCCGAGAAACAAAGCAACGTTTTTCACAGACATGTCCTTTGTTGCAAGAATGAGCTGAGCACGTTCAATCTTTTTCTGGTTGATATATTTCATCGGCGTGACTCCTGTCTCCTGCTTGAAAAGTCTGATGAAATAATCCTTCGACAAACAAAGGCTGTCTACTATTTCATCCAGATTTATTGTCTCCGCCAGATGAGTTCTGACATACCCGATGACATTTCGTATACGGTCGTCCTTAACATCAATCTTAGGAACGGCATGTTTGAAAAATGAAGCCAAGAGCTGAAGTATTATGCCTCGGGTTTCAAGTCTTATGTATGAAGGCACGTGTTTGCTTCGCGAAAGATTGCGTATGAGAGTTGAATTGTTGTCGTAAGTCGAAGGATCTGATTTGGCCAGATTCATATCTGGATTGATTGAGCAGAGACGTGCAAAGAGCTCCTCCTCATAGCCTTCAGCCTTGATTTCGACAGGAAACGCCCAGTCTTCAAACAGATTAGCACTTGAATTCATGTCCTCATATATGTGTACATAATAATGAGTGAAACGTGAATCGCAGATACAGCTGTGTTCTGTAAAAGCTGGAACGAAATACATGTGACCGGGGATGAGTTCGTGTATGCCGTCGGGCAAAACAATCTTTGCTGTTCCTTCAACAATATAGTATAGGCGTGCAAACGAACTGTTGACATTTTTCCAATTCCAATCTGCCATGTGTCTGGCAAGACCTACATTTAGAATTTGCGGATGAATGTCATCTATATTCAAGCTCATATCATACATTTATTATTTTCAGCGCTAATATAGCCTAAAATATCCGCATAGAGGAGAAAATTCAACTATTATATTTAGATAATATAGGATGCGCCTCGGCAGAGACAAAAACGAAAACAATGTTTTCGATTTGCCTCTGTGCTCGGCTTTCGCTATATTTGCAATTGTCAAACCTAACGGATGACTTATGGATATAGAAACCATCAGAGAATATTGCCTCGGAAAGGATGCAGCATACGAATGTTTTCCGTTCGATGAAGATAATCTTGTTTTCAAGGTTGTCGACAGGATGTTTCTGCTCATAAATCTGAATACTCCGGACAGAGTCAGCATGAAATGTGACCCTGACAGAGCTCTGGAGCTAAGAGACAGATATACAGGTATTGTGGGTGCATATCATTTCAATAAGAAATACTGGAATCAGGTGTTTCTTATAAGCGATGTACCCGACAGACTAATACTTGAACTGGTTGACCATTCTTACGAAGAGGTGGTAAAGAAGTTCACCCGACGACAACGTGAAGCACTTGCGGAGGCGTGCAAAAATAGGATTGACAAGAGATATAATTAGAAACACGAATAGCAAATCAGAAAAGACATACACAGCATTATGAAACTCATTTCATGGAACGTAAACGGACTCAGAGCGTGCAACGACAAAGGATTCGGTGAAGCATTCCGCTCGCTCGATGCCGACTTCTTCTGCCTGCAGGAAACAAAGATGCAGGAAGGACAGCTCAATCTGGAATTCGAGGGATACAAGTCATATTGGAACTATGCAGAAAAGAAGGGCTACTCTGGCACAGCCATTTTCACACGCAAGGAACCGCTCAGCGTAAGTCTCGGAATGGGCATTGACGATCACGACCACGAAGGAAGAGTCATTACACTCGAAATGGACAACTTTTACCTTGTCACTGTCTACACTCCAAACTCACAGGACGGACTCAAGCGTCTTGACTACCGTATGACGTGGGAAGACGATTTCAGAGCATTCCTCAAGGACTTAGACAGCAGAAAACCTGTGCTCGTTTGCGGCGACCTCAACGTTGCTCATAAGGAAATAGACCTCAAGAATCCGAAGACCAACCGCATGAATGCCGGATTCACAGATCAGGAAAGGGAAAAATTCCAGACACTGCTTGATGCCGGTTTCATAGATACCTTCAGATACTTCTATCCCGACATGACAAACATATACTCGTGGTGGTCGTACCGATTCAAAGCAAGAGAAAAAAATGCAGGGTGGCGTATAGACTATTTTCTTGCCTCGGAACGTCTTGCCGAAAAGCTGAAGGACGCCAAGATACATACTGAAATTTTCGGTTCAGACCACTGCCCCGTTGAACTCGACATAGACCTTTAACATTCATAAAAAACAAAAGAAATACATGTCAATATTTAGAGTTATACTTTCCATCATATTTCCACCGTTGGCCGTCATCGACAAGGGATGCGGTTCGGTGGTCATTGTGACAATACTGACACTGGCGGGATGGGTACCCGGAGTCATAGGCGCACTCGTGATACTCAACAACACCAATAAGCAACAATAAGACAAAAACCGAATCATTGATATGCACAAAGGTAAAACCGCCATATACATTACCATTACGGCAAGCTTGGCACTGGCATCATGCAGACCATCTCAACCATCGGATTCATTGGAAAACAGGCTCAATGAAGCCATTGCCGGAAAGAATGCCGAAATAGGAATTGCTGTAATTGCCGGCAAAGACACCGTTACGGTAAACAACGATGCTGAATATCCGATGATGAGCGTATTCAAGTTTCATCAGGCTCTGGCAACATCTGATTATCTGCGCACACATGGACTGGAACTCAACGATACAATTCATATCTCAAAGAAAGAGCTGAAGGAGAACACCTACAGCCCTTTAAGAGACAAATATCCAAACGGAAATATCGACATTACATACGCAGAGCTGATGGAGTACACCCTACAGCAGAGCGACAACAATGCATGCGATATTCTCTTTCAACGTACAGCAGACTTATGCCGTACTGACAGTTTCATACGAACACTGGGGATTGATAAATTTGCAATTTCAGTAAATGAGAACGACATGCATGTAGATCCGAAATTATGCTACTCAAACTGGACTACTCCGCTCGAAGCGGCCAAACTGATTGATGCAGCATTCACACGCGAGATTGTTCCCGACCCATATCTGTCGTTCATCCGAAATACGATGTCAAACTGCACGACCGGCAAGGACCGTCTTCCGTTTCCACTTGAAGGAAAAGATGCAAGCATAGCGCACAAAACAGGTACAAGCGACAGAGATGCAGACGGAATACTTACTGCCATAAATGATGTCGGATACATTTCTTTGTCTGACGGCAGACATTATTCTATTGCGGTATTCGTAAAGAATTCTAAAGAAAGCGATTCTGAGACTGCAGGCATTATAGCTGAAATATCTGAGGTTGTTTATGACTACATCAGCACGAAACAATGAAACGTATATCTTTCACGTTTCGAACAAGTACAAAGACAACATTTCAGCCTATAAATTTATCAAGGATACAATAGAAAGCTTCTGACGCAAACTTTTCGTTAAATGGAGAATGACCGCATCTGTCCAGTACATTCTGAACAAATTGCACATGTGCCTCTTTCATCGGCTCTGCTACACCCTCCAAAGGATGCGGATCCATTCTGCCATGTACGAGAACAACAGGACACGAAATCTTACTCAGAATATCCATAAGCACCCCTTCGTGTCTCATCGCTGAAGCTTCACCCCACACCGATTCATACATTTTCATATTCATCCCATCGTAAGCACAGTTGTCCGAAAGGCAATAATTATCAGTAAGTTCAGCGAAATGCTCCAGTTCTTTCATCAATGTATCCGAAACAGAAACTTCGATTGAAGAAAGAAGCTCAATAAATCTGGTCCTTTCTTTCTGATTCAATCTTCCGAGACGATTATCCAATATCGCCGGCACATACTTTTCATCAAAGGGTGGACAACCGACCAATATCAATTTTGACACCATATCTGGATGTTCAACCTCAAACATTATCGACAGCCACGCTCCCCATGAATGACCTATCAGGCAAACAGGAACATCTGTAAAGGAACGGATCTGAGACAAAAGTTCCTGCTTTAGTTCTTCTATAGTATATTTCGTCTGAATGTACTCCAATACATTATATTTCATAGACAAACGTTCAGCCATCTGGTGAAGACTGCCTACAGCTCCTGGTCCACCATGCACCAGTACCACATAAGGATTACTGCAATCCTTCTTAACATAATGTACAATACTTTCCATCAAAATAGATCATTGAGACTAAGATTTCAACCGAAGATTTCGCGCAGTTCTTTATTGCTTAGCTTGCCTATCCAACTTTCTCCAGTGGCAACGGTCATTTCGGCCAAATGTTTCTTATGCATAATCATATCATTAATACGTTCCTCAAACGTACCCTTTGTTATAAAACGATGCACGGCAACATTTTTCTGCTGTCCAATACGATACGCACGGTCAGTAGCCTGAGCCTCAACCGCAGGGTTCCACCACAAATCATAATGAATGACATGTGAAGCGGCCGTAAGGTTCAAACCTGTACCTGCAGCTTTAAGCGATAGGATGAACACTTTATCAGAACGATTGTTTTGGAAACGGTCAACCATCTCTTGGCGCTCTTTTACAGTGCAACCTCCATGATAGAATAATGGACGCTTTCCGATACGCTCTTCTATAAAACGGACAAGAAGGTCACCCATTTCACGGAACTGAGTGAAAACCAAGACTTTTTCTCCGCTATCTACAATACATTCTATACGTTCAAGCAACAAATCTGTTTTACCGGACAAATCTGCACGAAAATCTCCGTTTTTCAGGAATTGTGCCGGATGATTGCAAATCTGCTTCAACGCAAGAATCATTTGAAGGATAAGTCCTTGACGTTTGAAAAGCGATTCATGTTCAGTTGTACTCAAGCCCTCTATCTCTGCCATAGCAAGCTCCAATGTTTTATAATACAAAGCGGCTTGTTCAGGCTTGAGAGATGCATAATCATCGAGTTCAATCTTATCAGGCAAATCAGCAATGATGCTCTTATCTGTCTTCATTCGACGCATCATAAAAGGAGCCGTAATCCTACGGAAACGATTTATGCTTTTTGCATCATTATAAATATGTATAGGATTGGCAAAATTCTCTTTAAAAGACTTCAGAGTGCCCAAATATCCTTTATTGGCATACTCCATAATGCTCCAAAACTCTGTAAGGCGGTTTTCTACAGGTGTTCCGCTGAGTGCAATATGAGCTGAAGCCGGTATAGCATGTACAGCCTTGCTCTGTGCCGTATCACTATTCTTGATGTTCTGAGCTTCGTCAATGAACATAAGCGCCCACTTGCGTTTTTTGAGCGCAGCATTATCAGAACGCAATACGCCATAGGTTGTAAGCAGAACATCTGCATCGAACTTGTCCAATTCGCGCTTTGTTCCATGATAAACAAAAACAGTCAATGATGGTGCGAAACGGTTGATTTCGGCCTGCCAATTAGTCAACAGACCTGTAGGCACAACTATAAGTACTTGCTTATTATTCAATACACCTTCTTCTTTTATTTTCAGAATAAGAGCTATAGATTGCAAAGTCTTGCCAAGTCCCATGTCGTCAGCTAAAATAGAACCGAAACCTATTCGCATGTTACGATACATCCACGAATAGCCACGAAGCTGATAAGGTCTCAATGAAGCATTAAGTTCTGCTGGCAACGGTATTATCTCTTGCTGCGCAAGTTCATCTATCAGTTTGCGGACTTCATCTGAAATATATACAGGAGCTGAGTTATATTCTTCAGCCAGAGCAACTTGGAGAAGTTGTGCTGGACTCAACCGTTCAGGCTTCAAGAAAGCATCATGCAACTTTTTCAGCAAGTCTGCATCAATGTACATGTAATGCTGTTTATATTTTATAAGTCCGCCAGCCTCTTTATGCAATTTACTGAATTCACCCAAAGTTACAACATCATCACCTAAAGCCACAGCCCAATTAAAATCAAAGAAATCGCTTAAACTCAAGAATCCGTTCTCCGAATTAGGCTTACGTTTGATAGACATTGACACTTTTGGACGTATAAGTTCCTGCAATGATTTAGGCATAAAGACTTTTATGTCCAACATACGGACAACAGGAACAATGTTCATCAAAAAAGGAACAAAAGTCTCTTCTGTATAATGTATAGGACGCCTTGCTCCACACTTTATATATTCGTTCACTTCTTTCAGGAGTCCGGATATAAGCGTAAAACTGCGCAATACACGGAATTTCTCAAACTTATATGACGATGAACCAAGAATTTCAGTAAGAGAAATTATATGCGGAGATTTCTCGCGCTTATCTTCAACCCCGATGTACATATCGAAGCCTCCATACGTGCTTTCTTCAATAGAGAAAACAGGTCGATAGTCTGTAGAAGACAAAGTATATGACGAGGTCCACGATTTAATACCGCCAGGTATCTCTGTCTCACCTACTCCATTAAATGAAAAATGAGATCCCTTGAAGAAATAAGATGCCAATGCGGAAATTTCTTTCACTGAAGAAAGATTCTTAACCAGCTCATTCAAGAAAAACGAAACCGCCCATTCTCCAGAATCATAAATGTATTCAGACTTATCAATTTCACAATCTGCCGAACATGCCACTACCAGACCGTCAGGTATACCTGCATCAAGATTTGTCATTACATCATGTACCTGAGAATCAATATATGCAGGTATCCAGCGCAATGCATAAGTATTATCTGACAGCCTTATTGACTGCGGAGCAATGGCATCCAGCGCCAAAAGATGTACAGCACACATCAGACACTGATAAAGAGCTATGACAGAAGGATGATAATCCTGAAGAAAGTCTGGATTTATCCGAAGCAAAGCTGACGGCAATGTATCAATATCATAAATAATACGTTTTGCAGAATCATTAGAAGAAAATACATTCTTTACTGTCCAATGCAAATTAAAGTCAAAACACAAAGAAAATTCATCATCAACACTAATATCCGGCAAATCCGAAGTATGTGCTGGGAACAAATCCGATATACCAATTTTACCGGATAAAAATCTTTGGACTTTCTTCTTTATGCGTTTAAGCTCGTCAACATATATATCTTTAAAATTACTCTTCGGGAAAAATGGAGGATTGTCAGAGAGCAACATAAACATAGCATCAGACTTATCCGTCAGCAATGAAAAATCTATACGCTTATAAGCTGGAATATTCTTGGGAATGCTCTTTTCAGACTTAACATGCACAATGTTCTCTATACCCATAACCGAAACATCCTGCTGAATACTATCAACATCAACGCCACGTTTTCTCAGTTCTGCCAACAAATCAACATTGTGCATCAAGAACGCAATGAACGGATTATTGTCGATTTCACGACTGAACATGTATACAACAGCTGCAAGATGCTTGCATGGCACAGCCCAGTCAGGGCAACTGCACTTCATACGCAAGTCGCTCCATCGTTCTGGAAAAATCTTAAGATTGCATTCTTTTGCAATAGTAAGTATTTCAGGATCAAGCACACGATTAACAAGACTTGAAATCAACTCTGGATGCGCCATCAATCTGTCCATCAGCACGTTGACTTCAGACTCTGTAAATGCCGGAACACTTATACTTACACTATATGGACGATAGGAATGACCTAAAACCTTTGCTTTTATTCTATTGCCAACCAACTTTATCTCTTCAACATATCCATTGCGAGCGTATGTAGCTCCTCTAGGTATGCGATTTTCACAATCTATGTGTGTCAAGGAACGTAACCATTCGTTGCCCCACCATGTCAGTCCGAATTTTTTTGCCATTTTGCCCTACTCTAAACAGTAATTCTTTCACTCAATCCTTAAATATCAGAAATGAAGTTACAAATATAAAATATTTCACACAGTCTTTATAACGTCACTAGCCCATTCCATCAACACAGAGCTGAAATGTTCAAACGATTCGGTGTCATCGCATGCCTTTATTTTTTTGGCAATTTCCATGATGGTTTTGTCGTGAGATACAACTGTTTTTTCCAAACTTGCCATCGACGGAACATAAGCTCCTGTGCACAGCAAATGTTTCAAACGTACAGTAAAACGAGCCATCTTATACAGCGAGACCAAATTTTCGTAAGAGCGGGCATGAAGAAAATTGTGTGAACAGGCATGATAAAGATTGCATGCTCCTGCAAGAACAGCTCTGCGTACATCATTCACAGAAATAAGTTTGCGCAATTTGTCCAGACTTCCAATTATAGGAACAGTATCAAGCACAAGACTAAGCAGGTCGGATTTCTCCCAATTATGAAGCTCGTCTACTCCGGAAACAAATCCGCATATACGCTCATGGCATTCCATACTGTCGATCATAGACCTATAAACTTTCAGGTCATCAAAACTGACAGCATCAAGAATCACCACTACATCAATATCGCTTTCAGGTGTTGATTCGCCACGTCCGTAACTGCCCTGCAGACCAAAAAACACCAAACGTGAACCGAAAATCTCTACAAGCCTCTCTTCAAAATTCTTTATCCAAACTTTTATATCAAATGTGCATTCCATAAAATCCATCAAGTTACAGCACAAAAATACAAAACTTATATTCTCTTCAGAAGACAATTATCGTCTATTTTCCGTCCCAGCCTTACGCGGGTTGACAAACTGCTGCGATACTCTGGAAAAGCTGGACACAACAGCCAAAAGAGCTATCAAGGCTCCTGCAAGCAGACAATAACGCGAACCGGTTGTGTGCGGTATGAGCGAAAAAACTATAGCCACACCTGTCGTTCCGACTGTCTGACCTATCAAACGCGCCATTCCCAACATGCCGCTCGCTCCACCGCTACGGTTTACTGGTGCTGAAGAAACGATTGTCAAGTTGTTCGGTGTCTGAAAAAGTCCGAACCCGGCACCGCAAAGCATGATACGCCAAAACAAATCTTTGACGGTAGCCCCTTCCGGAAGGAAAAACATAAGGAACAGACCGCATGAAAACAGACTCATGCCTACAGCGCCCAGTATGCCGGGATGGATATGTTCCACCAGACGTCCGGCAAGCGGTGCCACCACCAGCGTAGCCAAAGGCCAAGGAGTTATGAGCAGCCCAGTCTCGATAGGACTGAAATGCATTGTATCCTGAAGGAAGAACGGCAAAGAAACCATAGCCAGCATCTGCGCCATAAACGAACATATAGAAGTAAGGATTGAAAGCGTGAAAATAGGTATGCGCAGCAAATCCACCGGAAGCATCGGCGTCATGCGGTGTTTGGCTGCATAAAGCTGACGGCGCAGATAGAACCATCCGATGAAAACAAATGCCAAGAAAGACAAAAAGACTACCCAACGACGCTCGTGATGTGCTATGCCTTCGAGAGAATATATCATACATCCAAACGTAAGTGCATTGCCCACACAGCTCCACCAATCTATCCTGCGTTCAGAAACATGCGGATTGAGCGGAAGCAGACGACGCCCCAAACAGAAAGCAATTATTCCCAATGGAATATTTATGGCAAAGAGCCAATGCCAAGTAAGTTTTGAAAGTATGAATCCGGCAACAGTAGGTCCAGCGGCTGTACTGACAGCCACGGCCATAGCATTCAGGCTCATCCCGCGTCCCAAAATCCTAGGCGGATAAATCAATCTAATCAAAGCAGTATTCACACCCATCACACAGGCGGCGCCAATGCCTTGCAGTATGCGTGAAGCTATCAGCATCGGAAAATTTACAGAACATGCACAAAGTGCAGAAGCTCCGGTAAAGACAGAAATGCCTGTCAGAAAAACCTTCTTATAGCCGATTATATCTCCCAGTGATGCTGATATAAGAAGAAACATCATTATGACCATCTGATACACATTGACTATCCAAATAGACGTATCAGGCGCCACATTGAACTCCTTTGTCAGTGACGGAAGCGCCACATTAATTATTGTTCCATCAAGAACCGACATGACTATTGCGATTATCACGCAAGTCGCCATGAGGTATTGTTTGGGTATCCTTTTAAACATAACAAACCTTAACTTCAAATTTATCTGCAAATCACGCAATCGGTATCACCTGCGCCACAAACAGACAGATGACGCAGATTGTGCAGTTCACGTCGTACCTCGGCTTTCCTTGAACCGTTCAAGTATTTCAAGCCCTTTTGCAATGTCGGCCTCGAAAACCATAACCTTGATCAGCGAAGCCGACACAATTATAGGAGCATAACAGCTGCATGCTGTATTTGTAAGAAAGCAGGCTACGCCCTCATCCTTAAGAATCGTTTCGAGCAATTGGCATTCCCAAAGTTCTCCACGATACAATTCTACAATTCGTCCCTTATCCATAAAATCATCATGGTTGAATGATGCATTCATTCCGTCACGACCTTCTGCATGGAATATCCCATACTTCCGTCAATCCGTCTTTTTCCAATCTGATTCTTACACGTGTCTCCACAAGCTCTTCTTCCATTCCTTTCGTGTCCATCTTCAGATGCAGACGCTTCAATTTCCCGTCAAGGTCGACTGTACATACAGTCTTTCCGTCACCGTTGACGAAAGACATTGTTCCTGCAATGGAATCAGGCAGAGCCTCACGCAGATCCATCACCACACCTGCACCGTCATCGGCCCAAACAGCCTCATCAGGAAATACAAGTCTGGCCCAAATCAGTTCTGAAATAACACGTGCCTTGCTTTTCACGTCAGTACCGTCTGCACCAGAAGCAAATGTATTTGTTCCGCCCATCTCAAAGGCACCAATGTCAATAGATCCATCATTCACTACATTTCCATAAAAATCCCTTCCACCATTGTCGTGTATGAATTTTCCGGCATTGATACATGGAGATTCCTTCTGCAATTTATATCCGGACAAAGTTTTAAGTCCACGTCCACCTGTACCTGGAGCAACAAACATAGGATCTGCACAAATAGCTTCAGGATCGTCAGGAATTCCATTTTTCCACGGTCCGAAATAGCAGTTGCGCTGGAACAGTGTACCTGACGGCAAGTTCGGTTTTATGTTCTCCTCATATATTCTGCTTTCCGTCAAACCGTGCGAGTAGACTGTACGGAAACGTCCCTGTCCTGTGGCATAAAATATATTATTATAGAAAACAGCACCAAGATCCTCAGGACGCTTCTCATTATCATTTCCACAGAAGAAATCTATATCTCCTGTGTTTCTGTCGAGATAGAAAACGTTGTTGTAGAAAACGTTGCCTTCAGACAATGGCCCCTGAATCTGCACAAGATGCGTCTTGTCGTTCTCGCTTATGTTGTATCGGGTTATGTTTCCTGAAATGTTGTACATCAACAGCATCAATCCGTGATTGTTACGGCTGTAGTTGTACTGTGCCACACATCTGTTGCAGTTGAAATCAAAATCGTAGGCAAATCCGTCGCCGTTGAATTTCTCTCGTCCCGTATCATACACCTCGTTGAACTGCATGATGGTTTCTTCGGCATCCTGAATCCACACCGCAGCCGTATGAGGCCACCATCCTTTGCTCCCTGGCAAATCCGGATGTCCGGAACGCATACACGACTCGTGCACCTCGTTGAACTCAATGAGACCACGGTATGTGCCGTTCACAAAAATACCGTCACCGCCGGTATTTTCAATATAGTTTCTGCGGACAACGACATTATCTCTTGCGCCCCAGCTGATTATTCCGCATTTGTCGAAACGCTCAATGCGGTTGTTCTCTATCAGCACATCATTGATGGTACTCTTTCGGCCTCCTTCAGTTTCATTTCCACTGCGGACAAAATGCACCAATATTGCACAACTGAAATATCCGCTGTACTCCGTGTCACCACCCATCTGTCCCCAGATGTCATGTATATAACAGTTCCTTACAACGATATGCCTCATGTCCACGCCTTGCGCACTGGCTTTGGCCACAATGCCCTGGCGCCCCACTCCAAGCTTAGGCGGTGCACCGCTGGTAACCTCCATTCCGTCGATTTCCCACCACGAGACATCGCGCAGCATTATTCCTGCTCCTTCAGCATCGCCGATATTTATTACAGGCCGTCCATCCGATGTCTTTCCGTAAGAAGAAAGCACAATCGGCCGCCCCTCGCTTCCAGAGCCCTTAAGCTTCAGCTGGCCTTTCCATACACAGCCTTTTTCAAAAAGAATGCTGTCGCCGGGCATGAAAACATGTCCGTTTACTTTCTCCAGCGTTCGCCAAGCTTCAGTCTGCGAAAGTCCGCTTGCACTGTCATCGCCCGTTTGCGAGACAAAGTAGGTTTTATTCTGCGCCATACCGCCAATAGAGAAGATGGCAGAAAAGACGAACGTCAAAACTTTTATTTTCATATCAAGAAGGTTTAGCTGTCTGAAATCAATATTGTATTCAAGGACGATATTCCTTGCCTACTTCAAGCTTGTCTCCCGAAAGGTCAACTTCAAACAAATGCGGTATACGCAAATAGTGTCCGTTAATATTCTTGTGGCTGTGCACCGACATAAGCCATTTTCCGTCGAGCGTGCGGAACAACATGCCGTGTCCGAAATTAGGCGGAGTTATAGGATTCTTCTCATGCACCCACGGACCGTCCAGCGTGCCGCTTTCCGAATAGGCCACACCCTGTGTATAAACATCGCCAATCCAGCTTGTCCATATCATGCCCAGACGTCCTGTGCCGGTACGGAAAAGGTATGGTCCGTCAGTCACCATGTTCGGCTTCACACTTCCATCTCGCGTACTCTCCCTGCTCCACGGACAAGAGCTGGCCCTGAACATCAGCTTGCCTTCGCCCACCGAACCGCTCAAATCCGGCTTAAGTTCAATTTTCTCAATCGTACCATCGAAATTCTGCAGCCATTCGTAGCAATATACCATGTATGGTTTCCCGTCAGAATCGACCCAGAATGTGCCGTCAAGCGTAGGTTTGTCGGCCGGAAGATAAGTTGCATCGCCCTTCATCATGTAAGGTCCGCCTGGGGCATCGCTGACCAGCACATGACTGGCACGTCGCGGTATGTCGTTTCCACGATAGCGGTCTATGATGACATCACTGTTTGTAAACGTTGCAAAATAATAGTACTTGCCCTTGTACTCATGAAGCTCTGCGGCCCATATCATGGGATGCGCTCCCGTCCAGGAAGTAGAATCGACCTTCACAACATCATAAGGCCCCGACCACAAGCGCAGATCCTTGCTTTTCCACATTTTCCCGCCGGTACCGGTCATGTAATACATCGACGTCGACTTGTCGGCCAATATTGCAGGATCGCTCAATCTTATCGAATCCAAAGGTACATTCTCACGTATTTTTCCTAAAGTCCTCTGTGCATTGGCTGACATAACGAACATAAACGCCGTTGCGGCCAAAACGAGATTTCTATTCATGGTATTCTGAATTTTTGGTTAAACAAAAAAATTATTATGCAAGTATAGGAAAAAATATCGGACTTCGCAGAATGCACTGCATGCAAAAGCCTGTCAAAGAGCAAATATGCAGCAATCAAACAAAAAAAGTCGGCAGAATGACAACTCCACCGGCTATTTCTATAGTTTGAATATTCCTTTTTCAAGATTTTCTGAATGCCAGATAATCCATGGTGCGCGTGCGTCCCAATGCAATCAGCATACATGTAAGCGAACAGAACGAACATATAACAAATATGACACCCGTAGAAGACATTATATCACCTATTCCTACGAGCGGCGAAACTATTCCGCCGGCCGCAAAGCAGACTGCTCCGAGAAGCGCCGATGCCGTACCCGAATTGTCGCGCTGAGACTCCATGGCCAGTGCTGTGGTAGAAGTGAATGTCATTCCCATTGAGAAAAGAAGGAAAATCATGAGCAGTTCGTACACCACAAACGAACAGCCGGACGACATGGCAAAACACTGAACAATTGAAACCACAGCCATTCCGCAGCATCCGGTCAAGGTGCAGCTTTCTGAATGACGGAACTTGACGGACAAGGCCGCAGCAACACCTATGACAACCGCATTCAGACCGAAACAAAGGCTGAACGAGAAGGCTGAAAAACCATAATGCTCCTGCATGATGAAAGGCGATGAAGCTATGTTTGCAAACAATACACCTTGCGCAAAAGCCATCTGAAGCACGTAGCAAACGTATTGACGGTCATGCATCACCACACCGAAACTGCGAAGCGTGTCGGCCCATTTTACAGCCGAACGTGACTCGCGCGGCAATGATTCGCGGAATCTTATGCATCCCAGCAACAAGAATATGCCCAGAACAAGCAAGATGCAGAATATGCCCTTCCAGCCAATCACATCAGTAAGAAGTCCTCCGACAATCGGAGCCGCTACCGGAGCCACACCATTTATTGCACCTATCACGGCCAACATCTTTGCAAGCTCGCGACCTGAATATTTATCAGTTGCAACCGAACGAGATATGACAATGCCTCCTGCACCGGCTATGCCCTGAATCAGACGGAAGGCAACAAACTGCTGGATGTTCTGAGAAAACAGACACATTACCGTAGATGCCAGAAACATCCACATGGCAACAAGCAACGGCGTGCGGCGTCCGTAGCGGTCGCTCAAAGGACCGAAAAACACCTGACCAACAGCCAGTCCTATCATACTCGTGGTCAAACCTAGCTGTACCATCGAAGACGACGTATTGAAGTACTCGCCCATCGAAGGCAGACTCGGCAGATACATATCAGTTACAAACGGGCCGAAAGCGGTAAGCATGCCCAACAAAATAAGCAGAAATACCCTTGAATTTTCTTTCATTCAAAATCCTCCTAAATCTAAAAACCTTTTACCTTTTTTCTTTGTAGTCCATAAAGTTTATCGCCTAATGCGTCTGCATGCGTTCCGTACCATGATAAACCACGGCGTACGACACAAGACACATACTATCCTGTAATACAGACGTTTACACTTCACGGATCAAATTTTATGCAAATGTACTGATGAATTTTTTCAGATGCAAATCAACAGAGCCGTATATGCAGCATTTATTGACAATCTTTCACTGTAATAAATTAAAAATCCACAAAAAATGACTGAAACAGCGCATGAACCTTGAGCGCCTGCATACAGAATTACGAGCGCTCGCAATTACAAACGCGGGCGCTCAAAATTTTTGCCACGAGCGCCTGTGCCGTGAAAAACAAGAGCCGGCAGGAAATACTGTGAATTACTCCGGCATCAATCTATCTCATGCTGTTTTATTGCTAAATTTGCAGTCACAGCATACTGAACAGTTTCATCAAAAAAACAAAAATTATAAAACATGAAAAAAGCGACAGTATTTTTATCATTGGTTTCAGCAATACTGATAAGCTGCGGCCCGACTTCAGAAGCACCTGAAGCCAACAGCACTACAAGCAAAGATGCAGTAATTGAAAACATCATGTCGAGAAGAAGCATCAGAAAATACAAGAATGAGGCTATCGACTCTACATCGATGAGGGAGATACTGACATGCGGAATACAGGCACCAAACGGACAAGGCCGTGAATCTTGGGAAATAAGAGTGGTGAACGACAAAGAACTTATTGACCGCATCGACAGCGCATACAGCGACTATGCCGAAAACACCATGAAAACCGGCAAGCCTACAAGAAAGGCTTCATACGGCGCACCGGCACTTGTGTTCATTGCATACGACACAACTTACGACCTTTCGCAGGTTGACTGCGGACTGCTGGGCGAAAACATGATTCTTGCAGCCAACTCCATGGGCATAGGTTCATGTTGTCTCGGCGGACTATGCAGATTTATAAACTCCGAAGAAGGAGCTGAAATACTGCAGAAGCTCAAACTTCCGTCAACCCACAAACTGCTGTACGCTATAGCATTCGGATATCCCGACGAAAAACCTGCTCAGAAAACCAGAAACTGGGACCGCATACAATTCATAGAAAACAACTGACAGAAATATTTAAAAAACGATTGCCGGATGCAGACATCAGTGCATCCGGCAATCGTTTTTTAAGGATGATACATTTATAATTTTTCAAAGTCTTTTCTGTGCACGCAGGAAATCAGCTATTCTGTCCAACCACGTGTAGCTTCCTGTGCCTGGGCTGGCAGAGCGCTGGAAACAATGGTTGCGCAAAGCCAAAGTGTGCAGTTCGGACTGTATTCCCATACTGCGCATCTTCTCCCAAACTTTTACAGAACCCATAGGCGAATAAACATCGGCATCGCCATGTATGAAAAGCATTGGAGCTGTCTTGAAGTCAAAGCTGAAGTCTGGCACAATCACGGCATTGTCGTCATTACCCTTTCTGGAATTCTGACCGTTGATGCCGTCTGTCAGCACGTATGCCGGATAAATGCCTATACCCCACTGAACATTGCAAGGCAGTTTGTCAATCTCATCTATCGGAAGATAAGAGTTGTGCATAGAAGATGTTACTCCCATCAAAGTCAGATGGCCACCGGCAGAACTTCCCATGATACCTATCTGATTAGGGTCCAATCGGTAGCTTTCGGCCTGAGAACGGACAATACGTATTGTGCGCTGCAGATCCTCCCATGCAGTGACATGTTTGGCCAGTCCTTTTGGACGTGGTGTGCGATAACGCAGAGTTACGACCGTCATTCCGAGATTGTTGAGATAGCGTCGTGCTGGAGCAACCTCAAAGTCATCAGGGTTGTTGGCTTCATAAGAGCCACCGCTGTATATAATCTGAATAGCTTTTGTCTTCAAAACTTTAGGGAAATGCCACTCAATATACGGCACAAGCTGATGCTCCTGAGCATTAGGCATCTTACCTTCCGGCCAGACGTTCAGTTTCACCACTTCCCTGCGGTCCTCATCGCTGGCAAATCGGCTCTTCAAGTTGACTTCAGCTTCCGGCTTGCCCATTATGCCGATCTGGCGCAGAAACTCCACACCTCTTTCCAAACCGTATGCTCCGTGGCCTGCATTCGGATAAAGATGAAGTTCTGCAGGAATATTCATTGTGCGCAACTTTCTGTAAATAAGTGTACTGCCGTTAGGCGAATATATATCAGCTCCTCCATGATGAAGACTCATAGGGCAGGTCTTTTCGTCAAAACGGAAACATTCCGACAAACGTACATCCGGTCCGTATCCCTGCATCCAAGCAGGAGTTCCTTTTTCACCATCTGTTGTGACATAAGCCGGCGCATTCAATATTGCAAAATTGATGTGGCAAGGCACAGAATCAAGTTTGTCTACAGGCTTGTATGCTCTGCTCTGCGAATTAGCGGCAAGCAGCAAGGCAAGATGTGAACCGGCAGACATGGATGTCACTCCAATCTTTTCTGCATCAAAACCACGTTTCTTTGCTTCGTTTCTGACCATACGCACAGCACGCTGTCCGTCCTCCCAAGCGGTATGATATATAGGCAAGCCTACAGGACGAGGTGTGCGGTAAACAAAATTTACACATTGAAAACCAAGCTTTGTGAATGTTTCTCTCCAAAGTTTGATAAGATTCACGTCGCAGCAGTTTTCATACGAACCGCCAGAAATGAGTATCATGCAACAACCGTTTGCAACAGCCGGATCGGGCTTTTCGAACCATTCGAGATAGGCAATACGATGTTTTTCGGGTTTGAATTTGCTGTCGGATGTTTCATCCGTCATTGCAGCAATCTGATGCTCCTGGGCATCCGGCATCTTACCCGAAGGCCAAACCTGTTCACGGTCTCTTGCAACACCCTGCAAAGCACAGAGCAGACCCACAACCGTCACTATCAACCTGATACGTTTGACTTTCTCAAACGCTGATAACTTGAAATGTGTTTTCATAAATATTAAAGCTTTAATATGTAAATAATAAAATATCGATGTTTAAAAACACATATTATATATAAATGAATCATGTAACTATGATATGCTTACTTATAATATTGTTCCTATGACTATCAGTATTTTGTTTTTCATAATATCTGATATTGAACAATAATGATACAAAGATAAACAAATAATCAACCGAGAAACCAATATTTTCCGGATAACAAAATTTAAATCATCGCAAATGCTTCAAATTTGCAACAACCACGACAACTGCAAACACAAGTAATAACTTTATAAATAACTGTAAAACAAATAAGAGCAAAAAATTCGTATCATAAAAAATAATAACTTTGCGGATGTCGGGAAGCTTAAATCCGGAAAAGCATACATTACAGTTTTGGACAGATACAACGGATTGTACCAGATATAATTTATGATATTGTCAGGCTCAAAAACAATATCACCGCCAAAATAGAACGGCGGTCAAAATGTTTATATTCTGAAAACAAAATCTTTCACATAAAATCCATAGAACAAACAATTTATAAAATCAACAAAAGTAATTCTAAATCAAAAACTAAAAAATGAGAAATTTCAGTAAACTGGCATTGATTGCCTTAGTCGCAAGTGCATGTACCAGCCAAAACGGCAGCAAGCTTACAGGCGAAATCACAGGTCTCACAAACGATACTGTCTTGGTTTTCGCCAACGATCCTGTAGCAGGACAGACTGTAGAAATCGACACAGTACCAGTGGTTGACAACAAATTTGCAGTCACCTTGCCCGACTCTTCCGTACTTCTGCTTTATATCATAGAGAAGCCTGCCGGCAATGGAGCAATGCGCATGGCAACAAATCCTCCTTTCGTATTCATGCCTGGCGATGAAATGAAAGTAACAGGAGATATCACCGATCTCAAGGCTTCAGGAACAGAAATATACGACAATCTCGCAAAAGCTGTAAACGTCACAGCTGTTGAAGAAAAAATAAAGGCTGTAGGCGAGAAACTGACAGAAGCTTACAAGAACAATGAGGAAAAAGTCATAGACTCACTGAGCAATATTGTTCAAGGTCTGTATGAGGATCTGAGCAAGGAAAAGCTTGAATTCATAAAGAACAATCCAAACTCGTTGGTTTCAGGATATCTTTATCAGGGCATGAAAAGCATTGACGGTCTGGAAGCTGAAAAGATTCTGGGTGACAATGTGAAAAATAGTGCACTTGGAGGATTCATATCAAAGATAACTGAAAACTACAATCATCAGGCAGCTATAGACAAGGCCAGCGAGAACATCAAAAGCGGAAAAATGGCTCCAGACTTCAAACTCAAGAATCTGAACAACGAAGAAATGTCACTTGCCTCATTCAAAGGTAAATATGTTTTACTCGACTTCTGGGGAACATGGTGCGGATGGTGCATAAAGGGTATTCCAGACATGAAGAAATACTACGAAAAATATAAGGACAGAATGGAAATTGTGGGTATCTGCTGCGGCGACACAGAAGAAAAATGGAGAAATGGAGTGAAAAAGCATGAACTGCCTTGGACCAACCTATTAAATGAAAAAGACAACGACATCACGACGATATATGCCATATCAGGATATCCAACCAAAATATTGATTGACCCTGATGGGAAAATCGTTGATGTATTTGTAGGAGAATCAGAAGACCTTTACAATCGTCTTGACGAACTGTTCAAATAAAGTTTCAACGACAAAATAAAGCAAAGGAAACCGGCTGACTGTATTACAGAGTTGCCGGTTTCTTTTATATTTTGTATTTATGGTTTTCATAACAGCCAAACGTGCAATCAACTGTCTAAGCTTATTGGACGCCGGACTTTGTTTTTTTACTAATTTTGCAACCGTTTTGTAAATCTCAAAGTAAAAAAATGAAATCTATAAGTAAAAATGCCATCATCGGCTACCCGGCAGGAATAATAACCGGTATAACATACGGACTGAATCCACTGTTCGCACTCCCTCTCATCAAGGAAGGTGCTTCCATAGAATCCATCCTGTTCTTCCGTTACACCATTTCCGTTCTTTTGTTGGGCGCGTTTCTTCTCTTGAGCCGGCAAAGCTTCAGAATAACAAGTAAACAAGCCGGAATCCTGCTTGTACTCGGATTGCTCTATACATCAAGCAGCATATTCCTATTCGATGCATTCAAGTATATCGCATCAGGACTAGCTACGGCCCTCATATTTCTTTATCCTGTTCTTGTGGCCATAATCATGGTCTTTCTGAAAGTTATCCCTTCATGGCCTGTATGGCTGTCCATATTTCTTACATTTGCCGGTGTGGTCATCATGACGCAAAGCGACTCCACACAAACTGTCAGCCCGCTAGGTATCATCCTTTCTTTGGGAGGAGCATTGGTCTACGCCATGTTTATCGTAATAATCAACCATAGCAAAACCATAAAGAACATTTCCAACAGCCTACTGACATTCTATGCTTTGAGCGTCGGTGCTGTGGTCTTTTTTATAAAGATTCTTATGTCTGATACAGAAATCACCACAGGCCTTGAAAACAACATGGCATGGATGAATCTCATAGGACTTGCCATACTACCTACCATTGTTTCAACAGCCATGCTGGCCGTAGCGACCAGAAACATCGGTGCTACAAAAGCCTCTGTCCTCGGCGTATTCGAACCAATAACAGCAATCCTTATCGGTTCATTAATTTTTGGAGAACAAATTACCACAAACATCATTGTAGGCATATTAATATCAATGGCTGCAGTGACATTTATGATAGCCAAGACAAAAAGGTAAAAACAAATTCAGAATATATGCTAAAAGGTACAGGCATAATAAAAAACGTCTGTACCTTTTTATAATTTTGTCTCAGCAGCTTAGCAACAATAGTTCAACACGATATGAAATTAAAATGCAGCGTCTATGAAGTTCTCCAAATCCTAGGAATCTATCTGACCGACAAAATACACTTCAGTGACTTGTTCGACAAATCGAATTTCAAAATGTCAAGGAGCAATATAATTCAAGTAAACCGAATTTATTTAATTTGTAACCTTGTCCATTTTTAGTAGACAATAGTGATCGTATAACACAAGAGAATCACAATTATTTACATTTGCTATATTTCAGATAAATCATATCTTTTAATTGTTTGCCATCTTCAAAAATCGGATGATCATAATTATCAATAAAAAAATTGGGTATCCGATGTGAATACTCAAATCCGCAATTCTTGTAAAAAGATAAGGTTATAGGAGAGTCTCCAGTTCCAACAAGCATTGTATGACATCGTTCCTTATAATGTTCCAAAAGAAAACATATCAGCTTTTTCCCATACCCTTGACGCTGAAACTGCGTATAGACAGCAATACTTTTGATTTCGTATATACCTTCACCTTCTTCTGTCACAACGCACGAAGCCTTAACTTCCTCATTATCAACTAAGACAAACATATCCCCACGTTCCAAATAACGGTCAATCATGGACTCTTGTTCATCAGCAAGGAGTAGTAAATCAAGATATTGCTTTTTATTGCAAAAAATAGGATATATATTTATCATAGTGATATTCAGTAAATGATAAAAAATAAGTCAACTAATTATATACTCAAAGTATTGCAAACTAGTTGACTTTTTCGAGGAAGTGTTTTAAAATCATATTTGTCATTTCAACCACGTCAGTAAGTTAGTCTTTATCACAACTCACCAAAATGACGATGCTTACCTATGCCACTAAAGACATTTTTTAAAACATTCAGCATGCATAGTCTATCTCTTAAAAGCATTAGAAATCTGTTCACCCACACGTTTGAGAGCACCTTTTATATCAGCATTTGCACTGATTCCAAGCGTAGAATAAGCACCTTGGCAAGATACTAAAGGGCGGTCAGTATTGAAATCTATAAAGTTGACTGTGACAACAGTTTCTTCTTGTCTCGCTGAAATGCCGAATTTGGCTATCAATAAAGTTGATTGTTCCTCCGGAGTCAAATCGTGCATACGATACTGGCTTACCATGGTCAACCCCGATTTCTCAACAGCATCATACAATTGAATCTGATACTGCACAAGTTCGGAAGGCATCCTATATGTATCATTGTCAATGACTGTAACATATTTGTATTTTGTCAAATCAGCACCTTGTGAAACCACAGATTTAGAAACAGTACAGCTTGCCAGAAGCATTGACAAAAACACAGAGAATATAAAAATACACTTTTTCATTACTTATTTTCTTGCGAATTAATAACCTATTAAAAACGATTACAAAAATAGCGATAATATTCAGAGTTCAATTGCAACTATTTTAAATTATACCACAAGCCTTGATATTTCTAAGAATGTACCTCTTTTTGAGTTTGAAAAACGCAACAATTATTATTGTGCCCAATCTTATAAGTAATAGATATATTCCTACTATTTCATAAAAATGAAAAGGATTTTAACAGAATACTGAATGTACCTTTATTCATATACTTTTAATTTGGCACACTTACAATTTAACGCAACGACTTCATCATTAAAAAACAGAAAGCCGAGTTACAACGCATAGATACAGAACTGCAATATAAAGAGCAACAAGTGGATATTGCCGAACAGAACTTAAATAAGTAAAATCGGATATACGCACCGACAAATTCAAAAGCACAACCACCTATGCCACTACATCCATAGCACAAGTGAAGTGGGTACGCTTTTCGACAGTGGTAATTTGAAAAATTTTGAACAGAGTAATACAAAATTGTATCAGGAAATCACCAAACGCGACAAAAGTATTGAAGACTTAAAAGTCCAAATACGACGTATGCAAGAACAAGTCGGCAAGCAGATGTGTAATCTTCAAGGAATACACAATCAAGAACTTAGAGTTAAAAACGAAGAAAGAGGCAATAAAGTGCAAAGGAAAAATCTATTCCGAATAACATAGGCGAATAAAAAATGGTATTCATTATAAATAAATGAATGGTATTTTTCGTAATTTTACATTGAAAACCTTGTAAACCTCACGTTAATTTAATACGGTATGAAAAAATTGTTTTTATTGATTTTGGGAGTCCTTATTGCTCTGTTTTGCTCTGCACAAGAAAAAGAACTTCTCATCATAGGAACGATGCACACTGTTCCTACAATTGTAAAGAACAGCTATAAACCATTGTTAAACTATGCGGTCAAATACGAACCTGAAGCTATCTACGTTGAATATATCCATCCTGATGATATTTTGAGTATAAATGCATATACTCCAAAGTTTTTAGAAAAGTCAGATTCATTAAAACAGAAATATCAGATTGACGAAAAGTATTTCATAAATATTAAAGATAAAAAGCTTGCAGATTTAACAGAAAATGATTTTAGCTTTCTGTCACAGGCCTATCTCTTAAAAAGAGACAAGGCAAATTACGAGTATTACAAGTATTTAAGCTTATACGGTATTGGTGGCGCAAAGAAACCTTTGAGAAATGAAAATGATGATTTGACTTTTAAATTAGCCGCTCAAATGAATATTACATATCTATTCCCAATAGATGACCATCAATCGGATGAAGAGTACTATAAAGCGTGGAACAACGCCCTCAGAGAAAGTGAAAAGAACGGCGATATTAAAATTCTACATAAATTGATAAGGAAGAACAAAAGGGGACTTATGATTGCGTCCTTGATGGGAAAACTTGGGAAATACACCAATAGCCCAAAGACTATTAACAGGTACTATCTGATTAATTCTTTTCGGTTCGCCAATCATCCCAATGCATACACAAACTTAGTTGAGGAATATTGGGAACAACGAAATCAACGGATGGCAGAAAACATAGTTGCACATATCATGACAAATCCTTACAAAAAAAATGTCCTGATAGTTGGAGCCGGTCACGTAATAAGCTTATCAAATGCATTGAAAACAATTTGTCCTAGTTTGAAAGTCATACTAATGTGTGAATCTGACAGGAATTAAACATACTACTTGGAGCATAGCTTTAGAAAAACTGTGTGTTGAAACATACATAAAACAAAAAAGACCAACTTTACTATTTAGTAAAATTGGACTCCGAATCTTAAACTGATAATGTTTTGCAGCGGAGAGAGAGGGATTCGAACCCCCGGTACCTCTCAGTACGTCGGTTTTCAAGACCGATGCAATCGACCACTCTGCCATCTCTCCCCAAAAGGAGTACGCCCTCAGGGGTTCGAACCCTGGACCCTCTGATTAAGAGTCAGATGCTCTACCAACTGAGCTAAGGACGCATTCTGTTATGGGTGGGTTTTGAACTTTCAGACTTCCTAGTGTTAGATGTCCGACTTTATTGTCATAACCCGTTTTGCATAAAAAAACCGGTTTTACACCTGCATTATGTAAAATCGGTAGAACAAGTATTACTTACAGCGGAGAGAGAGGGATTCGAACCCCCGGTACCTCTCAGTACGTCGGTTTTCAAGACCGATGCAATCGACCACTCTGCCATCTCTCCAAAAGAGTACGCCCTCAGGGGTTCGAACCCTGGACCCTCTGATTAAGAGTCAGATGCTCTACCAACTGAGCTAAGGACGCATAAGCGCTTCAGGATGGGCTTGAACCAACGACCCCATGATTAACAGTCATGTGCTCTAACCAACTGAGCTACTGAAGCTTCTCTTTTTTCTGTATTTCCCGATCCTTAAGTGAAGAGAAGGAGACTCGAACTCCCACGGGCTGAGCCCACTACCCCCTCAAAGTAGCGCGTCTACCATTCCGCCACCTCTCCTTTTAGAAACAGGATTGTTCAATAAGTGAGCCTCTTGTCGGATTCGAACCAACGACCCCGAGATTACAAATCACGTGCTCTGGCCAACTGAGCTAAAGAGGCAATGTAGAGCGGAAAACGGGGCTCAAACCCGCGACCCCCAGCTTGGAAGGCTAGTGCTCTATCAACTGAGCTATTTCCGCAACATTTCTCATTTTCAACTTTTGGAGTGGGTACAGATGGATTCGAACCACCGAAGGCGAAAGCCAGCAGATTTACAGTCTGCCCCATTTGGCCACTCTGGAATGTACCCTTCTCCGCATCGTTCGTGACTCGCATAGGATTCAAACCTATAACCTTTTGATCCGTAGTCAAATGCTCTATTCAGTTGAGCTAGCGAGCCTTGAAATGAGAGTTTTGTGGGCGTTGACGGATTCGAACCGCCGACCCTCTGCTTGTAAGGCAGATGCTCTGAACCAGCTGAGCTAAACGCCCTCATTTTCGAAAGCGAGTGCAAAGGTAGAGGGTTTTCTGATACAATCCAAATTTCCGAGCAACTTTTTTTGCAAGTTTTTCGCTCATTCCGGTTAACCCTCTAAATATCAGCAAGAAAAAAGTGATATTTTTTTTGAACTTTTTTCGGCGCTTTTTTGGCGAAAACCCTAAAAACGCCGAAAAATGCCATTTTAAGGTTATTTCGGATTGAGCGCAAAAGAGAGCAAAGCCAGCTCATTTAACACAATTTTACAAATACACATACACAAATCTATCCAAACTGTGCAATTTTAATCATGCAATGACCGCAGACGGTTGTCAAAAATCATCAAACAGCTCATATCTGACCTGCCAAAAACGTCCAAAAACTTCCGATTTTTGCAACCAGAAGCCCCAACAAATAGAACATGAGTACTATGAGAGCCACCAAAACGCATATCATCACCAGCGTCAGAAGCGCTTTTCTATTCACTTCTGAGATAATTTTTCTGTCGCCCTCGACAAAACCAATGACCAGACGGCTGTTCTTCACATACGAACGGTTGAAGGCATCGAGCACCACTCCCACCCCGAACGGCATCATTGCTACAAGCTGATCGAGCACTACATTGTAGATTACAGCCAGCGTCAACGGCAACGAGCGCATGCACAGCGTGCTTATATAAAGATATGGGAGCGTGAACGCCAGCGATACCACATAGCCGGCACCGGGAATGAACGACACTATCGGATCGAGGTAATAGCGGTCCATGTAAGTTGTTATAGTCTTCAGACTTCTGTAAACAGCAGTTTCTGAAGTTTTATTTCTTCTAGTCATATCAACCATAGTCATTTCAGAATTTAAAATAATAAATCAGCAGATGCCGCCGGCACCCAGACAAAACAGCACGTCCATCAGTCCGCCCAAAATACACACAATGCAGGGAGCGAAACGGCCGACAGGCTACATCCGCGCACAAACATAGTCAAATAAATCAGAACTCCGAGCGCTCAAAGCATTCATTCCGAAGGCTCAGAAAAAAATTTGCGAGGGCTCGTGGCAATTGTTGCGAGCGCCCGCAATTTTCTCCATGAAGGCCCGCACATATCGACAATATCCTATTGTTTGGCTGTCATGTGCTATAAAATCATTCGCAAACAGCACTATCTTTGTCTGTACACAGTGCATGCACATACATTGCACGCGTACCAAAAAATCAATGTACAAACCGAAATCTAAACAACCATTCTGAAAAATGAACAGACTGACATCGTTAATCCTGACAGTGGCCGTATCTGCAATTCCGCAGATTTGCCCGGCATCTGAACTGCTGAAATCGCCAAACGGCAAGATTGCAGTTTCGCTCGACTCCGACACACATGCTTCATGGTTTCTTTCTGTGGAATATAAAGACAACGACGGCAAGACCAATCACGTATTCCGCAACATACGCCTCGGCATCAGACGCAGCGACACGAGTTTCGACAGCGGACTGAAACTGGCATCAACCGGACGGCGACGGAAGGTGACGACCGACTACATGGCAGTGCACGGCAAAAGGAAACACTGCACGAACAAAGCCAATGAAGTGACCGTATCGTTCACAAATCCAGAACAGAAGGACATGAACGTGACCGTACGCGCATACAACGACGGCATATGTTTCAGATATGAATTTGACGACACAGCGTCGGACTCCATGAAAGTCATAGACGAACTTACAGCATACGAAATAGACGCCTCAACCGACCGCTGGATGCAGCGTTTCGTCACAAGCTACGAAGGCGACTTTCCGCACCAGAAAGACGTCATCGACCAAGGCGAATGGGGCTATCCGGCACTTTTCCGCTTCGAAGGTTCGTCGTGCTGGGCACTTGTCAGCGAAGCCGACATTGACCGCACCTACTGCGCCACTAAACTGAGCAACACGGCATCGGCCGGCTCATACAAGCTGACACTGCCGGCAGCAACCGACGGAAACAGTGTCGGCGATGTCAACCCGACAATATCACTGCCGTGGAAATCGCCGTGGCGAACAGTCATCATCGGAGGCCTTGACGACATAGTGGCCTCAACCCTGATTGACGACGTGAGCCGTCCGTGCACACTCGAATCGACAGACTGGATACAGCCAGGCATTGCCTCATGGATATACTGGGCATACAACCACGGCACGAAGGATTACCCGACGGCATGCAGATATGTAGACCTTGCCGAAGAGATGGAGTGGCCCTACGTGCTTTTCGACTGGGAATGGGACGCGATGGGCAACGGGGGAAATATACACGACGCCGCGGCCTATGCCAGAAGCAAAGGCATAAAACCGCTGATATGGCTCAATTCTGGCGGAAAGCACAACCGCGTCGGCGCAACGCCTAGAGACCTGCTCATCACCCACGAATCGCGCATGAAGACCTTCAGGGAACTCAAGGAAATGGGGATATACGGCATAAAGGTAGACTTCTTCGAAAGCGACAAGCAGGACATGATGTGCTACTATCTCGACATACTAGAAGACGCCGCACGCTTCGAACTCATGGTAAATTTCCACGGTTCGACGGTTCCGCGCGGATGGACACGCACCTACCCCCACCTCATGAGCATGGAGGCCGTCTACGGCGCCGAGCAGTACAACAACGCCCCGAGAATGACCGAGATTGCACCTCGGCTGAACGCCACACTGCCGTTCACACGCAACGTCATCGGCCCTATGGACTACACTCCGACGGCCTTCACAAATTCTCAACATCCCCATCTCACCACCTATGCCCACGAACTGGCACTGCCCGTAGTGTTCGAATCGGGCATACAGCACATGGCCGACCGTCCTGAAGGGTTTGCACAGCTTCCGGAAGAAGCCAAGAAATTTCTGAGACATCTGCCGGCGGCGTGGGACGACACTTCACTGCTCGACGGTTATCCTGGAGAGAGCGTACTGATGAGAAGAGACAAGGGCGACACCATATATGTAGCCGGCATAAACGGTACGGACAAGCCTATGAAACTCGCAAGCCGGATAAAACTGAAGAAAGGTCACAAATACCAGATTACCAAAATTTGCGACAGCGATGCAGCGGACAAGCTGAGAATATCCTCTGCAGAGTTCAACGGACAAGTTGAAGCCGACTGCCTGCCAAAAGGCGGATTCGTCGCAGTCATTGTTCCATGCAAGAAGTAAAGGCTGTCTACAAGCTCATTTCCGAAAGATAAACTGTGACGGCACCTCCATTGACGGCATCATCGTTTGGAGATGCCGTTTTTTTTGCTGAATATTGCACAGGCAAATGCCATGCCGGAAAAATACATAGCCTGTAGAAATGGGAAAGAAAATAGAAAGAGAAAAGAAAACGGTGGAAATAATGATAGGCATATTCTGCCACAGCCACCATCATACACATGCCGGAAGTCTATGTTCCGAATGCAGCGAACTGCTTGCCTATGCACATGCACGTCTGGAACGCTGTCCGCACGGCGACCGGAAACCCACATGCCGGATGTGTCCTGTACACTGCTACCGCAAGGACATGCACGAAAAGATTGCGGAAATCATGAGATACTCCGGTCCGCGCATGCTGTTCCATCACCCCATCGCAGCATTCAGACATCTGTTCAGCGAGATGAATTCCAAAAACAGACGTAAGTCGATTGTCGGGAAAAAACACGGAAACTGAAGAACAAATATCCAGTTTGGACGATTCTTACCCCTCATGTGAATGATTTTTATTCCTACAATATTAAAGAACAGCTGTATTTTTGCTCGGAAAAGCAAAACCGGCAAATCAATTACACACGAGAGCCGTCAATAAGAAGCGCACACAAAAAATTTATTCTCCAATCGTTCAGACAGAAGCTGTATTATTCTAAAATAAAAACATAACTTTGTAGGAAACTGTGTCATGCATACAATTATAAGCACGACAGAGTGACGAAAACACGAAAATCATCTAAAAAATTTACATAACCCCAAAATCCATTAAACTATGATTAAACTGAGAAAAACAAGGCTACTGATGATGTCATGCCTTTACATGCTCATGGCAGTCTGCGCCGCCGCGCAAACTACCATAGACAAAACCACACGAATCTACGTCATGCACTCAAGCGGAAAGGTTCTGTGCAAGAACGGTAACAACCACGCCGCCATTGTCAGCCCCGACGACCCGCTGGCAGGAAAGCTCATCATCATACCTCTCGGCGACGGCTACTACAACATTGCGGGTGCCGACGGCAACGGCTTCATGCAGCTTGAAGGACAGTGGAACACATACTTCCGCGAAAGCAACACGCCGGAAGAGGCAAAATACTCCATTGAGAGTGCCGGAGGCAATTACGTAAGACTCCGCAACAAGGTCAACGGCAAGTGTCTGGGTACAGACAGCACTGTAGACGGTTCGTATGCTTTCTCCGACAAGGACGGATCGAGCGTAATGCACCTGTGGTACCTGTCGGACGACAAGGATGCACCTGTCGAAACAAGCATTACATCGTACGTAATCAATCCTGACGCACGCAAACAGACCATCGAAGGCTGGGGCGTATCGCTCTGCTGGTGGGCAAACATGTGCGGAAAATGGAGCGATGAAAAGATTGACGAACTGGTTGACTGGCTCGTGAGCCCTGAGGGCCTCAACTTCAACATATTCAGATACAACATCGGCGGAGGCGACGACCCTGAGAACCGCAACTGCGACCCTCACCACATGGGCAGCGGCAAAGGTCTGCGTGCCGAAATGGAAGGATTCAAGGATTCAACCAACGGCGGATACATCTGGACACGCGATGAAGCACAGAGAAAAATCATGCTCAAAATCAGAGAAAAGAGACCTGACGCTATCTTCGAGGCATTCAGCAACTCGTGCCCTTACTACATGACATACAGCGGATGCTGTGCAGGAAACTCAAACGGATGGAAAGACAACCTCAAACCTGAATACTACGAGGAATTTGCCCATTATCTGGTTGATGTTTGCAAGCACTACAAGGATGAGTACGGCATTGAATTCCGCACGCTCGACCCATTCAACGAACCGCTGACCAACTACTGGTCGCGCAACGGCGGACAGGAGGGATGCCACTTCGACCTCAATTCACAGATTGCATTCCTCAAGGTTCTCAGCCCAATACTCAAGGAATCGGGCCTGAACACAGTGATCTCTGCTTCGGACGAGTCCATGCTCGGCGATTCTTACAAGACATTCGAAGGATACAGATCGGCAGGCGTGCTCGACCTTATCGGACAGTGGAACACACATTCATATTACGGAAGCAACAAAGACCGTTCAAAGATACGCACACTCAGTCAGGAAAGCGGACTGCGCCTGTGGATGAGCGAAACAGGAAACGGTGGTTCGGGAATATCTGGAAACCTCGAAATGGCAAAGCGCCTCATGAACGACGTAAACTACCTGATGCCTGCAGCATGGGTTGACTGGCAGTATGTAGAAGAAGGCAACGACCAGTGGTGCATGGTGACAGGAAACTTTGCAGCACAGACATACAACAAGGTGAAGAACTACTACGTCAGACAGCAGATAAGCCGATTCATTAAGGCCGGATACACAATACTCAGCGTGGCTGACGACAAGGTTCTTGCGGCACGCAACGCTGCTGGCGACTCGCTGGTCATCGTAGCCATCAACTCAGACGTCACTCCGATAAACCACACCGTAGACCTCTCGTTCTATGAAAGCATAGGAAGCGACATCACCGGCTACATTACAGACGAAACGCGCAACATGGAGCAGAACAGCGACTTCAGCATCGATGAGAGCAAACTGACATTCAAGCTTCCGGGACTGAGCATCGCCACGTTCCTCATACCTGTAACAGAGAAATCAGAACAGGCATCAGAGCCTGAAGAAGGAGCTGCATACATGCTGTTGTCAAGAACTGCACAGAACATGGCTATCGGTGAAAACGAAAGCGGATATGCAGTGCTCAACACGGCATCGATGAGCGACGACCAGAAGTGGACACTCAAGGCCGACGGCGACAACTGGATTTTCGAAAACAAAAACGGAAACATGCTCACATACAGTGCAGGCGAATACTACGTGTCATGCACAAAAGGTACACAGGGCAAACAGGCTTTCAGGATTGAGAATATCGATGCTCCGTTCTGCAAGATTGTCACTGCCGACGATGCTAGAGCACTCGACCTCGAAAAGGAATCAAACAATGCAGGTACACGTATCGGCGTATGGGAATACGGAACAGAACCAACTGTGGTACACCGCCAGTGGCTCATGATGAAGATGCCGGAGGACACTCCAGACATACCGGACAACATCATTTCTGCTGAAAGCGGAACAGGCAACATGATTGAAGTGGAAGACGGCATGATTAGAATCAATGACAAAAATGAAGGAGTCGTGAAAATATACTCTGTGACAGGAAGTCTGATTGCCGAAATCAACACCGGCAGCACAGCCCTCATACCTATGGGCAAAGGCATCTACGCAGTAAAATACAGCTCAGCAGGTGCCACAGCGTCAAAAGTGGTTATCATCAGGTAAGATAACAGCATACGGCATTCTGAATGCACAAATGTCTGCATATACAAAAAAGCACAGACAAAAAGATATGAATACGGAATAAAAAAGTAAATTTGCATCAGAATACGCCATACCGCACAACGGCAGGCAAAGGTTACCGGCTTTTGCCTGCCGTTTTTAGTGTACGCGGCATACATTACACTCAGATAACTACAGATTTATTAATTATGATAATGAACAACTGGTTCGAGTGCAAGGTCAAAACAGAAAAGACACTCGAAAACGGATTAGTCAAGAAAGTTACAGAACCATATCTGGTAGACGCACTCAATTTCACAGAAGCCGAAGCCAGAATAATCAAGGAAGTTTCGCCGTTTGCAACAGGAGAATTCACAGTGAGCGACATCAAGCGCGCAAAATACAGCGAACTCTTCACATGCGAAGACGACAGTGCCGACAAATGGTACAAGATCAAGTGCAACTTCATAACTCTCGACGAAAAGACGCAGACCGAAAAGAAATCGGCTTCACAGATGCTTGTACAGGCAAGCGACCTGCGCGATGCCATCAGACGCTTTGACGAAGGCATGAAGGGTTCGATGGTAGATTACGAAATAGCAATGGTACAGGAAACACCGCTTCTCGACGTATATCCTTACGATGCTTCGGCTGTAAAGGATGCAAAGCCTGAATACGAACAATA
This sequence comes from Bacteroides sp. 43_108, assembly GCA_001915545.1. Lineage (GTDB taxonomy): Bacteria > Bacteroidota > Bacteroidia > Bacteroidales > Bacteroidaceae > 43-108. The sequence continues at coordinate 7,794 of MNQS01000022.1, read as the reverse complement.
ATAGCATTTAGACACAATAATAGCTTTTATCTGGATAATAGAAAGGGAACTGCTTCATAGCCAAATCGGCAACAGTTCGCTATCGCAAAAAAACAATGAGGAAAACAGGAAATGGGCAAAATCAGTGACAAACTTAATGAAATAAAATCCGGACTGCCGGAAAACGTATGTCTTGTGGCCGTTTCAAAATTCCATCCCATCAGCGAGCTGAAAGAAGCTTACGATGCAGGACAAAGAATCTTCGGCGAAAGCCATGTACAGGAACTCATGGTCAAGGCAGAAGCACTGCCGAAAGATATTGAATGGCACTTCATCGGCCACCTGCAGACAAATAAGGTAAAATATATAGCACCGTTCATAAAACTTATACACGCCGTCGACACTCTCAAACTGCTCAAGGAAATTGACAAACAGGCAAAAAAATGCGGAAGAACTATCCCTTGCCTGCTGGAAATGCACCTTGCGCAGGAAGAAAGCAAATACGGCTTCACAGCCGAAGCATTGAGCGAAATGCTTGAAAGCGGAGAATGGCGTGAACTGGATAACGTAAGGATCGTCGGCCTGATGTGCATGGCTACAAATACCGACGACAACGACATCATACGCAAGGAATTCAGACATGCAAGAAACATATTCGACAGCACGAAGGAACAATTCTTCAAAAACGACGACAGCTTCTGCCATCTGTCCATGGGAATGAGCCATGACTACCCTATAGCGGTAGAGGAAGGTTCGACCATGGTGCGAGTAGGAAGCAAGCTGTTCGGAGATAGAGACTACTCTGTTCCATTTGATGTCAACTCATGAAAATGCGTGGCGGTACACCTGCACAGGCATCTGCACCGCTCATCATGCGGCTATCATGTATACTCACTGCACCTGAACCACAAAAAACTCTAATTCTAGAGACTTAAATCACAATACGTATAAAAGCATAAAAGATGGACAAAAGAAAAGACGCCGCACGCGAGATTGCAAGAAAGTGCATGACGCTGAGTACAGACGGACTCAACATGCTTGCTGAGATACTGGTTCCACTGAAATTTCCGAGAGGAACCACTGTTCTCAACGAAGGGGAAGTCTGCAACAACATGTACTACATCGAAAAAGGCCTGGTGAGGCAGTATTATTTGAAAAACGGACGCGAAGTGACCGAACATCTCGCATCCGAAGGGGGTATTATTATCTGTATAGAGAGCTATTTCAGAAGAGAACCGACCAAACTCATGGTCGAAACACTTGAGCCGAGCATACTCTACGGCATACCTTACGACGGTATTCACCAGCTTGCAGAAAAGTCTTTCGAGTTCTGCAAACTGCTGTTCGCAATACTGGAACAGTCGCTCATCTTGTCGCAGCACAAGGCCGACACCATACGTTTCGAGACGGCCACAGAAAGATATCTGCGCACACTCCGCGACTTTCCCGATATAATAAGAAGAGCACCTCTGCACTATGTTGCTTCATATCTGCAGATGACGCCAGAGACTCTCAGCCGAGTACGTTCGTCGCTGACCGAGGCCGACCTGGCATCAATCAAGCAGAAAAGCAACCAGTAAACCTTTGTTTTGCACCAGTAGAGAAAATATCAGTCCACCCTATTCACTGGAGCACCATCAATATAAGCCTTTACATTTCCGGCACAGATATCCACAAGTCTGGTCCGCGCCTCTACTGTGGCCCAAGCAATATGCGGTGTAATAAAACAGTTTGGCGCTGTCAGAAGCGGATTGTCTGACGCCGGAGGTTCAGAGCTTAACACATCAGCACCGAAAGCACCGAGCCTGCCGGACGAGAGAGCATCTGCGACATCCTTTTCGCAGACAAGGGGTCCGCGTCCGGTATTGATCAGTATTGCCCCCTTCTTCATAAGTCCCAATCTGCGTGCATCCACCATACCTCGTGTACGCTCGTTCAGCGGACAATGCAGGCTCACGATATCGCACGTTGCAAAAATCTCATCTAGCGGAAGCGGTTCTATGCCGTATGGCAACTGCTCCGTTTTCGAAGTAAACGCCACAACCTTCATTCCGAAAGCATCGGCAATCCTTGCCGTAGCCATACCCGTATGGCCCAATCCCACTATGCCCATACGCTTGCCTGCAAGCTCCATTATCGGGCTGTCGTAATAACAGAAATCATTGCAGTTCGACCACCGTCCATTTCTGTTCTGCGAAGCATACATATCAACACGAGAAACAATGTTCAGTATATGTGCAAAAACCATTTGTGCCACACTGTCTGTGCTGTATGCAGGAATATTCGTTACGACAATTCCGCGCTTGCGTGCCTCATCAACATCAACCACATTATAGCCAGTTGCAAGCACACCAATATATTTCAGGTTCGATAAAGCCTCCATGCAAGCACCATCAATCACAACCTTGTTCACCAGCACAATTTCCGCATCATTTGCCCTATCCACAATCTCTTCAGGCAACGTACGGTCATACACTTTAAGATTTCCCAAAGCTTCCAGCTTGCCCCACGACAAATCCCCAGGATTAAGCGTGTAAGCATCCAAAACAACAATATTCATACTGTATAAATTTTCAGATTCAACAATATATATTTCCATACAAAGTTAAGACCTTTATTTAAAAGCACTGTCCGCAAAACATAAAAAGAGTACGGCCAGCAACAGCTTCCATTTTGAAATCAACGAGTCCTGAACGCCCATGCTGCACACAATACTTAAGTAACAAAATAGTGTCGTCTCGTTCAATTAAATGCCATAATGTTTGCATGACATCATTATAAAACCTATATTTGCGCAAAATTAACAAAAGTGTGCAAGATTGAAACCCAATGGAAAAAGATAATAGATTCATCGTATATATAGAAAAAAGCATCATACGCAACTGGGACAGAGATGCGCTCACAGACCATGATACAGGCACAACATTGCAATTCAAGGACGTGGCACGCAAGATTGCCAAATTCCATATCATTTTTGAGAGTGCCGGAATAAAACCGGGTGACAAGATTGCACTCTGCGGACGCAACTGCTCAAACTGGGCGGTTACATTCCTGGCTACCATGACCTATGGTGCCGTTATCGTACCTATTCTCCACGAACTCAAGGCGGACAATATACACAACATTGTCAACCACTCTGAAGCCAAGATGCTTTTCATCTACGACAAGCTGTGGCCACAGCTCAACATAGACGAAATGCCAGACCTCATTCTGGTTGCCACACTGTCCGACTTCAATCTCGCAGCTTGCCGCAACGACAAGGTCAAAGATGCACTCGAGAACCGCAACGCCATCTACGGCAAACGCTATCCCAAGAGCTTCCGCTCGAAAGACGTAAACTACCGCAAGGAAGAATCACCGGAAGAACTGGCCATCATAAACTACACCTCAGGAACTACAGGTTTCTCCAAAGGAGTCATGCTTCCGTACCGCAGTATATGGTCCAACGTGGAATACTGCCGTGAGATGCTCCCTGTGAAAGCCGGCGACAACATCATATCCATGCTTCCTCTGGGCCACGTCTTCGGCATGACCTACGACTTCCTGTTCGGATTCACAACAGGCGCACACCTGCACTTCCTCACCAAGATTCCGTCTCCGAACATCATTGCTGAAACATTCCCTAAGATACGTCCGAGAGTAATCTCCTGCGTACCTCTGGTCATAGAGAAAGCCATCAAGAAGAGCATACTCCCACGTATAGACAGCAAGATAGGCCGTCTTCTTCTCCATATACCTATTATAAACGAGAAGATAAAGAAGTCTGCTCTCCACGAAGCAAAAGAGATTTTCGGAGGCAACTTCGACGAGATAATCATCGGTGGAGCACCTTTCAACGCCGAGGTCGAACGCTTCCTCAAGCAGATAGGCTTCCCTTACACCATTGCCTACGGAATGACTGAATGTGGACCAATCATCTGTTCCAGCAGATGGGAAGACCTCAAACTGGCTTCATGCGGTAAGGCAACAACAAGAATGGAAGTGAAGATTGACTCAAAAGACCCGAAGAATGTTGCTGGCGAAATCATCTGCCGCGGAGCAAACCTCATGCTCGGCTACTACAAGAATCCGGAAGCAACGAGCATGGTAATCGACAAGGACGGATGGCTCCACACCGGCGACCTCGCCACTATGGACAGCCACGGCAACGTAACCATACGCGGACGCAGCAAGAACATGCTCCTCACAGCCAGCGGACAGAACATCTACCCTGAAGAAATCGAGAGCAAACTCAACAACATGCAGTACGTATCCGAGTCAATCATCATCCTCGAAGACAACAAGCTCGTAGCTCTCGTCTATCCGGAACTTGACGAAGCAACCAACAACGGCGTAAGCAAGGAAGAGCTCGAAAAAGCCATGGAGATGAACAGAAAGGAACTCAACGTACAACTCCCGTCCTACTGCCAGATCTCCAAGATCCGTCTGAGAGACAAAGAGTTCGAAAAAACAGCCAAGAAGAGCATCAAACGCTACCTCTATCAGAAATAAAACCTTATAAATACAATCAAAGCCTCCTGCAGATTATTGGTTCTGCAGGAGGCTTTTTAATACACAAAATACGACAAATGCCAGCGGCAAATCAAAGAACACACAAGTGCCCGCAACACCGTCATCCCTGGCAAGGACCAGGGATCTTATCTCAATGACAGCACAAATGCCTGCGACAAATCAGAAAAACACATCCTACAGGCCATTATCATAAGATTCCTGGTCCCAGCCAGGAATGACAACTTAGCTACATCTGCAATATTATAAGGCCTTCTGTTCTTTTCACAACAAAAGAAAAGTCGTAGACCGAGCGCCAAAGGTGCACAGCATTGAAATATCAAAAGAGCATCAAGCTTGCTTGAATGCACATTGTGATATTCAATGTAAACCTTTTGTTCTTATGTTCTTATGTCTTAAAAAATAAACACCCACTAAACACCACCAGAGCTAACGACACCGTCATCCCTGGCAAGGACCAGGGATCTCACCCCAATGACAGCACAACGCCGGCGACAAATAAAAAAAACACATCCTACAGGCATTATCATCAGATTCCTGGTCCAAGCCAGGAATGACAACTTAGCTACATGTACAATACCATAAAACACCTCTGTTCTTACCAACCCAAAGCAGAACACAATCACCATAAGTACACAAAAAGGGCAAACATCCGTCAATACTACTTGACAAGACGTTTGCCCTTTAATTTCCATCCATATCCTTATGTTCTTCAGCCTTGGAAACACCCACACAGGCAACGAAGCATTACCTCGTGAGTGCGTTTACCCAACAGGTAAAGCCGACATTTTACCTAGCGCAAAGCGCCTGCTACCCAACAGGCACAACCAGCGTTTTACCTAACAAAACAAGTTTTTGTGTTTTACCTAGCGAGCCCGCTCGCGTTTTACCTAGCGCAAAGCGCGTTTACCTAATGAAGCCCCGCTTCATGGTTTACCTTGTGAAACTCGTTTCACATTTTACCTAGCAGACAAAGTCTGCGTTTTATCTAGTGAAGCCCAGCTTCACATTAAGCCCTCACGCCGGCTTGAACTCAGAAACAATAGAATATCCAGCCTCCTTCAGTCCGTTCCTTATGAACGCGATATGTTCCGCATTTCGCGTCTCCATAACCACGCGCAAGAAACAAGCAGTCACGTTGCTGGTATTATTATTTCGTTCGTGAAGCACAGAAATGATGTTGCCGCCAAGATTTGCAATCACCTCGGCAACACCTTTCAGTTCGCCCGGTCTGTCGTGCAGATCAATTGTGACCGTATATGTACGTCCCGACATATCCAATCCACGGCTTATCACACGGCTCAGTATCGTAACATCAATGTTACCACCCGAAACCAGACAAATAGTCTTCTTGCCAGCCACAGGCACCTTGTTGAACATGGCCGCCGCAACGGACACAGCCCCGGCCCCTTCGGCAATCAGCTTCTGCTGTTCCATCAGAGCAAGTATAGCCGCACATATCTCATCTTCTGTCACAGTAACAATTCCGTCCACATACTTGCGGCAAATGTCGAAAGTGATTTCTCCCGGTTCCTTCACGGCAATACCGTCGGCAACAGTTGAGACAGACGGCAGGCACTCGCGGTGCGCATCCTCAATGGAACGAAGCATACTTGCCGCACCCTGTGCCTGAACACCGTACACCTTCACATCGGGCTTCAATGACTTCAGCGCAAATGCAACACCCGAAATCAGACCGCCACCACCAACAGGCACTATCACAGCCTCCACGTCAGGCAACTGATTCAGCAGTTCCAGTCCAATCGTGCCCTGTCCAGCAATCACATACTCATCGTCAAACGGATGAATAAACGTATATCCCTTCTCCTCCTTCAGCTGAAGAGCCTTCTGGTAAGCATCGTCATACACGCCCGGCACAAGACACACCTTCGCACCATACCTCTTCGTAGCCTCAACCTTTGAGATTGGAGCACCCTCCGGCAAACATATCAGCGAATCGATGCCATTCTTCGTAGCACCCAGTGCAACACCCTGAGCATGATTTCCCGCCGAACAAGCAATCACACCCTTCTTCTTCTCCTCCTCCGTCAGGCAAGCAATCTTGTAACACGCCCCTCTCAGTTTGAAAGAGCCCGTATACTGCAGATTCTCCGGTTTCAGATAAATCTGACTTTCCGGATTAATCTGAGGAGCATAAATCAGATCCGTCCTCCTTATAATACTCTTAAGAGCAAACGACGCCCTGTAAATATTGTCTAATGTTATCATAAACCACGTTTTTGAAAATCAATTACAATAAATCTGTCATACGACAATTGCTACACAAAAATAATTCTTTTTTCGACTTCACTATACACCCAACCACCAAACAATTCCTCATTTTTACATTCCTGCAGGTAATAGCTATTAACCAGCAACAAAGTTGCGTTTACCTAACAAAACAACGTTTTGTGCTTTACCTAGTGAAGCAAGCTTCACGTTTTACCTTACAAAGCCCCACTTTGCACAAGTGCCGGCGAGAACACAAAGCAACAATAAATAAAAGACATAAGAACAAAAGAACATAAGAATACAAATAATGTCCATTCGACTGTTAGTGCAGAAACAAGCTTCTGCCCATACATCCGAATGTCCATCATGGCAAAAAGAATTGCAGTGCAAAGCACAGTATTCTTAAAAGAAACAAAAGAAAGAACCTTATGTTCTTAAAGACAAAACAAAGTCGCAGACTCAGCACCATAGGTGCAAAAACATTGATTAAAGAATGTGTCGCAAATTCATTTGCATAAACATTCAAGAATCAATGATAACCTTTTGTTCTTATGTTCTTCTGTCTAAAAAAAGTAAACACCCACTAAACACCACAAGAGCTAACGACGCCGTCATCCCTGGCCAAGACCAGGGACCTCATCCCAATGACAGCACAATGCCAGCGACAAATCAGAAAAACACATCCTACAGGCCATTATCATAAGATTCCTGGTCCCAGCCAGGAATGACAACTTAGCAACATCAGCAATATCATAAGACCTTCTGTTCTTCACGAACAAAAAGGCTGAAAGCCAAGCACCAAAGGTGCACAGCATTGAAGGAGCAAAAGTACGTCAAGCCCACTTGAACGTACTTTTGAACATTCAATGCCCCCTTTTGTTCTTATGTTCTTCTGTTTTAAAAAGCTAGCGAAGCGTTTACCTAGCGCAAAGCGCATTTTACCTAACAAAACAAAGTTTTGTGTTTTACCTAATGAAGGGATATTCAGTAAATGTCCCTAAAAAGTAATATGGCATATAAAGTCGATAGAGTATAATCACTTTATGTGCCATTATTATTGCCCATTTTCCGTGT
>MNQS01000052.1 GCA_001915545.1 Bacteroides sp. 43_108 | reverse complement strand
ATTAAAGGAACCAAGATCCACACGTTTCGTGAGGATCCGGGCAAATGGGCGTACAACGTGGAGCTTATCAACTCCCATAATGCGGAGCTATCTATCCGCCGGTGGATTGGCCGTCCTTATCACACTCCGCAGCTGGAGGTGAAAAGATTGAAGAAAATCGGTATCCAGCAGGTGCAAATGACATGGGACTCCGATATCGAGCAGCCGACCGTTTTCATAGACGGAAAACGTATCCTAAACGTGGAGCAGCTGGCTGCTAATGACGGGATGACTCTCGATGATTTCGTGAGCTGGTTTTTTAAGACCTCCAACACATTCGAGGGAGTGATTATTCATTTTACAGATTTCAGGTATTGATTTATGGCACGGGCATTATCGGTAACAGAAGCAGTAAGCATGAAGAAAGAAACGCTCAAGCTGACAGGCGCATGGGCGGACGCTTTCGGAGAGCCTGAACGGATTGGCGTTTGGTTTATTTGGGGCAATAGTGGTAACGGGAAAAGCAGCTTTGTCATGCAGCTTTGTAAAGAGCTGGCAAAGTTTGGGCGGGTGGCTTATGACAGCCTCGAAGAGGGTGCGAGCCTCACCATGCAGAACACGCTCCGCCGTTTCAACATGGCCGAGGTAAACCGCCGTTTCCAGCTGCTTGACTGTGAGCCGATGTCCGAGCTTGGTGAAAGAATGGATAAGCATAAAAGCCCCGATTTTTACGTCATTGACAGTTTCCAATACACCCAAATGAGCTATAAAGAATACATCAAATTTAAGGAGGCGCACCGGAACAAGCTGCTGATTTTTATCAGCCATGCAGATGGCCGGAACCCTGATGGTCGGAGCGCAAAGAAAGTGATGTATGATGCCGCCCTGAAAATTTACGTGGAGGGGTTTCGGGCTTTCTCGAAAGGCCGCTTTTTCGGCTCCGTGGGGCATTTTACAATTTGGGATGAGGGTGCGGTAAGATATTGGGGAGATAATGCTTAAAACGAACGGAAATGAGTAAAAATAATCAAGTTATAACGATTTCGCCTCCCATGTTTATCGGGGAGGGAAATCAGAAAGAAAGTATCTCCAGCAAAGGCCACCGGTGTAGCTATTGCCACGGTAACGGTTTCTTTTGGGGAGAGGAACAACGGGAACGGGTGAAAGTTGATTGCCCGGTCTGCAAAGGTAGCGGTAAACTCGATGCCGTGATAACTATCGAGTGGAAACCTGCAAAATAGAATGAACGATGGAAAAAGAAGTACCTGAAAATATATTGGCGAAAATTAGAAAGCTGCTCCGGTTAAAAGAATCCGCCATAAAAATCGGATCCGAGGGAGAAGCCCATGCAGCTGCGGAGGCTGTAAACCGGCTGCTGACATCCTATAACTTGTCATTGATGGATGTTACCCCGGAAGAACAAAAGAATATGATATCCGTGAGTGAATCGGAGAAAATAACCTATCAGGACACGTATGGGAATATTTGGAAAAGGGATTTGTTGCGGATTATATGCGAGTATAATTTTTGCCGGATTTTGTTGCATGGAGGTACGACTTACATGGTGGTAGTCGGTACACGGGAAAATGCGGAAGTTGTGCTCTCGCTTTATAATTACTTGAGGTCTGTATTCCGCCGGTTGTCGGTAGAACGTTGCACCGAGTATGTGGCTACTCGCAGAGGGTATTACCGGACAAAGAAGTTTAAACGGAATTATATAAAATCTTATTTGTTGGGATGTTGCACCGGTTTGCGGAAACAATTTGAGAGCATTCGGAAAACAGCGGAGGAAACCGGACTGATGCTGTGTCACAACCATTTGATTGATGATTATTTTCAATCGATAGGCACAACCACCCATAAATCCAAGAACCGGAATAAAGTGAACACTTCCGCCTATTGTTCCGGGTACGATGACGGTTCAAAAATTAATTTAAACAAGCAAATCAATGGGAAATGATCTTTATCAAATAGGCTTACCGGTGGCCTCTTTAAGTACAGTCCTTATGAATTGGACTTGCTTTAACCGACCGGAGAAATTGCTGATCAGCCCGGCCAAGAAAGATGATTGGGCGGTGGTTGAACTCCGGAACCCGGAGCTGGCCGCAGCTATCATCAAGGATGTGCCGGAGGCAATGGTAAAAGTAGTACAACAACCTGTAAAAGTCGTGCAAATATGAAAGCGTTATCAGCATTAAGACAGGTATTCAGCCTGAAAAAGAACGAGGAACTCGGCAGAAAGTTCTCTCCCGAAGAATTGAAACGTATTGTCGATGCCATGAAAGAGTATGCGGCATCCAAGCTGCAGGAGCAGCGAGCCATTTGTCAGCGTGAATTTGAGTTGGCCTATGACTCCGGCGAAAGTAATTTGGGGACGAACCCGGCCATTACCGAATTGTACGTCCTGCAATCCCTAAAAGAGAGTGAAACCCCTGAACTTGATTGATTATGGCAAAGACAAACAGTTATTCACGTTTTTGGACGCTGCTGGCGAAAATGCCCTGTTCTGACAGGGACGGTTTAAAGCTGCAGCTTGTATCCAGCTTTACGAATGGGCGGACGGACTCACTGAGAGAAATGACTTTGAGTGAATATAACTCGATGATACGGGAGATGGAGAAGCAGACCGGATCCAGCCGTCCGGTCAGTTACGAGGTTCTGAAAAAGAAACGCTCTGCCGTTCTCCACCAAATGCAGTTGATGGGTATTGATACGGCAAATTGGGCGGCGGTGGATAACTTTTGTTTGGGCGTTCGTATCGCAGGAAAGAAATTCAGGGAGTTGTCCGCTGATGATTTGGATGCGGTATTGCTCCGGATCCGCTCCATCCGGCAAAAGGATATGCAGAAAGCAAAGAAAGAACTCAATTAACTTATTTATAAACCATTTAAAATGTGATATTATGGCACAGATTGAAGAAAAGCAGACCGTTGAAATGACGGCGGAGGAAAAGGCTCAATTCGAGGCTTTCCGTAAAGAAAAGGCCAAAAAAGAGGCTCAGGAAAAGGCGAAAGCCGAACGTGAAACGTACCG
>MNQS01000051.1 GCA_001915545.1 Bacteroides sp. 43_108 | reverse complement strand
AAAATAAATTAAAGTTAGTAATTCTATAGTTTATACTATCGTGTCGCTATAATCTTTTTCATCATAACAACTTCATTTTTTGACAGAATGACAACAAAGCTCCGTTTTACCCCCATCCATGAAATCATTTTTATTTCAAACTAACATTTTACCAAACCGATAAAATTGAATGTAAGTACGATATAGCGATGACCGATCCACTAAAAAAATACAACGAAAAAGCAGTGGGATGAAGTTATAAATATGCATTGCGTGTATTCAGAATAAAAAAAGATAGAGAGTATGACTGTCTTTGCTGTACTTTTTATATTTTTGTGGCGGAAAGGAATAATCCTGTCCATGACATATTAGAAAAGAAAGAAGCGTTATGCTTATCTTGTAACTTGAAAACGTAGGAAATTTTCAAATCAGATGCAAGGGTGGCATAGTGGTTCTCACGCTATAAGCGTGGGCTGCTATTACTACATCTGCATCTATGGTTTCCTACGACCTTCAAGTTAAGACGTGGCAAAGCGGTTCCACGCTTCTCGTTTTAATACAATAGGAACATTATGAAAAAAAAGAATTTATTCGGAATACCTATTTTGTTTGCTTGTTTTGCCTCCTGTACTCAAATACCTAAACCCCACTATGAAAATGGATGGTATCACATACTATCAAAGCAAAAGGATAGTATTGCTAAAGAGCCTATTGTGACAGTAAAAGATTTTATCTCGCTCCGATTGGATTCTGACGGAAATGGAACATGCGTAATTGTGGGGCAAATAAGCAAGCATAAATTAAAGAAATGGGCTGATGAAACAGAAAAGGCAATTGGCAAACAAATAGCTTTTGTACTTGACGATACGGTAATCACGAACCCACAGGTAAATGCAAGAATTGAAAGTGGCGTTTTTCAAATATCATCACATGACTATGATTTAAAAAACATATATAATAAAATCAGGAAAGAGAAAATAGATTCTATTGAAAGCGTGTTTAAAGGTTGGGATAAAGATTCTATCTATTACTCATCCAAAGAGAAAGCCGATTCGCTTCTATTTGCGATAGACTATTGGGAGGCTTCTGAATGGGTGGACATGTCTGTCAATCCCGAAAGCCATTATTGGTGGGGAAATTTAGATACCGCCACCTACAACAAGCTGGAATCTGCCTTACGCGAAGAACTTGCCAAGCCAAATTTCAGTAGCCGTGCAGAAGATTATATGAAGTCGGATGCTTATAAAAGGTACAAGGCGTATCTTTGCGAAAATGCAGACTATATTAATCTCATGTTTCAAGGTTTCTTGTTTACAGAACCGTCTGCTGGACTATGCGGATTCTTGGTGGATGATATAGTGAAAAGCCGATATCCCACAGCCCCAAGTATTCGGGCAATGACCACAGAGACAGATAACCAAGATGATGAGATGTTCGCCAAGTTGAACTATCAGAAAGCCGTTTGGCGGTTGATGAATAAAGGAAGAAAAGTGAAGAGTAACAAGCAATAAGATGATTATAGCTATGAATAATTTAAGAAACAAAGTATTGATAGTAATGGGCATCATAATGCTCGTTTGCTTTCTGACGATTGGTTTTTTCGCTTTTCCTGTTGGTATTCCTTTATGTGCTATTATCGGGCTGGTCTATGGGCTGAGATACAAGGAAAAGAGATTTACCTTATTCTCTTCTGTCGGATTGGTTATTGGGATAGGATGGGCGGTTTATACGCTTTTGCTAATAAGGTCAATGTAAATCAAAGTAATATGAAACTGAATATATATTGAATGCCATTCTGTTTGTTTTGGCATTATCTTCTCTGTTTATGTGTATATTTAAGACTACAGAGTTAAGTTTAAAATGGATGCAGTTGGCTTATCTATCTCCTGTATAGGAGCAATGTTTTCTCAAAAAAATATAGATATGTATTTGCATCTATCGCTTTAATCGTTATAGGAATATCTTTTTTACTTTAAATGTTGAAATAATGGATATAACATTTTGGGTTATAATATTGGTCTTTTTAATGGATATTGCCGTACTTTATGAAATTGTACGCTCCAGATACACCGAAGGATATAAGATATTCTGTGCTCTGATAATCTTATTGTTGCCTATTGTTGGAGTGTCTATATATTATCTAATACGCAAATAATCAAAGCTATATGGAAGCATTACTTGATAACATCCTCGGTTTAATCAAGGATACAACATTGATAGGTATTTGCGCGTATAGGGTTTACCTTCTTTTCTGCGGAAGGAATACAACTCCTATTTTTAATTTTTATGCTAAACATAATAAATACTAATCTTATGAAAACTGAATTACGGAAATGTCTCTCAGGGGAAATGTTTAATGGTAAAAACGAGAAATGATACAACTATGACTACAAGAAGAAGTTTTTTGAAAAAGGCATGCCTGAGCGGAGTATGCCTTTGTGGATTCAGTTCAATCCTTCGAAGCGAAACACTGGCAGCATTTGAACTCCCCCAAAGTGGGATAAGTAATAAAAATGAAGCAATGTTTCTAAAATGGATAACCGGTTTATTAAAAAATTTAGATAGCTCCCATCTAACGGAAACCCAATTACGGCAAATTGTCAAATCCGCATCGATTGCACATCATGAGAATTTAGATATGGACAATATGTTATCTCCATTCAAAGGTAAATTAGAAGACTTCATCAAATTCCTCGAAGAAAAGTGGGATTGGAAAGTATCGTATGAAGAGAATAAACAAGTTCTTATCGTTGATGAGAATAAACCCTTTTGCGTATGCCCCCTATTGCAAAATGAGAAAGACAAGAAATTCCCTGCGTTATGCTACTGTTCTGAAGGATTTGCAGAAAGAATGTTCTCAACTGTATGTGGATTCCCTGTAAATGCTACAGTTATTTCATCCATTCAACGAGGAAATAATAAATGCATCTATAGAATAGAACTCACTTCATCAAAGGAAAACCTTAAATAATACAAAAACACCCGGCTTTACTTTATTGGCTGTAAAACTAGGTGTATTCTTTATAACTCATTGACTTACAATGTTTTCCGCGGTGCGTACGGGACTCGAACCCGTGACCCCATGCGTGACAGGCATGTATTCTAACCAACTGAACTAACGCACCAATAATTTTAATAAATCAAAAAAG
>MNQS01000019.1 GCA_001915545.1 Bacteroides sp. 43_108 | reverse complement strand
GAAAATGGGCAATAATAATGGCACATAAAGTGATTATACTCTATCGACTTTATATGCCATATTACTTTTTAGGGACATTTACTGAATATCCCTAAAATACATTTTTCCAACTCACGGAGAGTATCAACTTATGTCATGCCTTATCTCCACAAAGGCTCTTGTTTCCAATCACGAGGAAAACCTAGTAAAAGCGGGGATACCGATGGGTGTTCTTCCAAAAGTCGCTTGAAATCAGCAACGAAAGTGTTGTCGGCTGTAATGGAGTTAAGCCAATATGCCACATAGCAAAGTTGCGGATAAAGAGTTTGTTTACGAAACGAGAAATCTACAATCCATCTACCTGGCATGCGCTCAGGCATCATCGGCTTAATAGGAAAAAACCGGTTTGACAGTCTTGAGTGATGGGCACAACAATTACGAAGCACGGCAAGGCATTCCAACCAGCTTCTCAAAAATTTATGATGATTCAAACCGAATTCTCGCGCCACAGCGTGTTTTGCAGCAGATACCGAAAAATTTGAATAGAGTTTTGAAAGTGTCCCCATTGAGATAACTTCCAATGTTTTCCATACAGGAGGCAGATCAGGCTCGCTATATTTACGAAAATGCTCGGTAATAAAATCATCGTGCGAACGTAAAACCTCCTTACGGACAACAGCCAAATTAGCCACGAAATGCTCTTCATTGCTTGCATAGCTTTCATCCATAAACCAGAATGCTCCAAAATCGACAGCAAAGTGCTTGATTATTTTTGTACGAACAGAAACTTCAATCGTTTGGATGGCGGTAAACAATAAAGCCCTAAGTTGTTTGTCAAAAAAATAAAGGTCTATAACATCCGCAAAACTACTGCTTTTCTTGAATTGATGAGTAAAACGGTCAGTTTCAAAATGTCGCCAATAGCCTGCAAGACGGAAATAACTGACGGTGTCAAGAACCTCAATAGCTTGCTCAACATCATCAATGAGCAAACCTCTTTCTTTCAGAATGTCAATTTGCTGTTTTGCGGTTATGGCTTGATGCGTATATCTTTCCCCCATATAAATAAAAAAAATGTCCCGCTGGGTACGCTAATCTTACGGGAAGCGGGCGGGATTTGTTGATGCAAAAATAATAGATATATTTAATTTTACAAACAACATTCATAAAAAAGTCATGCCGAAGTCATTTCCAACATGAAAGCCATATAGGGCACACTACCTCCAAACAGTTCATCAGAATCCCCCGCTCCTCTGCTCCATCACCACACAAAAAAGCAGAAAAAATAAATGTTACAATGTTACAATGTTACATTTTCCGCCTGAAGCGGATATGCATTCAGCATCATGAACATTTATCGCCAAAAATCTTAACATCATCTTTTTTGCATACTATCAGACAAAACCCCAAAAAGTGCATACTGAGTGTATACTTTTTGTGAGATAAGCACAATCTTTCATGTGCACGACCTCAAGAATGACATCGCGTACATCTTCGTTTACATCTGAATTTATTGTAAAAAAGCAGTAATATACAGCATTTATCAACTCTTTCAAGTCCATTTTTAACACAACACAAGAAAAGAGCGCAAACGTCAACCATTCCGAGCATGCACGTTCTGTGCAGATTTTCTCCGGGATGCAACATCTGAAACCGTAAGCCTCTGAATACGTGCACGTTCAAAAATGTAACATTGTAACATTGTAACAAAATCGATTTCTATCTCACGGACAAAAAATTTTTTTGCTCGAATGCGTGCTAAAATGTGTTAATACAGCGGTTTTTTAACATAAAGTATATATTATAATATTATATATAATAAATATAATATATATAATATTATAATATATCTTTTTTCTTTTTATTTCGTTTTTTCTTTTGAGATCCGAATCGATTTTGTTACAATGTTACAATGTTACAATGTTACAAAATCGCAGGATAGCGGTTTTTACAATTTTTCATGGTACAGGAGGGGTATTCGGGGGTGTATGCAAATTTATGCAAAGGGTTCGGAAAACGCTTCGTAAAAAGTTTGCCGCGCTGTGTCAAAAGGCTAAATTGCGCATGCTTTACCGGTAAAAGGATTGTTGAACTTTTGATTGAAAAGAAAGGAGGATTCATGAAGCTAAAGAAAGTGAAAGTGAGATGTGCGGCAGCCGACAGGGAGCTGTTCATCCTGCGTCCGGTCACGTTTCCGAAGGTGACAGTGGAGCAGTTGGCGGGCGACATAGCAAACGCCACGTCGCTCACCAAGTCCGACGTGCTCAGCGCCCTTCACTGCATGGGTGAGCTGATGTCCGAACGTCTGGCCAACGGTGCCATCTGCGACCTCGGCGAGCTGGGCATCCTGCGCATCATCCTGCGTGCCAGGGCGCAGAACGTGGATGGAGGCAAGTACGACATAAGGAACAACCTGAAGTACCTGCGCTATCAGTTCACTCCGCGAGGCGAGCTGAAGGACGTGAAGAAGGCCATGCCGTTTGCATACACCGAAATCACGAACTTCTCGAACGGCGATGCGGAGAACGTCGTAGCCGAAGAGGGCGTGTAGGACGAATGTATGCTGACAGATAATCGTAAAACGAAAAAAAAAGAGAGTGTGTGTGAAGTATGAAGAAAATCATTGAATTTCTGTGGAAGATAATCGACGTGATAATGATTATCTTTCCGCGCAAGAAGTAAACAGCAGGGAGGAAGAAAATTATGTTTTACAAGACGAAGAAAATCAGAGTAGCCTGTGCCGACAAGGAGATGGTCGTAGCCATACCTGTATATTCAGGCCGATACACCACCGAACAGCTGGCGACGGACATCGCCTACGCCTCGTCGCTCACGAAGGGCGACGTGGTGGGCATTCTCTCGGCCCTCACCAAGATTGCGTCGCAGTACATCGAGAACGGGCATCCCGTATCGCTCGGACGTCTGGGCACCATCAGGGCATCGCTCTGCGTGAGGGGTTCGGACACTGCCGACGAGGCCACTGTGGAGATGATCAAGCGTGTGAAGATATTGTTTGCTCCGTCGAACGAGCTCAGAGCCGTGCTCCGCACGATGCCTCTCGAACGCTTCAAGCCGGGAGCATGCATCATCGGAGGCTACGCCATCAGCGGTTCGGGCGAGGTGACTCCGCTGGAGCAGGAAGAGCCGTTGCCGTAACGGCATAGCAGTGCACGGGTTGAAAAAAATGTAACATTGTAACATTGTAACATTGTAACATTGTAACATTGTAACATTGTAACAAAATCGATTTGTATCTCCGCGGTCCCCCCCAATCGGGGAAATCTGGAAAAGAGGGAAAGACGGAGAGAACAGAAAAAATAAGAAAGCAGGTTGCCGAGGTATAGATTGTTGTCCTCGTGCACCTGCTTTCTTATTCTTTATGTCTGTGTCCTTTCGGCTCGACGGCCGAAAGGTTGGAGTATATTCTCCCCGTGTCCTACTTCTTTTCGACGGTGAACGGCTTCACGGCCGAGGCGTTGCTGTACTGTATGTAGGCGCGGTATTCGCCGGGCTTGAGCGTGCGTATGTCGATGACGTACGGAGCCGTGTAGCTGACGGCCTTGACGATGCGGTCCTTGCGGTCGAAGATTACGACTTTGGCAGGGTCCTGCGTAGGGAGCGTCAGGCGTATGCCGGAGCGGTCGGGGATGAAGGTGATGCGCGCCTCGTCGAGCGCCGCGGCGTAGTTGACCGGAAGCTGGGAGAGGTCCTTGGGCGAGAATGTCACCATGACCTTGAGGGGTGCTCCCTTGATGCTGTCGGGCTGGATGTAGACGGGAACCGTGGTTCCGGGCTTAACCTGCATCATGTCGAGCTCGACGTTCATCGAGCCGTCGCCGGAGGCATCGACTCCGAGCGTGGTGTTCTCGAACGTGAAGGTTACTTCGACAGGCGTGTTGTCGGGATTGTCGGCCGAGCGCGACACGCCCATGATGTAGCCCTTGTTGCGGACGACGTCGGGCGATGCGAGCTGTGTCCATGCCGTCTTCTCGGGGTTCTCGGCACGCTGGCGCGTGTTGTACTCGCAGATGAAGTATGCCTTCTTGTTGTCGTTGAACTTGTAGCCGAGTTCGTTGAGGTTGCTGACGCGGTCGAGATTCATGTTTGCAGGGAAGGTGATGAAGTTCCATTCTCCGGGGCGGAAGGTGTACTTGAGAATGAGCTTCTTTACCTGTGCGTAGCCGTCGGAAACGACTACCTGTCCGCGCGACTCGGGGTCGGCATAGACGGTGAGCTGGTCGACTACGTCGCCGCCGTTGAGCTCGAGTTTCTCGCCGCGTGCAACGGTCTTGTTGTTGCGTATGTAGAAACGACACGTTGACGGGGGTGCGGGCAGATACTCGTCGGTTCCGAACTGGTATGCCCTGACTTCGATGTATGCGTCCTTGTCCTCGGGGATGGTGTGGACGTTGAGGACGGCTCCTGAGATGGTGGCGTATTCGCTTCCGGAAACCATTTCGTAGTAGGCGGTTCCGCCTGAAGGGAATGCGGCGTCGATTGTCTGTGCGAAGGGCTTGTCGGAGGCGAGGATGTCGACGGACGGCCATCCGGCTTTCTGCGACTTGCGCGTGTCGGGCTTCAGATAGACACGTCCCATGGGGAAGTTCATGTGGTCGTAGGCGGCATCGTCGATGACATCGCCGTCGAGCACAATCTTGGTCTTACCGTTTATGGGAGTTTCGAACTTGCGCAGATAGATGCCGTCGTAGCCGGTCGGCTTGGAGGGATTTGACTTCGAATACATGTCGTGCGTCTCGAGCGTTTCGCCGTTGACTATGAAAGAGAAGCGCACATCGCCTCCCGACTTGTTGTCCTGTATGCCGTAGTATGTAAAGAAACGCGAATATGGGTTGTCGGCAGGAAAGTCGAAGGTGAAACTGCCCTTGCCGTGTACGCTGAAGCTCTTGAAGAAATAAATGCCGTCGACGGGAAAACTGGCTTCGTTGCCAAGGGAAACGTCGATTTTAGGTCCTATCTCGCCCTGGGTGTGCGATGTCCACTTCACGTCGGAGCCTATCCAGTAGAAGCGTTCGAGGCCGTTGTCTTCAATCATCTCGGTGACGATTCTGACATTGTCGTCGGTGGTGAGGCCCACACGGTAGGCATAGCGGTCGTCGGTGTCGATATACGGCACTTCGAAGCTGCGGTCGAGCGCAGGTATCTGAATCAGGTAGTAGCCATCGGGCATCGGCGTGATGCCGGTGGTGAACTTCGTGCTTTGTCCGTTACGAAGCCTGAAGCACACGAGGTCGAGCGCCTTTATCTGCTTTGAACCACCATCGGCCTTGGCTATGATCATACGTCCGTCGAGTCCGCCGTCGGGTGACGGCTGTATGCCTGCAATCTCTATTTTCTGTGCCTGGAGGGTCATTCCAAGCACAGAAAGAAGTGATGCGAATATATATCTTGCGTTCATTTATCTTACGTTTATTTTGTTTGAGAAATCTTTGTTCGATGTGCGGACACGCACGATGTATGTGCCGGCCGTGAGGTTGTGTGTCGAGCTTGCAGAAGTCACTGTTGTGTAGACGATGCGGCGACCTGCCGTGTCGAATATCTCGATGACCGACTTGCCCGAGAGGCCGTCGATGCGGCATGCGCCCGACTCTACGCTCACTGACGGTTTTGCCTCAGCGGCGTTTTCAACGCCTGTCATGTCTTCGCGGATGCTTATCCATACGATGAAGCGCGATGCGGCTTCCTTCACGTCGGCAACGTTGAACTCGTAGGCTTCGCCGTCGAGGAGTTTCCAGCGTGCACCGGTAGACTTGTCGACGAGCTCGGCATTGTCGTTCAATCCGTAGCCGTAGGACGAAATCGATGCGATGCGGTACTTGCCCGGAGCCGAGAGCTGAAGGTGGAGAGGTATCTCTACACGCTTGTTAGGAAGGACGTTGACGGAGAGGTATCTGTCGCCGGCAACTGTAGCCATCTCGTTGGTCTTTGAGTTGAGTCCTCCCCACATCTTCACGGCATCTTCGCCGAAGACGATGTCTGTAGAGGTGCCTTCCTGTATCTTTATCTCGGTGCGGTCGGAGAGCTTGTCGGAATCGCCGGCATAGAGGCCGAGGCGGAGCATGCGGCTCTCGTGGAGCATGTAGTGGTCGAAGACACGGCGGTTGATGGTTGTGCTCTTCGACTCAGGCTTGATGACAAGCGATGCTCCTGTCTGTCGTGTCTGCACGAAGAACGGCTGGAACGGCATGAGCTTCTGTGTCTCGTCGTAGTTCTCGACCATATCCCAGGCGGTGTATGTGTCGCTTTCAGGATTGTACTGGTAGAGGTATTTCACCACCTCGTCTTCATGGAGAGAAACGTTCTGTTCCTTGGTGAGGTTGATGTTCGAGAGGTACGGGTTGCCGATGAGGTTCCATCCTGCATCGAACTCGCTGGCCGACGGATAGTACTCGAGGATGTCGGTGTAGGCAACATCGTTGTTGCTGAGCATGCTTCCGACGGCAGTGTTTACGATGTTCGGCATATCGGCAGTGGTCTTTATCTTTACACCTCCGGCGAGGACTCCCTGTACGAGCTTGGCCTTCACTCCGAAGGAAGCATAAGGGTTTTCTACGACGATGGAGTTGTCTTCGCTGTCGTTGTCGGCAAGGCTGAGCTCTACGATAGGCTCGAGGGCCACGTTGAGCTTGAGTTCGCCTCCCTCGGATACGCCCGACAGTGTCACTGTCACAGGGTTTACGGCGAGCTTGTTAAGGTTGTCCTTGTTGATGGTAATCACGAAACTCTTTTCAGCACTTCCGCTGAGGTCGAGCTCGGAAACATCGGCCGATGCGTACTCCGACTCAACGACTGACACGAGGGCCTTGCTCTGCGGGTTGGCGCTGACAACGTCGGCCTTGACCGTGATGCGGTCGGTCTCGGAGTTGAGGATGAGCGTGTCGCCCTCATTGTAATTATTGACAGAGAGGTTGACCTTGACAGGGAGTTCGCCCTGCGTGCCGTCGTACATGAGCATGAGCTCCGATCCACCGTTGAGAAGTGTGCCGTCGACTTCGAAGCGCATCTTTCCGTCGACGAGCGATGTCATCGGCTGGTATGTGCTGAACGGTTCAGGTGATCCGATAGGACGGATGGCCAGTACCGCACCGGAGCTGACAGCTGTCTGAGGCATATTGAATCCGATTACGGCCTTCTGACCCGACGAGAACACGGACGGCTTGCTCATTGTGAGCGTGAAGTATGCACCGTAGAGCGGAGTCAGATTTGAATGCTCAGAGTTGGCATAGTTGTAAGGGGTTCCGTTGAACACACCCATTCTATAGTCGGCATTCACGTTGCTAGGCGACTCGACGAAGATGATGTTGTCTACGGCTGGTGCCTGGCTGTTCAGGGTGAAGCTGTTCGACGGATGGAACGGCATGTGCGAATAGTCGTCGTTGGATGTCACTCCGCTGGTTGCGAGAGGAGCCTCTGACACAAGATCATATATCTTGCCGTCGGCGTTGACATGGTCCATATCGATGAACGAAACAAGCGAAGGATCGTCCAATCGAGGGTTGACGGTCATGTAACGGCGTATCTCCTCGGCTGTGAGAGAGCGGTTCCAGAGCATCACCTGATCGACGGCTCCGTTGAACCACTTGTCGCTCTGGTAATCCTGTCCGAACATCAAGGCTGAATTGATTATACCACCGGTAATCTTGTCGTGACCGCGTGAATATTCAGCTCCGTTGAGATAAACTCTGAACTGTGTAGGCTCGACAACGAGTGCAACGTGCATCCAACGGCCGATATCGGCAGTTGTGAAGTTGAGAGTAGTCGACCATGCGTAGTATCCGTCGTTCTAATGGAAACGCAGGTTACCGCTGGAAAGATGTATACCGCAGACACCGCTGTTGCTTCCGCGGAAGAATATCAGAGGTCTGACTCCGCTCAGCATGTCCTTGTTGTCGATACGCACCCATCCCATCATTGTCACAGTCGTCTTGCCGTTGAGTCCGCCGGTAATCTTGGATGAAGAGACATAGGCTCCTCCGTTCTGGAAAGTCATATCTCTGCCCGAAACCGTCGGCAGAAGTCTGTTGTTGACCTTGATTGCAAGCGGAACAAGCTTTTCGTCAGCCTTGCCGACAATTGTATCGGCGAGAGCGTCGGCTCCATTCAGCTTGTCGAGATCGAGAACAAGCTTGGCTGTGGCCTTGCCGTTAACGAACTTCATGTTGTCGGCAATCTTGAAAAGGCCAGTCTTTGATTTTACTTCATAAAGGCCTGTAGGTTCGCTCATACCTCCGACGAGGTGTGCATCTATGCTGTAATTTGTCTGTTCGGCATCGTATACATATATTTCATTGCCTTCAGCTCCGCCTTCGAGAGAAGCCTCGATTGCTGGCTTGTTCTCGAGTACGGCAAGCATCTTGTCGCTGAGACGGTCGAGCTTGACACCTCGTGCCACCAGATATTTGCCGTCGGAGCTGATGCTGAGGTCGGACACTTTCTGCCAAACCTTGTTCTCTTCGTACAAACCGCATGCGTAGAGCTGATACTGCTTGCTTGCATCAAGAGCCAAAGGTATCTCAATGTCGACACTTGCATTTTCAGAATCAGAGAACGGACGTATCTGGAATACCTCCGAAACGGCCTTGTAGTAGAGTGAGTTCACTCCCATGCTGTCCGGATGCAGATGTGCATATCTGTATACTCCGATTTCAGGCATCTGGCCGTCTGCAGGAGTGAGATATACTGATCTGCCGTCGCCGATGTCGTATGCAGTACGCTCAGAAGGAGTCTTGACCTCCGACTTGACAGCCGCTACGGCAACAGGCATCTTGACGTAGGATGTCACTGCCTGAACTCGAGGTGCCATGCCGCCGCGAGAGAAGAGTTCGTGTTCCTTGTCGAGGCTTCCGGCATTGAAGTCGTTGCAGTAAACGAACGACTGAGGCATCGATGTGTCGTGCGAGAACATTGCACGGCGGATGTCATTGGCGTTGAGAGCGCTGTTCCATATCTTGAGCTCATCTACGGCTCCCTTCATTGCCATGCTCTCGAATCCGTCGGCAAAGAGCGAAAGATAAACGGCGCTGTTGAGCGGTGCCCACTGAACGATGCGTGCAGAAGAAGCTACCTGATTGCCGTTGACATAAAGCACAACATTGCCGTCGCGGTCATGGCTCAATGCCACATGTGACCAGCGTCCCATTGTCAACGCTGTACCGACAACGTCCGACTGCTGAGTTTCGTTGGCATCGTAAGTGGCACGGTCGAAGAGCTGTGCCGGTGCGTAACGGAACTTAATCTTTCCCTGATCAAGGAGCAATGCCCAACCACGTGTGTCACGCTGCTGCTCGACAGGACGGTTGCACAGTACAACTCCGTTGCTTTCAGGCTTTATCCAGAACTCGATTGTGAAATCGTTGAAGAACCAATCTACATAGCCGAGATCCACACGTCCGCTGCCGTCGCTGTACATTGCTGTACCAGGCTTAGGCTCATAGGCAATCTTCGAAGCTGAAGACTTCACTGTGTATTCGGCTGAGGTAGTGCTCACGTCAGGCGATTCGCGCAATGTCAACTTGAGCTTAACCTTGTCGCCGTCGTTGAGCTGTGCAGTAAGATACTGGTAAGGATTGTTCACATCCTCTCCGTTGACATACCAAGTATAATCATAATATAAAGGTATTGTCCATTTTGTATCAATTCCGAAAGTGCGACGTCCATCTACATTCGAAAGCTCCTTCAATGCGAAACCGTTCTTGAAATAGCGGTCGGAAGGATTCTCCAAGTCAGCCACCCATACACCGCGTCCGTAATCAGCAATCACCATCTCCTGAGTTGTGTAATTGAGCGCAAGACGAGATGCCGACAACGGGTTGTATCCCTTCATCCACAATGTCCACTGGCCTGTTGAATGGTCACGCAGGTATATACCAGAGGATTTGCTGAAGAAATAGATGTCGCCAGAACCTTCATGGAAGAAAATGTCTTCGCATGAAACATTTGGAAGTCCTGCCGACAAATCTTCCCTGTCTCCTTTAGCAAGATCATATTTCAAAACTTTGCCGGTTTGACCTATATAAATTATGTTACTGTTGTCCGGATCGACTGTAAACCAGGCATTGGTAAACTTTGCAACAACCTTAGAACCATCGGAACCTTTCACATATACAGTTTCGAACGTATCACCTCCGTTGGTTGAACGCATGATGGTATGATTGGTATTCAGCACAAAGATTGTAGACCTATCACCATCACGTGCCAGGGCCATGTCACGTGCACCTGCACCAGCTCCGCTGACATCAACGGTTTTAGCTGACAGGTTGACAGTCTTGCGTCCGAAGTCTTCTATACGGAAGAAAGACATATTGTTGTTTCCAGGGTTATGTATAAGATACCAGTTTCCGGTAAACACATCTGCCCACGAATATCCTTCATACCATGAATTTAAAGAAACGTTTTCAAGTCCGCCCCCGTTGTTTCCGGAAAAATAGCAAGTTCCTGCGTATGGATTCAAGAAAGCTTCTGTTCCTTCATATCCGCGCCAGTTGCCCCATCTCCCGTAACGATAGGTCTGTGCATCGACATCCTGAGTGTTGCCCAGCATCGTCTGGTCGCCGAACTCGTTCACCTTTATAGAATAGTGAAGCTGGTTGCCCATGGTTCCGTTTATGTTCGTCCACTCGTTGTTGTTTATATCCTTGTCTTTCACAAGAAGACCGGCATCAGAACCTCTGAACACACGTCCGCTCCGGTGAGAAACGATGCAGTGGTTGTCGGCATTGTGGCGCGCACTGGTGGTTGAATAGTACAAGCCGTCGTCATACTCGGCCTTGAGACGGTTGCCCCACAAAAACTCCTTGAAATTGAGTCCTCCATCACTGCTTATGGCCGAACTCATTGAACAACCGTAAAGCCACTGAGGGTCAGCAAAGTTTACGCCGAACCCTCCGAGCCATCCCCAAGGCGACTCGTTACCGAAAGCAAGACCGCTTCCAATACCGTTCATCGGTTCCTGAAGCGTACGCCATGTCTTACCGCCGTCATCAGAACGGTAAACTGCAGAGTAAACTCCATAGCTTACATTTCTTGATGCAGTGGCAAACCACATCTGCTTAGGATTGTTCGGATTTATCTCAAGGAAGCTCTGGGTAGTTGCCTTGAACGGAAACTCGTTTACGTTGCTTGCACGAAGCACTGTACCGTCCTGATTGTACACATCGAACGTCAAGCGCTTGATGTTGAACGTCGTAGCTCCGTTCGCACCTACCTGCGGTGTCAAACCGTCTTCCGAATAATATATACTTCTTGATGTTGTAATGTATATTTTATCTCTGTCTTCAGGATCAAAGGCAAAGTTCTGGAAGAACGAACCTTTCATACCTGTTGTAGGATGAACTTCCTTCAAGCTGTCAGGAAGTACAACCTGCTTCCATGTAACACCTTTATTATCGCTGTACCAAACCTTGCTGTCGAGGTAATTCGAACCTCCTTGATTGGCACCTATGAACTTCAGATTTCCGGCCTTGTCCTTGAAACCGTAACCGCGCTTGAATTCCTTATGGGTAGCTCCCTGTACGCGTGTCCAGCTCTGTCCGCCGTCGGTTGTTTCGTATACGGCAGTACTGCCGCCATTCTTCATGAAGGCAAAAAAGTGGTTCCAATCGTCCGGATCTACAGGAATTGCAGAGTGTGAACATATTTTTCTGAATTCTCTGTCCGGTATGCGGTCAGTAACGCAATCCCAAGTTTTTCCGAGATCAGCTGTTCTGAATATACCTCCGCCATCAGGCACAACCATGAGTGCATCAGGATCTGTCGGGTGAACGACAATCCAGTGCACACGTCCGGTGTATGGTTTTTGATATACAGGACGGAAATATCCCTTGTTGCGTATACCCTTCATTCTGTCATCCGGAGTATACGGAATCTCAGGATAGTAATTTTCAAGCTGAGAAGCAAACAAGCTTCTGACAGACTTCATTGTCTCACCATAATAAGCAGTGTCGACAAACTGATAAATAGTATCATTTCCAGGAGTATGTCCATAAATAGGCAACCACTGTTTCGCATACATACCGTATTCGCGCGAGCCTCTTACCTTGCTGCGGTTACTATTTATGTAACGATCCATGATGCGTGTAATCTCCTGAGGAAACCATCCGTCCCTTGCCAACTTCATATAAACTTCATCGTTCAGCAGATCCTCCTTTCTGACCTGCTCGTATGCAGAATCCGGCAAAGCGGAAACTGCACGTTCCATTTTTTCTTTCTCCTTAACGGCCGACTTTGTACCGTCGGTCAACTGCGCCTGCATACAAACAGCAGGAAGCAAAAGAGCAAATAATCCTAATAGATTTCTTTTTACCATAATACCTTTTCTGCGATTACTTATTTTTTCCAATCACCGATATGAGCTTTCAGCTGTATGGCGACAAAGTTACAATTTGTCACCATATGAATGACATATTATCACATAGAAAAGATATAGAATTAAATATTTTTCTATTTTGCATCATTTTGTTTCAGCGAAAATAATGTTAATAAATCCTCAAGACATCATATTTGAATATATCGTAATGCCGTGAATAGAAATTGACATATAGCAAGCTAAAACAAAACTATGTCTTATATATTAATAGGTATATTATCAATATATCGAAAAAACATACAAGTTATTGCCATATACAATAAAGGAGAGCGACAAACTGCACGCGCAGATGCAAGAATATTAACTTTAATAAAACAATAATAAATATTTTCATTTGTTTACAAAACCTGCATTATACAAAACTTTACAAGATACTATCGGATTCATAACAATATTTAAAACCATATTTAACTTGTTCTTATTACAAACTTATATTATATCTTTGCCGGCACAAATTACAAAACTATAAATGACGATGAAAAAAACTTACATTTCACCATCAATTACAGTGGTACAGATAGAGACAGAGACCATTATTGCAGGAAGCAGCGGTACATCCAATGGAATGATGAATTCATTGCCTTCAGATCCAAGAAGCGGTGGCAGAGACAGATTCTACAGCTATGACGAAGACGACCTATTCTAGTAAATCCGGACCGGGCAAAGCAAAAACACAAGTAAAAACTTTTTTAAAAATATGAGGATGCGCAACCAAGAGCGCATCCTCTTTTGTGTGGAACAACAATTTAGAATATCTCAACAGGCAAAGTTGCATAATTACATAGAACAATACATAAAGAAAAAGAATATAGATGAAAAGAAACATTACATATTGCTTATCGCTCACCATCGTACTTTCAACTTCTGTATACGCCTATGAAGCCGACAGTACGGCAATATATCGCAACATTGATCTTGACGAAGTCATTGTAAGCGTCAACCGCGGCAATACAAGGAAAATAAATTCGCCGCAACACATCGTAAAAATTCCCAAAGACTATATCAACTACACGAACAAGCAATCCGTAGCCGACCTTCTCAACGAGAGCGGGCAGATACTGGTACAGAAAAGCCAGCAAGGAGGCGGGAGCCCTATACTGCGTGGATTCGAAGCTTCGCGCATTCTGCTGGTTGTCGACGGCATACGCATGAACAACCTTATATACAGAAGCGGACATTTGCAGAACTGCATCACTGTCGACCAGTTCGCACTGCAGAACATCGAAGTGCTCAACGGCCCTGCATCGCTCAACTACGGTTCTGACGCATTAGGCGGGGTCATCGCCTTCAGCACCATTGCTCCCCGTCGGGCTCGGGAAGGACAGAATCGGCTGTTCGAAGGCAATGCGGCGGTGCGCTACGGCAGTGCAAATCAGGAGGGTACGGCACATATCGACCTCAACTACGGCACGGGCAGGTTTGCATCGCTCACATCTTTCACATTCAGCAGTTTCGGCGACTTGAGGTCGGGGAAGACGCGCAACCCCTTCCTGCCCGACGATGACAGCTACATAAACTGTGGCATATATGTAAAACCGCAGAACGGTGCCGACGATCAGATGATTGAAAACGACAAACCAGAACTGCAGAAACGCTCCGGATATATTCAGTATGACATCATGCAGAAGTTCCTCTACAAGCCGAACAGCAATGCAAGCCATTCAGTAAATTTCCAGCTGTCGAACACCAACGAGTTCAACCGCTACGACCGCCTCAGCGTCATGCAGGAAAAGAACGGACAGATTCAGCCTAAGTTTGCCGAATGGTACTACGGTCCTCAGTTCCGCCTCATGACAGCTTACACCTACGACGGACGCCATCAGCTCGGTGCAGACAACGTGAAGCTGACACTGGCATACCAGAACGTAAAGGAGAGCCGCCACGACCGCCAGTTCAGACGTGAGGAACTGTACCACACATGGGAAAACGTGAACATGATTACCCTCAACACCGACTGGATAAAATACATTGGTTCAAACAAGCTCCATCTTAGCATAGACGGAATGCTCAGCTACCTGAAATCGACAGCTGAAACAGAGAATGTGGCAACTGGCGAAATATCGCCGAACACAACACGCTATCCCGACGGCGACAACAGCATGCACACTATAGAGGCTTTTGCCACACACGTATGGACAATCAACGACAAGCTCAGCCTCCACGACGGCTTGCGACTCGGATATGCCACTACTTACTCAAGCGTGCTCGACACAGAAGTGTTCCCATTCTTCGGAGGCAAGAGCCAGCGCAAGAACAACCTCACATACAGTGCTTCGCTGGGATTGAACTATCTCCCGTCAAAGACATGGAAAGTTGCATTCTCGGCATCAACAGCCTACCGTGTGCCGAACATCGACAACACGTCAAAGGTGTTCGACTCAAAAGTGAACACTGTAACTATACCAAACGCTGACCTGCGTCCAGAAAAAACGGTATCTGTCGACCTCAACATCACTAAGCACATAGGCGACCGACTCGCTTGGGAAAACGTGCTCTTCGGAACATACTATTTCGACGCCATCACTACAGGTAGGGGCACATTCTTCGGAAGCCCGCAGATGGAATATCAGGGCGAGATGTGCGACGTTTACACTCAGACAAATGCAAAGGCAGCTGTGCTTTGGGGATTCTCGTCAAGCCTCATCGCAAAACCTATCGACCAGGTTGAGCTCAGCGCTACGTTCAACTACACCTACGGACGCATAACACGCGGCGAAACACATCAGCCACTCGACCACATTGCACCTATCTACGGACGTGCAGGCGTTGCTTACCTCACACGCAACGGCAAGGGACGATTCGACTTCTACACGATATATAACGGAAAGAAGGCAAAATCGACCTACAACATGGACGGCGAGGACAACATCGACTATGCAACAGTGAAGGGTGCCGACGGCGAAGGTTTGCCGGCATGGTTCACACTCAATGTGAAGGGAAGCTACAACCTTTCGAAAAACTTCACATTGCAGGCAGGCATAGAAAACATTCTGGACACAGAATACAGAATCTTTGCTTCAGGAATAAACGCACCGGGACGAAATGTTTATGCAGCCGTGCGTGTTTCTTTCTGATAGAAGCCACATAAAGAAATTCACACCTAATAATTACCTGTACATCAAAAACGTCAGACGCCTCAATATCAGGCATCTGACGTTTTTTATTTATTTCAATCAAACATGCAGCCGACGCAGGGCCTCAGCATGCCGTACAAAAATCATTTAAACTCAACCTTGAATCCAGCAACTGAATGAATCTTGTCAGAACCCGGATAAACAATCTTCAATCCGTCTTCTCCCTGTTCCCATTCCAGCTTGCCTTTGCTGCCAAGAAGCTCAACCGACTTTATTTCCTTGTCAAGCAACTTGCTGTTTTTGCCCAAAGAAGTGACATTCAGCTCATCGCCGTCAGAAGGAACAGTCATACACCAAACATAAAGCGAACCATCCTTGCCGACTGTGAAACGGAAATCGGTGTTGTAATATTTATGGTCGGCCTGCCATTTGTCAATACGTCCTCCAGGCATTACGTTGAGCTTTCCGTCCTTGCCTTCGCCAAGAACCTTCCATGCAGTACTTCCGTATATACCATCACCATTTATCTTCATCCACTCGCCCACTTCCTTGAGCATCTTCACACATTCCTCGTCGAGCGAACCGTCAGGACGAAGCGAAATGCAAAGACCGAATGCGCCGTTGCGTGCAACCTCTTCAAGCATGTAGCGAACTACTGCGCTCGAGCTGTATGTGAAATTTGAAGCATAGAACCAGTCGCCTACAGGTGTTTCGGCAATCCATGCCTGGTCGTTCTTGATGCCTCCCGGTATGCTTGTCTCGCATGTATTGACAGTTCCATTGGTTTTCTTTCTGAACTTCACAATGCTGAACACATCGACCTTGCCTCTGCGACTCAAAGTCTTGTTGTAGAAATCGGCCATCACACGCTGCATGGCATCACACTTATATCCGGTACCTGTACCGCTTCCGCTGAACGGCTGCTGGTCAGTACCGTCAGTATAAATAAAGTCAGGATTATATTTGTCCACAGCATCCATCATGCGGAGCGCCCACCATTTTGAATACCATTCGGCAAATTTCAGATGACGGCTGAAGATTCCTGCCTTTGGAGGCGACCATCTTGAGTTGGCCGCATCGGCCACAGTTTCATATTCGCGAAGGTTTACACCATAGAGATATCGCGGATCAAGTCCTTCCCACCATGTTCCTTCACCGTCCTTAAGGGTGAGATTTCCATCGTAAGGAACGCCTTTAAGCTCTCCTTCCTTGTCGCTCTGGAATGCTGTCTGCCACCACCACCATGAATATTCGTGATGGAATGTCAATCCGAAACGTACTCCGGCCTTGCGCGCAGCCTTTTCCCATTCCTTTATGAAATCTCTCTTTGGGCCGATGTTGACAGAGTTCCAAGGCTGGTATTTGGAATTCCACATGTCAAACTGGTCATGATGAACAGCCTGAATAATCAAGAAGCGTGCACCTGCATCCTTGTAGAGTTCCACAAGAGCTTTAGGATCGTACTTCGAAGGATTCCATGACTTCAGAACCTCCTTGTAACCTACCTTTGATGGATGTCCATAGTTCTTCAGGTGATTTTCGTATGCCGGCGTACCCTGCACATACATCTTGCGCGCATACCAGTCGCCGCTCTCGCCTGCCGACTGAGGACCGAAATGCACCCAAATTCCGAATTTAGCATCATTGAGCCATTCAGGTGTACCGGGATAATTCTGTTCTATGGATTCCCATGTAGGTTTGAAAGGTCCCGGACATATATCAAGATCGAGCTTCACCTCTTCAAATTCCTTTGAGTCGCCCATAGGCACACTGCCTTCTGCCAATACTTCACCTGTATCAGGTATAGGCTCAAGCTGGTAGTTCAATCCAGAAGCACTGTCTTTCACACTGCCGCATCCGGCAATGATCATTGTAAACAGTAAAGAGCCTGAAAAAAGTTTCATTCTATTCATAAATGTAGGTTTGTGTTTTTACGAATACAAAAATATCTCTTTCACCAAAGAATGAAATTGTATAATATCGTCAAAAAATAGCACATTATCGACAGCTTGCGCGTTAGGCGTACAAATCTCGAGCGTTCAGTAAAGAGATTTGCAGATTGCGAGGGCTCACAAGATTAATTACGAGCGCACGCAATTCATATTGCGAGCCCTCAGAATTATCAGGCTTTGCATCTATTTGAACAAATATCCTCTTCTGAAGCAACCGGTCGTGTTATTATGTATTCTAAGTCAAAACAGGAAAATAATACCGATGCAGGTTATGCATATAATTAGTCAAACATTTGACCATTTTACAGCAAAGCACTAACTTTGCACCCCCAAAACATGAAACTGCATTATTAAAGCAAATGGAAATAAACGAAAATCCGCCATCGCGGACATGTATACACCAACTGATACGCACACGTATGGCCTCGCGCCAAGCAATGCTGCGCTTCATACGCAACACAAAAGCAGGGATAACATTCGAAATGCTCCAGATCATGAGCTGTCTATGGACAGAACAAGGCATCAGCCAGCAGGTTCTTGCCGAACGTACAGCCAAGGACAAGGCATGCCTGACAAACCTGATGTCCAACCTTGAACGAAAGGGATATGTATGCCGCAAGGAAGATCCTACCGACCGACGCAACAAGCTTGTATACCTCACGGAGGAAGGCGAAAAATTCCACGAGTGGATTGCTCCGCTCTTGGCCGACTACTATCATGAACTTGAAATGCGTATAGGCAATGAAAAATTAAGACAGATTGAAAATCTACTAATAGAGCTTCAGCATGCACTTGAAGAATATTGAATCGGCACTAATCCTGCCTCTGCTTCTATCGTACCCTACGGCAAACGTATGTGCACAGGTTGAGAAATGCGACACAGTGTTTCTAACAGTTGAACAGTTGTTCGACCGCGGAACGTCGCAGAACCTGCACCTCGCCGCCGACAGGTTAAAAGAACAGATGGCGGAAGAACGACGACGCACAGCTCGCACATCACGTCTGCCGGACATAAGCATCGGTCTTAAGGGCGGAATACTGGGGCAACCTGTCGTGTTTCAAAAGGGACTGTCCTCGCCAACCTATCCGGAGACTCCCGACTGGCAGCAGAACTATGCCGTAGGTGTAACCCAACCTATCTACGAAGGCGGACGCATCAGATATTCCATAAAGCAAGCCGATATGGAAAAAGACATTGCAGTACTGCAGACAGCTTCCGACCGTGCTGATATAAAACTGGCACTTCTGAACAGCTATCTGAGCCTGTTCACGCTTTACAGCCAGAGACGTGTGCTGACACGCAACATAGAGGAATCTGAAAGACGCCTGACCGACATACGGCACATGAAAAAGGAAGGCCTAATCACCAACAACGATGTGCTCAGGAGCGAAATGCAGCTCACAGACAACAGGCTTGTCCTTGAAGAAACATGCAACGATATACGCATAGCTTCACAGCGCCTTGACGTTCTTTTGGGCATGGAGGAAAATCTCATCATATTGCCTGACTCCTCACTGCTCGACCAGACATGCAGTGTCAGCACATACGACGAATACGTAAGCATGGCCTATACTTCAGACCCGTCAATGCTTCTCCTGCAAAAACAAACAGAACTGGCCGACAACGAAATCAGATTGGCCAAAGCAGAAATGCTGCCAAAAATGTCACTTACGGCTTCGAACGCACTGGCACGACCTATCACACGTACAATGGCAGACATGTACAACAACAGCTGGAACATAGCACTGTCAATCACATATCCACTGTCGTCCATCTACAAGTCACGGCACCGCATAAATGAAGCCAGACACAACCTGAATCTCATGGTCAACGCCGAAGAGCAGAAGCGCCAGAACATACGCACCGACGTGAAAGAAGCTATGCTGAAACACAGCGAGGCTCTGAAGCGTACTGAAGCGCTCAAGCTGACAGTGAAACAAGCCGAAGAGAATTACCGCATCATGCACAACAGGTATCTAAATCAGATGGCCATATTGACAGACTTGCTGGATGCCGACAATCTCAGGCTCAATGCGCAGCTTAAACTCACTCAGGCGAGAACCGATGCAATATATACATACTACCGTCTGCAGAGAGCTGTCGGCAACTTGTAAACAGAGCCGAACAAAGAATAAACTAGATAGAAAACAGGAACGCACACACATATATATACACCAAACATGCCGTCACTATATCTGAAATACAAGCAGCTTAAGAGAAGGAAACGCAGAAACATCATAATTACAACCGTGTGCCTCATAATCGCATGTTCAGGTTTAACATGGACAGTAAACCATTTCTGGCGATACATCAGCTATGAAATTACAAACGATGCCTTCGTAGACCAATATATTGCACCTGTCAACATACGTGTTGCAGGATATATACAGGACGTGCGGTTCAAGGAGCATCAGTTTGTAAGAAAAGGCGACACGCTCATCATCCTTGACAATCGCGAATATCTGATACGTCAGAAAGAAGCCATGGCGGCTCTTCTTGATGCACGCGGTTCGAGGGAGGTGCTGACTTCGGGCATACATACATCGCAGATGAAAATAGCTGAGGAAGAGGCCAACATTGCAGAGGCCGAAGCCAAACTCTGGCAGGCCGAACAGGACTTCAGAAGATACGAACGTCTGCTCAAGGAGGAGTCCATACCAGAACAGCAGTACGAACAGGCAAAGGCCAACTATGAAGCAGCACGTGCAAGACGCGATGCACTGGTCAGACAAAAGGATGCCGCCGGTTCGCAATACAACGAGGCAACAAAAAAGCAGACAAATGCCGAATCTGCCATCCTGAAGGCAGAAGCGGCACTAGATCTGGCAAATCTGAATCTGTCGTACACGGTAGTAACAGCTCCATACGATGGATATATGGGACGACGTACTCTCGAACCCGGACAATACGTGTCGGCCGGACAAACGCTTTCATACATCGTGCGCCGTTCAGACAAATGGATTACAGCCAATTACCGCGAGACACAGATTGCAAACATATATATAGGCCAACCGGTAAGAATAAAAGTGGACGGATTGCCGGGAAAGATTCTGCA
Organism: Bacteroides sp. 43_108; assembly: GCA_001915545.1. Classification (GTDB taxonomy): domain Bacteria; phylum Bacteroidota; class Bacteroidia; order Bacteroidales; family Bacteroidaceae; genus 43-108. The sequence continues at coordinate 20,320 of MNQS01000019.1, read as the reverse complement.
AGGCCACGTCAGCGCCATATCTGAAGCGACCGGTTCGAAATATTCACTTGTTCCGACCGACAATTCTGCAGGAAACTTCGTCAAGGTCCAGCAGCGCATACCTGTAAGAATAGACCTCGACGGTGTGAGTCCTGAAGACATGGGACAGCTGCGTGCCGGCATGATGGTAGAAACTGAAGCACTGCGCAAATGATGAAAACAGCAAAAGAACTAGACATTCCGGTGCGGAGCTGGGTTCCGGATATCGCGGCCGTGGCACTGCTCTTCCTTATCATACTGCCCATATCCATGCTTAACGGAACATACACCGGCAGTATGGTAGAGGTGTCGAACACGTTGGGAGTATATACTGAAGACATAACCATAGGCTACTATGCAGCTTCTGCGGGGATGGCCGTGGCCTACCCCATTGTGCCGAAGATTCTCAATGCCCTTTCAAGCAAGACGCTTCTTCTGACCGACCTCACACTGCAATTCATTCTGAGTGCCGTATGTGCCAGACAATCCGGCATGGAACTGCTCATAGCCTTCAGTTTCGTGATTGGTTTCCTGAAAGGATTCCTGATGCTGTGGGTTATCAGACGCATAAAATTCATATTCAGCCCGAAAGACATACGAAGCGAATTCTATGCCTATTTCTACCCGCTTGTATTCGGATGCGGACAGTTGTCGATGGTCGTCACAGCACTTCTTGCATATCGCTATGATTGGAAATACATGTACTACTTCATGATGATACTCCTCATCGTAGCAATACTTGCAGTCATCATACTTCTGCGCCACTACAGGCCTTCACACAGCGTAGCAGTCAAGGAACTGCACCTTCGCGAGATGCTCATCATCTCAACAGGACTTCTGATGCTTATTTATGTCATCACTTATGGAAAGGTGCTCGACTGGATGGCTTCGCCTCGCATCTGCATATACATAGTGGTGGCTCCACTGCTTATAGCGCTGTTTCTATGGGAACAGCTGAATTCGCCCAAGCCGTACGTCAGCCTCAAGCCACTCTTTCAATGGAAAGCAATTGTGGGATATTTCTACATGATGCTTGTAATGTTTTTCAGTACGTCTACAAGCTTGCTGACAAGCTACATGACAACAATACTTCATGTAGACAGCACACGCACATATACCCTGTACGCATGGCTGTTCCCGGGTTACATAGCAGGAGCATTCATCTGTTTCTGGTGGTTCAGATGGCAACGCTGGCGTTTCCGTCGCCTCATCGGAGCCGGCATGGCATGTTTCGCCATATTCTTCGGTACTCTATATTTCACAATTTCTCCCGACAGCACATACGAAATGCTTTTTCTGCCGACAATCCTGAGAGGACTCGGCATGCTGACACTTATAATTGCGTTTGCACTTTTTGCGGTAGAGGACCTTCCACCCAAATATCTGCTTTCAAACGCATTTTTCCTGATAACATTCCGTTCAGTGCTGACACCTGTAACCGCATCCGCATTCTACAGCAACGCACTATACAGACTCCAGCAGAAATATTTCGTGAAAATATCAGAAAACATAACATTGGCGGACCCATTGCCAGCATCCAGATATACTTCGGCACTGGCTTCGAATCTGCAACAGGGGCACGACATGGACACAGCCGAGAAACTGGCGACCAATACATTATATAATATACTGCAGTAGCAAAGCACATTGCTTGCACTTAAACATATATTGGGATGGCTGTTCGTAATTACACTGGCTATTGCCGTAATTTCATGCTTTATACCATTTCACAAAACAGTACGCGTACCTGTAATACGTACAGGAGAAGACATGGTGTAGAAACATCACTATCGACAACAATCTACACACATATATATATAACATGCCAATCTAAAATCCACAAGAACTGGATTAAAACATAAAAAAGTAAGCAAACGATAAAAAAATCAATCAAATCATTGCATTTTAATCGGAATTGGTTACATTTGCACCAACAAACTAAAAGAACAATCGTATGAAGTCAGTTTTTGGAGCATTTTATTACTTTTTTTACTTTTACTTTAGCAATGAAGTGAAGCGGGAAGGTATTGCTCTAAAATAAAGACGCACAACCAACAAGGATATACTAGAGATTATGAATACTTGAATCCCGCTTCCCAACAAGGAGCGGGATTTTTTGTTATTCAAAAGACACAAACAAATAAACATAGACAAAAAGAAATAAAAAAGATATGAAGAGAATTGCAATACAGGGAGTTGAAGGTTCGTACCACGACATGGCGGCTCATCGATATTTCGAAGACGAAGAAATAGAACTGATATGCTGTGCAACATTTGAAGAATTGTTCGAGCAGATGGCAAGAGATACCAAAGTAATAGGTATGATGGCCATAGAAAACACAATTGCCGGAAGCCTTCTGCACAACTATGAGCTTCTACGAGAAAGCGGACTCAGCATTGTTGGCGAACTGAAACTGAGAATATCACACAGCATCATGTGTCTGCCGGAAGACAACTGGGAAGACATAAAGGAGGTAAACAGCCATCCTGTTGCCCTTGCACAATGCAGACGCTGGTTGACTGCACATCCATCCATGAAAGTAGTAGAAGCTGAAGACACTGCTGGAAGTGCAGAGATGATAAGCCGATTGAAAATGAGAGGACATGCGGCAATCTGCTCAAAGTTTGCAGCACCTATATACGGAATGAAGATTCTTGAAGAAGGAATAGAAACAAACAAGCACAACTTCACACGTTTTCTGGTAATGTGCGACCCTTGGCAGGCTGACGAGCTGTGCAATCCTACCCAGTCGAACAAGTCGAGCATCGTGTTTACACTGCCACACAACGAAGGAAGCCTTTCACAGGTGTTGTCAATATTTTCTTTCTACAGAATCAACCTTACAAAAATACAGTCGTTGCCGATCATCGGACGTGAATGGAAATATATGTTCTACGTAGACCTGAGCTACAGCGACTACATGCGCTACAGACAATCTATAGACGCTGTTCGCCCTCTTACCAAGCAATTCAAAATATTAGGAGAATACAAGGATGGAAAATCTACACTCTAACATCAGCATCAAGCCTGCAGACAGACTGGCAGGCGTCAACGAATACTACTTCAGCCGCAAGCTGAAAGAAGTTGCAGGCATGAACGCCCAAGGCATGGACATCGTGAGCCTTGCCATCGGAAGTCCGGACATGCCTCCGTCAAAAGAGACCATCGACACATTGTGCGAAAACGCAAGACGAGCAGACGCACACGGATATCAGCCGACGGTCGGTATAAAAGAGCTTAGAACTGCGATGGCAGGATTCTATAAAAGATGGTATGGTGTGGAATTGGACGCCGACAAGGAGGTGCAGCCTCTTATTGGTTCGAAGGAGGGAATACTGCATGTGACACTGGCACTTGCAAATGTAGGCGACAAAGTTCTTGTACCGAATCCAGGTTACCCGACATACACATCTCTGAGCAAGATTCTCGGATGCGAAGTAGTGAACTACGACCTGCTCGAAGATAATGGCTGGCAACCGGATTTCGACCAACTGGAAAGCATGAATCTGGAAGGTGTGAAAATAATGTGGACAAACTATCCCAACATGCCTACAGGCGGCAGAGCTCTCAGAGAGACATACGAGAAACTGGTGGCATTCGGCAAGAAACATGGAATTGTAATCGTAAACGACAATCCCTACAGTTTCATACTGAACGAAGGAGAAAAGCTCAGCATTCTTCAGATTGAAGGAGCAAAAGATATATGCATCGAGTTCAACTCCATGAGCAAAAGCCACAACATGCCGGGATGGAGAGTGGGAATGATTGCAACAAACGAAACTTTTATAAAATGGATTCTTAAAGTAAAGAGCAACATTGACTCTGGAACATTCCGTCCATTGCAGCTTGCCGCAGCAAAAGCATACGACAATTCTGATGAATGGCACACTCAGGCCAACATTGAAACATACAGAAGCAGAAGAAACATTGCTGAAGAAATTATGAAAATAATGGGATGCAGCTTCGACAAGAATCAAGTTGGAATGTTCTTGTGGGGAAAAATTCCAGAAAAGTATGCAGATGCAGAGGAACTTACAGAAAAAGTTCTGCACGAGGCCCGTGTATTCATAACTCCGGGATTTATTTTCGGAAGCAACGGAAAAAGATATGTCAGAATTTCGTTGTGCGCAAAAAATGAACGTATGGAAGAAGCTCTGAAGAGAATAAAAGAATGCTTCTGAAAACTTATAAATACATGCGAGATTCGACAATCCTGAAAAAGTAAAAAAACAAAGAACTAAATAAGGAAACAATATGGAACTGAAACTGAAACCACTTAATCTGCCGGGCATAGAAAACAAAAGACCTTTAGTTATTGCCGGTCCGTGCAGTGCCGAAACAGAAGAACAAGTTATGGCTACCGCAAAAGCATTGGCCAAAAACGATATAAAGATATTCCGTGCCGGAGTATGGAAACCGCGCACAAAACCAGGAGGTTTTGAAGGCAACGGTGAGAAAGCTCTCCCATGGCTTAAAAGAGTGAAAGAAGAAACTGGAATGCTCATTGCAACGGAAGTTGCTACACCCAAACATGTGGAAGCATCGCTCAACGCCGGAGTTGACATACTGTGGGTAGGTGCACGCACTACAGCCAACCCGTTTGCTGTACAGGAACTGGCTGACTCTCTGAGGGGTATTGATGTACCTGTACTGGTGAAAAACCCCGTCAATCCTGATCTGGAACTTTGGATTGGTGCTCTTGAAAGAATAAACCAGGCAGGAATAGAACGTCTCGGTGCTATACACAGAGGCTTCTCATCCTATGATAAAAAAATATACCGCAACCTGCCTATGTGGCAGATACCTATCGAGCTGAGAAGACGCATCCCTGCTCTTCCGCTGATATGCGATCCGAGCCACATCGGCGGACGCAGAGATCTCATTGCACCGCTCTGCCAGCAGGCTATGGACCTGGGCATGGACGGATTGATAATTGAAAGCCACTGCAATCCGGACGAGGCTTGGAGCGATGCCAGCCAGCAGGTTACTCCTGATATACTTGACTACATTCTGGGACTTCTTGTTGTACGGGATACAAAACAAAGCACAGAAAGCCTCAGTGCCCTCAGAAAACAAATAGACCAATACGACGATCAGCTGATTGAACTTCTGGCTAAGCGTATGAGGGTTTCCAGAGAAATCGGAATGTTCAAGAAAGAACATGACATGACGGTATTGCAGACAGGCAGATACACTGAAATTCTGGAAAAACGCGGAGCACAAGGTGCACTGTGCGGAATAGGCGCAGATTGTATAAAAGAGATTTTCGAGGCCATCCACGAGGAATCAGTAAGACAGCAGTTGGAAATCATCAACAAATGACAGAAAACAAAATCATAGCAGAAAGATGAGAATACTAATTCTAGGAGCAGGTAAGATGGGAAGCTTTTTCACTGACCTGTTGAGCTTTGACCACGATGTGGCTGTATACGAAATCGACCCTAAAAAGTTGAGGTTCATGTACAACACACAAAGATTCACAAAACAGGAGGAGATAGAAGAATTCAAGCCTGAGCTGGTGATAAATGCTGTAAGTCTGAAATATACAATTGACGTATTCAAGCAAATTATGCCTTTGCTGCCGAAAGAATGCATACTGAGCGACATCTCATCTGTGAAGACCGGTTTTAAGGAATTCTATGACAACTGCGGATTCAAATATGTTTCTACGCACCCAATGTTCGGCCCGACTTTTGCCAATCTAGGTAAGCTGAGCACAGAAAATGCAATAATAATCAGCGAAGGAGACTACATGGGACGCATTTTTTTCCGAGATTTGTACAGCAAACTGGGTCTAAACATATGCGAATACACATTCGACGAACATGACAGGACTGTGGCATATTCGCTCAGCATACCTTTCATATCCACTTTTGCTTTTGCAGCTGTTATGAAACATCAAGATGCTCCCGGCACAACTTTCAAGCGCCACATGAAAATTGCTCAGGGCGTACTCAGCGAAGATGACTGTCTGCTGCGCGAGATTCTGTTCAACCCTTATACAAAGGATCAAGTTGAACAAATCCGAGAGGAAATGAAAGAACTGATCTCCATCATTGAAACTAAAGATGAAGAAAGGATGCAGGCCTACCTTACAAAAATCAGGAAAAATATAAAATGAGAAAAATAATACTCATAACCGGTGGACAACGCTCAGGGAAAAGCGACTACGCCGAAAGGCTGGCGCTCTCCTTGAGCGATGCGCCTATATATATGGCTACGTCCAGAATCTGGGACGAAGAATTCAGACACAGAGTGGAAATGCACAAACAACGCAGAGGAAGCCAGTGGACAAACATAGAGGAAGAAAAAGAACTGAGCAAGCACAACATTGAAGGACGCACAGTACTGATTGACTGCGTAACACTGTGGGCAACAAACTTCTTTTTCGACCTTGAACAGGAATGCCGAAAATCGGCCAAAGCGGCAGGAGAACATGTGAGAAGAACACTGGACGCGCTCAAACAGGAATTCGACAAATTCACAAATCAGGAAGCAACATTCATATTCGTTACAAACGAAATCGGTTCGGGAGGCGTCAGCGACAATGAGGTTCAGCGCAAGTTCACCGATGTGGAAGGATGGATGAACCAATACATTGCATCAAAGGCCGACGAAGTAATACTGATGGTTTGCGGCATTCCGATGAAAGTAAAATGAAAAATTGAGAACAAACACTACAATACTATGATTCACTATGAAATAAAGGTGCCAGGCACCGGACTTGAAAACAAAATTGCTGAAAAAATCAACAACCTAAACAAGCCTAAAGGGTCACTAGGAAGATTGGAAACCCTTGCCATGCAGATATGCAAGATTCAGGAGACACTGTCGCCGGAACTGAAACATCCGTGCCACATTCTTTTCGGTGCAGACCACGGAATAGCCAACGAAGGAGTAAGCCTGTCGCCTATAGAAGTGACATGGCAACAGATGGAAAACTTCGCACGCGGAGGGGCCGGAATAAACATGTTCTGCCGTCAACACGGATTTAAACTTTATATTGTAGACACCGGAGTTGCATACGACTTCAGTGGCAATGAAAAAATTATAGACAGAAAAATTGCTTGGGGTACAGAGAATTTCCTCCATTCACCAGCCATGAGCATGCTGGAATTGGAAAAGGCATTTTCCATAGGCAGAGAAATGACGGACAAATGCAAGGAAGAAGGATGCAACATCATAAGCTTCGGAGAGATGGGAATAGGAAATACATCTCCTTCATCAATATGGATGCACATGTTTGAGAGTATATCACTGGAAAAATGTGTCGGCGCCGGATCCGGATTGTCAAGCGAAGGCATCAGAAGGAAATTCGATATACTGAAAAGGGCAGAACAGAACTTCTTTGAAACTACAGGTATTGAACAGCCTGCACCATTTGAAGACAACAGCAGATGCAGTTCAAAGAAGACAATAAAGAAATATACATCTGACGATGTTCTGGAGATAATAAGATGGTTCGGTGGATTCGAAATGGCAGCGGCCATAGGCGGTATGCTCCGTGCAGCAGAAAGAGGTATGGTGATAATTGTAGACGGTTTCATCATGACAGCTTGCATGTTGGCGGCCTCACAGCTCTATCCCGAAGTAATGAACTATGCGGTGTTCGGACATTGCGGCGACGAAACCGGACATAAGCAGATGCTGGAAAATATGGGAGCATCGCCATTGCTTAATCTAGGTTTGAGACTCGGTGAAGGCACTGGGGCTGTATGTGCCTATCCGATAATCGAGTCTGCCGTAAGAATGATGAACGAAATGGATAATTTTGAACATGCAGAAATAACAAAATATTTCTGATGTTTCTTACTTCTGAAAAAATTACTGTAACCAATCATGATAAAAGATATAGGTTTAAGAATTCTTGCCACACTAATATTTTTCACACGACTTCCGTTCTGGAAAATAGCTGAGGTTCCCAAAGAGTATTATAGGCGGGTGGTTGTGCTATGGCCATATACCGGTATTCTGACTGGATGTGCTATGGCCTTGACATTCGTTGCAATGTCAATGATTCTCCCCCATACGATAGCGGTGATATCGGCCATTATCGTACGGTTGCTTATAACTGGAGCATTGCATGAAGATGGTTTTGCAGACTTCTGCGACGGCTTCGGAGGAGGAAGAGACCGCCAACGCATTTTGGACATAATGAAGGATTCCCACATAGGAAGCTATGGAGTTATAGGATTGATTGTATACTATGCATTGCTTTTTGCTTCAATGAATTCCATACCTGCAGAACTTCTGCCGTGGATGATGATAAGCGCAGACATGTCAGCTAAATTTGCGTCGTCTTCCATAATAAACAATCTGCCTTATGCACGCAAAGAGGAAGAAGCTAAGAATAAGCTTATCTATGAAAGAATGACGCGTAAGGAACTGGCTGTAAATCTTGCCGGCGGTGTAATCGGGATACTGCCTGCAACAATTTTCGGAGGCCCGATATTTTTTGCAGGCACAATAATGGCATATATTGTGAGTACTGTAATGACATCATACATTCGTTCAAAGATAAAAGGATATACAGGCGACTGCTGCGGTGCAATGTTTATCATCAGCGAAACAGCTTTTTATATAACAACATCTGCTGTTGCATATTCAATAATGTATTAAAATCAAAATACAGCATACCTGACAATCAACAAAAGGTCATACTCGGGACGGACGAAGGAAAATTAGCTCTATATTTGCATATATGGAAAAAAAGAAACTTCATCCGGTAATGCTCGCAGGCACAGGAAGTGATGTGGGCAAAAGCGTATTGGCCACAGCACTTTGCAGAATATTCAAACAGGATGGATTCACTCCGGCTCCATTCAAGGCCCAGAACATGGCACTCAATTCTTACGCCACTCCAGACGGACTTGAAATAGGACGCGCACAGGCTGTTCAAGCAGAAGCGGCAGGCGTTGCATGCTCAGCCGACATGAATCCCCTACTTCTCAAGCCAAATTCTGATTTGACAACGCAAGTAGTCCTTAACGGCAAACCGATAGGAAACAGAAGTGCTTACGAGTATTTCAGAAAAGACGGTCGAGAAGAATTATGGAAAGCTGTCACAGAAGCATTCGACAGACTTGATGAGAAATACAACCCTGTAGTGATGGAGGGGGCAGGAAGCATTGCCGAAATAAATCTTAAAGATACAGACATTGTAAATATGAGGATGGCACGCCATGCAGAGGCAGACGTTCTGCTGGTTGGCGACATCGATCGCGGAGGAGTATTTGCCAGCGTCTACGGCTCTATAATGCTCCAGGACGAAGAAGACAGAAAACGCATCAAAGGTATCATCGTAAATAAATTTCGCGGAGATATGCGTTTATTCGACAATGGACGCAAAATGATGGAAGATATATGCGGTGTGCCGGTGCTTGGAGTCATTCCTGCATTCACAGACATAATCATTGAAGAAGAAGATTCTGTAGAATTGGAGCGCAAACGCCGAGAATCAGCCGATGGAATAGTAAATGTTGCTGTCATCCTCCTCAGACACCTATCCAACTTTACAGATTTTGATACACTCGAACGCGACGAACGGGTAAACCTCTTTTATACAAACAATCCAGAAGACATCAAAAAAGCTGACATTATAATTATTCCAGGAACTAAAGCAACTATAGATGACCTTTACGAATTGAGAAAAAACGGTACTGCAAAAGCCATCTTGAAAGCTCATCGTAACGGTGCATCAGTTCTAGGCATCTGCGGAGGTTACCAGATTATGGGACTTGAAGTCAATGATCCAGACGGCATAGAAGGAGGATTGGCCCACATGCCAGGCCTCGGGCTTCTGCCGATACGCACAACGATGCACGAAGGGAAGACTACACGTCAGGTAGAATTCACCTTCACAGATGCAGACGGGAATAACAGTCCAATATGCCGCGGCTACGAAGTACACCAAGGCAAAAGCATAGTTGAAGACGGATACAATCATCTCTGTACGCTTTCGGACGGTACGTTCGACGGATGCACGGACAACGACAGATGCATGGGTACATACATACACGGCATTCTGGACAACGAAGCATTCATTGACCATCTGCTGAACACCATCCGCGACAAATGCCAGATAAAGGAAAAAACTTCTGTAATGACTGCCGAAGAATTCAAAGAGCATCAGTATGACCTGCTGGCAGACCACGTAAGACGCCATCTGGATATGGATAAACTCTATGAGATAATCACGAGATAAAACACTGCACAATGATCAACGGACACGGAGACGACTTATACAAATACGCTGAAATAAAATATAATTTCAGTTCAAATGTTTGCAACAAATTCGACCACAGCAAACTGTTTGAATACATGCGCAATCAGATGGACGGACTCACATCATATCCGGAGCCTCAGCCATACACTCTAGAAAAGGTCATTGCTGAAAGCAACGGCAACGAAGCCGATGAGGTGTGCGCAACAAACGGAGCTACAGAAGCAATATATCTGATAGCACAGGCTTTCAAAAACGAAACAAGCGCTGTTCTAAATCCGACATTTTCTGAGTATGCTGATGCTTGCAGAATGCACAACCATAGAGTCGAAGCCGTATATTCGCTTAACAACCTGCCGACAGAGGCAAGGCTTGTATGGCTGTGCAACCCGAACAATCCAACCGGCACAGTAATACCCTACGACCAACTGACAGAATGCATAAGCATGAACAAGGATAAGATCTTCATAATCGATGAAAGCTACTCTGCTTTCACTGAAAAGAAGACCATATCCCATGAAGAAACTCCGTCATTCAAGAACGTCATTCTCATAAGTTCAATGACAAAAAGATTTGCTGTACCAGGACTTAGAATCGGCTATATTACAACTTCGGGAGAATTGGCAGAAAGAATCAGACGTCTGCGCATGCCGTGGCCGATTGGCCATCTGACATCTGCCGCAGCCATGTATCTGATAAAACACAAGGCTGAATACAAAATTGATGCTGAGAAACTAATAAACGAAAGAAGAAGAGTTGCTTCAGAATTGGAGTCTATGGGATGCGTGACAACATGGCCGAGCGACACACATATCTTGCTGTGCAAACTGCGCATGGGCAAATCGTCAGCACTTAAAGAATACCTGGCAGAAAAGCACAAAATCCTCATCAGGGACGCTTCGAACTTCAACGGTCTCGACGACACATTCTTCCGTATTGCAGTACAGGGAGTCGAAGAAGACAACATCTTGCTTGACGCAATTGAAGAGTGGCTGATGGAATAAGCAAAAACAGACCAACAAAAAAGATACAATCATTATATGATTTCATACATAGCTGCAACAATACTACCATTAATAATAGGATGGATTCTCGACAGAATTTTTGGCGACCCCGAACGTCTGCCACATCCTGTAGTGTGGTTCGGGAAAATCATAGCCGTAGGCGAACGGGCGCTCAACAGAGGACGATGGCGCACTGTCAAAGGCGGATTATGGGCGCTGTTCTGCATACTATCGGTATTCTTCATAACCGATCTGATATTGTCTGTCTCAGTAATCAGTCCGATGTACTTGTTCGCCAACTTCGGTATGGAACATTCTGAAACAGCCCAGTTCATCAAATCAGCAGGTATAACACCCAACGAGACATTCAAGTCATTTCCCTTGCTTATACCATACATAGCTGTTTCATCAATACTCATATTCTATTGCCTTGCTGGAACCACTCTTGCAAAAGAAGTGCGCAACACCTTCAAAGCTGTAGATCGTTCGCTCGAAGAAGGACGAATACAAGTAGGACGAATCGTTGGTCGGAACACTTCAAAACTGGACAAGCAGGAAATAAGGACTGCGGCACTTGAAACTTTGGCGGAAAATCTAAGCGACGGTGTCATCGCCCCACTCTTCTGGTATTTTCTGCTCGGTGTACCAGGAATGATGGCATACAAAATGGTAAACACGCTCGACTCTATGATAGGCTACAAAACAGAAAGATACAAAAAGTTCGGATGCGTGGCTGCCCGAATAGACGACATCGCCAACTATGTGCCGGCAAGACTTACAGCATTGCTGATGACTGCCACATTAATATTTCCTTACATCAGAAAACATTCAGCCAGAAAAGCCAATGAACTGCTAAGGTTCATTGCCACATACGGACCGAAACACGCCAGTCCCAACAGCGGATGGCCCGAAGCCGCATTGGCTGGTATATTGAACTGCCGTTTCGGCGGATCGCATGTTTATTTCGGCGAAATGGTCTACAAACCTTTCATCGGAAACAATAACCGCGAACTCAGCACTGATGACATGGAGTTCTCATTAAAAATTACACGCACAGCCGAGACAATCATGATTATATCTGTAATTATTTTAAATCTGATTCCTGTGCTTATTCTGTAGACTTTCACTATATTTTGATAATATAGAATGCGCCTCGGCTGAGACAAATCGAATACACCGTTTTCATTCATATTTTGCGCTCGACTTTCACTATATTTTGATAATATAGGATGCGCCTCGGCTGAGACTAATCGAAAACGCGGTTTTCATTTGTCTCTGCGCTCGGCTTTCACTATATTTGCACCATAAGCAAAAGATTAATCATAAATCAAAATTAAATGACATTACTATGAAAGGAATAGTATTGGCAGGAGGTAGCGGGACGCGCCTCTACCCTATCACCAAAGGAGTAAGCAAACAGCTTCTGCCGATTTTCGACAAACCGATGATATATTATCCTATATCTGTACTTATGCTCGCAGGAATACGCGAAATCCTCATCATATCCACACCTCAGGACACTCCTTCATTCAAGCGCCTGCTCGGCGATGGAAGCGACTATGGAGTACATTTTGAATATGCCGTGCAACCTTCGCCGGACGGTCTGGCACAAGCCTTCATAATCGGAGAAGAATTCATTGGAGACGACAGTGTATGCCTTGTTTTGGGCGACAATGTATTTCATGGACGAGGCTTCACAAATATGCTTAAAGAGTCGGTAAGACTTGCAGAAGAAGAAAGCAAGGCTACGGTGTTCGGTTATTGGGTAAGTGATCCGGAAAGATACGGAGTGGCGCAATTCGACAACGAAGGAAATTGCCTCAGCATTGAAGAAAAACCGGAAAATCCAAAGAGCAACTACGCTGTCGTAGGACTTTACTTCTATCCAAACTCCGTAGTAAACATTGCCAAAGAAATAAAGCCATCCAAAAGAGGCGAACTGGAAATAACGTCTGTAAATCAAGCATACCTTGAACAAAAAGATTTGAAAGTAAAGCTTCTCGGACGAGGATTTGCATGGCTTGATACAGGTACGCACGACAGCCTCAGCGAAGCATCTACATTCATCGAAGTTCTCGAAAAACGCACTGGACTAAAGATTGCCTGCCTTGAAGGTATAGCATATCAGAATGGATGGATAACAAAAGAAAGATTGCTTGAACTGGCAAAACCGATGCTGAAGAATCAATATGGACAATATCTGAAGCGACTTGCCGAAGAAGAAGCAAAATAAACAGATACAATTAAGGCCTCTGATACCCTGTATATGAAAATGGTATCAGAGGCCTTAATTCATAAACACATTTATCAATAGCAATATTTGTACATTATCAATATGTCACCTTATATACAACAGCCTGTGTGCAAGGCACTTTTGAAGGTACAGACATTACGAGTGCATCTGCATTCTGCTTCCATGTAATTTTCTCGTCACTTCCGAGAACTGTAATGTTCTTTATCTTCTTTAGCAGACGAGCATCCTTACCACATGACTTAACAGAAACTTCCTTGTTCTGAGGAACTCCGAGGAAAGAAATGTAGAGAGCACCTTTCTTCTGATTGAAGCGTATGTCATCCGCACCGAGGTTGCCAACTGCACCCTCATTGAATCCTTGAGCCTTGATAGGATTAGCCTTGTCGGCAGCAGGACCTTCACCATAAACCTTCCAAGGTGTAGTGCCGTATATACTCTCGCCGTTGACTTTCATCCACTCACCAATTTCTTTAACGATTGTTTCTTCAGTCTTATCAATTGTACCATCGCTCTTCACAGGAACCGACAACAATAAATTACCATTCTTTGAAACAACATCAATTAGGAATTTAACGATAAATTTTGAAGACTTGTACCAGTTGTCATAATAAGTCCACTTGTTGTAGTGCCAATCGCCAAGACAAGTACATGTCTGCCAAGTCTGAGGCTGAATCTTATCAGGAGTTCCGCGCTCTACGTCCCATGTCAGACATTTCTTCTGCTCGTCGTTCAGAATCTTGCCGAGCACTACAGCCTTGTTCTTTCCACCGTTGCGCTCCATAGATTTGTTGTACATGTGCGCAGTGATGTTCAATCCTGCATCGCAGAACGGATAGAGAGGAAGCACAGTATCATCGAAGTATATTACTTCAGGACTATACTTGTTGATGAGCTCAATTGTACGGTTGTAGAACTTGTCGCAATATGCCTGATCCGGCAATACGGCACCGTTCTCCCAAGCCCATTGTCCATGTATCGAACCCGGATCTTCCGAATTCTTGCTCAACGGATGGTTCTGAGCATAAAGTTCCTGCGGGTCGTAGCCTTCCCACCATTTGCCCTTACCGTCAGCCTTCGTAAGCTTTCCATCGTATGGAACACCCTCGAGCGGGCCCTTCTTGTCGCTCTGCTGTGCCACCTCGAACCATCTCCACGCATGGCTTGCATGAACGCTGACACCGAACGGCAGTCCATACTTGCGGGCAGCCTCAGCCCATCCACCGATGATATCCTTCTTAGGCCCCATGTTGACGGTGTTCCATTCCTGATACTTGCTGTCGTACATATCGAGATTGTCGTGGTGGTTGGCCATTGCCATGAAATACTGTGCACCGGCATCCTTATAAAGTTTCACCAATTTGTCAGGATCCCAATTCTCAGCCTTCCAGTCGTTGATGACATCAATGAATCCAGACTCAGACGGATGTCCATAAACATCGATATGATGACGATACTTGCCGTCGCCCTGAATGTACATGCTGCGGGCATACCAGTCGCCGTCTTCAGCCGCACACTGAGGTCCCCAGTGGGCCCATATTCCGAACTTGGCATTCTTATACCATTCCGGTGTCTGATACTCGCCCAAAGACTCCCAGTTAGGTTCGAACTTGCCTTTTGCAACAGGCTCCTTGTCAGTATTGACTTTCACTTTGTAATCCTGCGCATTCGCACCGCCTATTGATGCGAGCAACGCTGACATGACTAAAATTTTCTTTAACATAACCTTAAACTATTTTTTTGAAACAACGCCCGGCAGACAACAAGGCATGGCCATTGTTCGTATTTTTCATTTCCGCACGGCATATCGTAAATGCAAAGATAAGCCTTAGCACAAACAATAAAAAGGACATTATCGTCAATATATTGCACTTTATCGACATGAGATCCTTTTCACAGCAAAAGAGCGACAACCAAAGATGTTACTCTTTTCATGTTTTTTGAATAAAAAAAGTGCAGGCGTCTAAAAAAAAGCGTAAAACAGACACTTTACATTATTTATAGAAATATGCAGATATGATCAATATTAGTATCTTTGCAACATACTTATAAAAACAACATTTCAAAACAACGAACACTATGAAAATCAAAATGCTATTTCTCATGATGTCAGCATCGGTGCTTCAGATCAACGCGCAGGAGGCTTCGGTGTCAGGTCCAGACGGCCAGCTCAAGGTGGACATCTACTGCCCTAAAGGAGGCGAAGCCGTATACACTGTAGACTACAACGGCACACGCATGCTCGAAAAGTCACCTCTTGGATTCAAGTCCAACATCGGCGATTTCAGCAAAGGTCTCACCCTCAATGCCAAGAACGGCAGAAGCATCGACACGACATACGTGCAGACACGCATCAAGAAGTCGAACATCCACTACAAGGCAAACGAGCTTACATGCTCCTTCACCAACGCCAAGGGGCAGAAGATGGACATAATATTCAGAGTAAGCGCCAACGATGTAGCTTTCCGCTATGCAGTACCCCGTCAGGGCGAAACAGGAAGCATCGTAATAAACGAAGAAGCCACAGGATTCAGATTGCCGACAGGTACAACTACCTTCCTCTCTCCGCAGAGCGACGCCATGATAGGTTGGAAACGCACAAAGCCTAGCTACGAGGAAGAATACATTCCTGACGACAAGATGGACACACGTTCGAAGTACGGCCACGGATACACCTTCCCTGCCCTCTTCAACATCGGAGGAAAAGGATGGGTGCTTGTGAGCGAGACAGGAGTGGACAGCCGCTACTGTGCATCGCGCCTGAGCGACTGCAAGGAAGGCAATCTCTACACGGTTGCATTCCCAATGCCGGAGGAAAACAACGGCAACGGAACATCGTCGCCAGCATTTGCACTTCCTGGAAAAACTCCTTGGCGTACAGTCACAGTGGGCGAAACCCTGCAGCCTATAGCAGAAACCACCATCACATGGGACGTAGTAGAACCGGCCTACACCACCAAGCACCAATACAAGATGGGACGCGGAACATGGAGCTGGATTCTCTGGCAGGACGGAAGTATCAACTATG
Organism: Bacteroides sp. 43_108; assembly: GCA_001915545.1. GTDB lineage: Bacteria > Bacteroidota > Bacteroidia > Bacteroidales > Bacteroidaceae > 43-108. Next base: position 3,796 of record MNQS01000019.1, on the reverse strand, counting down.
ACGATCAGGTGAAATTCATCGACTTCGCAGCCGACATGGGATATGAATACGTGCTCGTGGACAACTGGTGGGACACACGCATAGGTCACAAGAAAATGGAAGAGCTCGTGAAATACGCTCAGAGCAAAGGCATAGATGTATTCCTCTGGTACAGTTCAAGCGGATATTGGAACGACATTGTACAGGGACCTACAAACCTGATGGACAACCCTATAAGCAGAAAGAGCGAAATGAGATGGATGAATTCAATCGGCGTAAAGGGTATAAAGGTTGACTTCTTCGGAGGCGACAAACAGGAAACCATGCGCCTTTACGAATCAATCCTGAGCGATGCCGACGACAACGGACTCATGGTAATCTTCCACGGATGCACCATTCCGCGCGGTTGGGAAAGAATGTATCCTAACTATGTCGGAAGCGAGGCTGTTCTTGCATCGGAAAATCTCGTGTTCAACCAGCACTTCTGCGACAACGAAGCATTCAACGCCTGTCTGCATCCGTTCATCAGAAACACTGTGGGATGTATGGAATTCGGAGGATGCGTGCTCAACAAGCGCCTCAACCGCAACAACGACGGAGGTACTACAAGAAAGACAAGCGACGTGTTCCAGCTCGCAACAGGAATTCTTTTCCAGAACCCTATACAGAATTTTGCACTTGCACCAAACAACCTCACCGATGCGCCAAAAATCTGTATGGACTTCATGAAGCAGATTCCAACAGAATGGGATGAAACAGTATTCGTAGACGGTTATCCAGGACGCTACGCAGTACTTGCAAGAAAGCACGGCGATAAATGGTACATTGCTGGTATAAATGCGACCGACAAAGCCATGAACCTGAAAGTGACACTTCCGTTCATTGCCGGCAAGAACGTTCAGATATACGAAGACAACAAAAAAATGGAGCCTACGCTGAACAGCAAGAAAATCGGTTCTGAAGGCAAGATTACACTTACAATAAGACCTCAGGGAGGAACAGTTGTTGTAAGCGAGTAAGCAATTTCCTCTGTGTCTATACAAGTTCAGACACAAACAACTACAAGCCGAAACAAAGCATTCGATATATAACATGGTCAAGGGCTGAAATCTGCAAGAAAAGGATTTCAGCCCTTGATTTTTATCCGAGAATTTATCTGCAAGCCTGTATCAGATAAATTCCGAGCGCCCGCAAAGAAATTTTTGAGCGCTCGGAATTTTCACCGCGAGCGCTCATAGTTTCTCACACGAGGGCATGGAGAACCAAAACGAACCTGCAGAAAGCGCAATCTGTACGAACACCGCAACGCATCTCTCTTAACATTGCATCAATGCAAAGTTGGTACGGATGAGAAATATTGTTAGTACGGATTAAAAATATTGCTGACACAAATAAATAACAAATAAGACCGCCAGACAATTAAGTCTGACGGCCTCAAAAAGAAACTGTTATATCGATAAGATTATCTGCTCAGAAACATGCAATAAGCCAACGGCCTAAACAAGCAGATCACTCTGCTCCGACGGCGTTTCTCATTTTTATCTCCGAAGCCGACAAAGTGCGGTACCTCTTGGCGTCTTCGGCATGGCGCAGAAAAATGTTGCGGATTTCAGGCAATTCGCCCATTCCTTCATCTATGACATTAACCTTATAGCCTTCGCCGAGAAGAAGCCTCTGCCACTTCTGAAGTACAGATGTGCGGAAAGCATCGTCGGCTACAAACACACATGGAATAAGGTTGATGCGTTTCTGCTTGTCGCGCTTGAGCAATTTAAGGAGACTGCTCAATGATGGATAACCGTCAGCAACAGCGACGTAACTGTCTTCAAACCCCTGGTCGTGGAGCACATAGTCGAACATGGCGTAGGACTCGTTGCCCCCTACTGGAGAGCCGAAGCAGAGAAATACGTTGGCCGTCTTCTTCGTCGTGTAGATTTTCCCTAGAAGCTCTGCAACTTTGGAATAATCATCGACTGAATGGAATAGCGGTTCGCCGATACGGACACATTTGAAATCGGCTCGTGCACGCGCGGCTTCACGGCGCAGTACATCCATTTCGTCTCCGTCGACAATGTCTGACGACTGAATAAGCACATGAGTGTAACCGTCGCGCCTGAGTTCGGCAAGGACTTCGGCCGGTGTCTTTTTATACAATCCCAGCGAGGACATCTGCCTTACAACGGCACGCGAGCTCCACGCTTCGCGGAAATCCATATCGGGAAAGGCGGTCTTCAGAAGCTGGTTGAACGGAGCAATTGTTCCCTGTTCGGCACTGGCAGACACTGTGCCGGAATGGACAACGACAAGCGCGGCCTTATCGCCATCGCGCATGTCTGCAAACATATCCGATTCTACACGGTTGTCCTGTCCGAATGCGGCAACCGAAAAAAACAGCATTACTGCTAAAATGAAGTTTCTCATAGTGGACTGACTGTGATTTTTCTTTATTATAAAATACTTTTTACGGTTCAGGTGATTCTTCAGACAAAAGGCTGATGCGCAATTTCGACATCGCCGACAAAAGTGCAGTAAGCAGATGTTCGACAGACGTGAAGTTTTCTTCTGAAGCATCAGGATGGTGCAGACAGAAACGACCGTTTCCCTTGACAACGACTTTCAGTACAGAAGAGCCGGATGCGGTTTCTGGTGTCTCAACATCGACAGCACATCTGCCCAAAGCTCTACAAACGGCAGTATATTCCTTGCCGGCAACATCGCCTTCGACTATGACACTGCGTATATGGTCACCGCTGTAGACGAATCGACCAGTGCTTATGTCATAAGAAATTCTTTCGTTTCCGAAACATTCATCAACAACACCTCTGAGGAACAAGTCTTCAGGAATGCCGGAGTTGAAACCGCGGTTCTTGTCAACCGACCATATTCTATCGGCAAACTGCACAGCAAGTTCTGCATTGCTCATGAGAACGGCAACAGCCTTTTTTGAAGTGTGCGCCATGCGTCTCAACAGACAAAGCACCTCGACATTGTCGGGAAACGAAAGACTGTCGAGCAGGCCGTCAAGAAAAATGACCGGTACGTCTGAAAAAATGGCTTTTGCCATTATGACCTTATCGCGCTCGGCACGACTCAAAGTACGGATCTTACGATTGCCGAAATCTCCGATACCGAGCCAGTCGAGACAACGGCTTACTGCATTGTTGTCTTTTTCCGACATTTTTCGGCGGAAAGGCCAAACAGGCTTATGTCCGTACACTATATAATCGGCAACCGATATGCTGCAGTTCGAAGCCGATTCTGAAGAAAAATATGCAACATGACGGGAGAGTTCGGCCTTTGAACAATCGCCCACCCTGCGCCTGCCAAGAAAGACATCGCCATCGAAACAAGGCTGCAGACCTACAACTGTTTTCGCAAGGAGGGACTTGCCACCGCCTACAGGGCCTACAACACAGGCCAATTCGCCATATTTCAAAGATGCATCAATACGACTGCCCAAAACTGTACTTTTGGAACTGCGTCCGAATCCGAAAGAAAGATTGCGCAACGATACGGCCGTTTCATCAGCCGTCATTTCCATATCAGAGTTCATTCCTATCTACCTATTTATAAGAAAACCATACGAAAACGGCAATTTGTATGCCGAAAACTTAGACACAGCAAAGTTATAAAGTTTCCATTTAAAGATTATACTTTAACAAAAGCAAAATATATCTGCACGACCACTTACTCCCTGTTATTGAAGGGCAAATATGAAGCAAATGCTACAGTCAAGTTAGAAGTGCAACTTCTCCACCTCCCTCCTCCGCCCTTGGAGCGTAGCGGAAAGGGCGGAGGAGGGAGGTGCAAGCTCGGC
>MNQS01000050.1 GCA_001915545.1 Bacteroides sp. 43_108 | reverse complement strand
GGAAAAAAGCAAGACTGAAAGCATCAGGTGAATAAAGAGAGAAAATTGTTTCATTGGTTAGTCAATAAATACGGCTGCTCTAGGACTTACACCACCGCTCTCGAATTTTTCAATAAAAGTACCGTCTTTCTTGAAACGATATATATCTCCGTTAGTATTATAATCGGTAGTACCGACATAAAAATCTCCATTTTCAGGATTGATACTCAACATATAAAAGATACGAGTCTTGAGTTCTTCTGGCATTTGTAAAAAACTAGTTTCTTCTTTTTTGTTGGTTTTAGCATTATAAGAATATAATGTATGGTTGGATGTATTTGTATTATAGTCTGTTTCTGAATAGATAACATATACCACATCATTATATTCAGCCATTAATGTGCCCGGTCCAATTTTTTTGTAGGTTTTGTTTTCTTTGTCATAGATTGCTACAGTATAGTCATAATCAGGGTACGGACCACCATATCCTTGGATGAAAATTTTGTCATTAGCTTCTAGTATCCTATCCGGATTCTGGAAAATTTCCACATGCTCTGCTGTATCAAAAGTCTTGATATCAATGATAGACAAACGATTGTCATATCCGAAACCGGAGTTTACCAGATATAGTTTGCCATCTTCTTCAATAATATGCTCGGGATTTTGTCCTACAGCTACCATCTTTTCAAAAGTTAATGTGTTAGCATCCAAACGGGCTACATTACCACTGCTTAAAGTAACGTAAAGTTTTCCGTCTTCAGCAGCCATATAGCGAGGCTGTCCTTGCTCGTCTGTAAAGCTATAACGCGCTTGTTCTACACAAGCTTCATTCAGTTTGCATACATATTTAGAGCCATACATGGATACATAAATATTATTATTATATTTTATCATATCTTGTCCTGTATCTCCTAGTTTGGCTTCATTTTGCTTATAGAAAATGTCATCTATTACATTGTTTCTTTTATCGGGATCATAGTATGTGATGCCGGCATTGTTCTTTTGATAAGAACCTTCATTCAAAATGTAGACACGATTTTCAGGCAATTCCACCTTCGAACCTTCATCGTTTTTTTTGCTGTCATCGTCATCATCACTACATGAGGTGAATGAAACACCCAGCATTAACATACACAGTGTTCCAAAAAATAAGCTTCTTAGTTTCATAATTAATTTTTAAAAGTTAGACATTTATATTGTTTAAAATCTTAATACTCCCGTTATGCGCCAGGAACGTCCGGGCATGGGATAATATTTGATAACATCATATTGCTTGTCAGTGAGATTGATAACTTCTGCCTGAAGGCGGAGGTGACAGCCTTTCATTGTAAATTCCCGCCATAAAGTGGCTGTGTGTTCTACATAACCGTCTATCTTATTCACCGGTATATTCTGTGCCATATAGTAGCGTTCGCTGACCCCTGTCAGGCTGTAACCCACATTAATCCAAGGAGTTTCGATGGTGGTCGAAGCATTGCCGCTATGCTGAGGCGTATAGGGCAGCTGGTCTTTATAATTCTTGGCATCGGGATTTGTCATATCTATGGCTTTTTGCCAGGAATAATTGCCGCTTAATCCTACGTTTATGTTAGGGCAGACAGGTATGGAAGTAGCCATTGTCGCATCAAGGCCGGTGATATGTACCGTGCCGTAATTCTGCATTTTCCATACATAAGTACTGGGAAAGGCGACTATTTTATCGGTTACTTCATTATAATATCCGTCAAGAGTGATAGAAAGGAAATCGGTAAACGAAAACGGCTTGCCGTTCCAAGTGACACCTATATTGTATTCGCGTGCCTTTTCCGGGCGTAAGGAGGTATTTCCTATGCGTAGATAATAAAGGTCATTGAAGGTAGGTACGCGGAACGTATTCTTATACATTGCGCGGACGTATAATTGTTCTTCTTTCCATGGCTGAATGGAAACGGACAGGGTGGGCGACAGGCGTTTCCGGTCGTCGGGAGTATTCCCTGCTTTTACTTCTTCCGTAATGAAAGTCCCCACCAATGTGCCCGATAGCTTGATACGTCCCCATTGGTAACGTGCATTGAGGGCTGTGAGCGAGGAATATCTCACCGGGTTGGGGCTGTCGTTGATATTGGTGTGAAGGGTATTGATGAATCCATCCTGCGCGAGCGATAATTCCAGACCTTTGACGGGCTGATAAAGCACGGCGGCGGACAGATAATATTCGTCCTGACGGTTGATGTCGGTCTGCTTTCCGTTTTCATACTTCACGTCTGTATCTTCGTATTTGTTCCAAGAATGGTTGAACTTGGCTTGCGCCTGCAAAGTCCATTTGGGGGAGAAGGTTTTCTTATAACGGGCTTGGGTGAAGAAATTCTCGTCCCACAAACGTTCTTCTGCCTTCGGGTTGTATAGAATGACAGCACCGGGCAGTCCGCGTTCGGAATAAAAATAATAGGCTTTCACATCCAGTGTACTTTCGTCATGGAAAGTATGAAACAGATTCGCCTCTCCCTGCCATGTATGAATATCCGAATTGTTTCTTTTCTCTTGAGTGATGTATTTTCCGTTTTCCAATGTGAAGGGATAATTACCGTCGGCACGTATAAAGGAAGCATCGACTGACAGACCGGTGTGTTCTCCCAGCTTCTGCCATCTGCGTATGGATGGGGCTATGTAGCCAAAGGCTCCTCCCCGGATTTGTATTTGTGACAGGGAGGATTTCCCATTTTCGAAGACGGGTTTCTCCGTTTCAATGCTGAGTACTCCTGCCGAAGCATACAGACGGGCCGGTTGCAGCAGATTCTCATCTTGTCCGATTGCCAATGAAAGAGAGGATACATTGTCGAGGGAGAAACGCCCGATATCGATTTGTCCTGCCTGACTGTTGCTGACGACTACTCCATCGTAGCTGACTGCTGTGTGTGCAGCTCCTAAATTGCGGATGGAAACGGTCTTCAGACCGCCTATGCCTCCGTAATCACGGACGTTGGTTCCGGCAAAACGCCTTACGGCATCTGCCATATTCTGTAACCCCAAGTTCTTTATATCTTCCTTGTTGATAAGTTGTACAGGGCTGCCGGTTGTTACTTTGGCAGGCGGACGTCTTGCCGTAACCGTAACTTCATCTATTTTATGCACTTTTCCGGTGATGGAATCTCCTTTCTCCTGTGCCTGTATTTCAAGCGGCAATAGGAGAAAGCTGCAAAGC
>MNQS01000049.1 GCA_001915545.1 Bacteroides sp. 43_108 | reverse complement strand
CTCTGATTTGTTTCAAAATCAGAAACGGCCCTCCCATCTTATAGTTCCCTAAGTTTTGTTTTGCTTGCATGATACAGCTTTCAATAGTAAGTTTCAAATTCGGGGTAAAAGCCGCTTTGTTAATCTGCATTTCTTTTGGAAGTTCATTGGGAATTATGCGCCACTGACAGCCTGTTTTGAGAATATATAGAATCGCCTTCATGATGTTTCTGAGAGAATGTTTTCGCTTCCTTTCTTGTAGATTTATAATTTTTTCTATAACTTGCCACTGTTTATCAGTAAGGTTGGTTAAGTATTGTTCCATAACTTTAATCGATTGGTACTCATAAGATTATGAATAATTAATACGCTGATTTACAATGTGCTATCCGCTGTGGTAACGTTTGTTTTTGATAATTTTTAAACAACTTCTTAATTTTGACTTTATGAATACAACTCTGAAAAACTACCTTTTTTCATTCATCCTTTTATTTTCCAGTGTTGCATGGATTACGGCACAGCCTGTTCGAGAAACGACCCTTCTGAACAGGTCTTGGCGTTTTATCCTAGGTGACCCGGCACAGGCTGCTTTTGTTCATTTTGACGACAGCCAATGGCAGCCGGTAGGTTTACCTCATTCGTTTAGCCTACCTTATTTTATGTCAAAGGATTTTTATACCGGCTATGGTTGGTATCGTCGTCATCTTGAAATGGATCGGAGTGATTTGAAAGGACTTGTATTTCTAGAATTTGATGGCGTGTTTCAAGAAGCAGAAATCTTTGTCAATGGAAAAAAAGCGGGAAATCACCTCGGAGGATATACGGGCTTTCAAATTGAGATTACGCCTTATTTGCAGTGTGGAAATAACCTCATAGCCATAAGAGTGAATAATCTATGGCGGGCTGATATTGCTCCTCGTGCCGGTGAACATACATTTTCTGGAGGTATTTATCGAAATGTACGTTTGGTACGAAAAAGTCACCACTACATTGATTGGTGCGGAGTGGGTATAACTACACCTGATCTTGAAGCTCGAAGCGGAACATCCACACGCGTAAAGGTAGAAACCGATGTCGTAAATGCCGGCAAGAAAGCCGTCAACCTACGTTTGGTTACGTGCATCTTTTCACCGCATGGCAAGGTCCTGGCAAAAGTGGAAAGTGATAGTATGCTGGCGGCCGGGCAACGGCTTTGCTACAGCCAACTGACCCCTGAAATAGAGCATCCACAACTATGGTCTCCAACAAGTCCCACGTTATATAAGGTGGAAAGCAAACTCTATATGGGAAAACAACTCTGTGACGCAACAGTTGAAACTTTTGGCTTTCGCTGGGTGAAGTGGACTGCCGACAGAGGTTTCTTCCTGAATGGGAACCATCACTACTTTCATGGAGCAAATGTGCATCAGGACCAGGCTGGATGGGGAGATGCTGTGACTGAAGCAGCCCAAAGACGTGATATAAAAATGATGAAAGAAGCCGGATTCGACTTTATCCGCGGCTCGCATTATCCTCATTCGCCAGCTTTTTCACAGGCTTGCGACGAAGAAGGTATGCTCTTTTGGTCAGAAGCTCCATTTTGGGGGATAGGCGGTTATCGGGGTGATGGGTATTGGGATTGCAGTGCCTATCCCGTTACACCGTCCGATACGGCAGCTTTTGAGCAAAGTGCGTTACGGCAATTGGAGGAAATGATACGTATTCACCGGAATCATCCCTCTATTGTGGTATGGAGTATGAGCAATGAGCCTTTCTTTTCAGAGTCGTCGACACTGCCCGGAGTGCAGCGGCTGCTACACCGTATGGTTGAACGTACCCATCAACTTGATCCTACCCGCTTGGCTGCCATCGGAGGGGCTCAGCGTCCATTGGGCGAAAACCGCATTGACCGTATTGGCGATATGGCTGGATACAATGGTGATGGAGCTACACAGCCCGATTTTCAGCAGCCTGGCATTCCATCGATTGTGGCCGAATACGGTAGCGTTACCGCTGACAGACCGGGAAACTATGCTCCAGGATGGGGGGACCTTGATGCCAACGAGGCTTGGCGAGGGGTGTCGTGGCGGAGCGGACAAGCCATTTGGTGCGGATTTGATCATGGAAGCATTGCTGGCAGTGCTTTAGGCAAAATGGGTATTGTCGATTATTTCCGTATTCCCAAACGTGCATGGTATTGGTACCGTCGTGCTTATCGAGGTATTGAACCACCTGTGTGGCCTATACAAGGAAAACCGGTAGCGCTTCGTTTGGAAGTCATTGGTAATAAGGAAGTATTGGCAGACGGAACGGATGATGTACAATTGCTTGTAACCGTGGTTGACAGCACTGGACGGGATTTGAGTAACAATGTTCCGGTTGATTTGTGTGTCACGAAGGGTCCTGGTGAATTTCCTACGGGAAAATCGATTTGCTTTCGTGCCAACAGCGACATTCGGATTCAAGACGGGAAAGCTGCCATTTCGCTGCGTGCATACTATTCTGGTAAATGCATCGTAGAGGCACGTTCACCCGGTTTGAAAACGGCTACCGTATCTATAGACTTTATAGGTGCACCAGCCTTTTGTCCAGGCCAATCGGTGGAGGCTGTCAATCGTCCTTATACCTCGTTTATTCGTGAAACGACTGCTTCTCTTCAACGTTTTGGACGCAATAATCCAACATTTTCCACTTCACATCTGGATGGATATGATGCCGGAATGGCCACGGATGAGTGTGATTCTTCACTTTGGCAGGCTGAATTGACAGATGATGCACCGCGTTTGACCATAGATACCGAAAAGATGCTTGAGGTGAAACGTTTACGTTTTGTTTTTCCACCGATCAATGTAAATAGACATTTCACGATTGAAATATCCAATGATCGACAGCATTGGCAAAGTCTTGCCAAAGTTGTACTTCAGGGAGAACAAACCATATATGAGTGGAAAGTCGACACAGGGACGTCAACACCGCGTGGGCGTTTTGTGAGTATTTGTTGGGATGAACCGGAAACAGCTATGGTTGGTGAAGTTGAAATCTATGGCATCGTTTGCCGTTAAACAGTGATGCTATTTATGATTAGTCTGTTAGATGGCAGTCTGTCGATAAGAAAAAGAAGGTGTGTCGTAATACACGATGCGCCTTCTTTTTTTCATTGACTATAAAAATCGACTCATTTTTTTAAGCTGCGATATTTTGAGGATTTCTTTGA
>MNQS01000048.1 GCA_001915545.1 Bacteroides sp. 43_108 | reverse complement strand
TTCCTATTATGAGAAATTGCTCGCTACTGGGGATGTGAAGTGCATTGATGACGAGATTCCGTTTGATATTCCACAAGGGTGGGAATGGGCAAGATTCTCTACAATTATAAATATGTCACCTACAGTATCAGCGGAAGATGATACAGATGCAGCGTTTATGCCTATGGCATTAATAAACGCTGGTTATGGTAGTGGATATTCTTATGAAACAAGAAAGTGGAGTTTAATCAAAACTGGCTTCACAAAACTGGCAGTAGGTGATATAGCATTTGCCAAGATTACGCCTTGCTTTCAAAATCGCAAATCATTTATTTTGGCAGATGTTCCCGGAAAAGTAGCGGCAGCAACCACAGAACTTAATGTTCTTCGCCTATATGAGCAAACATTATATGCTTGGTACGTTTTATACTTCCTAAAATCTGATTATTTTATTAAGGAAGCAAAATATAAAGGTACAGCTGGACAGCAAAGAGTTCTATCATCATATGTTCAAAACAAACTTTTCCCAATCCCTCCATATAACGAGCAATATAGGATTATAGAAAAGATCCAAAAGGTATTTACCATTGTGGATAAATACGAAAAATCGCAAAAGGGATTAGACGAACTTAACGCTCTGATTTTTGATAAACTGATGAAGTCAATTCTTCAAGAGGCAATTCAAGGAAAGCTTGTCCCACAAATAGAGGAAGAAGGTACAGCTCAAGAGTTACTTGAACAGATCCGAAAAGAAAAGCAGAAACTCGTCAAAGATGGTAAACTGAAGAAATCAACTTTAACTGATTCTGTTATTTATAAAGGTGACGATAACAAGTATTATGAGCAGGTAGGTAATGAAAAGATTGATATAACAGAAGAAATACCATTTGATTTACCTGATAACTGGACTTGGTGTAGACTTGGAAACTTGATTTCTATTACTTCAGGAGAAAATCTAACATCAAAACAAATGGGTAATGGGAAAATACCAGTATATGGTGGAAATGGGATTACAGGATATCATTCAAAAGCAAATGTTTTTGAAGAAACTATAGTTATTGGACGAGTCGGATATTATTGTGGAAGTATTCATTTAACTCCGTGTCAAGCTTGGGTAACAGATAATGCTTTCATAACTCAATATAGCAAATTGCTGAACAGAGATTTTTTAATTATCCTACTTACAGCTTTAAACTTAGGTAAATGTTATAATGCAACTGCTCAACCTGTTGTTTCAGGGAAGAAAATTTATCCCTTACTTATAGCTCTTCCTCCGATTAAAGAACAGCAACGCATTGTTGCCCAAATAGAAAAACTATTTGAGCAACTGCGATAATTCATTGATGCGTTCTGCTATACGTTGCTGTTCTTTTAATGGTGGAATGCCAATGGGCTGATTATAGAATAGATCTTTATTGAGGTGTGGAATTGCCGCACCTCTTTTTGAATTTCTTAATTCCTCTTTGTAGAACAGAATGAAAGCCAAGATATATGGTTTCCACATAGCCGAAGAAAACCATAGCTGTTTGAATGTGCTTCCCATATATCCATCCTGTGAAACAGAAAAAACTTCACCTGAATTTTCACCATCCACAAGAATGATATTATCTCCAGCATAGACAAATCTGCCTTTTTCTACAATGGTGGCAGATGATTCTCCACGTAGATATTTTGCATCTAGATAAATGCCTTTTCCATTTCTCTTTTCACCGTCTATTAATTGGCATACATTTTTCAAACGCAATACAGTCCAGCTATTGGGATATTCAAAAGGAATCTCAATTTCAAAGACTTGTCCATTTATTCTCTCATAATACTTGTTACAGTTTTAATCTTTTCAACAATACGTTGCTGTTCTCTATATGGTGGAATTGGTACCAAATAGTTTTTAACGGTTGTTGTGGAGAGTTCTTTTTGCTTTGTACTTCCGTCTGATTTATCTTCAATTACAGATTGAACAGTATCGCTTGCAAAGTAATAATACAAGTATTGCGACAATACATAAGTTTTAAGAGGACGAATAACTGTGACATGGCTATCTGCAACTGCAAGTTCGTAAGGATTAAGTACTGAATGATATACTGCAATGCGTCCTAATGTTCCTAAACCAGTGGAGTTCCACATTAAATCTCCGTCTTGTAATAATCGCTCTTCTGCATAAGAAGAAAGAGTGTCAGGATCTATAAATTGAGCTTTCTCTATTGAGAATCCACTCCATTGATTACACTTCTGTGCAACAACAGGATATTTCTTTATCAAAGAATACTTTGGAGACTTTCCTCTTTGGATATAAGAACATATATAATTAAGTCTTACCCAACCCCAGCTATCAGGTATTTCAAATGGAATCTCGTCTGTAATATCCATTTGGGTATTTCCAATCTTCTCGAAGTACTTGTTATCGTCACCTTTATAAATAACGGAATCTGTCAAAGCAGACTTTTTAAGCTTGCCTTCTTTAACAGGTTTCAGTTTCTCCTGCCGTATCTGTTCAAGCAAATCTTGTGCTGTTCCTTCTTCTGCTATTTGTGGAACTAGTTTACCTTGTATTGCTTCTTGGAGAATAGATTTTCTTAATTTATCATTTATACTCTCATTGAGATTGTCCAAATTCTGCTGTGCCTTAGCATATCGATGAAACACAGGAATAAGATTTGCTAATTTTTGCACAAGACGAATCTGCTCTGCCTTTGGAGGAATTGGTAAAAGCATCCTTCCTAATGTTTTTCCATTACAATTGGGCTGTGCGGTAGCAATTGTTCCGGACTTTAATTGTTCCCAATACAATTGACTTTCCATAAATGATTTAAGATATTGCGGACATAACTCTTGTGAATATCTTGTTCTTATGAGATAGCCAGCGTATATGGCTGGCTCAGAGACTTCCTCTACCAAGAATGATTTTCCTACCGTACCTCCTGTTCTGGCAAACAAAATATCATTAACTTCTAACAAATATGTTTCAATATCTTTCTCTTCTATTATACAGTAGGGAACTTTCTCCCAAAGCACTTTATTATTTTGAATATCACTAATACGCACCATTTTTATAATGCCTTTTTCTAATGCTGGCGCATTATAACCATATTGGATAGATTGAGAGATATTTCCCCAGCGTTCCCATTCCCACCCCTTTGGAATTTCAAACGGAATCTCGTCATCAATGCACTTCACCTCCCCGGTAGAGAGGAACTTCTCATAATAGGAA
>MNQS01000018.1 GCA_001915545.1 Bacteroides sp. 43_108 | reverse complement strand
TAAGGGGGGAGAAACGATGCGTGTCAAAGTTCGGTCGGTCTGAAAATATCTGATTGCTTTGGTTTTCAAAGCGTTAGAACGGGGTAGGAGTGAGCTGGGTGGAAAAACGAAGCGTTTACATCGCTTTACATCGAGCTTACATTTGAACCTTGTTTGAACACCGTTCAAATGAATCTCTTTACATTAGGAGTGGAGTAGGGGAGAATTCAGGCAGTATGGTATTATTTCACTCCGATGCTTTGCCCAGGCCATACTTCCATATACAAAGATAACCAAATGGTGTAATTTATGCAAGTGGAGTAGGGGAGCGCTTCGCTTCTCTCCTATTTTTATTTATTAAAATTATTCCATATAGCTGATATTTGGTATATTTGCAGTGAAATAAATACTATATATCATGAGTAAAGTTATCCATGTACATTTGATTTTTGAGAAAAAGAACATCTACTTTGGTAGTATATCGGCCATTTTTGAAACTCTGACGGAGAAACAGGTCGGAATCACTAAGAGTAGTCTTTTACATGCTGGACTGGTTGATGACATTGCCAAATACACGAAACGTGCAATGATTATTCAGTCTCGCTTGATAACATGTACCAGAAAGGGATAAAATGCCTTAGAACGCAATTAAAAGCCGCAAAAGCGGCTTTTTTTGCCCTTATAAGTGTCAAACTATGATGGAAGGCTGTATTTATCCGTTTGAACGCTTTGAACGTCTTAAAAAGTGGAAAGGTTATTCACTTGCTTATTCATTTGGTTATTCATTTAAGCTATTACAAAAACGAAATGTTTTGATTGCTTATTCATTTGGTTATTCATTTTTGTGCCTATTTTGTTCTAATAAAACGGGGAAATATCTTTTTTTTATTTGGTATTCATCGGTTTTTATAATATTGTAGGGGGTAAATTGTATATAGATAATATTTATTTACTCCCCTGTATTTTTATATATTCTGCTGTAAAATAGTGATTTAACTGTTTTTACCTCCCTTTCCCCATAAAACACGTTTTAGATGGCATTGGCAACCGTAGAATCGCTTGCATCCGAAACACGCCCCGACTTGTCCTGTTTAAGTTGTGTAATTGTCTGTTTGAGCATCCCTATTTCCTCTGCCATTTCTCGAATGGTGGAGTCTTTTTCCCTTAAAACATCCAGAAGCTCCCTAAAATTATTGTTAGCTGTTTCTGGAGGAGCTGTTTCCGTTACTACTGGTGTAATTTTTTCGGCTTCTATATCTTTTAAAAGAAAGTCGTCGATTGATATTCTAAAAAACTTAGATATTTCACATAACAAACTCAATTTAGGTTCTGTATTACCCAGTTCATAGTTTGACATTGTACCTTTTTTGATGCCCAGAAACTCAAATTCATCTAATTTAAGTCCCCTACTCTCCCTTAGATAACGCTCATAAATCTAAATTATTTGGATTAACACTTTGTTGTCTAAGAAACTTAGACTATATTTGCCACGTGATTAAAGTTTAAACACGCCCCAAAGCTACAAAAAAGGCTTGAGGTAACAATGAGAATTTAAAAAGAAGCAAAATGGAAGTAAAATTTAAAAAGGGACAAAGTGTGAGAATCACCAAGAGAAATGGTGAGATCATTGATGGTATAGTTCGTGACTGGGATTATAACATTTGTACGTTCGTGCGGGAATATAATATCGATTATATGAAAAATGGTCAGGTTTGGACTGTAATATGTGTTCCGGAGGATGCGATAAAGGAGCTTTAATAATTTTCTCGGGCAGTTAGTTCAGCTGGTAGAACAAACTAAACTCCTATAATGGAGAGGTTATGGTCCGCGGTTCGAATCCGCGACTGCCCACTACGATAATTTAAATATTAGATAGTATGAAAGAACGAATAGTTGTAGAATACGGTGAGGTGAATAAAATTGCCGAACTGATGGGCTGTACAAACGTGATGGTGAGTCATGCGCTTGCCTTCCGTAAGAACAGCAAACTGGCCCGTTCCATTCGTAAGCTCGCCATTGAGCGCGGTGGATCCAAAGTAGGTGGTAATCCTCAAAATACAAGTAGCCATGAAAAATGATTTGATGACATTGTTCAGCGACCAGCTGCACTGGTTTGCTCGTCTGAAACGAAAACAGCGCTTTTGCGTGCTTTACTTCTGTATGAGTTTCGGGATCCTGCTCTCTATTTTTTTTATTAATCCGCTGCTGGAACTTCTCGTAGTGTTGAATTTCGGGATCTCCGTGCGGCTGCTGAAGAAGCATGTCCCTTTGAATGATTTAGAGGATTGATAATCAAGCTGGGAGATGGAATACTTTGATAATATATTGTGTGTAACTTACAAAGAGTTGCTGGATATAATGCCCAAAGGCACTTTGAATAGCCAGCTGTCCCGAGAAAAACTGGATGTCGTTTCCCGTGGCGGTGGTGAAAATAATCCGGCTCTGTATGCCTATTCCTCCCTTCCCGAGAAATACAAGAAACGTTGGGTTGAGCGTCATGGCGAACCCGAGAAACAAATGAGACAGGAAATGATCCGTAACATAGTGAAGAAAGACGAGAAGGCCGAGAACTTTTTCGAGGATTACCGTTACGACAAGAACGGTGAGATGGTCGCTCTTCCCGAGGATGTGAAGAAGGAATACACCTGGAACGCTTCGGTGCTGAACGCGTTGATGGAAGAGTTCAAACGCTTGAGTTCATCCAATAACAAGCTGACCGGTTTCCGCCGTAACCTTTGGGAACTTCTGCTTGTCACGAGTGAGGAATGGCGTCCGGTGTACGGGCACAGTCTTCCGGGCAGTGTGGGGCGTTTGAAAGCCCTGATAAACAAGTTCCGTCCCGACAACTACGGTGTGCTTGTGAGCGGTAAATACGGCAACAGCAACACGCTGAAGATCGAGGAGGACGGCGGGCGTTACCTTGTAGCATTGAAACGCAGCCGCGTTCCGGTTTATACTGACATGGAGATCTTCGAGGAGTACAACCGTGTCGCTCCGGAACGTGGCTGGAAGCCCCTGAAGAGTCCCCGCAGCCTCCGCGAATGGTTCAACAGCCCGCGTGTCGAACCTCTGTGGTACGATGCCGTTTATGGGGAAATGAAGGCACACCAGCGTTATGACCGCAAGCACCGGACCATCCTTCCGGGCCGTCGTGACAGCCTCTGGTATGGCGACGGCACGAAGCTGAACCTCTACTATCGTGACGAGAACGGAAACAAGTGCACTACAAGCGTGTACGAGGTGGTGGATGCCTATAGTGAAGTCCTGCTCGGTTATTACATCAGCGACAACGAGGACTATATCGCCCAGTACCATGCTTTCCGCATGGCTATCCAGACGAGCCGGCACAAACCCTACGAGATCGTGTGCGATAACCAGGGCGGTCATAAGAAGAACGCGGCGCTGGGCCTTTTCTCGAAGATCAGCCGTATCCACCGCCCGACAGCTCCGTATAATGGCGAATCTAAGACGATTGAGAACATTTTCTACCGCTTCCAGAGCCAGGTATTGAAGAAACGTTTCGGTTTCACCGGGCAGAATATTACGGCAAAGAGAGATACAAGCCGTCCGAATTTGGAATTCATCAACGCGAACATCGACTCCCTCCCCACATTGGAGGAACTGAAGGAACAGTATGCCGCCGCCCGTGAGCAGTGGAATTCAATGAAACACCCTGCCACCGGCATCTCCCGGATTGAGATGTACAATACCAGCGTGAACGAGGCTACCGATGCGGTAAGTGTGTCGGATATGGTGGAGATGTTCTGGTACACGACCGAGAAACCGTCGCTGTTCACCGCCAACGGTATCGAGATCACGGTACAGGGAAAGAAATACCCTTACGAGGTTTTCTCCGCCCCCGGTGAGCCTGATCTGGAATGGCGCCGACGTAACACCTACAAGAAGTTCTATGTCCAGTACGATCCTTATGACATGAGCAGCGTACGTCTGCTGTACAAGGATAAGGGCGGAGCGATGCGCTTTGAGTGTGTGGCTTCGTTCCCGCTGATGATCCACCGTGCCCAGCAGGAGCAGACGGAAGCCGAGAAACGTTTCATCCGCGCCCAGCAGGAGGCCGTCATCAACGAGCGTATAAACCGCCAGGTCGTTGCCAAGGACATCGAGTACGAACATGGTGTCGCACCGGAACAGAACGGTCTGCGTACCCCTGACCTGAAAGGTCTCGGAAAGGAGGCGCAACGCCAGATTGACCGTCGCACAAGAAAATACAGCCAGCCGGCCCGTCCTTCCATCGGCCGAGACATGAAAGTCATCAGCAACGTGACATGGGACAGCTTTGAGAAGAAGGAAGTGAGCATCCGCAAGGTGGTCGGGAAATTATAAGGAACAGATTTATAACAAGATAAAAAATATTGATTATGGAAATTACAATGAAAGAAAAGGACGCCATCAGTGAAAGCCTCCGGGCTTACGTGGCGAAATACCCGAGCCAGACGAAGGCTGCTGGCAGCCTGAAGGGGGTTAGTGTAGGTACTGTTAGCAATATCCTGAATGGCCGTTATGAGAATATCAGCGACGAGATGTTCCGTAATGTCGCCTCGCAGGTCGGTGGTGTAAGCGCTACCGGCTGGCAGATCGTGGAGACCGGTGCTTACCAGGAGATCACGGCTGTACTCTCCGATGCGCAGCGCTGGCGCAATGTTACCTGGGTGACCGGCGAGGCCGGTTGTGGCAAGAGTACCACCGCCCGTGTTTACCTCCAGGAGCATAAGGAGGTTTTCTATATCCTCTGCTCTGAGGACATGAAGAAAGGTGACTTTGTCCGCGAGATCGCCCGTACGGTCGGAATCCGGACCGAAGGGTATAATATCCGTGAGGTGTGGGGGCTTATATTGGATGACATCATCCAGATGGACGCGCCCCTGCTGGTGTTCGACGAGGCGGACAAGCTGACCGAACCGGTGTTCCACTATTTCATCAGCCTGTACAACAAGCTGGAGGAGAAATGCGGTGTCGTGTTCTTGAGTACCGATTATATTGCCAAGCGCATCAGCAACGGCTTGCGGTACCAGAAGCCCGGCTACAAGGAGTTCTACAGCCGTATCGGACGGAAATTTTATGAGTTGGAGCCTACGGACGTGAACGACGTGTTTGCGATCTGTTCCGCCAACGGTGTGACTGACAGGAAAGACATCGATAAGGTGATAAAGGAGGCTTCGACATGTGACTTTGATTTGCGGCGTGTGAGGAAGTCCATTCACAAGGTGAAACGCATGACGGGGGAATGACCCCCGTTCAAATACCGTTCAAACGTAATTTTAAGGATATGGAAAACAAATTTGAATACTTAAAGATCGACGGTCGCGAGCAGCTTCCCGCTCCCTGGAGCGATTACCCAGTCTTGAGGGAATACGAGACGGTGACCGTTTACCGGAATGGTCGCGACTACCTGGACGCCCTTGTGGGACAGCAGGACGGCTGGTGGGTTGCCGGCGTTCACATGGAGGTGGGCGGTTCCGGCGGTGGTTTCAACCCGGGACGTAAATGGGGACAGTTTGCCACCCGTGAGAATGCCCTTTTGTGGGCACTCGGCAGGATGCTCTGCCACGAGAAACTGCGGGGTGCCGCACGGCAGGCCGTACTTGACCGAATTGACAATATCCGACAACTAACACTGTTCTGACCATGGAAGAAGAGAAAAAGGATAATAAAAAAGCGGGCATGAGACGTGCCTTGAATGTCAGGGACATCCTGAACAAGAAGTATGACGTATTCCCTTTCGAAGGGAAATGGAAGGATGCCTTCGACACTCCGGAAGTCCGGGGCTGCTGGTTCGTGTGGGGCAACAGCGGTAACGGTAAGACCTCTTTCGTGATGCAGCTCTGCAAGGAACTTTGCAAGTATGACCGTGTGGCGTTCAACTCCCTGGAGGAAGGAACTTCTCTGACAGTCCAGAATAACCTGCGGCGCTTTGGTATGGCCGAGGTAAGCCGCCATTTGGCGTTCATCAAGGAGGACATCCCCACCTTGAAGATCAGGCTCCGGCGTCATAAGAGTTTCAACATCGTGATCATTGACAGCTTCCAATACACACAGATGACGTATCGTGACTATATCCAGCTGAAGGAGGAGTTTCCGGACAAGCTGTTTGTTTTCATCAGCCATGCCCGTGGCAAGAATCCTAAAGGTGATGCGGCCACGAGCGTGATGTATGATGCCGACCTGAAGATATGGGTAGAGGGCTACGTCGCCTTCAGTAAGGGACGTTATCAGGGGGCCACTGGTGAATACACAATCTGGGAGAAGGGCGCCTATGACTATTGGAATGTGGCGGGACCGAAACAGAAAGGAGGCCAGGCATGAGCAGGATAAAGAAACAGCTGGAGATTTGTCCTCCCGCCTATATGTGTAAGGGGCCTAACCGTGAGAACTTCGTCAGTACCGGCCACAAGTGTGGTTACTGCAAGGGCAACGGCTGGTTCTGGGGAACGGAAGAGGGCAGCCGCGAGGACGTGCATGTATCCTGCCCGGTGTGTGGCGGCAGCGGTGAGCTGGATGCGATTATAACAGTGGACTGGAAACCTTCAAGCAAGTGAGCCATGAGAAAGGAGTATTACAACTACGTTGTGAAGCTGCCCGTTCTGCTTCATGAACTGTTCCGCGGGAAGGTTGCCGACTATCATTTTTCCGACATGACGGTAGTGATGAACCACCTGGTGAAGTCCTACATCCGCATGACGGATGGTGGCAGGGTCTCCACGGCCACCCGGCGCATCCTCCTCTGCATGGATCGTATTCCGGACATGTCGTTCTTCTTCCGCCGTCAGGAGAAGTCGGTGCTGTTCTTCGAGATGGATCCGGCCGTTGCCGGCAGCCTGCAGCGTGCCATCATCGCTGGCGGCTGGGGCAACCGCCAGCGTCTTGTCGTCCGCCTGGTGTGCGCCTTCTGCTGCGGTGCCGGTGTGACATTGAACAACCTTTCGATGGAGCTTGCCTCCGAAGAGGTGTTCCGCCGTCCTGAAGGCTACCTCATACATACCTACGTGAGCAATTACCAGTACGTGTTCCTGAAGGAGACGGCCGCTGCCCAGCGCATGAGCGTGGAGGGTATGCTGACGGCTGCTGCTGAACTGCTGGTGGGAACGGATGACGAAGGTTCCGGATACCATATTCCGGAGAGTCTCGGCCGTATCGCTGACCGCGTGTTCGAGGTGAGGGGCAGCACGCTGAAGGACTTCCGCCGGCAGTGTCTGGTGAGCATCCGCACGAACACTATCGGTCCGGACCGTATCGCCTCCTTCATGGAAAAGCACGGCATCGCCTCCGCCCGTGAGTTCCTGCGCCGCGTGGTCCTCTTCTTTCTGGAGGCACGGTATCTGATTTACCGTAAGGAGGTAGAACTTGATGAGGATGACCTTCCGGAGGAGGAAGAGACGGATTGGGAGGAAACTATGTACAGCCAGTATCAAAAAAGAGATTTCGCGATTTCAACATATAATTATTAACCATTAAAATTTAACAGAAATGATTACAGAAAAACAGAAAGAGGCAGTAAAGGAACTCTGCCAATACGTGGATAACTTTTGTAAGGAAAACGATCTTAGTGCCTTTATGAGCGTTGCGGCCAGTGAGGACCATCCAGACGGGCTTGAGCAGATAGCCGGCTCAATCATTACCGGCAAGACTGAACATATTGTCGGCTCTATTTCCGGGGTTGTCAAAGCGAATAAGAATGTCTATATGCTGCTTTCCGTGGGACTTATGCAGGCCTACACGAGAAAGGCTGACATTAATACTATTCCGTTCGGTGAAAATTTGAATATGAACTGATGAATGCAGCATAAACAGCTATGAGTGAAAATAACAACAAGCAGAAACGTAAACGTGTCTGTCCGCATTGCGGCCGAAAGTTGTGGATGCGTGAGTTCTATCCGTTGAAGAATGGGGGACGGAGTTCCTGGTGTCATGAATGTGTGCTGGTGTACAAGCGTGAACAGTACCGCAAGCACCGGAAGGTTGCTGACGGTACTTTCATGCACCGGACACTGGGACGGCTCGTCGAGCATAAGGGATATTCCACCCGTATCTTTTGGAACGGTAATATGCTTTCCATCATGCGTCGCCACTATCACAATACCCTCAACCGGGAGCTGGCTGAAATGCTCGGTGTTTCCGAACGCAGCGTCACCCGGAAGGCCCGAGAGATGGGACTGGAAAAGGACAAAGGTTTTGTAGCCTCCCTTAGCCGGGAACATTTGTTGCTGGCAAACGCGAGAAGCAAGGAACTGGGATATCCGGGCGGCTTCACCAAGGGGATGAAGTTTCGGGGAAACCAGTACACCGGGAGGATAAGAGTTGAATAACATACAGCACGGTCAATATTATGAGTAAAAAAAATGGTAATTGTGGTCACCGCAGTTGGTGTCCGTAAAGTAGTGGAAAAATGGCTCTGTGAGAATATGACTTGCGAGCTGGTTGTGTCACGTAACGCACGCCATGAGTGTTGTGTGGAAGTCATCTATGATAGCGGAAACCCTTCGGTTTTGCGTACTCTTCTACGCTCTGCCGTGGGTGAAATCATAGAGTTGTGCTGATGTGGTATGAATAGTTTGAGTTAATGAAAATCTGAATAGAATGGGCATACTTGAATTTTTCGACCAGTATAAGTGTACAAAAAATGAAAAAGAGCATCTTCTTGATTATTTGTGTACTATCAGAGTAAAGAGAGTGATTAAGGAAATCAATGACCTTAAAATAAACAAAAAAACAGTATAGCCATGCAGATAGACATCAACAGCCGCAAGCAGTTAAATAAACCCGAGAATTATGCGGCGTTTTACAGCCTTTTGAACCGCCTTCCGACATCGGATCGTGACGCACTGAAGGAAAGCATCGTTTCCCAGTACACGGAGGGACGTACCACGAGTCTGCGTGACATGACACTGAAGGAATACAGTGCCGCCGTGTCCGCCATGCAGAAGCTGGTACCGCCCACTTATCAGGAACAGCTCCGGAAGATTCTCCGTCAGAAGCGTTCCGCGGTACTGCACCAGATGCAGCTGCTGGGTATCGATACGGCCGACTGGGACCGGGTGAACGCCTTCTGCCGGGACAGCCGTATCGCCGGCAAGGAGTTCCGTGAACTTGACTGTGAGGCGTTGGACACGTTGCAGGTGAAGCTGCGTGCCATCCGCCGTAAACGTGAGAATAAACAACAATAGCAACCATTTAATTTTTTAGCTATGGATTTGAAAGAACAATTAAAAAGCCTGTCCGCCCAGGACAGGAAGGAGCTTTTGAAACAGCTCCAGCAGGAAGAGAAGGAAAGCAAGCGTAACCGGCGCGATGCCTATGAGGGCCTCCGTGCGCAGTTCATGCTTGAAGTGAAGAACCGGCTGCTCCCGGTTGTGGATGACGTGAAGGCGTTCCGCGACTGGGTGGAGAAAGAGGCCGCCGCCTTCCGTGCGGTGATGCGTGAATACGGCCAGCTGCGTAAGGACGAGCAGGCGAGCTTCACCATCGTGGACGGTGACATGAAGCTGGAGGTGAGGAGCAACAAGGTGAAGAGTTTCGACGAGCGTGCCGACCTTGCCGCCGAACGCCTGGTGGATTACCTGAAGCGCTACGCCATGGGGCGCGAGCTGGGTACCGACGACCCGATGTACCAGCTCGGCATGACCATGATCGAGCGCAACCGCCAGGGCGATCTGGACTACAAGTCCGTGAGTAAGCTGTACGAGCTCGAGGACCGTTTCGACAGCGAGTACACGGAGATCATGGACCTCTTCCGTGAGAGCAACGTGGTGTACAAGACCGCGGTGAACTACTATTTCCACAAACGTGACGAAAACGGTGTCTGGCACCGTATCGAACCCTCATTCTGCCGGTTGTAGTCATGGAGAAGACGAAGAACATCGCGCCGCACGTCATGGCCTGCAAGCGTTGTGAAGGCAAGGGACGTATCTTTTACCTGGACCAGGGAGGAGCTCCTTTATCCGCAAAATGTCCGGTCTGTAATGGCAGCGGGCGGGTGAAGGTACAGAGCAAGGTGATCACCCGCATCGAGCCGTTTGTTCCGGGTGAGGATGACACCGAACTGATGACCATGTGATTTTGTTCACACTCTAAACAGAAAAACGCCGCATTCATACACGATGCGGCGTTTTTTTATTAACATCCCCGGTTAAATGCCTAATTTTGCAGCATATACCTGAACTTATGGCTAAAGGACGAGACAAAAAACTGATAGAACTCCGTGATGAAGCCCTGTGCCGCCGTTACTATTACTGGACGGAGGTGCAGCGCCTGCGTTTTGATGATGCCCTGAAAGTGTTGTCCCGCCAGGAGTTTTTCATTTCCGAGGAGCGGATCATGTCCATTATCCGGTGCAAGTGCCGGGAGCTGAAGGACTTGGAGGTGAAGCCCGTCCCAAAGGTTAAGAAACCCCGCCTGACAGCCGTCCAGCTTTCCCTGTTCACGGGGGAATGAACCTTCCCCTTACTGCATGGCCGACTCGTCATGCAGCGTGAAAGAATAAACCGTCTCGTACACCTTGATGTTTCCCGGCAGCGAATAGTCCCGGCTCTTTACCCTGACCAGCGGGCTGGTCTCTTCCGTGCACTGGAACTCCTGCAAGGCTTTGTACAGCTCTTTGGCCTTCAGCTGCCGTTCCCTTACCTTGTCATAGGTTCCGGAGGTGTAGTGGGTGTCATCGTAGCAGTCAATGGCCAGTCGTATGGTGATGAGTGACTCGCTTTTCTGTACCCCGTAACCGAGGTCATTCCAGTCCGATTCGGCGTTCCCGACAAGCACGCAGGGGAAGGTTACCGGATAGTGGTCCTCCTCCGCCCCGGCTTCAAGCTGTCCGTAGTCCTCGTCAATGTATGACAGTTCAGGCATCTTTTCGGCGATGCGTTCCATGATCGCGATAAAAATTTCTTCCATGTTGTTATAAGTTTAAAATATTTCTGATTTCATTCTCCATTTTACGGTCTATCTTTTCGGACAGTTCCCGGCTTTCCCCGATAAACTGGCGTTGCGGTATTTTTATCCGGAGCTTTTTCTTTTTGGTCAGCGCCAGCCTTTTCCATTTCAGCGCTTCCTGATTTTCCTGCGGTTCATTGTTTGCGGCAGAACCCTTCTTTTTGCCTTTTCTTTTGCCCGTGGCGGCTTTTTTAGCCTTGCCTGAAGCCTGGTAATACTTCGCCCATGCAAAACGCCGCATTTGGGGCGTAACAGTCGGATGAACTTCTCCTCCCCAGTTATTGACCGGCGCATAGACGAGTTCGTTTGCCACCCTCACTCGGTATTCTCCCGGCATGTATTTGACGGAGCTGAAGAGATGGTTCCTTCCGGAGAGCAGCGTCCCGTAGCTCCCTGCCGCATCGGTCCGTCCCGAGGACAGCCTTTTCGCTTTCGGCCACGGGTGTAATCCTCCGTTTACGAAACCTTCCCGGCGGAAGTTGTCCTGGAAATGGTCTTTTGCCATTCGTCCAGCGATAACCGGCATTTTCCGTTTCATTAGCCCATCCAGTTCTTTCCGTTTGGCTTTTATCAGTTTTGAATATTCTTTTATGTCCATGAATGACTGAATTAAAAAATAATTTTATACTTTTGCAGCAAGGCGTTTTTTATGTGCCTTTTTGCGTTATGGAAATACCTAAACAAGTGTCGGAATTAGCAAACAGTAGCGGTTACAACTCCGTTGTCTTATCAGCCAGTTCCCCTGAAGGAAGCATCTATTCCGTGGGCTGTGTTGACGGGGATGGTTTTGAGTTGCCTGTCGGTCTTCCCGCCTTTATTCTGTTCGACGGCCAGTCCTGCCGTCTGGTGGACGGTGAGGAGGGGCTGGCACTTTCTTCCCGTTTATTTGGTGATGAATAGTCCCATGATTTTGGGATTTACCAGTTTGTTGTCTATTCTTATCACTCCCACACGGCCCGCTTTCATGCTCTGTATGTAATTGCTTGCATCATCCTTTCCGGTTTGCGGGTCGAAGAACCTTGTCTTTCCTTCAGTCACCTCTGCGCAGAACACGTGTGCGGAGCCGCCTTTCCAGGCACAATATATCTCGTATATTCCATCCTCTCTGAATTTTTCCCTGAAGTATTCCTTCAGCCGGTTTGCATTCATTACTTGATATCCCTTTCTGACCTGCCATTTATAGGTATAGTCATAATCCGGCTTTGTTCCGTCCCGGTTCAGGAAACGTTCTTCCCATGTGATACCTTGTTTTGCCATTTCATTGTATGCGCTTTGTCTGATGTTGGGTTTTGCCTCGATGTCAAACCCCAACCTTCTGAGCATGTGTGTCACGGTGCAGGTCTGGCAATTCACGCGGTATCCTTCCTCTTTTCCGAATTTCGGGTTCTCCTTTCCCTTGTTCGCCTGTTCGTATGTCATCGGCTTGCCTTTGGTAACGCCGAGTGCCTTTTCTATCTTGAGATTGTTGCGGGCGATGTCGGTTTTTTCCTCCAGCGTCAGGTTGTCCGGCATTTCGGCTATCATTTCGTTGATGCGCCTGGTCAGTGCGTCCACGGCTTTTTTTGCTCCCGGATGCGCTTCAGTAATGTAGGGGTGTTTGTCTGAAAACAGTTTGCCGTCTTTTCCCGGATTGTTTTCCAGACCGTCATGTGCCTTGTTCTGCCCGTTTTCGTCCGGTACCGCTGTCGGCGCTTCATCCGTTGATGAGAGCGTGCACTTGCAGTTCCATCTGTCTCCGGGCCTGTGCTCGTTCCAGAACGGATCATCTATCGGACGTATGGTCCCCCAGAAAATCTGGTGGTCGGCTCCCGGCGTCACACTTGTGGACGGCATCCATTTGAGGTTCGGCAATACATCCTTTTCCCTTTCGAACTGTCTCCAGTCCGCGGCCTGGTGTGCCCGTATGACGGCCGTGTCGTATTCTGTACGCAGCCAATGGATCATCTGGTGGTCGGCTATGGGCATGGCTTCCTTCACCCACTGTTCAAACGGCTTTAAACTTCCGTTTTTGTCCAGCAGCAGCGCTGCCATGTCGTTCTGTGCCCTGTGTACCTTGAAAGCTGCGAACACGGCGTTGTTCATTCGGATTTCACGGTAGAAGTCATAATCCGGATCATCGGTTTTCCGTGTCCCAAACCCCTTGTCGGTGGCTTTGTTCATCGTTTTCCACGTGGCCTCGAACAGGTTCTCCTCGATGTCGGTCATGGGATGGAAATCTTTGCTGTATATGTTCTTCAGGGCTTTCTTCAGTACCTCTTCATCGAACGAGAATAAAGTTTCCACCTGTTTGTCCTCCATTCTGTAGAGGTCGTTTATCACCATTCTAAAGCTGCCCCGTCTCTCCCCGGGGCTTTCCCGAAAAAACGTTTCAGCCAGTTGTATGCGTTTTTAAGGGCATTTTTCTTTTCTTTGGGTGTTCCTTTACCGTGCTTTTCCAGTTCCGGTTCTTCTTCCGGATCCGGTTCATCCTCTTCCGCCTTTTCGGTCTCTCGGGCCTTCGCTGCCTCGATTTCCGCCGCTTTCTCCTCCTGGCGTTTCTTCAGCTCGTCATAGTTTGCCGGTTTCTCGATCCCGAATTCCTCGTAGAGGTAGTCGTCACCTACCGGCAGGTTGAAGTTCGTACGCAGCTGTGTGAGGATGGACATCTTTTTCTCCGGTTCGATAAGCTTCTTTTCCGGATAGCAGAACTCCCCGCCTGTGGTGTCTATTCCGAGCATTGCGAATATGTCGGCCATGTCATAGTTGAGCACGTCGAGGATGTCCTGCCTGTCGGAGAGCGTCACTTTCTCCTCCACGTCCTTGTGTACGGTTCCCAGTGCCTGTGTGCCCTTGTCGGAGGCTTCGGTGGTGAGCGTGTTTCCGAGGAACAGCTTTGAGATTTCGTTGTTGCAGCGCTCGCAGAGCTTGTCGTAGAGGTCCGCGCTCCCTGTCTTGTTCGCGGCTTCCACGAGCTTGAGCACCGTATCCTCCGCGTGCACGAAAACCGACAGGCTTCCGGTGCTGTCCGCGTCGTCCAGCGCCCTCTGCCGTGCCTCGTCGTCATCCGTGGGATACGTGTACTCCCTGATGGGCGCTCCGAACACTTCCGCGAACTGTGCCCAGTCCGCCACGTCGTTACGTTTGTATATCACCCAGATGGCTGCTTTCACCAGCAGTCCGGGATCGTCGGGTGAACCGATGAACAACAGGTCGGGGTACTCGTCCCAGGACGTCCCGGTGGTGTCCGTCTGGTGCCGCAGTATGAGCCTGCGCACGGGATCGACGTGTTTGCGCGGTATCAGGTCGTAGTTCACCCATTCCCCCTTGCGGTAGAACTGCACGAGTGAGAACCCCCAGAATTTGGCGTCCAGGATGTCCCCTATGAACTTCCGGAACCATGGGGACCTGATCTGCTTGTTCACCTTCTCGTCCGGCTTCCCGTTCCTGCGGAATTCTATGGAAGATGCCAGTGCGGCATTCTTCCGTTTCTCTATGACACTTGTCAGGTGCGTGTCCATGAGTATGTCGCTGAACAGGTCGTACAGCCTGAAGCGTCTGGAGTAGTCCACATTCTCGAAAGCCCTTACCGCGAGCATGTAGTCCGCTATGTCTATACCGAACCTTCTGGGCTGTGTCAGTATGATGGTTGCGGGTCCTTTCTGCCCGGGCCTCGGCAGGTTCCCGCTTTGGGTTATCTTTCCGGCCCCTTTCTTTCTTTTGTTCATATTACCAATGGTTTACACGTTTACGGTTGCTTTTGATAAGGAAATTTGATTTTGCCGCCCTCGTCTCTTCGGACAGCAGGGGCAGGCCGTCCACCGATATCTCCTCGGCCGCCACGGCTTTCAGCCATTCGACCGCCCTTTCGTGGCGTTCCTTCCGCAGCGGTGACAGGTTCCTCGGGTTATGTATGCAGAAGATGTGGTACACGGCTATGTCGATGGCCATCATCAGGACAAGCTGGTTGCGTTTGTCACCGGTTGCCGTGAATATTTTGTCACAGTCGTAACGTCTGGAAAGGTAGCAGCGCATCTCGGCGACGGCGCGGTCCTCGCATATCTCCACGACGGCGTCGTCCTCCCTTGTCAGTGCGTCCAGAATCTCGCGGTGTATGCTCGCGTCGTAGTCTGAAAGTTCGATAAATTTGCTCATAATGATAGGTATTGAAGTTTACACTCTGTACTTGTTTTGTGACCGCGTGCTTTTCCTTGTGACAATGACGGGCTTTTCCGACTGTCTGGCCTTGCGGTCTATAATTCTGTTTCCCCCCTCCACGCAGTCGGGTCCGTCTGCCGGATAGGTCAGTTGCAGGTTGAACAGCTTGAACTGTTCCGCCATCCGTTTCATGTGCGGGTTGTCCTTTTCGGCCTCGTTGAGTACCAGGTTCCCCTCCCGGTTGAGCGGTTCCAGGTTCGCCTCGATACGTGTGGCCTTGTCGGTCTTCTTCTCCTCGTCCCCGGCGATGTACAGTGATATTTTCCTTTCCCTGCGTATCCGCCGCACGATGGGCTGGAATACCTGCTGGAAAAAAGGATCCTGTAATTTGTTGTTCTCCATGTAACAGTATACGGTGGTTTTCCCGCCCACGAACTCCAGCAGCTTGATGTACCACTCTACAAATTCCGCGTTCAGCCCCCTGTCCAGGAACGTTTTTATCAGATAAAGCCTTCCCGCGAGTTTCCCGAGCAGGCACACCGTTTTGGTGGAACTTTTTTTCGTCTTGTTCTCTCCCGGTGCGGGGTCCCCGTATATCACCAGGAACTTGAACTTGGAAAGTGCCGGCACTTTCCCGTAGGTGATTTCCGCGAACACGCCGCCGTCCACCACCGGGTTGTTGAAGAACTCTTTCTGTGCCGCCGCCGCGCTGACCAGTGAGAGGAAGAGGTCTATATCCTCCTCGGAGTTCTTTTCGGGCCATACGGACAGCCCGTCCTTTCCCCGGATGTTGATGATATCCACGTGCCCGATTCCTTTCGCCTTCAGTTCGGTTGCCTTTTCGATGGCCCTTTTGATGCAGCAGTCCGGCGCGATGATGTTCCCGTTGAACAGGATGCGGTAGTTTCCCGATACGGACATGGTCGGTATCAGCGCCTCCTCCAGCCATTTCCATTTGGTTTTGATCCGTTCCGGATTCCGGCACTCCTCGTCGGTGTCTATATCGTCCACCAGAATGAAGTCCGGCCGGAAGTTCTTGTTACGCGTACCGCGCGGTGACTGCCCGGCTCCGATGGCGCGGAAGGAGCATCCGGACATGCAGGTGAACTCCCCGGTTTCCCACGCTCCCGGTTTTTTCTGCTGTCCGTAGTCCTGTATGATCCGCTGGTTCTCCTCGAAGTTCGCCATGAACGGCAGCAGTAGCCTTTCCGCATTGTCTGCCGAGTTGGAGATCAGCAGCACGTTGCGTATCTTTTTTGTCAGTGCCAGTTTGGATATCTCCATCATGGAGCGTGCGGATTTCGCCAGCTCGCGTGACCAGGCCCTTACCTCGTACCAGCGGTTGTTCCTCATCAGCCGCCCGGTGGCTTTTTTGTGGAAGGCGGCGGACTCGCAGGTGCAATACATGGCGAAGTAGTATTTGAACCACTCCTCGTCGTTCTTCTCCAGTCTTTCCCGCCTCTGCCTGATTTCCGTTTCCGTGTCCGTGGGGTTGATGTCCGAATGTTCGCGCACGGATGCCACCAGCTCGTTCCAGTTGTCCAGTGCGATCCTGTCCTGGGGTGTGAGTCTTTTCTTTGCCATGTCAGGATAATTTTGATTTGACAAACGCGTCCAGAAGCGGGGTGATCTCCTTCGCCTGCGTGGAATCGTAGGTCCGCACCCATTTGAGCAGGTCGGAGAACACGGAGATGATGTCCGCCAGCCCCACTTCTGTTTCCAGTTTCTTGATGGCGTTCGACAGTTTGGAAATGGTGTCCGCTTCCGCGGCGTTCGGGAACCGTTCCCCTTCCGGCTTTCCCATGATGGCGTTGTTGAGTTCCGCCAGCTGCCGGTACAGGTTCTTCAGCTGCTCCTCCCGTGTGATGGTTATGGAAGCCTTCAGCTGCTCCCAGTTTCCTTTGCCTATCCAGTTGTTCACAGTCACCCGTGAAACCCCCACACGCTCGGCTATTTCCGCCTGCGTGAGCGTTTCGCGGGTGTAGAGCGTTTTCGCCCATGCCTTTTTCTGCTCGTTTGTAAGTTCGGCCATATTACCTCCTTTTTTACGTGCAAAATTGATAAGGAAAAGGAGCGAAAAAAAACGCGCTCCGCATGATGACATTTTAAAGCGTCATGGCAATCCTTTAAAGTCTCCATGATGAAAACGCGGTTTGAAAAAGGCTTTTAATCCCCCTAATTTCGCACCGTAAACTTTGCAGGGAAGGACCTGCCAAAACGATAGTGACATGAGTAGATTTTTCAATATGATACCCGGAACCGATGCCTGTTGCATCCTTCTTTACGGTGACATCGGTGAGTACGATGATAACGTGCGCAGCGGTGATATTGCCCGTGAACTTCTGGAAGCGGAAGCCCTGACCGGGAAGGTGGACGTGCGTATCAACAGCAACGGCGGCGAGGTTTATTCGGGCATCGCCATTTTCAATGCCTTGAAGAACAGCAAGGCCGACATTACCATCTACGTAGACGGCATCGCCGCCAGCATGGCCTCCGTCATCGCCCTTTGCGGCAAGCCCGTGCAGATGAGCCGTTATGCCCGTCTGATGCTTCACAGTGTCCAGGGCGGCTGTTACGGCAACAAGGATGAGATGAAGGACTGCATCCGTGAGATCGAGGCGCTTGAGGATACCCTTTGCGAGATGTATGCCACCCGTATGGGCAAGGACAAGGAGGAAATCCGCGCGATGTATTTTGACGGCAAGGATCACTGGCTGCGTGCCGACGAGGCGCTGGCGCTGGGGCTTATCGACGGTATTTATGACGCTGACCCGGTACCGGAGGACAGTACCCCCGAACAAGTATTTCAAATATTCAATAACCGGCTGCACAAGCCACAAAACGAGAATAGCATGAATTTAGACGAACTCAAGAGACGTCCGCGGTTCAAGAACTGTGCGACGGATGACGATTTCCTGCGTGAAATCGGACTGCTGGAAACGGAGGCTGGCAAAGTCCCGGCCCTTGATGCCGAGGTCACCCGCCTGAAGGGCGAACTGAAGGTGTTCCAGGACAAGGCGGATGCGGATGACGCTGCCGCGCGTAAGAAACTGCTTGATGATGCGGAACAGGACGGCCGTATCGATGCCGCCACCCGCCCCATCTATGAGAACCTTCTGGCAAAAGACCGGGAGAACGGGGAAAAGGCATTGGAGAAGCTTTCCCCCAAACGTAGTGTCATGACCGACCTTCGTGTGAATCCGACGGGTGAAAGCCCCTGGAACAAGCGCATGAGCGAGATTAAGGACAAGTTGAACCATAAATAAAAACATTTGCCATGGCAATAGTAGTAAGAAACACGAATTACAACGGCGAGGTACTGGAGAAAATACTGGTCCTGGCCACCACCGGGAATGACCTTGTAGAAAAAGGTCTGATCATGGTGATCCCCGGTGTGGAGAAAAAAATCAGCCTGCCGCGTATCAAGACGGGCAAGATGCTCCAGAAGCGTAAGGAGAACCCGACTTTGGAAGACTCGAAAGGCAATTTCAATTACTCGGAGAAATCACTGGATCCGGAGGACTTCATGGCGTTCACGACTTTCAATCCCCGTGCCTTCGAGCATGTTTGGCGCAAGTGGCAGCCGAAGGGCAACCTCGTGTTTGCCGAACTTCCCCCCGAAGCGCAGAACACGCTTCTGGATGAACTTAGCAAGAGTGTGAAGTTCGAGCTGGGCTGGCATTACCTGAACGGCGAGTTCGGTTCGGACGACGACCACCTTTTCAACGGTATCCTGACCCAGGCGGCTAAAGATCCGGATGTGATCGTGGTTCCGGCTCCTTCCGATACTTCCATGATCGGCAAGTTGAAGGCTGTCCGCAAGGCTATTCCAAAAGCCCTGCGTGAGAATCCGAACCTGCGTATCCTGATGAGTATTGACGACTTCGACAAGTACGATGACGAGCTGACCGAACGCGAGTACAAGAACACGAGCGAGACGGACATCAACAAGAAGCGTTACAAGGGTATCACCATCGAGACGCTGAATTCCTGGCCTGATGGCCTTATCGTAGCCACGCTCTGCTCGATGAGCGCTGACGGCAACCTTTTTGCCGGTGTGAACCTCCAGGACGATGAGGAGGTGATCCAGATTGACAAGTGGATGAACTCCAGCGAGCTGTACTTCTTCAAGCTGCTTATGAAGGCCGACACGGAAATCGCCTTCGGCGAGGAGTTCGTGGTGCTTGACACCCGTGAGACTCCGGTGTTCAAGGTAGTGGAACGCAGCATTTCTGCCGATCCGGCCGCTCTTTCTTTCAAGGCCGCCGGTGAGAGCAAGGAGGTGAAGGTCACTGCCTCCGGTGATTACAGCGTGGTTTCCATTCCTGCCGGTTTCACGGCAGTCGGTACCGATGGCTCTCTGACGGTCACCGCCGGTGTGAACAGTAGCGGCAAGGCGGTATCCGGCACACTTGTACTGGGCCTGGACGCCGATCCGGAGAAGAAGGTGGAGATAGCACTGTCCCAGGCGGCCGTTGATGAAGAGGAAGGCGGTGAGTGATGGGAAAGCTGAAGTATCTTGTCATCCATTGCACGGCCACTCCTGAAGGGCGTGAGGTAAGCGGTGCGGAGATTCGCGCCTGGCATACGAACCCCGTCTCAAAGGGCGGCCGCGGCTGGAAGCAGGTCGGATATACCGACCTGTTCCATCTGAACGGCGGAGTGGAACGCCTGGTGAACAATAACGAGGACGCGAATGTGGACCCGTGGGAAGTGACCAACGGCGTGGCCGGTTACAATTCCGTGAGCCGCCATATCGTCTATGCCGGCGGGTGTGCAAAGGATGGTAAAACGCCTGCGGACACCCGTACCTCCTGGCAGAAAAAGGCGCTTGAGAAGTACGTGAAGGATTTCCATCGTCGTTTTCCCGATGTGAGAATCGTCGGTCACAATGAACTGGCGGCCAAAGCCTGCCCCAGTTTTGATGTACAGAGATGGCTTAAACAAATAGGTATAACTCAATAAATCAACAACAACATGAAAAGATTTCTTTTATTCTTTGTGCTGATACTCGGATTCGTGTCAGCAACTTTTGCCCAGACCGGTACAGTACCGGAAGTCGATTATAGCGCGATGATCACCACCTTTGCCGGTTTTGTCGGTGGCGTGGTGTTGCTCACGGAAGGGATCAAGGCTCTGTTTCCAAAAATGCAGGGCTTGGCGACACAGATTGTCAGCTGGTGTGTGGGCATTGTGGCCGCCATGCTTTTATGGTGGCTGGATGCGGGCTTTGTCGCTGATGCCACGTGGTATATCGCGTTGTGTTACGGGTTCGGTGCGTCCCTTGTGTCCAATGGTGTTGCCGATACGGGATTTGTCCAGTGGCTCATCGGACTGTTTGCGGGTAAGGATGCCGGTAAATAGGCTTTGACCTGAAAGACCAGTGTGCGTATGGACTTCAGTGCTGTCATGAATCTGGTGCTGGGCGGTGGTCTGGTAGCCACGATAATAGCCATCATCACCCTGAAATCAACGGTCAGGGAAGCGAGGGCGAAAGCGGAGAAGGCTACCGCCGAAGCCGAGACGGTACGGATTGACAATACCGAACATGCCACCCGTATCCTGATCGAGAATATTGTAGAACCCTTAAAAGAGGAACTGAATGAAAACAGGAAAGCTTTGCAGGCGACCCGGCGTGAAATGGCACGCCTCCGGAAAGCCATTGATACTGCCAACAGTTGCAGGCATCATGATGATTGTCCTGTTCTTTACGGGATGCGCGAGTACTCGAAAGAGCAGGACGGAGGTGAACCGGAACAGCAGCCTGTCGTCAAGCGCCGACAACGTGTCAAACGTGAGGCGGGGGTTGTTGATGGCGGGGATTCCGAAATCGGCGGTGAGCCTGACGATCCCTCCGGACAGCCTCCGTAAACTTCCCTCCGGTTCGTCCTACCATTCCAGGAACGGGCAGGCGGGCCTGACGGTGAAGAGCGATGCGGCCGGCAATATCATAGCGGAGGCATCCTGCGACAGCCTCCAGCGGCTGGTACTGTGTTATGAGGAGGAACTGACCCGTATCCGTAATGAGACACATGAGGACTCATTCACAGTTGAAACGGAATTTGAACGTCGCTTTAGTCCCGTTAAAATAGCGCTGGCCGCTTTTATAACCGGATGTGTTGCCGGCATAGTATTAACTTTCAAAATCAAGAAACAATGAATAAGAATTTCATGTACGGCGTCGGTGCCGTGAAATACAAGGACTTTGTGGTGGGTTACATAGAGAAGAATTCGTTTGACATGGGCGGGCAGAAACCCGAATCCGCCAAAATCGAGGCGGAGCAGGTGCCGGGAACCCCGGTGCTTATCATTCCCCAGTCGAATGGCAGCATCGCCCCCACGTTCAACGTTATCCAGCTGAACTACGAAAACCTGCATAGCTTGCTGGGTGGTACCATGCACTACAAGGAAGAGGACTCGGAAAAGAAAACCCCGATTGGTTGGACGGCCCCGACGGCAGCCGTGTTGCTGACCGGTCCGTGGGAAATAGCCCTTGTTTCGGGGCAGAGCATCCTGATTCCCAATGGCACGCTACTTTCCAATCTCGGCGGCAAGCTGACCCTGACAGAAACGGCGAAAATCGAATGCACGCTGGAAGTGGCCATGCCGGAAGACGGCTCCCAGCCCCATGGCGTATTCAATACGGATTCTATCCCGGAAGAGTGGAAACAGTATAAACTGCCTCCTGCTGAATCTGCCGCTGCTGCTTCCACTAACCTGGCCGAGGAGTAGCGTATGGACGAAGCTGTCATCAAGCAGATCCAGCGTGAGGGTGCGGACGCGCTGCTGGATATCGGTGTGAGCGTCCCGCTGAAAGCGTTTCATATCCCTTTCAGGAAATCCCCGCTGGAGCTGCGCGTGACCATGAGGCGGCCTTATATGTCCGGTCAGATTCTTTTTGCCCGGACATATTTGTCGATGGGGATCACCAGTGAGGAGATGTGGGGGTTCAGCAAGGAGGAGGAAATGCAGTTTCTGGCCTCTCACGGCAAGGCGGTGAGCCGTATGGTGGCCTATACCCTTTGTCGTGGCCCTTTCAGCCGCCGCGTGCTTTTGCGCCCGGTGGCATGGCTCATAAGGAACTTCATGGAACAGCGTTATCTGGTGGGTGCGATCAAGCGTTTTGTCAGCCTGATGGGTACCGACCCTTTTATACCTATTATCAGATCAGCCGAGCGGACGAATCCGATGAGCTTGAGACTGAGCCAAAGAAAGAAGGGGAGTTAAAGAGCCGTTATGAAGGCTCCCATAGCCCTTTCGGTTTTGTGTGGCAGATTGCCAGTGCCACCGGCTGGAGCGTGGACTATATACTGAACAAGGTGAATTACCAGACCCTGATCATGATGCTTAGTGACGCTCCCCGGTATGTCCGTGACAAGTCCGGATCTTCCGGTCCTGCGGATGAGCGGAGCGCCGAGGATGAAGCGGATGGAATAGTAGGATTTTTTCAAAGCAAGCTAAAATAGATGAAACCGGTACAAATAGAATTCCTTATGGTGGACCATTTGAGCGCCCGTCTTGACAAGGCCGTGGGCAAGATCGAGCGGATGTCCCAGCAGGCATCGTCCGCCAACAGACAGATCCGGGAACTTGACAGGAGCGGTTCCCTGTTGAACAACACCGTCGGCAAGCTGGCGGCCGCCTTTACTATCAAGGAGCTGGTGTCGAACATCACCAAGGTACGCGGCGAGTTCCAGCAGCTGGAGGTGTCGTTTCAGACCATGCTCGGCAGTGCGGAGAAGGCCGACACCCTGATGCAGCAGTTGGTACATACGGCCGCGACCACTCCTTTCGGCCTGGAGGATGTCGCGCAGGGTGCCAAGCAGCTTCTTGCCTACGGGTTTGGAGCGGAGAAAGTGAACGAGACGCTGATCCGCTTGGGTGACATCGCTGCCGGACTTTCCATCCCTTTGAACGATCTGGTCTATCTTTACGGCACCACCATGTCCCAGGGACGGCTTTATACACAGGACCTGAACCAGTTCGCCGGCCGGGGCATCCCTATGATCGCCGAACTGGCCAAGCAGTTCGGCGTGGCTGAAAGCAAGGTGAAGGAGCTTGTGGAGGAAGGCAAGGTCGGTTTTCCCGAAGTGCAGAAGGTCATAGAGAGCCTGACGGACGAGGGCGGAAAATTCAGTGGTCTGATGGAGGCACAATCCAAAACGATAACCGGACAGATCTCCAATATAGAGGATGCCGTTTCAATGATGTTCAATGAAATCGGGCAACAGTCGGAAGGTGTCATCAACACCACGCTTTCCGGTGTTTCCTACATGGTGGAGCATTACGAACGTTTCGGCCGTATCCTGCTCGGGCTTGTCGGTACGTATGGTGTGTACCGGACCGCCGTCATGACAGTCACGGCCGTGAAAGGCTGGGCGGTGGCTGCGGAGGCGTTGCATTACAACTGGCTCCTGCTGGTTGAGAAAGCGCAGAAAATGCTCAACCGGACCATGCTTTCCAATCCCTATGTGCTGGTTGCGACCCTGCTTGCCGGTGTTGCCGTGGCACTGATCTCCATGAAGACGGAAACCGAACGTTTGCAGGAATCCGAGGAAAGGTATCAGCAGCAGAAGCAGAAAACCATAGAGGCCGAGGAAGAGCACAGGCGCAAAATAGAGGAACTGTGTTCCATTGCCGGGGATGAAGCCGTGTCCACGGATGCCCGGCGTGAGGCGCTAAACAAGCTGGAACAGAAATATCCGGATATATTCTCCAAATACGACACCGAGTATGAGAAACTGAAGAATATCAAGAAAATCAAGGAAGAGATAGCCCGATTGGAAGCCGGTGAGTCCATATCCAATCCCGCCAATGAATTGAAACGTGTGGATGACAGGATAAAAGAACTTGAAGGCAAGACCCGGTTGGCAACCGAATATTACCAGGACAGCTACGGGCGGCAAAGAGCCCGATATGTCCGGAAATCCGCACGTTCAAGGGATGAGGAGGCAGAGCTTCAGAATCTGTACGGAAAACGCAAGAGCCTGAACGGACAAATCCGCAAGGACGAGGTAAATGCCTATTTCGAAAACCTGACCGGTGTGAGTAACGAGACCCTTGCACAGCAGATAAAGCAGCGTAGAACCCTGCTTGCCCGGATGTCTGTCCAGGAGAAGGAATACGGAAAGATTACGCAGGGTGACGAAAATCTTACCGGAACTTATTCCCGTGACGAACTGAAGTATCAGCTGAACAAACTGGTTTCGGAACAAAACCGGCGTAACCTGCCCACGGATTCAAGCACTGACTGGGTGGCTGCGGCAAAAGAGAAATACCAGGATGCGCTCAAGGCTTATAACGCCTTTCTTCAGGAAACGTCCAACAGCCTTTCCCGT
Source organism: Bacteroides sp. 43_108 (assembly GCA_001915545.1). Lineage (GTDB taxonomy): Bacteria > Bacteroidota > Bacteroidia > Bacteroidales > Bacteroidaceae > 43-108. The sequence goes on along the minus strand of MNQS01000018.1, from coordinate 18,418 downwards.
GAGGAGTTTGAGAAGAAGGCGAAAGAACTGAAGGATGCCGTCGATACCGCCAAAAAGGAGTACGACAAGGTCAAGCCCGGTGAGGATAAGGATTCCGAGGCCGAACGGAAGAAGGCGGACAAGGCGGAGAAAGAAGCCCAACGCCGCAAACAGGTTTCTGAAAAGCTGGGCCAGGAACTCGCCGGGCTGCAAAGGAAGAATGACGAGGCGGAGATTGAGATGATGACCGAGGGGCTGGAGAAGAAGCTGCGCCAGATAGACAATGAATACCAGGCACGCAAGGATGAAATAGCCAGGCAGGAAGCCGGTTGGAAACGTGACAACGCGAAAGCGGGGCAGTCCGGTTCGCTGTCGGAAGATCAGCAGTCCGAAATAGACAAGGCCCGTGAGCTGAACGAGTCCGGCCGACAGAAGAAAATAGCGGAAGCTTATCGGGAAGAGTTCGGAGTGATGCAGGAATATTTGCAGGCCTACGGCACCTTCCAGCAGCAGAAACTCGCCATCGCGACCGAATATGCGGAAAAGATACAAAAGACGACGTCCGGCAGCGAGAAGCTCTCTCTCGGTGTTGAACGTGACAGCAAACTTGCCGGCATCGAAGTGCAGGAACTGAAAGCCCGTATTGACTGGGGTACTGTCTTCGGTGAATTCGGCGGGATGTTTTCCGATATGATAAAGCCTGTATTGGCGGATGCCAGAAAATACATGCTCACTGACGAGTTCCGAAATGCCGACCATGCCAGCCAGGACGCGCTTGTCTCTGCCGTCCAGCAGATGGAGAGGGCTTTGGGCGGTTCCGGCAAGGTCAGTTTCAAGAAACTGGGTGCCGAGGTTACTGCCTACCAGAAAGCCCTTTCAGACCTGAAGGAGGCACAGGCGGTGTATGCGGACACCTATACGGCACTCATTGCCGCCCAGAAATCATACATTGAGGCGCAACAGTCCGGAACCGAACAGGAGAAGGAGTCCGCCCGGCAAGCCCTGGAAACGGCGCAGGCTAATGCCGATGCCGCGAGTGAGAATATAAACGCCTTGCAGGAAACGGCTGACAGTGCCCGGCAGTCCCTCTCGAATACTGCCTCCGGTCTGAAGACCAGTATGGAGAATGTGAGGGACGGATTGCAGCAGATTGCCTCCGGCAGTATCAGCGGGGCGTATAATGGCCTGATCACACTCGGCAAAGGTGCCAAGGAAGTGGACGGCAAACTGGGCGAGGCTTTCGGAAAGGTTTCCGAAACACTTGAGGATGTGCCTGTTGTCGGCTGGATTGTAAGTATTATAGACCTTTTCAAAGATGGTTTGAGTGTGGTCATCGGTGGCCTGCTCGACGCGGTGTTCAATGCCGTGAGCGGTATTCTTGACGATGTGCTTTCCGGTGATCTTTTTGTGACTATCGGAAAATCGCTGCTTTCCGGTGTGGGCAAGATATTCGACGCATTGACCTGGGGCGGATTTTCCTCCTGGACGACTTCAAGCAATGCCAAAGAGGTCCAGGAAACCATCGACCGGCTGACCGAGCGCAACGAGACCTTGCAGACGGCTATCGAGGACCTGACGGAGGAGATCAAGGCGAGCAAGGGTACAAAGTCCGTGGCCGCCTACCGGGATGCCTACAGGCTCCAGCAGGAGACGAACTCGAACTATCTGGACATGGCCATGTCGCAGGCCGGCTATCACGGTTCGCATCACAGCTGGAATTATTACTGGGGCGGTTTCTCACAGGAACAGATTGACCGTTTGAGCGGTCAGATCGGGCGTAGCTGGAACGGTGACATCTGGAACCTAAGTCCGGAGGAGATGAAGAAGTTGCGCAGTAACGTGGACATGTGGACGCAGATCCAGGATACCGGCAAGGGCGGATATGGAGGTCGTCTGACCGAGAAGCTGGATGACTATATCGACCAGGCGGGCAAGCTGGAGGAACTTACCGACCAGCTGTATGAAGGTCTCACCGGTATTTCCTTCGACAGCATGTACAGCAGTTTCGTGGATAACCTGATGGATATGAAGTATGATGCCGCAGCCGCGGCGGAGGACATATCCGAGTATTTCATGCGTGCGATGCTGTCAAACAAGATCGGTGAGCTGTATTCCGACAAGCTGAAAGGCTGGTGGGAGAAATTCGGCAAGGCGATGGAAGACAATGACCTTACAGAAGCCGAGCGTAAGGCCCTCCAGGACGAGTACATGAAGTATGTCGAGGAAGCCATCGCTCTTCGTGACAATCTTGCCGCGGCCACCGGGTACGATAACTCGGGCGGTACGAGCCAGAGCGCCAAAACCGGCGGTTTTTCAGCCATGACACAGGACCAGGGTACAAAACTGGACGGCATGTTCACCAGCGGGTTGCAACACTGGTCGAGCATCGATGAGAAGATGGAGAGCGTCATCGACAAGATGAACACCGCCGAGGGGCATCTTGCCCGTATCGAGGAGAACACCGGCACGAGCGCGTCGCACCTTGGCAAAATAGAGGAAGAGATTCGTAAAATCAATCGTGACGGAGTAAAATGCAAATGATATGGAAAAGATCTTAGGCGGTCTGGTACTTGTCAACGGTACCGACATCTGGAGTACATACGGGGTGTTCCTCGTTGAGGACAAGCGCGGCGGGATGGATAACCTGACCGCCATCCTGACCCCGAGCAAGACGAAAACGGACACGGCTGTGAATATCCGGGAGGAGGACGGGGAGAAATATTCCTCCGTGCTGACGCCCAGGAACGAGGCCCGTGACGTGACGCTTCATTTCGCCCTGTTTGGCAAAACGCAGGCCGGCTGGCTGAAGAAGTATTTCGAGTTCATCAATTTCCTGAAGAAAGGCCGTGACGGGTGGCTTGAGATTTCCTTTCCCCAACTTGCCCTGACTCTCCGTGTGAAATATACGGATTGCAGCAAGTTCCAGCCTCTGACCTATCTCTGGAAGGAAGGCGTGCACGCCGGCAAGTTCAAGGTGAAGTTCCGGGAACCTGTCCCGGTCATATAAATGTGATTCAAACCCTATTCAAACGACGTTTAAACAAGATACAGACATGCTGACCATCTATGACAGCAACGGCAACAGACGGACCGATATCGAGGCGGGCGACAGCTCCACCCAGGTGAAGGAGGTGCAGGGTGACAATGTCCTGACACTCTCTTTCACGCATTACGAATATATCGCCCTGGACGTGAATGACCGGGTGGACTTTGAGGGTGAGCGCTACTGGCTGACCGAACGGTACATCCCGAAGCAGAAGAGCGGCCAGGAGTGGGTATATGATTTGAAGTTTTACGGTATCGAGAGCCTGGTGAGACGTTTTCTTGTGCTGGAGACCACCGACGGGAACACCGAGCCTGTGTTCACGCTGACAGCGACTCCGCGTGAACACGTGGCCATGATCGTGAAGTGTATCAATGACGGAATGAACCACACCACCGACTGGAAAGTGGGGCGGGTGGACGGTACGGACCTTATCGTCATCGATTACGAGGGGAAGTACTGCAACGAAGCCCTGAAAGAGATAGCCGAAGCGGTCGGCGGGCAGGCTGAATGGTGGGTGGAAGGCCAGACCGTGAACGTGTGCCGGTGTGAGCATGGCGAGGAAATAACGCTGGGCTACGGGAAGGGACTGACCGGAATCGAACGCGACACGACGGGTACCGACAATTTTTATACCCGGTTGTTCCCGGTAGGCAGCACGCGGAACATAGATCCGTCAAAATACGGGCATAGCCGCCTGATGCTTCCGGGGGGCAGGCAATATGTCGAGATACATACGGAGGAGTACGGCATCTATGACCGTTACGAGCAAGACGCCTTCAGCGGCATTTATCCCCGCAGGATCGGGGCTGTCAGCAGTGTGCGCAGCGAAGATGTGAAAGATGACGACGGCAACCCTTTCACGGTCTATTATTTCAGGGACGACAGCCTGAATTTCGATCCGAACGATTACGAGCTGCCCGACGAGACCAAACGTGTATCGTTCCAGGACGGTGACCTTTCCGGACTGGGGCAGGGTGAGGACCACTATTTCGAGGTGAATTTCAACAGTGCCACCCGTGAGTTCGAGATTATTACGATATGGCCCTATGATGATGACACGCAACTCCCCGGCGGCAAACTTATTCCGAAATCCGGTGACCGTTATATTCTCTGGAATATCCGTATGCCGGACGAATATTACCCGCTTGCCGAGGAGGAGTTTCTTACGGCGGTGGAACAGTTCAATACCGAATGCTGGCAGGATCTTGCCGTTTACAAGGCCCCGACCGACCATGTGTGGATTGAGGAGAACGGTGTTTCCCTGTCCGTAGGCCGCCGTGTGAGACTTGAAAGCGAGGAGTATTTCCCCGAAACCGGTTATCGCAGCAGCCGCATCACGAAAATTACCCGGAAGGTGAACCAACCCGGGGAGATGGACATCGAGATCAGCGATGCCCTGCATAGTGGTGCGTTTGAACGGGTGAATGACAGTATCGGGGAACTGAAAAACTATACGAAGTCAAAGGCGGAGGGTGCCGCGCTTCCTGACATTATCCGTAGCTGGGACAAGACACTGCCTACGGACAACAATCTTTTTTCCGCGCGGAGAAGTCAGGCGGAACACATCAGCAAAAAAAAGAATGACCGTGCAAAGGGGAAGATCACCTTCGAAGCGGGAGCCTCTTTCGGACAGGAGGATAATGCGGGTATTGATGACAAGGGCAATGCCGAGTTGCTGACCCTTGTCGTGCGTGAGTTCCTTCGCAGCCCGAAATTCGTGGACGGTCTTTTCGGTGAGGGGTGGCGGCTGTGGATGGAGGACGCTTTGTCCCATCTTACCATCGACAAGCTGACGGTACGCCAGGTCATGGTAGTATTGGAGCTGCTTATCGAGAAGGTACGCAGCGTTGGCGGCCAGCTGTGCGTCAGCGCCGCCAACGGGAAAATAAAGACCGCCGTACTTGAGGACGGTTACTGGAGGATCACTTTCGAGCAGGACAACAGTTTCCAGGCCCATGACCTGATGCGCTGCGCCACGTTCAGCGGCGGGAACCTGAAAGGGTACTGGGTGGAGGTGGCCGGCGTGGAGGGTGACTCCATTCTCGTAAGTGAGGATGAATTTTCAGGTTCCCTTCCGGAGGCCGGTGACGAGTGCGTGCTGATGGGCAACACGGAGAACCCGCTGCGTCAGAACCTGATCCTGATCTCCGCCACCGAGGACGGTCAGCCCCGCGTGGACGTGATGGACGGGGTGAAGGCGAAGAACTTCACCGGCTGCCTTCGTGCGCGCCTGGGCAACCTGGACGGCATCAGCGATGACTGGTTCCCGGCTGACAACCAGCCGCACGGCAACGGCCTTTACAGCGACAACGCCTACCTGCGCGGGACTTTCCTTCTGGTGACCGGTGAGGACATCAAGACCAAGTTCGAGATCGTGGAGGGGCGCATCACCAGCGCGGTGACCGCCCTAAGGAACGACTTCGCCACGGAGAAGGGCTACCTGAACAACCCCGCCTTCGATGACGGGCTGGAGAAATGGAACACGGAGAACGAGACGGTGTTCTTCCTGGCAGGTAACAAATGGATCTGGGCGAACAACAACGTACTGACCAGAAAGGGCGACGGGGCGAGCGTGACGGTGGATGACGGGCGGACGGTGGTGCACATCCGTAACAAGTACATCCTCCAGAAACGGGCGAATTTGAAAAGCATCCCCTCCATGCCTGTGAACGGTGACGGGGAGAAGGAGGCCGTGCCGGTGTACCTTTCCTTCTTCTACCGCTGCGCAACCAAAGGGACTCTAAGAGTCCAGTTCCTGGACGTTGACAAGACGGGTTTCGCGAACTTCAACAGCCTGGAGGTGGAGGAGGAACTGTCTGCAACTGATGGTTACGTGCAGTACACCTGTAGCGGCCTCTGGAACGGTACCGGTGATTTCAAACTGTCCTTTACCGGTGACATCTACCTGTATATGCTCGTGCTGTCCACTGACAAGGTGGAGAGCCTTGCACACCGCTACCGGACGCTTTTCGAGCAGTCGGAGCGTCTGGTGAAGATAACGGCCGCCGTCTTTGACCGTGACGAGAATATGCTGGAAGAGACGGGGCTTGTGGTGAAGCCTGAAGGCGCGGGCATCTACGCCCAGGACGCGGACGGGAAACTGGCGCTTATCGGCGTGAGTGTGGACGGGACGGACGCTGACGGCAACAAGATCAGCGTGGTGAAGCTGACCGGTGACCGCGTCAAGCTGGAGGGCCTCGTGACGGCCAACGATAATTTCAAGATCCTGGAGGACGGGAGCATCGAGGCGAACGCGGGCACGTTCTCCGGGCATATCCGCACGAACTTCCACCTTGTGGAGTCGAGCGACGCCGTCCTGACCTCCTGCTCGGGCCGCGGCGAGGCCGGCTACCTGATCGGCCGCGAGCTGAGCCTGAAGGTGGACATGGCCGGTTCGTCGAACGGTGCGGACATCATCCTTCCGAACGACGTGCGTTATATCGGCTCGCGCGTAACCCTTTACAACGGCTGCCACCCTCCCTATACGCGTACGGTGGGCTCTATCCGCTACAGCTCCGTCCGTGTGGACGACGGCACGCTGCTCCGCGGTTCCAACGTGAACCTTAGCAGTGATTCGCTGCTTTCCTATTCCGACCCCTACAGGATCGACTGGATCAGCGGGATCATCGAGCTGGTCGGTACCCCCGAGCTGAACGGGAGAATCCTTGCGGACCTGGTTTCGTGGCGGGGAGCGTCGGCCGGTCCCCCCGCTTCCCCCTCGAGCGGATGGCTTTACTACGACACGAAAAGGAACCGCAACTACCTTTACTGGTACGGCGCGTGGGTGGAGTTCCCCGTTTACGGCGGCGCTTCCGATGATCTCCGCATCACGTGGAAGGGAGAGCTTTCTTCCTCTCCGGAGAACCCGGAGAGGAACTGGCTGTACGTCACCTCCGTGAACCGCTTCCTCCTGCTCTACACGGGCGAGGATTGGGAGGAGCCCGCCATCATTAACAGCCTGAACAAGTGCGGCTGGTGCATCCTTGGCTTCAGCGCGCTTTCATACCATTATTACAATGACTGACAACAATAAAAAAGGAGGAATAACTTATGGCACTTACAGAATCGGAGAAAACGGAACTTAAGAACGACATCCTGAACGCTATCAAGGCCGAGAGCCAGAGCGTTGATGAACTTGTGGAGGTCAGCTCCCTTGACAATATCAAAAGTCTCCCCGCCCTTCGCGGCAGTGAGCTGGTGAGTGCTCCGCTCACCCTTTTGCGTAAACCGGCCGATGATGCCGCTGCCACGGCGAATGCGTCTGCCACGAAAGCGGATAATGCTGCGGCTTTGGCGAATAAAGCTGCGGGTATGGCGTCTGATGCGGCCGGTACCGCCAATCAGGCTGCTGAAACTGCAAATTCCGCCGCGGCAGCGGCATCCGCGGCTGCGAAACAGGCGGAGGATTCCGCCGCCGGTGTGAACGACGGTTTGGTCGGTGGCATGACGGCCGTCCCTGATGAGGAGAACGACACGGTGAAACTCACCCTGCTGGGGAAGACCGGGACGGAGATTGCCTCCGTTGATATTCCCGGTGGTACGGGCGGTGGCGGTAACACGTATAATGTGACGGCGGAAGTCCCTTTGGAGAGCGGTTATTATGTCCTTTCCTCCGCGATCGGTGCCGTGGATGAGAAATACCGTTACAAGGGCCGTTGCATCACCTATGAAGTCTCGCAGGGCAAATGGGAGACCAAACAGTTCGTGGGGACAAGTCTGTCGAGCTGGGAGCAGGAGGCGAGCTGGGAGGACTTCGGCGGTGCCGGAACGATGAAGAGCCTGACGGTGAACGGCGAGAAGAAAGTTCCCGACAGCGAGGGCAACGTGGATCTGACCATCGACAAGCTGGAAGTGGACGAGAGCCTGGATGCCGACAGTACCAATCCCGTCCAGAACAAGACCGTCGCCGCCAAATTCCAGGAGGTGGAAGCCGGTACCGTGTTCGGCATGAGCGCGGAAGTGAGCGACGACGAGAGCAGTGTCCGCCTTGCGCTGACCAACAAGAGCGGGGCGGAGATCGCGAGCGTTGACATCCCGGCCGGCAGCGGTGGCGGCGGTGAGTCCTCCACCACCAAGATCGTGCTGCTTGCCGAGACCGACAAGAAAACCGTGAAGGAAGGCGGAGCGGTGAAACTTACCTATACCTATGACCACCAGGTTGCCGGCGGTGATGACAAGGGTAGCAGTACCGGACAGAAAGCGACCGTCACCATCCAGGTGAAGCGCGGGACGACCACCACTTATTCCTCCTCGCTGAAGGAAGTGAGCAAGGGTACCTATACCCTTGACCTGACCAAATACCTGCTGGTGGGCACGAGCGATATCTACGTCATTGCCGAGACTACCGATCCCACCACGGGCAAGGCGCAGAAGAAGCAGGCGTACGTGAGCGTGAAGAGCGTCACCCTGTCCCTTTCCTGCGGTTACAACCTGGCGGCCACCATCCAGAACGGCGGTTACGGTACCTATGATTCCGCGAGTATACCCTACGCCGTGAGCGGTACCGGCACGAAAACCGTCAGCCTGTACGTGGACGGTGTACAGCAGAACGCGCATACGGTCACCCGCAGCGGCACGACGAACGGCAGTTTCGAGGTTTCCATGACCGGCCTGTCCGTGGGGCGGCATACCGCCCAGCTGGTGGCCGAGATGGAAACTGACGACCTCACGCTGAAAAGCGAGAGCATCCATATCGACCTGCTGAAGGCCGGAACCGGCGCGCCCTTCATCGGTTTGAAGCTCATTCATGCCGACGGGCATGTCCTCGGACGGGACGAGCATCTGGAGCCGGTCCTTGAAGCCGGCCGCTACGAGAAGCTCACTTTCGACTGGGTGGCCTATGATCCCGACCGTGTGCCCGCTGAAGTGGAGTTCTGGAAAAACGGCGTCAAGAGCAGTACCGTGAGCGCTCCCCGCAGCATGATGACCTACAGTAACCGGTTTACCGAGGAAGGCACGCAGACGCTTGTCCTGAAAGCCGGTCCGACCGGGTACACTTTGCGCATCGACGTGGGTGAGAGCGGTATCGATATCAGCGAGGCCACCTACGGCCTGGCGGTCAAGCTTGACGCGGCGGGCCGCAGCAACGGGGAGAGTAACCCCGGAACATGGGAGTCGAACGGCGTGGAGACCACGTTCGAGGGTTTTGACTGGAGCAGCAACGGCTGGACGGGTGAGGCGCTGAAGCTGACCAACGGTGCGAAAGCCGTCATCGGCTACCGGCCCTTTGCCACCGATGTGAAAAGTACGGGGCTGACCATTGAACTGACCCTCCGGGTAAGCAATCCCACTGACAGCGATACCGCAGTTGTGGACTGTCTCGACAGTGGCAAGGGGCTTTATATCACCCCTTCGGAAGCGAGTTTCAAGACCGGTGAGAAAGTGTCCTATACCAACGAGGACGACGAGCTGGTGGAGCGTGAGATCAAGCTGGGCACGAATTATGTGGAAGACCGGTGGATCAAGGTGGCCCTCATGGTGGGTACCCGCAATGAGAGCCGTCTGATGGAGCTTTATGTGGACGGCAACCGTACCGGTGCCGACATCTACGACAACGCCTTCAGCTTCCGCCAGGACAATCCGAAATATATCACCATTGACAGCGCCGGGGCGGACGTGGAGGTAAAGAGCGTGCGTATCTATACCCGCCGGTTGAGTGACGACGAGGAACTGGAGAACCGGATGGTGGACAGTGCGGACGGTGAGGAGATGATCGCGCTGTATGAGGAGAACGATATCCTGGGTGATACCGACACTGTGGATATGGACAAGCTGCGTGCCAAGGGCAAGGGGGTGCTGCGTATCGTGCGCCAGAACAAGCTCGATGACGTGTATGCCGAGAACAACAAGAAGACGGACTTTTCGGCGGATATCTTCTATTACTCCCCTTTCGGATCCGAATACGACTTCGTGCTTCGTGACTGTTATATCCGTATTCAGGGTACCAGTTCCACGAAATATCCGAGCAAGAACATCCGTATCTATATCAGCAAGGGCGGCACGAACCTTAGCTTCACCGTTGGCGGCAAGGAGCAGGCGGAAAAGAAATATCCCGTCCGTCCCGGTGGCATCGCCATGAACCTGATCTGTCTGAAGAGTGATTATTCCGACTCGTCCATGTCGCTGAACACAGGCGGTGCCAAACTGTTCAACGACGTGCTGAAGGAGATGGGGCTTCTCACCCCTCCGCAGCGTTACCAGTACGAGACGGGCGGCAGCGATTTGAACGCGGTCACCGTGCGTACCGCTATCGACGGTGTGCCTATCGACATGTTTGTGGCGGCTGCGGAGGACGGCGAGAACAACTATGTGGGGCAATACAACTTCAACAACGAGAAAAGCAAGAGCGGCGACCTGTTCGGCCTTAGTGGCGTGGAGGGTTACGATCCTGCCTGTCCCCTCACTCTGGAAATGCTGAACAATACCGAGGCCATGTGCCTTTTCAAGACCACAAGTGACGCTCATCTGGAGGAGGTGTTTGATGCCGGTGCCGAGACCAACGTTCCGGATGATGTGAAATGGGCGGGCCTTGACGAGTCGCAGCGTACGGCCGTGAAACGGCTGTACGCATGGATACGCTCGTGTGTTCCGGACGGTGCGACGAGCGCCGACCTCTCCACTTTTAAGAGCGAGAAGTTCAGGGACGAGATAAGTGACTATTTCGACAAGGCTTTCCTGCTGACGTATTACCTCTGGACGGACTATTTCCTTGCCGTTGACCAGCGTGCGAAGAACATGATGCTGCGCACGTGGGACGGCCTGATATGGTACATCACCTACTACGACGGTGATACCCAGATGGGAAAACGTAACGACTGTTTCCTGGTGTATGACTACACCACCGACCGCGACACTTATGACGCCGAGGCCGGGAAATATGCCTTTGAAGGCCGTGACAGCTGGCTTTGGAACCTCGTTCTGGCCAACCTGGACGCTGACCTGAAGACACAGGCGCAGGCTCTTCGCGGTGTACTTACCACCAGCCGTGTCCTGGACATGCTGAACGTGGAGCAGGCGGGCAACTGGTGCGACCGTGCCTATAACAAGAGCGGCGAGCTGAAGTACATCCTGCCCGCCACGCAGGAGATGTACGGCAAGGTGTGGCCGTTCATCTACGCCCTTCAGGGCAGTAACCGTGCGCACCGTGAATATTTCGTGCGTAATCGTTTCGCCCTTCTGGATGCTAAGTACGGCACGAGCAATTTCACCAGTGACAACATCGACCTCTATCTGGCACGTACGGCTGCTGACACCCCCGACGTGCTGAAGATTACGGCCAACGAGGTTTATGCTTTCGGCTACGGTACGAACAACAGCCCGAATATAGGGAATACCGGCATCATCAAGAAAGATGCGGCTGCGAGCCTTTCCATCACCGGTGCCTATACGGTGAACGATCCCTTGAGGGTTTATGGCGCGAGCCGTATGAAGGTGCTGGATATGAGCGGGGCCGCCGACCACCTGAAAAACGCTTTCGACCTGGGCAAATGTACCGTGCTGCGCGAACTGAACCTTCAAAGTTCCGGCAACGGCAGTACCGGCTGGTGGTTGAACATCGGCAACTGCAAGCAGCTACGTAAACTCAACCTTCGTAACCAAGCACAGGCGAAAACCGGGGGAAGTACCAGTACCGAGCTGGATTTGAGTGCGCAGACCAAGCTGGAAGAACTTGAGGCCCGCGGTACGCAGGTGCAGAGCGTGGTGCTAGCCAAGGGTTCTCCCGTGACGCTGCTCCACCTTCCCGGTACACTGACCAGCCTCCGTCTGGAATATCTGGGCAGACTGACCACCGGCGGGCTGACATTGGAAAGCTACAGCAAGGTGAAGACCTTCATCTTTGACAGTTGTCCAGGTATTGACTGGGAAACCCTGCTGGGCCGTTGCACGGGTGTGGAACGTATCAGAGTAACCGGTATTGACCGCGAGGATGACGGTACGTGGCTGGATAAGTTTGTCGGGATGGGCGGTGTGGATTCCGATGGCAACACTACGGACACGTGCGCCTTGGTGGGTACGGTACAGCTCACGCGCTACATTGATGACGATACGTACAGCGCTCTGAAGGCGCACTTCCCGGAACTGAATATCCGGCAGCCGGAATACACGATGATCGAGTTCGACGACGAGGTATCGGATGACGCGAACGTGAGCAACCTTGACAACGGTACCGGCTACAAGTATGACAACGCGTATGAGGTGAGCGGTCATATTTCCGCCATCCTGAAGCAGCGTCACCGTGTACTTGCTAAAGTGACTAAAAAAGCGACGACGCGGGGTGTGAACATGGCGAACGTTGATACCACGGTGAACAACCTGGACGGTGAGATGACCTACTACCCGCTGGACGACACGGACAGCAACAAGTACGCCGACGGCACGGCTGCCAGACTGGACGGCACTGAAGGTGACTGGATGATGTACGAGCCCTTCTTCTGGAGCAAGGGTATCAATGATTACCTGAACGGCAAGCATTACTCCTGTTACAGCAGTAACGGTTCGGATAACATGCCTTCCGTTCCGGATGCTGACGTCCTTACGCTTGACGACATTAAGGGCACGAGTGGCGGTTATCTTTCCGGTCGTAAGATCATGAGCGGAAAGGATACGCTTTCGAACAGCTACAGTACTGACAGTACGTATTCGGTATGCAAGGTGAACGTGGACGGTTACAAGCGTGTGCGTTTCCCGAGCGTTCCCGGTACAAGCCTTGTCGGAAGCATTTTCACAGACGATTCCGGCACGGTCATCAGTTCAATCGTCGTCCCTACCTTGAGCAACAAGTTCGAGGCCGGTATGTACCTGATTGCCGATGTTCCGGAGGGTGCCACTGCTCTTCACTTCTCCATTCTGAACACGGCAGAGTTCGATAAGGTTGTCCTTTCTAACAGTGACAGGATCGAGGATATGGAACCCGAATGGGTGCCTAATGACGAGCACTTGTGTGCCGTTGTGGGCAGCAGTGTTGTCGGTTCCAAACTTCGCGCCTGCATTACCGGCGGGAGCACTACGGCGAGCATGACCTGGGCTGATTTCCACTATTACAGTGTCCAGCGCGGTATGCAGCAGATTGATGCCCTTATGCACTCGCGCATCGCGAATCTTTTCTACGCGAAGTACGGTCGTCGTGACAGCCAGGAACAATGCGGCGCGGGCTCTCACACGAACAACCGTACTACGGGTGGTACTGCCAGCCGCGGTATGACGGACACGATCGGCTACGAGGAAGCCTCCTCAATCAACCCTAATGTGACGAACAGCCTGATAGAAAACTCCGTCCACCAGTATGCGTGGTACCGTGAGAAGGATGACTACGGCGGGGCCACGGTTACGCAGGTGAATAATATTTGCTGCCTTGGCTACGAGGACATCTATGGTCATAAATATGACATGATGGACGGCGTGGATCTTCCTAATGACACGGGCAATTCCGGGAAGTGGCGCATCTGGATGCCTGACGGCAGTACCCGCCTGGTTAAGGGTTCCGTGAGCTCCGGTATCTGGATTACCGCCGTGGCGCATGGCAAATATATGGACGTGATTCCGGTGGGTTCCGTTTCGGGTTCCTCCTCGACAAATTACTGCGACATCTACTACATATCCACTGCCTCCAGCCGTGTGGTCTATCGTGGCGGCAGCTACGCGTACCCGCATGGCGGTGTTTCGATGTCGTATGCGAGCTACGATTCCTCGAATACGTACACGTACATCGGTTCTCGTCTGGCCTTCCGCGGCCGGCTCGTTAAGGCGTCGAGCGCCGTGGCGTTTAAAGCGATAAGCGAGGTTGCATGATCGGCCGCGTAAAGCGTCAAAGCGGGAGCGAAGCGACAAAACATCCGGTGTTCCCCGAGCAGGGGAACGCCGTTCATTACGGGCGTCAGCCCGTCGAAAAATATTTTTTTGACGTCAGGTTTTGTATCTGTTTGTTAAATAATAATTTGAAAATAGTACTTTTGCATTTGAAAGGTGGCGCCTCCCCATAGGCCGTGTGGTCTATCGTGGCAACAACAACGCGAACCCGAATGGCGGTGTTTCGATGTCGAATGCGAACAACGATTCCTCGAATACGAACACGAACATCGGTTCTCGTCTGAACAACAATCGAAAGGAAATTTTAATCGGCGTACAACACCGGGGACTTGTCCCCACCGTGGTGCCGAGGGGGGCAAGCCGCAGTAACAGCGGTCCGTAAGGGCCGGAAAACTGAAAAATAAAGTGTCGGGTAGGGTTTGGTAGGCCGGAAACGGTTCGAAGAAGCCGGGCCCGGGGGATTGAAGGCCCCGTATTAAAAGCAATAAACAGTAATTTATGCGCAGGGTTGGGTATATCATCGAGGAGATCGTGGAGCCTTCCAACATGGAGGCTTCCTTCCGGCAGGTCCTTCGCGGCAGCAAGCGTAAACGCAGCCGCCAGGGGTGCTATCTGCTCGCGCATAAGCCCGAGGTGTTGGAGGAGCTGGTCGCGCAGATCGCATCCGGTACTTTCCGCGTGAAGGACTACCGTGAACGCGAGATCATCGAGGGCGGCAAGCTACGCCGCATTCAGGTGATCCCGATGAAGGACCGCATCGCCGTGCATGCCATCATGGCGGTGGTGGACCGCCATCTGCGGAAACGTTTCATCCGTACCACCTCCGCCAGTATCAAGAGACGGGGGATGCACGACCTCCTGGCGTATGTCCGCCGTGACATGGCCGAAGACCCTGATGGTACACGTTACTGTTACAAGTTTGACATCACCAAATTCTACGAGAGCGTGAAGCAGGATTTTGTGATGTATTGCGTCAGCCGGGTGTTCAAGGACGCAAAGCTCGTGACCATGCTGGAGAGCTTTATCCGCCTGATGCCTGAAGGTCTGAGTATCGGCCTGCGCAGCTCGCAGGGGCTGGGCAATTTGCTTTTGTCTGTGTATCTGGACCATTATCTGAAGGACAGGTATGCCGTGCGTCATTTCTACCGCTATTGTGATGACGGCGTCGTACTGGGTAAAACGAAAGCGGAACTGTGGAAGATTCGTGATGCCGTCCACGGGCGCATGGAGTGTGCCGGTCTCCTGGTGAAGGGGAACGAGCGCGTGTTCCCGCCGGGCGAGGGCATCGACTTTCTGGGGTATGTGACTTTCGGTGCGGACCATGTCCGCCTTCGCAAGCGCATCAAGCAGAAGTTCGCCCGAAAAATGCACGAGGTAAAATCGAGAAGGAGGAGGCGTGAGCTGATAGCGTCGTTCTACGGGATGGCCAAGCACGCCGACTGTCATACGTTGTTTAAAAAATTAACAGGCAAAGACATGAGATCATTTAAAGACTTGAACGTTTCCTACAAGCCGGAGGACGGCAAGAAACGTTTTCCCGGGGTGGTGGTAAGCATCCGGGAGCTGGTGAACTTACCGATTGTGGTGAAGGACTTCGAGACGGGCATCAAGACCGAACAGGGCGAGGACCGCTGTATCGTGGCCATTGAGATGAACGGTGAACCGAAAAAGTTCTTTACCAACAGCGAGGAGATGAAGAACATCCTCTTGCAAGTGAAGGATATGCCCGACGGCTTCCCGTTCGAGACCACCATCAAGACGGAAACCTTCGGCAAGGGTCGAACTAAATACATATTTACATGAAACGGGTAGAAGGAACATCCGGGATAAAACTGATCGAGTGCGTGAGCCCGGCACGCAACAGATGGCGCATCCGCTGGGATGTACAGGAACGTGAGGACGGATCCGCCTCCTACATGGAGGAAGGCTTTGTCGGCAGACCTCACATGGATACTATAAAGTCCGTCATTACAGACTGGTGTAATGAGCAAATTGACCGTGAGATACTTTCCGGTTTTCTCTATGAAGGTATGCCGGTATGGCTGTCAAGTGAAAACCAGTTCAATTATAAGGCAGCGTATGATCTGGCCGTACAGACTGGTGGTGCTACGCTTCCCGTGACATTCAAGTTCGGTACGGATGAGGTTCCCCAATATCGGGAGTTCGTCACACTGGAGGAACTGACCGATTTCTACACGAAAGCCATGAAGCATGTTCAGGACACGCTGTCTGACGGCTGGAGGAAGAAAGACGCTTTTGATCCGGAGAAGTACCGGGTGGAATAAATCCTTCGGGGGAGGATAAGAAAAAAGCCCCCGGCCTGTTAAAAAGTAACGCCAATCACTTTTATAAACATGAAACGCCAAACCGCGCGACCGGGGGCAAATACCCTCTGTCACGGTTTGACGTTTTTTTTGTTGTCTAAAAAATGATTGGCGATGCAAAGATATAATTTTTTTGTTGTATGAAAGTGATTGAGATATTAAACTTTAACCGGGAGCTGTTGAAAAGGCTTCAGGCGGCCGGCATCCGTCTGGAAGATGCCCGGTATATCGACCTGTACGCGGACTATACCCGCCTACTCGATCAAGGTGAAAAAGTCTCGTATGCTGTGGCCGTATTGTCCGAAAAGTATTCGGTGAGCGAACGTAAGGTTTATGCCTTGGTGAAACGATTCCAGAGCGACTGCAAGACGCTTGCAGTGTGAACGGGTTGTTTTATGTCGTAGGGAGTGCCGTTTCCCCTTATCTTTAGGGTGTTTCAAATTTAGAAGGAGGAAATGGCTATGAACAAGTATTACCGTATCCTGGACAAGATTCTTGCCACGGGAAAAACACAGACCAACAAGAAGGGAAATATACAATACCTTCTGAACGAGCAGCTGTCACTGACACCGGCGGACCTGCTTGACATATTCGAGGGGCATAATATCGCCCGCAAGAAGCTCCGCAGCGAGTTGCAGTTATTTATGCAGGGTGAGCGCAACGTGGAGAAGTACCGGGAGGCCGGCATCAACTG
This sequence comes from Bacteroides sp. 43_108, assembly GCA_001915545.1. Taxonomy (GTDB): domain Bacteria; phylum Bacteroidota; class Bacteroidia; order Bacteroidales; family Bacteroidaceae; genus 43-108. The sequence goes on along the minus strand of MNQS01000018.1, from coordinate 1,569 downwards.
GTGGGACTATTGCGGCTCCATCCTGGTGAACAGTTACCCGACCTATTTCGAGAAGCTGCCTCCGTTGATAGCGAAAATTAACCGGGAGAGGCGCAACAGCAAGAACTACGTGCTTTTTCTGGGCGAAACCGGTGCCGAGAGCAACCAGGCACCCTGTTTGAGTCTGGTACAGTTCCAGTTAGATGGCGGTGAACTGGTTCTGTCCGCCTACCAGCGCAGCAGTGACGCAAACCTCGGGCTACCTTCCGATATTTACCACCTGTACCTGATGGCGCGGCAGATAGAACTTCCCTTGAAGTCGATCACTCTCTATCTGGGCAATGTACATATCTACGAGAATAATATCCCGGGCACCCGTGCGCTGATCGCCGGTGACGAGACGGTCCGCTTCGGGTTGAACGTGTAGTTTGCTGTATATGTCTTGCAGCGGGAACAGTTCATGTTTCCCGCTGTTTTTCGTTTATTCTGTGGACCTTTGCGGCCGTTTTAAAGCAGAATGAAATGAGAAAGATGTATTTGTCCGCCCCGCTTCCTTTCGTGGGGCAGAAACGCATGTTTGCGAGGGAATTTATCAAGGTGCTGGGACAGTTCCCGGACAGCACCGTGTTTGTGGACTTGTTTGGCGGCTCGGGCCTGCTGTCACATATTACCAAATGTGTCAGGCCTGATGCCACCGTTGTGTATAATGACTTCGACAACTACCGCTGCCGACTTGTAAATATCCCGGCCACCAATGTGCTGTTATCCGATTTGCGTCGGATAGCTGAAGGGGAACCCAGAAACAAACGTATAACCGGGGAGGTTCGCGATAAAATGTTTGCTCGTATTGAGAGGGAAGAAAAAGAGCACGGTTACGTGGATTATATCACGGTTTCCGCATCCTTGTTGTTCGCCATGAAATATGTGACCAGTTTGGAAGGAATGAAGAAAGAAGCCATCTACAATAGAATTCGGCAGACAGACTATCCCGAAGCAAAGGATTATCTGGAAGGACTGACTATAACCAGCGAAGACTACAAGGAAGTATTCAAACGTTACAAAGATGTTCCGGGTGTGGTGTTCCTGGTTGATCCGCCGTACCTCTCCACCGAGGTGGGTACTTACAAGATGTTCTGGCGTCTGGCTGACTATCTGGATGTACTAACCGTTCTGAAAGGGCATTCGTTCGTGTACTTCACCTCGAACAAGTCCTCCATTTTAGAACTGTGCGACTGGATGGACCGAAACCCATTTGTCGGCAGCCCATTCAAGGAATGCAGGAAAGTGGAGTTTAGTGCAAGCGTAAACTATCAAGCTAAATATACAGACATGATGCTGTACACGAAGCCGGATGAGGTGTCAGGTATAGCAGCCTAACAATTGCATAAAGATAGGAAATTATTTTGAATCTGCAATGGCTTTTAAATGATATTTTAAAGCCATTTAAAGAGGGTTCAAGTGAAAGAAAAACGGTGGGCTTTGATCATGCTGAATAGGACCGCGCTCACCGTTTTTCTTGTACGCGTCGTTTTTGTACTTTTTGAAACGCATCGTTTTTGTTAAGCGGCACGTCTGGTTTTTCCGGATTTA
>MNQS01000017.1 GCA_001915545.1 Bacteroides sp. 43_108 | reverse complement strand
TCGGGGGAATGCCTAAAGATACAAAAAAGCCAGCTAATTCGCAACACTTTGTGTATGAATTAGTTGGCTAATTTTATTCTATTTACTGAATATCCCTACTTATGTCGTGCTGTACAAAACCGATGCAGCACGGCATAAGTTATTTCAGAATATGCATAGTTGAAAAATATTCTAAAATTGCATTATACTCTGAAAAACAGCGTCTGACAATATCACACATGTACCTCCTGCAACGTCACCAATTTATTGACAATGGCATAAATTGTTATGCCTGCGCTCGAGTGAATTTGAAGTTTGCGTGCAATGTTGCGTCTGTGGGTGGTGACTGTGTTTACTGAAAGGCACAATTTGTCGGCAATTTCCTTATTCTGCATGCCTTTGGCTACGCATATCACAATTTCCTTTTCTCTCTGACTGAGCTGATTCTCCGGTTCTGCAACAGCACCTGTTTCATCGCCACCTTGCTCATGTTCAGGATTTTTCAAACGGTTGTCGTGCTCCAGTTTGCGCACCGCCGGTTCGAAAATGTTGTCCTCCACACGACAATGGATGGCAAGGTCTTCCTCGCATCGGTAAATGTCGAGAAGCACGGCATTCAGTTCATTGTTGTTTTCTTTCTGCGGATAGTACTGAAGGAAAAGGTTCTTAAGGTCGCCAAGCTTGTCCTCCATCGAATCGTGGTGGCGCGATACTAGATGAATATCATCGGCTTTCGGCAGTTCACCTTCCAAAAGTTTAGCTACGTATGCAAAGACAGTCGAATCTTCATAATCCATGTGCTTACGCACTTCTTCATAATACTCATCGTAGAACTTCAGCACAAGGAAGGCTATCTCGTTCTGCATAGAACAATCTATTGAATTGAGCAGTTCGCGCCTTATGCTCGGGATGAGAAAATCGAGAAAATACACATGCGTCTGCTTGAGATACGACACAAGTGACGGAACCGATATGTTTTCAATGTCCTGCGGACAGTCCTCTGCTCCATCCTTGATGTAATTTATAACGGCAAGAAACGTCGGACAGTCAACTCCGCACTGCTTGCACACCTCACCTATTGTTTTTTCACCGAATCCCAACGATATGCTGAAACGACTCATTACCTGAAGCATCCTATAGTCCTTGGCAATGACGTCCATCAATCTATCTGTAGCCTTAAATTGCACAGCCATTTTCTTTCATTCCTTTAAAATACAACTCATATCCGAAAGCGGAAGCCTGTATTGAGTGCAAGCCCAAGATATATATTTACACCTTGCATTTCAGATACTGCAAAGATAGCACATATTGATGTCGGTGCAAATCACCTGAAATAGGTATTTTAGAGACATGCATGATGATGAATCTTTAAAAAATGGCTTATGTATACACACTATTAGGTATACAGCATAACATCAGGCTACAATTTTCACTAATTTTGAGCATTGGTAGAAAACTGCAGAGGTTGTAACTTTGCACATATTCGGGATAAAGCCCCGCATTCATGAACAAAAAGTAAAGCAAAACTGTCACATGAAACTTTCGGAACTTAATACAGGCCAGAAAGGCGTCATAGTAAAAGTCTACGGACACGGCGGATTCAGGAAACGAATCGTCGAAATGGGATTCATAAAAGGCAAGATGGTCGAGGTCATGCTCAACGCGCCTCTGAAAGACCCGGTGAAATACCGCATAATGGACTACGAAGTGAGCCTCAGACGAGCAGAAGCAGACCTTGTCGAGGTGGTAAGCGAAGAGGAAGCCAAGCATTTCCAGCAACAACATCCCGACCTCAAGGGCATAGAAGCCGGAGGAGATGAAATGATTGTGAGGGTGGCTCACGAAAAGGGCAAAACCATCAACGTGGCCCTCGTCGGCAATCCAAACTGCGGAAAGACAAGCCTCTTCAACATTGCCTCGGGAGCGCACGAGCGTGTCGGCAACTACAGCGGTGTGACCGTCGATGCCAAGGAAGGCCGCTTCGACTTCAACGGCTATCACTTCTGCATAGTCGACTTGCCTGGAACATACTCGCTCTCCGCCTACACCCCAGAAGAATTGTATGTCAGAAAATACATCATCGAAAAAACACCAGACATTATACTCAATGTTGTAGATGCAACGAACCTTGAGCGCAATCTCTACCTCACCTCGCAGCTCATCGACATGGACGTTCCAATGATCATGGCTCTCAACATGTACGACGAAATGCGCGAAAGCGGCAACAGCCTTGACATTTCACAGCTGGGTCAGTTGCTGGGCGTACAGGTCATACCTACAGTGGGTAAAACCGGCGAGGGCATTGAAAAGCTCTTTTCCAGCATCATCGACATATATGAGGGAAAGCATCAGAGTTGGCGTCACATTCACGTCAACCACGGAAAACTCATTGAGGACAACATCGAACGTCTTGAACGTCTCATACGTCTCAATCCAGAACCGCACAACAACTATTCAGGACGTTTTCTGGCCATCAAGCTCCTTGAAAACGACCGACAGGTTGAGCAGATTGTCTCACCGTTGCCAAATGCCAAAGACATCTTCGCCTGCCGGGCTGAATGCCAGAAAGCAATAACAGACGAGATAGGTGAAGACAGCGAATCGGCCATTACAGATGCCAAATACGGCTTCGTACAGGGTGCGCTCAAGGAATGCTACCGTCAGAACCGCAGGTACAACAGAGCTCTTACCCGTCGCATCGATGCTTTCGTCACCCACCAGACATGGGGATACCCTATATTCCTGCTCCTGATGTACATAATGTTCTTCTGCACGTTCAACATAGGCCAGTACCCTATGGATTGGATTGATGCAGGTGTGGCATGGCTCTCGGACATCGTACGTGCCGGCATGCCCGACGGCGCACTGAAGGACCTCATTGCTGACGGAATAATAGGCGGTGTGGGAGGTGTCATCGTCTTCTTGCCAAACATCATGATTCTCTATGCCTTCATCAGCTGGATGGAAGATTCCGGCTATATGGCACGTGCCGCCTTCATCATGGACAAGATTATGCATAAGATGGGGCTTCACGGAAAGTCATTCATACCGATGATCATGGGCTTCGGATGCAACATTCCAGCAGTCATGGCCACACGTACAATAGAAGACCGCAAGTCACGCCTCATCACCATGCTCGTCGTACCTCTCATGTCGTGCTCCGCACGCCTGCCTGTGTACATCATAGTCATCGGTGCTTTCTTCCCGCGCCATGCAGCACTTGTACTATTCACTCTATACCTGCTCGGCATACTCATGGCAATCCTTATGGCAAAGCTCTTCAGCCGCTTTGTGGTCAAGGGCGAAAGCAGTCCTTTCGTCATGGAGCTTCCTCCATACCGCATGCCGTCACTCAAATCTGTGTGGCGCCACACATGGGAGAAGGGACGCCAGTATCTGCGCAAGATGGGTACTACCATACTGCTTGCCTCAATAGCTGTATGGGCTCTCAGCTACTATCCGCGTACAGACACTCCTGATGCTACGCCTGAGGTACAGATGGAGAACAGTTTCATTGGACGCATAGGACGCACAATAGAGCCCCTGCTCCGCCCATGCGGATTTGAATGGAAAGAAGGAGTCAGCATCATTGCCGGTGTAGGAGCAAAGGAAATCGTGGCATCAACGATGGGAGTACTCTACAGCTCTGCAGAAAATGCAGAAGCATCGCAGGACGGAGAATCAGCAGATGCACACATATCTTCTATTCTCGCGCACAGCGGGCTCACGCCTCTTGCCGCATTCTCGTTCCTGGTATTCGTACTCCTGTACATGCCATGCATACCTACATGCATAGCGATACGCAACGAAGCCGGTAAAACACGATGGGCTTTCTTTACTATAGCTTACACAACGGCACTCGCCTGGATCTGCTCTACCGCAATCTACCAAGTGGGAAGCCTGTTCTTCTGAACAAAATAATATATATCAACGCAGAACAGCAACTGCGCTGATTGTGACAACGGCAAAGGCCGGACAGTAAGGTAAAAATACCACTGTCCGGCCTTTGCCGTTGCTATATATTGACAATAAACACACCCTGCATTATATCAAAATACATTTGGGACACAACTACTACGTAATGAGTATGTACAACAGAATGTAGGTATACCTATAATCTACCATAAGTAATGATATACCCAAACAAACCGAAAAGGCTGTTAAAATTCACAAAAACACGGTATTTGATACGCTTTCAGAGGGAAGTAATTTTGCATCACGAAAAAAGAAAAACAGAACGAACATGAAAAAGACAAAATTCTCCAACAGATTTTTAACAGCCGGTACTGCACTCCTCATGTGTGGTGTCATGACAGCACAAAACGGCAACGAAAACAACATTCCATCTGAATACACAGGTTGGAACAAATACCGCATAGGCGGTTATGGCGAAATGCTCGGAAGCTTTATGAACTATGGCCCAAACCGCATGGCTACATCTGAAGGAAGCATTGACGACAACAGAAGCACAATTTCAATTCCTAGGTTTGTCATTGCAGGTGACTACAAATTTTCCGACAAATGGATTTTAGGTGCCGAAATAGAATTCGAAGCCGGCGGAGTCGGTGCTGCTAAAGAAATAGACTGGATGGATGAAAACGGAGAGTATGAAACTGAGACAGAAAAAGGTGGCGAAGTGGCTTTAGAACAGTTTCATATCACACGATTGATAAATAAACACATAAATGTAAGAATAGGACACATGGTTCTACCTGTAGGACTTGTAAACTCCCACCACGAACCAATAAACTTTTTCGGCACTTCAAGACCTGAAGCTGAAACGGCATTCATACCATCGACATGGCACGAAACCGGACTTGCACTTTTCGGATCCCTCTTCCGTAATCGTGTGAATTATGAAGCCATGGTTGTGGCGGGTCTCAACTGCGATGGTTTTGCAAGAGCAGATTGGGTATCTGGAGGTAAGCAAGGTGCTTTTGAAACTGATGCATTCAGCAGTCCTGCATACGTAGGCAGACTGGATTTCAATCTTGTCAAAGGATTACGTTTCGGCGGTTCAGTATACTACTGCGCCAACACCGCCGCAAATGCAGACAAAACGCAGAGATATTCCGATTTCAAAGTTCCGGTTTTCATCTGGTCTGCTGATGCACAATATAAGGGATACGGTCTTACAGCACGTGCAAGCTGCCTGTTCGGAAATATTGGAAATACAGACAAACTGGCCCAGGCACGCAAAAACCTGCCCAATGCTTCAGGATACAGTGTGAAATATACAAGTGCTAAAAGCGCAGCGAGCTGGGGAGGTGAAATAGGATATGATTTATGTTACGCAATACCATCGTTAAAAGGAAAAGCTGTGGCAGGACTCTACCCTTTTGTAAGATATGAGTATTTCAACCCTGTTGAGGACGTAGAAGAAGGACAAACGAAATACGATCAGTTTAAAGTCAGCAAATGGACATTCGGAGCCAACTGGTACGCATTGCCGAATCTGGCTATAAAAGCAGATTACGCAATGAGACGAATCGGTGGTGGCAAATACAACAATGAAAATGAATTCTCAATTGGAATTGCATATATAACATGGTTTGCAAAGAAATAAAGAAATAAAGAACTTAAAGATTTTACGAACACCAACAAAAGAAGAAAGGAAATTAATATGGAAAAGAAAATTACAAGAATCAGTTCATTTTTGTTTGCAGGTTTGACACTGTGCAGTTTGTGTGCATGCAGCGATGATAACGGCAGTGGCGGAAGCGGTGAAGGCGAAGGTCTGAAAATAATTCCTATTGCAAGCAATCTTGCCGACACCATTCCGTTTGCATACAACACAGTTGCTGATGATGTTGACGAAGCAGAAATAATAAGAAACTATATAGATGTCATTATTGAACCGACGTACAAAGAATTGGCTGAAGGTAATGCAGAACTATACAACACAGTAATGAATTTCGTAAACAACCCTACTCAAGACAACATGGACAAGGCGTGCGACGAGTGGATTGCAGCACGCAAGCCATGGGAATGCAGCGAAGCGTTCCTTTTCGGTCCTGTGGCAGACTTCAGTCTTGACCCGTCAATGGACTCATGGCCTCTGAGCGTGCAGGACATCAAACAGATTCTTGCAAGCGGAGAAACACCTGAGAGCGAGGATGTGAAAGGTTACCACTCGCTGGAATACTTGCTGTTCTCCGACGGTGAAAGCAGAAATGTTACTTCAGACGAAGAGTACAATGCAAATCCTGCTGGATGGCGCACATATATGCAGAAAGTAGCACAACTGCTCAAAGAAGACGGACAGGCGGCATACGACTGGTGGTTCACAACACCTTATGAACAGTATGGAAACAAGACTTTCAGCGAGTACTTCGCAAATACATATCAGAATCCTGTCGGACAAATTATAGAAGGATGCTGGGATATATCCGGCGAAGTTGGAGATGCAAAAATCGGAGACCCGTTCAATTATTGGAAAGATGGTCAGCATGAAGCTGCACTATATGCAGTTGAATCGTGGTACAGCTGGCATTCACGTGACGATTATATGAACAACATACGTTCCATAAAATATTCGTATTTGGGCAACCGCACAGAAATCGGTGCTGAAGCCAGTGAAAACTCTATATCAAATCTAGTACGCAGAAAACTCGGAAGCGACTACGACAACAATATGAGAAAACTCATAAACGATGCCATGAATGCCATAAACAATATCCCTCAACCTTTCAGAAATAATATTTACACCGACGAATCTTACACTGCCATGGATGCATGCTCAAAACTCACACAAGGACTTAAAGACATGCAGGCATCGTTGGGTCTCAACTGATCAGAACGTAAAGAAGAGGTAAATAGGCAACACCAATTTTAAAGTTCAATGAAAAAGCAATCCAAAAATATTTTATGCAGTTCAACAAGCAGGACCATGAGGTTCTGCTTGTTCCTCTTATGCTTTGCAAGCGGACTGACTGCTTGTCAGGATGACCCTTACAACAATAATGAGATTCTAAGAGATGACGGAACTGTAGCCACCGACGCGGAACTGCTTGGAGGTATATCAACCATCTGGTCCAGCTCCAGTCTGGCATACGACCAATCTGCAAACTGGTTGACAGGAGATTACCTCGTCAGATTCACACGTGGCGATGCCCTCTACAACAACGGACGTACATCTGACAGCACATCTGTTGGTGGCAAAGGTCCGGTATATGCAGGACATTCATGCGGAAGCTGTCACTTCCATGCCGGCCGCACAACTCCAACTTTCGGTACTGGTACAGGATTTTCGTCACAGCTGATATACATAACAAAGAAAAACGGAACGTTCATCAAGAGCTACGGACGAGTGCTTCACGACCAGGCCATCTACGGTGTAACGCCTGAAGGCAAACTGTCTGTTGACTGGAGAGAAGAGGAATTCAGCTATCCTGACGGTGAAAAATATTCACTTCGCTATCCTAAATATACCGTCACAGAATGGTATGCCGAACCATACGACAGCACAAACATGTTCATAACGGTTAGAATTCCGTTGCGCCATGTCGGCATGGGAATTATGATGGCACTTGACGAAAGCGAAATCGAAGCTCTGGCAAGAAAAAGCAATTATCCTGAATACGGTATAAGCGGACGCTGCAACTACATTACAGAAAAAGGAGTGACACGTCTCGGTTTGTCGGGCAACAAGGCACAGCATGCCGACCTCACCGTAGAACTCGGATTTTCGAGCGATATGGGAGTAACCAACAGCCGGTATCCGGAAGAGATATGTGAAGGTCAAGACCAGATGTACGAAATGATAGGTGCCATGGGGTTTGCAAATTACGGTCTGCAGGTAACTACAGAAGAAATGGAAGATGTTGACCTTTACATGCACGGTTTGGGCGTTCCGGCAAGAAGGAACATGGATGATCCTGACGTGCAGGCAGGTGAACAGCTTTTCTACAGAAGCAAATGCCACTTGTGCCACGTGACAACCTTGCATACACGACCGAGAGGGGCAACTCTTCTCAACAACACAACTCTGCCATGGCTCGGGGGACAAACCATCCATCCGTACTCTGACTTTCTTCTTCACGACATGGGAAGCGAAATCATGGGTGTCGGACTTAACGACAACTATGTCAGCGGACTTGCAAGAGGCAATGAATGGAGAACAACTCCTCTGTGGGGCATAGGACTGCAGAAGAAAGTGAACGGACACACATTCTTCCTGCACGACGGAAGAGCCAGAAACTTCGAAGAAGCCATAATGTGGCACGGAGGCGAAGGCGAAGCTTCGAAAAACATATTCAAGAATTTCAAGAAATCAGAAAGGGAACAACTTATAAAATTCCTTGAATCGCTCTGAGAAATCATTCATCAACAAACAAAAAACGGACAATGAAAAAAACAAAATACAAAATGAACGAGATAATCAACCGTTCTGCTATCTTTGCAGCAGCAACAGCCATGTCACTGTGTGCCTACGCTGAAGAACCGGCTGACACAACCATAAAGGAAACAGCTGAAAGAAACATAAAGCTCGACATGAGCAACGGTGTTGTTCCTATCGCCGATAATAGAGGATTCACTCTTCAATCGAAAGACGGGAAATTCATATTCAAACCTTATCTGTTCCTACAGACAAGCTTGAACTTCAACTACTATGACAGCGAAGGACTAGATCCTGCATACAATCAGGACAATGTGGCAAACTCAGGCTTTGCAGTACCCAATGCCATCTTAGGCTTTACAGGAAGGGCATTCGGTCTGATCGACTATAACCTTTCAATCAATTCTGCAGCTACTGGAGCAGCAATACTTCAGCAAGCATGGATAGACTATGCCGCCAGCGAAGCAGTGAGATTCAGAGTAGGAAAATTCAAGACACCATTCTCTCACGCTTATCTGACGACACTTGGAGAAACACTTTTCCCGTCATTGCCGAACTCACTGACACAGTGCATGATACTGCCATATTCACTGAACGCAGTCACACCAAGCTTTGCTACGGGATTTGACTTAGGAGTGGAAATGCACGGTATCATCAAAAACCGCTGGGGCTACGAAATAGGATTGTTCAACGGCACAGGCATAAACAACAATAGTGCTTCAAAAACTCTAAGTGATGACCTGCATATTCCATCACTGCTGTATGCAGGAAGAATAACATACCTGCCATACGGAGAGATGCCTGCAACGCAAGGAAATCCAAAGATGCTGAATACGGAAAAGATGCTCATCGGTGCATCGGTGAACTATAACGTAGAGAGCGAAAACGAAAGCACAAACGATTTCAGAGCAGGAATAGAATTTGCGTGGCTGAAAAACAGGCTCTACCTTGCGGCAGAAGCTTATTACATGAACATTGGGTTCACAAAAAGACAAAAGATATCGGAAAGCTACAACTATGTCGGCGGATATATACAAGCTGGATATTTCGTGACAAAAAATCTGCAGCCTGCATTGAGATACGATTTTCTTGACAGAAACGGTCTGGACAGAGCCGGTTTTCTTAACATGCCTGCAGTTGGAATCAACTACTTCGTTCCTAAGTGCAATCTTAAACTGTCAGCCATGTATGAATATGTCGGACGCACAGGACATTCTTCACAGCTGGACAGAGACGAGGATGACCTTGGAGTTTCAACACATAAGGCTGTAGTGATGATGCAATACAGTTTCTGAAAACATGGAGGATAAGAAACATGAAAACATGGAAAACAATGAAAATCCTCTTGACGGCGTCGGCTATGGCATTTATTGCTTCGTCATGCGATGATGGGAAAATATATCCGCAAATAAGCGAAGCAGAAGGTTCCGGACGCGTACTCGAAATCAAGGTCAGATTCACAAATGTAGACCAATGGCCGTCGACAGAAGACTACTGCGTTCTGTTCGCCGGTTTCAAGGAGGACGGCACTTATCCTTCGATATCGAAAAACATAGGTACACCGGTTGAGGGCAAAGACATGGAATTTACACTTTCCAACGTACCGGAAGACGTGACAACAGCATCTATATGCATTACCAGTCTTTCACATAAACTGATATATCACATATATACCACTGAAACCGGTAAAGGACTTTCTGCCGAAATCGATGCCGGCACAATAGAAATGAAAAGTTTGTACAGTTTCGTGCAGGACGGCATATTCGACTCCAGGTGCATTTCATGCCATGGCGATGGAGGAACAGCAGCCGGTCTCGACCTTACAAAAGATAAAAGCTACGAAATGCTTATCGGCAAACCAGCAACAACAGATCCGTCGTGCGTTAGAGTTGTTGCAGGAAATGCAACAGAAAGCTATCTTTACAGAATAATGACAGAAGATACACTCGATGCAAACGAGTCGGGATACAACCATCCCATGAATGTCAACTTAAGAAACGACATGACACTTTTGATAAAAGAATGGATAAACTCAGGTGCATGCAAATGAAAGAACAAAAATACATTTGGCGCACCATTCAAACACGATAAGAAAAACCGCAGATATGAAAACTGAAAAAATTTACTTCAATGAATTGAAAGCGTCGGCCGAGATATCTCATTTCGAGCCTGAAGGCAAAGTCGGCGAAATTCACGCTATGATACATGTGGAGCCGCTAGGCGACATGTTCGAGGCTCAACTGAAGAGACTCTACGAGGCAGAGGCTAAAGTTCTGCATGCAGACGCGATGAAAGGTGCATCGGTCGTGATGAAAAGATATTTTCTGAGCGATGCTGTAAACCAGCGCCCACTGATGAAGGAAGAATGCGGATGCGCCGTATCAACCATACAGCAGCCACCGCTCGACGGAAGCAAAGTTGCAGTGTGGATATACCTGCAGAAAGGCACGGAGATTACAGAGGAACACGGCATGACGGTAAGCGAACACAACGGATACAGACATCTGTGGAAAATGGGAATGCTGGAACGTAAGGGCGACTCAGCACATCAGACGGAAGTTCTGCTCAATGACTACGAGGAGAGGTTGGGAAAATTCAGTGCAACTCTGGCCGACAATTGTGTGCGCACATGGTTCTTCGTCCGCGACGTCGACACGCAATATGCCGGCATGGTAAGAGCACGCAAAGAGAATTTCTGCGCACAAGGACTTACCGAAAACTCGCACTACATTGCCAGTACAGGCATAGGAGGACTGCCGGCCGACACTGGAGCCATCGTACAGATGGACACATATGCAATAACCGGCTTCGACCAGAAACAGGAGACATACCTCTACGCACCAACGCACCTGAACCCTACTTACGAATACGGAGTAACGTTCGAACGTGGTACTAAGATGGTGTATGGCGACAGAACGCATGTGCTCATCAGCGGTACAGCCAGCATAAACAACAAGGGAGAAGTTGTACATCTTGGCGACATTGTAAAACAGACAGAGCGCATGTGGGAAAACGTAGGTAAACTTCTGGAGGAAGCGGATGCCGGTTTCGACGACGTGATGCAGATTATCGTGTATCTGCGCGACAGTGCCGATTACCAAACGGTGAAGAAGATGTTTGACGAACGTTTCCCAGACATACCGCGCGTCATAACGCTTGCTCCTGTATGCCGTCCTACATGGCTTATCGAAATGGAGTGCATGGCTATTTCGAAAAAGGGCGACAGCGCGTTCCGCGACTTCTGAAAAAGAAAAGAATTCCCGAACATATTTATATATGACAAACAAGAAATCTCCTGTCCATGCATATCCGGAATGCAGAGACAGGAGATTTCTTTATAACGCATCTTGAAATCTTTTCTGCATTTCAAATCATACACCTATTATATATTATACAAACCATTAATCAATCAAACTCTATGCAGATGAACAAAACATCTACAAAGAACAAATCCACAATAAAATATATGAAACGTGCACCTTTCGCAATGCTGATGCTGATGACTGTGGTTCTTGGCGTTGCAACATTCGTTGAAGACGAATGCGGAACAGCTTTCGCCGGGAGATACATCTACGGCAGTGCATGGTTCACTGTGCTGTGGACAGTGATAAGTCTTTCGGCAATAGGCCTGCTGGCAAAGACCAAGATTTGGAAACGAAAGGCGGTGATGATGATTCACGTATCTTTCATACTGATTCTAGTCGGTGCACTCACAACATCTCTAACAGCGGAGAAAGGCATGCTCCATCTGAGGGAGGGTGAAACGGTAGACAGATACCTGTCGGAAGAGAGGATACTCGAACAATTGCCATTCAGCATAAGGCTCGACAAATACGAAACAGAATTCCATCCTGGCACGGACACACCGGCCGATTATGTGAGCGAAATTGCTGTTTCGTACGACGGGGGGAAGAGTTTCGAAGAATACAGAATTTCTATGAACAAAATCTTCAACCGCAATGGTGTAAGACTCTACCAGAGTTCGTACGACGATGACGGCAGAGGTTCGTACCTTTCTGTAAATATAGACCGGTGGGGAGTACCTATAACGTATGCCGGATATGTTCTGCTGTTCGTTTCTATGATATTTATGCTTATTGAAAAGAACGGTACGTTCAGACGCCTCATCAGAGGCGAGAAGGTGGCAGGCATTGCCGTTGCACTATTGTTGTTCCTTATAAACATACAGACTACAGAAGCATCAGAGAAACGCATGAGGGGTGCTGTCACTGAAGAACAGGCTGAAGCGTTCGGCAAGCTTCAGGTGATGTACAACGGCAGGATATGTCCTGTACAAACTCTTGCGCTGGATTTCACGCGCAAACTAACAGGAGACAATTCATACAGAAGCTTCACTGCCGAACAGGTGTTCCTATCGTTCATATTCTACCCAGAAGTATGGATACGCGAAAAGCTTATAGAAGTTGACGACAGCAAACTGCGCAACGAATATCATTTGCCAGAAAGAGCATCCATGCTCGATTTCTTTCCTGAAGGCAGATACATATTTGCCAACACTTCAGCCCCATCAAAGGCCGTAATGGAAATGGACGAAAAGATAAGTCTGATTGTTATGGCTCAGGAAGGACATCTCCTCCAGATGTTTCCCATAAGAGACGGAGGAAGAATACTATGGACTTCGCCATGCATCGCTACAGAAGACAGTATCGCAGACAGAAATACAGCATACGGAACAGAAATCTTGCGCAAAATCGATACAGACCTGCATAGCAACGACGGGAAAGATTATGACAAGATAGTCAAAGAATTATCTGACTTCCAAAGAAAGAACGGAGGCAAAACATTTCTGCCAGAGAGAAAAGTTAATGCAGAAATACTTCTCAACCATCTGCACACAACGGGATGGATGTTCAAACTTTTCCTAACAATGGGTATACTTCTCATTCCGGCGATGAAACTGAAGGAGAAACATCCGAAGGCGCTCAAGATATTACACAAATGTTTTTTGACCATCATTGTTATATGCGCCAGCCTACTCACCGCAGTTCTAAGTCTCAGATGGTACGTTGGCGGACACTTCCCGATGTCAAACGGATACGAAACTATGCAGACGCTTGCACTGATGATTATGCTAGGCACACTGGCTATAGGCCGTAAGCACGTGCTCTTCGCATCACTGGGCATGCTGACCGCCGGCTTTGCACTGCTTGTGTCATCGCTCAGCGAGATGAATCCGCAGATCACTCACCTTATGCCGGTACTATCCTCGCCACTGCTGTCGATTCATGTTTCATCCATAATGGCTTCATACGCCATGCTGTCGCTGACGTTTTTCATAGCCGTGGGTGCCTTGGCAAGACCTTCGGCAACAGAGGAATCCATGCGCCTAATATATATCATACTCTATCCCGCCCTGACGCTGCTGACCATTGGCATATTCGTTGGAGCTGTGTGGGCAAACGTGTCGTGGGGTACATACTGGAGCTGGGATCCCAAAGAGGTATGGGCGCTGATTACTATGCTCATATACAGCATGCCTCTGCACAGGCAGTCGCTTCCATTCTTCAGAAAAAGGAAATGTTTCCTGATATACATTGCAGGAGCATTTGCAACGGTTCTGATGACATATTTCGGTGTGAACTATATTCTCGGAGGAATGCACAGCTACGCAAACCAATGAGTGCGTATAACTTCCATTCCGACATACTCAATACTGAGCATCATGGCGTGAAAAGTGAGTATCGGCTAACGTATTTTGCCATAAATATCACGCATCTGCAGAAAAACAGACGGCAAGAATCAGTAAAACAGAGTATTGACCGCTCACTCAACAATACGTAACTTTGCAGTGTCAAAAGAAAATAAAAGTAGAAAAAGATAAAACTAGCGCATAGCTTAACTATACTTTGTTTTTGTTTATTGGCACACAATAATCTTTCAGAATTACGTAAACCATAAAAGCAAGACATGCAGATTTCCCGAAGTGATTCGCGAAACCTGCATGCATTTTTATGTACATCGCTATGTCTGCATACACGAAAAATGCAGTTTATTCCCATTCTGTCATTTTATTGTTTCAAGAAAAAATGTATTATGTTTATTATAAGAACTTTAACTATAAGTTTTACTCACATATTATTTGTACCAGTGTCAAAAACCGGTGTCAATATTACTTTCTTATAAAAGATTTTATTGACTGCCACATACTTTTTTTATTATTTATTGATTTATGATAAAAGGCAGATGTTTTAATATTGTCCATTTCAATTATCTTACAATTGAATTCTTCAAAATTAACTTCCCATTCTCCCATATCTGATTTTGCTATATGCAGTATATTATCAATGTACTTCTTTTCTTTAGGATAAAAAAAGTAATATCTGTCTTTTTTTGATTCACTTATAGATTTAACATAACTACCATCATTTTTTTCTTAAAATTTATAGGTGTAGCTTCAACAGAAATCAATTCTCCCCAATTAATATCCTCAACTTCTGTAATTTCAAATATATAAAACCAATCACATCTTTCCATAATTCAACAGTCTTTGTTTATTTAAAGTTTCCAACTCATTATCATTAAAATCATATAGATATGGATGGGCATATGTCCTTAACTTTTTAAAAATTGAGATATTACTATTAGATGGTGTTTCCCAATTATCAAAATGACTTTTAGTAAGTCGTTTTTTTCTTTAAAACACGTATCGGAGAAAACAACTCTATCATCTTTAATCATTAAGTCTTTGAGATACCCAGAATCATATCTGATAATCTCTCTAACAGTTTCTCCCTTATGCCTTTTAGAAAAAGGTATTATGCTATCTATATCAAGAACCATATCATTAAATTTTAAAGCAAATGTAATAAAAAACATTTATTTTTCTTTTATGAATTCTTTTCTTACTCGTTGAACTGTAATAATTCCTATTTCGCAAAGTTGAGCAATGTTACGGATTGAATATCCATTTTTAATAGTGCTATAACTTCTTTGTACTCTTCTTTCCTTATATTCTTTTTTTGTACTTCCGATTTTTCCCAGCTTTCCATCTTTTGCTATATATTGCGCTCAGCCACTGTTAAGACGGAACTTGATATTTTCTCTTTCCAGTTGAGCACTAGTAGAAAGAGTTGCAATCATGATTGGGGCGAAAGTTGATAGTGAATTGTTTTCATCCAGCAAGGTAAACTGCTCTTTTTGTATGAATAGGTTAATCTCATTATCTACAAGTCTTTTTACTACTTCTAGCACTTCAAAGGCATTTCTACCCAAACGGCTGAGTTCTGATACCAGTGCTATGTCTATTGAGTTTACTTCGCAGTATTCCAAAGCCTCAACCAAAATAGGACGCTCTGAGTTCTTTTTTTGCTCCGCTTATTTTCCTCAAAGACACATGTAATTTTCTAGTTTTCTGTATTCTACATAAGCTTTCAAGTCCGCTAATTGCCATTCTGTATTTTGGCGTTCAGTAGTAGAACTAACTCATGCATATATAACTGCTTTTATAATAAGTGCTTTTTGAATTATGGAACATAAGGTAATAAAATTCAGTGTATTCAAATAAATCAAAGAAATAGCCACAATTTTTTCAAGTTGAAGCTACTCAAAAAGCCTTACGGAAGGCAATAAATAGGGTTTAAATTATTCCATATCAGACGAAGCAAACAAGAAAATTATCGCTACATTTGCGCCCTGAAAAAATATGCAGGCGAAAGATTCATCGGGTGCCGTCTTTCGTCACCGCATATACACATTTTATACATTTATATTAACCAACACAAAAAACAATGAACAAAAAAAATTTGCAGATCAAAGCCAAGTCTGTAACATGGAGGCAGTTTGACCGCAAGCACGATGCAATATTCCGAAGCCTCGGCAAGGAGATACGCATCGGAGTACTCGCTGTGTCAATGCTTACATACGCCAGCACGGACAGCATCTCGGCCCAGTCTCTGCCGTCAGAACCGTCTGAAAGCGGTGAGAAACTGATGCAGTTGGAGGACATCGAGGTGACCGCAAGCCGAGTGGCGCAGCCAATGGGACAGTCGGCACGCATTGTCAGCGTTATGACAAGAGAAGACATTCAGGCCACTCCGGCGCAAAGTGTAAACGACCTTCTTAAATATGCCGCAGGAGTAGATGTCCGGCAACGCGGCGCATTCGGCATCCAAACGGACATAAGCATCAATGGCGGAACGCACGACCAGATTGTGATTCTTCTGAACGGTGTAAATATTTCTTCCCCCCACACCGGACACCTTTCCGCCGATTTTCCAATATCAGTTGACGACATCGAACGCATCGAGATTCTCGAAGGCGCAGCAAGCCGTGTATACGGAACAAGTGCTTTCAATGGTGCCATCAATATCGTCACAAAAAAATCAAAATCCGACAACATCACTGTCTCTGCCGAAGGCGGAAGCTACGGTTCTGCAGGAGCCGACGCATCGATAAGCCTCGTCGGCAAGAACCTGCACAACAGAATCAGCGGAGGCTACCAGAGAAGCGACGGTGGAACGGACAACAGCGATTTCAACAAATTCAGAGCCTACTACCAGGGCGATGCCGACACAAAACTGGCAACATTCGACTGGAGTCTGGGCATGAGCTCACAAAACTACGGCGCCAACACGTTCTATTCGGGCATGTATCCCGACCAATACGAGGAGAACAGGCGCTACATGGCGTCTGTCAGCGCAACGACCAAAGGGCGCATCAAGTTCACTCCGACAATGTACTGGAACCGCTCGCTCGACCATTTCCAGCTGATTCGCGGAAGCAAGACGGGCGAGAACTACCACATGACCGACGTGTACGGACTCAGCGCAAATGCACAGATAGACTGGTCGCTTGGACAGTCGGCCATCGGTGCGGAATTCAGAAACGAGGGCATACTGAGCACCAGCCTCGGAAAACCTCTCGATGAAAGCGAATACGTAGGCATACCGGGGCATGACGGCTACTACACCATGCGCGACAACCGCACCAACGTATGCTACTATCTCGAACACAACGTCATTCTGAACAGATGGAGCATAAGTTTCGGAGTCATGGCAAACATGAACACGATGCTCGACTACAGAATGCGCCTGTATCCGGGCATCGACGTGTCGTATCGTCCCGACAGCCGATGGAAAATATATGCATCGTGGAATATGGCACAAAGAATGCCGACTTTCACCGACCTATATTATAAAAGTCCTACTCAGGAAGGCAACACAGGCCTGAAACCGGAAGAGACACAGGAGCTGACCGTTGGAGGACGGTTCACGGACGAAATAGCAACGCTCGAACTCCGTGCTTTCTATAGGAAACAGCACAACATGATCGACTGGGTCATGTACGACAGCGATTCTGTGAACAACTATTCTACATACCATGCAACGAACTTCAAGATTGACAACATGGGTGTAGAACTGAGCGCAGGACTGAACCTTCAAAAGATATTCGGCGAACGGAACCCACTGCGCCTTCTCTCGCTCAACTATGCCTATATCCATCAGGACAGACACGACAAAGAGCACATCTACGCCAGCTGTTATGCCATGGATTACCTGAGGCACAAGTTCACAGCAAGACTCGACGGACGTATATGGAAGAAGCTCACAGCTTCCCTATCGTTCAGATGGCAGGAAAGAATGGGTTCGTACATCAAGTATACAACGATGACAGGAGCAGACGGCACGCCGTCGGTCACATCGAAGCCAACCAAATATTCTCCATACGGCATTCTTGACCTTCAGCTGGCATGGGAAGAAAAAAAATATGAAATATATTTCAAGGGCAACAACCTGACCGACCACAGATACTACGACATCGGCAATGTGAAACAGCCGGGATTCTGGTTCATGGCCGGTGCAAAACTTAAGCTCAACATCTAATGATGTAGAAAGGCACCCGAACACAAGCAAGCAGGCATAAACCCTGCATCAAACATAAAAAATCCATGCAGGCCCCCGCAGCAATAAATGCGAGCGCCCGCAAATGCAGCCGCGAGCGCCAGGAAAAACAATTCTGAGCGCCCGCGGTTTTCGTTTCTCTCCCCCGCCCTCGCCAAGGCGCTATCTATCAAGTCGATTTTTTTGTCCCTTTAGTCCAAAACTTACACTCATATAAAACAAATTCACCCAAAGTTCGTATATTTGCACAAAGTCGTTCAGAAAATATGCGCATAATCATACTCATTACAACAGCATTGCTAATGCTGTTCCACTCCGGATTGAACGCGGCGGAAAAAGACAACAAACCGTTTATTGTCGTTCTAGATCCGGGACACGGCGGTAAAGACCCCGGAGCAATCGGCTCGTCAAGAAGCAATATGGAGAAGAAAATCAATCTCAATATAGCTCTTGAAGTAGGCCGACTTCTCAGATCAAAGAGTCCGGATGTAAAAGTCATTTTCACAAGAGACAGAGACGTTTTCATCCCACTCGGCGACAGAGCCAACATTGCAAACAAGTCAAAAGCAAATCTGTTCATCTCCATACATACGAATGCTCTGCCAAGAGGCGCCAGAAAGGCAATGGGCGTGCAATCGTACACATTGAGCCTCAAGAGCTCGGCAACCAACCTTGAAGTTGAAAAGAGGGAAAACTCTGTTATACAGTTTGAGGAAGACGGTGCACAGAGATACAGCTTCAACAATCCCAACTCATCAGAGAGCGACATTATCTTCGAATTGATGCAGGACAGGGATATGAAAGAAAGCGTAAATTTCGCAACGATGGTTCAACGCGAAATGGTAAACGGAGGCAGACGACGTGACATGGGAGTACTTCAGGCCAACCTTGCAGTATTGCGCCTCTCATACATGCCTAGCGTTCTGCTTGAAGTGGGTTACATATCAACACCCCAAGAGGAACGATTCCTGATGTCGAAACGCGGACAGACCACATTGGCAAAATGTATCTACAACGCCATCGTAAAATACAAGCAGCAGCACACGGGACGCATGGCCAATCTGGAAAAGATCGACATAAAAGATCTTGAAGAAGAAATAGAAGAAGAGGAAAAGGCTGAAACAGACAACAAGGACGGCAATGCAACCACTGTTGCAGAAGAAACCACAGACAACACTGTGGAAAATGCCAGCAGTGAACCAGTATTCAAGATACAGATTCTTGCAGCAGACAGACAGCTGAAAAAGAATGACAGACAGCTGAAAGGCCTGGATGCTGATTTCTATAAGGACGGCGGAATGTATAAGTACACATGCGGTACAACATGCGACTACAACGAAGTACTTCGCACGCTGAAAGATGTAAAGAAAAAATTTCCTGGAGCATTCATCGTTGCATTCAAGAACGATGTCCGCATAGAAACAGCAACAGCAATAAGGGAATTCAAAAACAACAGCAAACAAAACAAATAGAAAGATAATGAAATTCTTAACTAAAGAAGTAAAGATTGCAATCATAGCAATCATGGCACTGCTGATAATATATATCGGCATAAACTTTCTAAAAGGCATGAACCTTTTCAGTTCCGATGATACATACTACGTGGAACTCGACAATGTCAGCGGACTTGCCGTCTCGAGCGAAGTGCTTGCTGACGGATATGCAATCGGAGTGGTCAAAGACCTGAAATATGACGAAAATTCAAGCAAGAACATCCTGGCTACAATAAGCATAAAGAAGGGAATACGCATACCAAAAGGAAGCATCGTGGAACTGTCGAAGGAAATGCTTGGTTCGACAAAGATGAACATCCTCATGGCAAACAACCCACGCGAAAGAGTTGAACCGGGAGACACACTCAAAGGTGCTTGGGAAAGAGATGCGTTGACAATGGTTTCGCAGATGATGCCTCAGGTTCAGGAGCTTTTGCCAAAACTCGACTCTATCCTCACATCAATAAACAAACTGGCTTCAAATCCGGCACTTCAGGCTTCAATCAACAACATGGAGGATGTAACAAGCAACCTGAAGACAACTACGCACAGAATAAACAAGATTCTAGGCAACGACATTCCGGAACTGACAACCAGAGCCGACAGTATATGCTCTAACCTAGAAACAACTACAGGCAAGCTCAAGGATGTTGATTTTGCAAAAATAGAATCAAACCTCAACACGACAATGGAGGGAGTTCAGCTCTTCACAGACAAGCTCAACAACCCTAACAGCTCGCTCGGACTATTGATGAATGACAGCAGTTTATACAACAATCTCAACAACACTTTCTTAGACGCATCGTCACTCATGCAGGATTTGCAGAAGCATCCTAAACGCTATGTTCACTTCTCAATTTTCGGTAGAAAAGACAATTAAAGAAAACCTCGTTATTTAGAATTAATATAAATAAGACACAAACTCCACTTTCCTTCATGCACCGTAAATAAGGTGCTAATAAACAAAAGGATAGTGGAGTTCTTTTTTTGCGTATTCACATTCGGTTAAACGTAAAAGGCAAGAGCGTATCTTCCTATAATACAGAAAGTTGATAAAATGCAAGTTCATTTTTTGCATGCCAGCAAAATGCTTTCGTAAATCATTGAAACAAAAGCTTATAGAAATTATCAAATTATTGAAGCAAAAAAATCATTTGATAAAATCAAATAATATGATGAAATTTGCATTGTGGGAAATAAAATGACAAGTAAAGTATATTCTAGAAATGGGAAACAATCCAAATGAGCTTTGGAGAAGATGTCTTGAAATAATACATGACAACATCACCCAACAGCAATTTGACACATGGTTTGCATACATCAATCTAAAATCGTTTGCAGACAAAAGGCTCGTGCTCAGCGTACCAAGCCAATTCGTGTACGAATTCGTTGAGGAACATTTCCTGGATCTTCTCAAAAAGACAATTACAAAGGTGTTCGGAACAGGCGTATGCCTGAGCTACAGCATACTCGAGGACAAGCAGAACGGTCTCACTGTCGAGGTGGAATCGTCGAACAAGTCTATCGTGCAGAACGGTACAGCCGTAAGAAAAGCCAATCTGTCTCCAGACGTACTGATGGCTCCTGCGGTTCAGGATCTGGACTCACAGCTCAGACCCAACTATAATTTCGAGAATTTCCTTGAAGGCGACAGCAACAAGCTTGCCCGCTCTGTTGGCGAAGCTATTGCACAGAACCCTGCAAAGACATTCAATCCATTCTTTCTATTCGGACATTCAGGTGTGGGCAAGACACATCTTGCAAATGCCATTGGTCTCAAAACCAAGGAACTTCATCCGGAACTGAGAGTGCTTTATGTATCGGCACATCTGTTTCAGGTGCAGTACACCGACTCCGTAAGAAACAACAAGACCAACGACTTCATAAACTTCTATCAGACAATTGACGTCCTGATAATAGACGACATACAGGAGTTTTCGGGTCTCACAAAAACGCAGAACACATTCTTCCACATTTTCAATCACCTGCACCTGAACGGAAAGCAGCTCATACTTACGGCCGACAGACCTCCTGTTGCCATTGAAGGATTGGAAGAAAGATTGCTCACGCGTTTCAAATGGGGATTGCAGGCCGAACTTGAACGACCTGACAAATCGCTCAGAAACTCGATTCTCTGCGACAAAGTAAGAAAAGACGGTTTGTGCATACCTCAAAACGTCATAAGCTTCATATCTGAACATGTCGATGAAAGCGTAAGAGACCTGGAAGGTATAATCAATTCACTCATGGCCTACTCCGTTGTCTACAACTGCGATATAGACCTTGATCTCGTAAACAAGATTATGCCTAAGTTCATCGAAATAAACGATGAACCTCTTACAACAGAATCCATATTGGAAAAGGTCTGTGCTCACTTTGACGTTTCGCGTGAAGACATCTGCTCAAAAAGCAGAAAACAGCCAATCGTATATATCAGACAGCTTGCAATGTATCTCGCAAACAAGCATACAGACAAATCGACAAGCCAGATTGGACACTGTGTGGGCGGAAGAAATCATGCAACTGTGATACATTCAATCAAGCAGATAAAGAACCTCATCGACACAGACGAAAGAACAAGAAGAGACATTGAAGAAATAGAAAGTACGTTCTTCAGGAAATAATGCATCTTTCGATATCCAATCATTATATTATATAGTATAAGAAAGCGGAAGCTTCAGTTAATGTTTTGCAACACACGCTGAAGCTTCCGCTTTTCTTATGCAATTCGATTACAGAGCATATCGATAGCAGACAAGACGTCAGTCTATAAATCCCTGCCTGCGCAATGTTTCCATAAAGTTTTCAGACATAGCCTCGTTGTCCTTCTTGGTATAGCGCAAATCGGTAAACACCTGTGCCAATGTTTCCTTGCCGTTTATCTCGACAAAATGCTTGTTTTCGTCCAATGCTTCCTTATATCCATATATATTGTCTATATCAGACGGCTCATAGTCATGATAAACCTCATCATGTATGATTCCGCTCAACGGAAGGCGATCAGGCTGTGCAGGACATTCATCAGGCCAACCGGCAGTTATTGTTGCAACAGGGAATGTCAGCTTTGGCATATTGAGCACTTCAATGATTTTATCGGGCGTATATGCTGTAGTTCCAAGAAAACAAGTTCCTAATCCCTTCTCTTCTGCAAGGGTACAGAAGTTTTGTGTAAAAAGAATCGCATCATACACTGCATTCATGAACGAAAGCAAGTTGTCATATCCAGGAACAGCCTTACGCTGGTTGCACCATTTGCAGAATCTGTTGAAGTCGGCACAGAAAGTAAGCACAACAGGAGCAGATGTAACCATAGGCTGATTGAAGTGCAATGGCGCCAGCTTCTTTTTCATTTCACCGTCGCGTGTAACTATAACGCTGTACAATTGCATATTGCCCATTGTTGCCGCACGCGAAGCTGTCAATATAAGTTCATTTAGCATCTCAGACGGGATGTCCTGCGACGTATATTTTCTAATTGTACGTCTGTTCTTGATATCTGTCATAAAACTGGGTTTTAATAGTTAAAGACAAAGATAGCAAACATCCAAGACATATCAAATTTTAATATACAAAAGGTTAGCAAATTTCCATTTTGGAAAACTTTTGAGCATAATCAATTTTATATTACACTAATAATCAGGTCTTTACAAAATAAAACAGAAAACTTTGCAGGCTGTTGATAAGTTTATAGTTAAAAATTTTGCAGATTCATAAAAGAGGATTAGTTTTGCAGGCGTTTACGTTTCGATTTTATATTTGCTTTGATTTTTAATTCCCACACACAGATTTCAGCAATATAGATTGAGAAGAAAACAAACTTAAAAAAACAATTCTATTAACTCATCATCAAGTTATGGCAGAACAGCAGACATACAGCTATGATGAAGCCCTGCAGGCATCATTAGAGTATTTTAATGGCGATGAACTAGCAGCCAGAGTTTGGGTGAACAAGTACGCCATGAAGGATTCTTTCGGCAAGATATATGAAAAATCGCCGAAAGACATGCATTGGAGACTGGCCAACGAGATAGCCAGAATCGAACAGAAATATGAAAATCCGATTTCTGCACAAGAGCTGTTTGATCTTATGGATCACTTCAGGTACATCGTTCCGGCAGGTAGCCCTATGACCGGAATCGGCAACAATCATCAGGTAGCTTCATTGTCGAACTGCTTTGTCATCGGACTTGATGGTGATGCAGATTCTTACGGTGCAATCATACGTATAGACGAAGAGCAGGTTCAGCTCATGAAAAGACGCGGAGGCGTAGGCCACGACCTTTCTCACATTCGTCCAAAAGGTTCGCCAGTAAAGAACTCCGCCCTCACGTCTACAGGTCTCGTACCTTTCATGGAAAGATATTCAAATTCCACTAGAGAGGTTGCACAGGACGGAAGACGCGGTGCGCTCATGCTCTCTGTGTCTATCAAGCATCCTGACTCGGAAGCATTCATTGACGCAAAAATGACAGAAGGCAAGGTTACAGGAGCAAATGTTTCTGTTAGACTTGACGATGAATTCATGAAAGCGGCAATAAATAACAAAACATACATACAGAAATTTCCTGTAGACAGCATGGTTCCAAAGGTTGTCAAAGAAATCAATGCAAACGCACTTTGGAGAAAGATCGTGCACAATGCTTGGAAATCTGCCGAACCAGGTGTATTGTTCTGGGATACCATCATTAGAGAATCAGTTCCTGACTGCTATGCAGACCTTGGATACAGAACAATCTCTACAAATCCATGTGGCGAAATACCTCTATGTCCGTACGATTCATGCCGTCTGCTGGCTATAAATCTGTACTCATACGTTGACAATCCATTCACAAAGGAAGCAAAATTCAACTATGAAAAGTTCAGAAAGCATGTAGGACTTGCACAAAGAATCATGGACGACATCATCGATCTCGAATTGGAAAAGATTGAGATGATTCTGGCAAAAATTGATTCCGACCCGGAAAGCGAAGAGGTTAAGGAAGCAGAAACTAACCTTTGGAAAAAGATTTACAAGAAGACAAAGGCCGGAAGACGTACAGGTGTAGGAATAACTGCAGAAGGCGACATGCTCGCCGCTATGGGATTGTGTTACGGAACTCCTGAAGCAACATATTTCTCAACAGAAGTGCACAAGACTATTGCTGTAGAGGCATACCGTTCTTCAGTGCAGATGGCAAAGGAAAGAGGAGCATTTGACGTATATGATGCAGAAAGGGAAAAGAAGAATCCTTTCATCAACAGAATAAAGGATGTTGACCCTGCATTGTACGAGGAGATGACAAAATTCGGACGCAGAAATATTGCATGTCTGACAATTGCTCCAACCGGCACAACAAGTCTCATGACGCAGACAACTTCCGGTATAGAGCCAGTATTCATGCCTGTATACAAGAGAAGAAGAAAGGTTAATCCTAACGACACAAATGTACACGTTGACTTCACAGACGAAACAGGCGACTCATTTGAAGAATATATCGTATACCATCCTAAGTTCCTCGAATGGATGAAAATCAATGGATACGATACAGACAAGAGATACACACAAAGCGAAATAGACGAACTCGTAATGAAGTCGCCTTACTACAAGGCCACTGCAAACGACATCGACTGGCTTGAAAAGGTTAAGATGCAGGGATCAATCCAGAAATGGGTAGACCATTCTATCAGCGTCACAATAAACCTGCCTAACGATGTAAGCGAAGACCTCGTAAACGACCTTTACATTGAAGCTTGGAAATGCGGATGCAAGGGATGTACAGTCTACAGAGACGGCTCAAGAGCAGGAGTGCTCATCGCTACAGATGACAAGAAGAAGAAGGATGACTGCAAGTGCAAACCGCTCCCAGTTGTGGAAACACGTCCAAAGAGCCTTGAGTGTGACGTTGTAAGATTCCAGAACAACAAGGAAAAATGGGTGGCATTCGTTGGCCTGCTTGATGGATATCCTTATGAAATATTCACTGGTGTGCTTGACGATGAAGACGGAATCGCTCTGCCTAAGACTGTCACTAAAGGCCACATCATCAAAAACCTTGATGAAGACGGCAACAAGAGATATGACTTCCAGTTTGAAAACCGCAGAGGCTACAAGACAACCATAGAAGGTCTGTCTGAAAAGTTCAACAAGGAATACTGGAACTATGCCAAACTGATTTCAGGAGTGCTCAGATACAGAATGCCTCTTGCCAATGTTCTCAAGCTCGTAAGTTCTCTTCAGCTGGGCAACGAAAGCATCAACACATGGAAAAATGGTGTTGAAAGAGCTTTAAAGAAGTACGTATCTGACGGAACAGAAGCAAAAGGACAGAAGTGCCCTATTTGCGGACGCGAAACACTGGTATATCAGGAAGGTTGTCTGATATGCAAGAGCTGCGGTGCTTCAAGATGCGGATAACAGAAAGATAAACCGTGAAAAATATATACGCGGTGTAATCATACAAACAACAAGGGGAGGTTCAAAAAGAAAACGAACCTCCCCTATTACATTTCCATACACCAAGAATCAAACAGACATAATACGATGCAGACTATAATATTGGAAGGAGTGAAACTCTATGCCTACCACGGAGTTGCACCTGAGGAAAACAAAGTAGGACAGATGTACACTGTAAATGTCAAGATGGTGGCAGATCTGAGCAAAGCCATGGAAAGCGACGACGTGAACGACACCATAAATTATGCAGAAGTATATGAATGCATAAAAGATGAAATGGGCACACCGTCGCACTTGATAGAACATGCGGCAAAAAGAGTAGCAGAAAGAATACTGCACGACTTCAAGTCTGTCGAGTCTGTAGAAATAACCTTAATGAAACACAATCCACCGATGTGTGCAGAATGCAACTATGCCGGCGTCAACATGACAATCAGCAGATGACGTGAAGAAGAATGTGCTATTAAAATATCAAAAAACATTGCCTACGGAGCACTTAAGTTACAAGTATTTTACATATTCATTTCATATTTAATGTTTCCTTATAAAGGGAACGTTTTTTATTACAAAAAGACAAACAAAACGAACATAAAAAATCTCCACGTAGCAAATAAATCAGTATATTTGTGCATAAAGAACCTATAGCTAACTATTTAAAACAAACATACACAAAATCGTAATCTTATGGTAGAAGAATCTATTTTTGGAGCACTTGAACTACTGGTTGTAGGTATGCTCACTGTATTCGTAATATTGCTGATTATCATATACTTTGGAAAACTTCTGATATATGCAGTCAACAAATTTGCACCTGCAGAAGAACCAGCAAAGAAAAAAGTCGCAGCAGTAGCAGTTCCACAGATTGATGCAAACACGAAAGCAATCATCGAAAGTGCAGTCAATCAGATTACCAACGGTACTGGAAAAGTTACCAACATACAAAAATTATAATACAACAGAAGGTACCTAAACCATATCTTCAAACAAGACACACGACACAACATGCCGATGCGACGGCAAGCATTGTCGACAAAACTACAACATAGAAAAAATGATATCTTAAAATATAACTAAATATGAATCACGAGGTAAAATTCAGTCTGGTCTTTCGCGACATGTGGCAGAGCGCTGGAAAATATCAACCACGAGTAGACCAATTGCTTAAAGTTGCTCCCGCTATCATCAGAATGGGATGCTTTGACAGAGTTGAAACTAACGGAGGAGGTTTTGAGCAGGTAAATCTTCTTTACGGAGAAAACCCGAACAAAGCTGTCAGAGAATGGACTCGTCCATTCCACGAAGCAGGAATTCAGACACACATGCTGGACCGCGCACTGAACGGACTGCGCATGAGCCCATGCCCTAAGGATCTGAGAAAACTTTTCTATAAGGTAAAGAAAGCTCAAGGCACAGACATAACACGTATATTCTGCGGTCTGAACGATCCAAGAAACATCATACCTTCTATAAAATATGCAAAAGAAGCCGGAATGATTGCACAGGCATCACTTTGCATCACTCACTCTCCTATCCACACTGTTGAATATTACGTAAATCTGGCAAAAACTCTCATCGATGCCGGTGCCGACGAAATATGCCTCAAGGACATGGCCGGAATCGGACGCCCAGAGTCACTCGGAAAAATTACAGCAGGAATTAAAGCATACAAGAAAGACATCATCATACAGTACCACTCTCATGCAGGACCAGGCTTCAATATGGCATCAATATTGGAAGTCTGCAAGAACGGGTGCGACTATATCGACACAGCCGTTGCACCTCTAGCATGGGGAACAGGACATGCAGACATCATCGCTGTAGAAGAGATGCTCAAAGACGCAGGATTCAAGGTTAAGGGCATCAATATGGAAGCATACATGGAAGTACGTACACAGATCCAGAACATGATGGACGACTTCCTGGGATATTATTGTCCTGAACTGAACAGAATAAACAATTCACTTCTCATAAAGCCAGGTCTTCCAGGCGGTATGATGGGTTCACTCATGACCGATTTGGAAGAAAATCTTGCTTCGCTCAACAAGTGGAAAGCAAAGCACAATCAGCCTGAAATGACAGAAGATGAACTTCTTATAAAACTGTTTGACGAAGTTGCATACGTTTGGCCTAAAGTCGGCTATCCTTGCCTCGTTACACCGTTCAGCCAGTATGTTAAGAATCTCGCTCTCATGAATGTCATGCAGATGGAGAAAGGCAAAGAACGCTGGTCAATGATTGCCGACAACATCTGGGATATGATCCTCGGCAAGGCTGGTAAACTGGCAGGCCCTGTAGCACCGGAACTCGTAGAAAAGGCTAAACAGGAAGGAAGAGAGTTCATGGATTCTGATCCTCAGGAGAACTATCCTGACGATCTCGATGAATATCGCAAGAAAATGGCAGAGAAAGGATGGGATCTCGGACAGGACGATGAAGAGCTCTTCGAATACTCTATGCACCCAACTCAGTATGAAGCATACAAGAGCGGAAAAGCAAAAGCCGATTTCGAAGCTGATCTTGCAAAACGAAAAGCAGAGAAGAACGCTCCAAAGGGCACTGCCGAAATGCCTAACAGCATAACAGTAACCGTAAACGGAGTAAACTACAAGGTTGATATTGCATACGGCAACAATGTTCCAGCACCTGCTGCAGGAGAAACAGCACAAGCAACTCAAGTACAGACAGGCGAAGGTGACGACGTATTGGCACCACTCGAAGGTAAATTCTATCGTGTGAAGAGTGCACAGGAAACACCTACAAATGTCGGCGATGCAGTAAAGAAAGGTGACATCATAGGCTACATCGAGGCCATGAAGACCTATAATGCAATTCGTGCAGACAGAGATGGTGTGATTACAGCAATACTCGTAAACTCTGGCGATTCCGTCGAAGAAGATGATGTTATAATGAAAATACAATAAACAATTATGGAAGAAATTCTAAACAGTCTATACCGTATGACAGCGTTCAGCGACATCGCAATATCGCCGTCATATATAGTAATGTACGTGATAGCATTCGTACTGCTTTATCTTGGTATAGTAAAGCACTATGAACCGCTTTTGCTTGTACCTATTGCATTCGGTGTACTGATTGCAAACTTTCCAGGTGGAGACATGGGAGTAATCCAAGCCAATGAAATAGGCGAAATATTCCGTTACAAAAGTGAAACGGGAGTAATGCAGACTCTTAATCTCACTGGAGGACTAAAAACTCTAGGTACAGGAGCCTCGCCGGATGACTACATAAAATTCCATGAGCTCTACTACCCTATAGCCGACAATCCAATCCTGCTCAACAAGGATTTCATGAAAAATGTTGTTTGCTACAACATCTGGGACATGTCGTTGCCTGCAATTGCACATGATCTTGGTCTCATGAACTTCCTCTATTACATGCTCATAAAGACAGGTTTCCTTCCACCTATAATATTCATGGGTGTAGGAGCGCTGACAGATTTCGGTCCGATGTTGCGCAACCTGCGCCTCGCCATATTCGGAGCGGCTGCACAGCTTGGTATCTTCACAGTCTTGATATGTGCATTCCTTGCAGGATTCACTCTTAAAGAAGCAGCTTCATTAGGAATCATCGGTGGTGCAGACGGACCAACAGCCATATTTACAACAATTAAATTGGCACCTCACCTTCTTGGTCCTATTGCTATCGCGGCATATTCTTACATGGCACTCGTTCCAATCATCATACCTCTTGTAGTCAAGCTTCTCTGCACAAAGAAGGAGCTCATGATAAACATGAAGGAGCAGGATAAGCTCTATCCTAATAAGAATGAAATCAAGAACATGCGTGTCATCAAGATCATATTCCCGATTGCCGTTACTACAATCGTAGCAATATTTGTTCCTACAGCTGTAAGCCTTATAGGTATGCTCATGTTCGGTAACCTGCTGAAAGAAATAGGTCCTGACACAAGCAGACTTTTCGATACAGTCAGCAACAGCGTAATGAACACAGCAACAGTATTCCTTGGCCTTTGTGTAGGTGCAACAATGACAGCGTCAGCATTCTTGAATATGACAACCATCGGTATCGTAATTGGAGGTTTCATCGCATTCGCACTGTCAATTAGTGGCGGTATACTTATGGTCAAGCTTATGAACTTGTTCACAAAGAAAAAAATCAATCCGCTCATTGGAGCTACTGGTCTTAGCGCCGTACCTATGGCAAGTCGTGTCTGCAACGAAATTGCTACAAAATACGATCCAAAGAATCATGTACTCAACTACTGCATGTCATCAAACATCTCAGGTGTAATTGGATCTGCAGTTGCAGCCGGTGTTCTGATAGCATTCTTGCAATAGTTCACAACTAAGGCAAATACAAAACTTGAAAATATGAGTCTGCCCGAATAATCGGACAGACTCAATTTTTATATACCAACATACAAAAGAACGTATATTTTTCTCCTCCCCCAAAAATCTATTCATGCCATTACATACACATACACCCAAATATATTGACATACACATTATACAATTTGGAGTATAAATTATTCAAAATGTAGCAACAAGCTTATAAAAGGTCGATTCAGATTTAATTATATTGCAGAATTAGACCAAATAACATAACTTTGCGAGTCGTATTTAAGGTAAAAATGGCTAGGAAATTCATCTTCATACTTTTCATCACATTATCGTCTCTGTTTACAACTAAAACAGAAGCACAGACAACGGCCGAACGCAGCGATTCACTTGTTGCGTCGCACCTGCATGCAACAGGAGTCAAATTAACAGACAACAACAAGGTTGTTCTGTTGATGAATGGCCATGATAAATTCGAAGACCTATTCAAGGAAGTAAGAAAAGCAAAAAAATTCATCCACCTCGAATATTTTAATTTCCGCAACGATTCAATAGCCAATCTGCTTTTTGATCTATTGGCAGAAAAAGTCAAAGAAGGTGTTGAAGTAAGAGCCATGTACGATGCATTTGGAAATGCGTCCAACAATAAACCCATAAAAAAAGAGCACCGCGACTCCATAAGAGCAAGAGGGATAAATCTGATAGAATTCGACCCGTTGCATTTCCCATGGGTCAACCACATAATTCCGCGCGACCACAGAAAAATTGTCGTTATTGACGGTAAAGTTGCTTATACTGGAGGCATGAACGTAGCCGACTACTATATTACTGGTACAGAGGTTGTGGGCAAATGGCGCGATATGCACATGCATATTGAAGGTGCTGCAGTAAACGAACTGCACAAGATTTTTGCAACAACATGGGAAAAAGAAACAGGAGAAAAGATTGAAGGTGAAAAATATTTTCCAACACCAGAAAGTGCAGGAAACATGCGTGTCGGAATTGTTGACAGACGTCCGCGCCACACAAACAAGTCAATACGCGAACTGTACGTAAGCATGCTCAACAATGCTAAAAAGCAGATAAGAATAATAAATCCATACTTTGTACCTACACATAAAGTCAGACAAGCATTGAAAGATGCAGTCGACAGAGGTGTAGACGTAGAAATCATGCTTTCAGCCAAGAGCGACATTCCTCTTACGCCAGATGCATCTTACTATGTAGGCAACAATCTTTCAAAACGTGGTGCCAAGGTATACCTATACGAAGGCGGATTCCATCATACGAAAATCATGATGGTAGACAGCCTTTTCTGCACAGTCGGATCAGCCAATCTCGACAGCCGAAGTCTCAGGTGCGACTACGAAGTAAATGCCGTAATCTTCGACAAGAACGTGACAAAGCAATTGCTTGACATGTTCAATGAAGACAAAAAGCACTCTTATATTATGCCCGAAGACTTTTGGAAAAAGCGCTCCGTATGGAAGCGTTTTGTCGGATGGTTCGGAAACCTCCTGACTCCAGTGCTGTAAAACTTTATCACCTTGATTTTTTATCCTACGAAAACGACATAAAAACCTTACGCCTTATGACAGATATGTTCAGCAAAGAACAGCGAAGCCGCTGCATGTCTCATATACGGTCGAAAAACACCAAACCGGAACTTATCGTAAGGAAATACCTGTTTTCAAGAGGATTCAGATATAGAATCCATGTGAAAAGCCTTCCTGGAACTCCCGACATTGTTCTTCCGAAATATTCAACCTGTATATTCATAAACGGATGTTTCTGGCACGGACATGAAGGATGCAAATACTTCATTCTGCCCAAAACCAGAACAGATTGGTGGAAAGCAAAAATAGAGCGTAACATAAAAAGAGATAAAGAAGAACGGATACAATTGCGTGACTTGGGATGGCACGTGATTCAAGTATGGGAGTGTCAACTCAAGCCCAACAAGAAAGAAGAAACTCTCAACAGCATAGAATATACTCTTAACAAGATATTCTTGAATGACAGACATGCCATCCGAAAACAGGATACATACAGTTTGCCTCAAGAAGAAATCCATGAAGCGGCAGCTGAAGATGGTCCTAACTATGGTTAAACAATATCTTTCACCGTCTTTTGTAAAACATTGTGCTTTAAAATGAACTTACCGGCATACATTACCGGAAAAATCTCTATTTTTGTAAAAACAATATTTCATTAATATGTTCTTTACAGCTACAAAAATCGTGAAAAACCTAATCATTCTACTGGCATTGGTGTTCTGCACAATCAGTACAGCAAAAGCCGAAGACAATCCTAAACGAGAATTCCGCGGAGCATGGATTCAATGCGTAAACGGACAATACCTTAACAAAACTCCTGAGCAAATAAGAACAATGCTCCTCAATCAGCTTGATGTTCTTCAGGGAGCAGGAATCAATGCCATACTGTTTCAGGTAAGAGCAGAAGGCGATGCCTTATACCGTTCCAGCTACGAACCATGGAGTCGATACCTTACAGGAAAACAGGGCTTGGCCCCTGCCGATGGATGGGATCCACTGGCTTGGATGATAGAGGAATGCCATAAGAGAGGTATGGAACTGCATGCATGGATCAACCCATATAGAGTAAAAACCAAAGGCACTACCCTGCTTGCAGCCAACCATGTCTGCAACGTACATCCGGAAAGATGCTTCAGATACGGAGACTTGATGATACTCAACCCTGCATTGCCGATAAACCGTATGTACACATGCATGGTTGTCGAAGACATACTCGAAAGATACGACATAGACGGTCTGCACATGGACGACTACTTCTATCCGTATCCGGCCGGAGGCGAAAAGATCCCAGACGAAAAATACTTCAGACTTGACCCTCGCGGATTCAAAGACATTGCAGACTGGAGAAGAGACAATGTCAACATGCTCATAGAAGACCTTCACAATCTCATAAGAGAAAAGAAGCCGTGGGTGAAATTCGGAATATCGCCATTCGGAATTTACCGTAACAGCAAAGAAGCAAAGAACACGAAAAAAGGAAGTGCTACGAGCGGACTGCAGAATTACGACGACCTGTATGCCGATGTCATTTTATGGCAGAAGGAAGGATGGGTTGACTACCTCATTCCTCAGATATATTGGAATCTTGGAACAAGAGCTGCCGACTATGACATTCTGTGCAACTGGTGGAACAAATACTCCAACAAGCGTCCACTCTTTATCGGACAAGATGTAGAGCGTACAGCCAAAGGCGTTGACCCTTTCGACACACGTTCTAACCAGACACTGATCAAATACTCCATCCAGCGCTCACTGAAGAATGTTCAGGGAAGCTGCCAGTGGTATGCGGCAGCAGTGGTAAACAATCCAGGCAACTACAGAACATTGCTCGAAAAGAAGTTTCATCGTTATCCGGCACTTCAGCCGATAATGAAGTTCATCGACAAGAAAGCGCCACGAAAACCGGAAGATGTAAAGTTATCGCCTATCGGTGGCAATGTATGCATCACATGGCAGGAGCCAAAGGCCAAGAAAGAAATGGACAAGGCTAAACAATACGTCGTATATAGATTTTCGCCAAAAGAAAAAATCGATACCGATAAGCCTGAAAATATAGTTGCGATTACAAGAGATTGCAAATACATTCTCAACGACGATGATCAAGGATGCACATTTGTAATAACAGCGCTCGACAGACTCCAAAACGAGTCTAAAGGTGTGAAAATAAAAATATAACCAAGCTTGTCCATTTACACGAAGTATCAGGCTGAGTAAAAGAGAAAAAACATGCGGTTCTGCGTCAGACGACAATCTGTCTGCAGAACCGCATGTTTTTTATGCTCAAAATATCGTTTTACTTCTTCAGAAAAGACTCAAGCCAGCTTTTCCAGCATAGCAGTAAGATCGTCCATCCAATCTGCATCCTTTGCAACGTGCAGGCCGTGCATTCCGACCTCTTCTGCTGCCTCCACATTTTTCAGTCCGTCATCAACGAAGATACATTCTTCAGCCTTGAGTCCTTCAGCCTCAAGAACTTTCTTGAATATCGACAATGAAGGCTTATAGTCATGGAGTCCGTAGCTGCAATACAAACGGTCGAAATAATAGCTTATCGGGTGACCATCACCGCTGAATGCAGGACTATCAACCCATGCCATCATCAGAGGATTAGTATTGCTCAACAGAAATACATTGTATTTTTCCCTAAGCTTCAGAAGATTCTGCAATCTCTCTGCCGGAACCTCCTTTACATATCCAAGCCATCCCCACTGAGCCTCATCGTATGAAATATTTTCTCTATGAGCCTGCTCAGCTAGTTTACGGCAAAAAGTTTCAACGTCAATATCACCTCTTTCCAACTCCAGGAAGATTCCAGTCTGTCCATAGACTCCCATCTGCTCACGCGCATCTTCAATACCTAGAGAATGAAAACGGCGGATAGCCTCATCTTGATCGAGCTTAATTACGACCCCTCCAAGATCAAAAATCAGATTGCGTATCATATTTACTATATATTATTTTTAATAAGATACCTTACCTCAATTATTTGAGCATCGGCACAAGGATGCTTGTAAGGAAATATCCTCCAACAAGAAGCCAGATGTACAGCAAACCTGCAAGATAAAAAGGTTTTGCGCCGGCCTGACGGAACTTGTCCACAGTCGTATCAGCACCGAGAGCCGTCATGGCCATAGCAAGCATGAAGGTGTCAGCCTGTTCCACAATACCACCTTTGCCGAACAAAGGAGCATAGATGTTTGCCGGCATATACTCTGCAAGGAAAGTATTGATGCAGATAACCAGAAGGAAACCGAAAGCAAACCAAGGAATTGTTATACGGCGTTTGCAGCCCCCATTTTCACTCTTACGCAGACGTGACAACATGAAGCTCATCACTACAAGTACTGGAGCAAGCATTATTACACGTATCATCTTGGTTATGGTTGCAGTGCTTGCAACGTCTCCACCAGCAGCATTCATAGCATCGCCTGCACCGGCAACATGGGCAACTTCGTGAAGCGTAGAACCCGTATATACTGCCCATGAAAAATCATCCATAGGTAGACAACCGGTACGGTAGATTATCGGATAAAGGAACATTGAAATTGTTCCGAAAATCACTACCGTAGAAACAGCAACAGCAGTCTTATGAGGTTCGCATCTCACGACAGATTCTGCACCGAGCACAGCAGCTGCTCCACAAATAGAACTTCCAGTTGCAGTCATCAGAGCAGTATCAGTATCCATACGGAGCAAACGTCCGAACAAGATGCCGAGAATAAGCGTACCTGCAACAATTATGAGATCAACAGCAAAAGCCGGCCATCCGGCAACTGCTACATCAGCAAACGTCAATCTGAATCCATACAATACAATACCGGCACGAAGAATCTGCTTGGAACAGAATTTTGTACCAGAAACCCACTGTCCAACCGCTTTCACACGGAACAGATTTGCATAAACCATACCAAGGAGAATGCCGACAATCAGCGAGCTGAACTTGAGATCATCCTTAACTACCGGAATCATGGCAATAAGAGTTGCCACTACGGTCATGCCTGCAATAAAGGCTATGCCGTACCAAAATTCTTTCTTTCTCAAAATAAAATACTATTACGTCAAATAAAAATCCTGAAAATATCTACCACTGTATGGGCTCAATGCCATGTTCGCTCAAATAAGCATTTGTCAAGCTGAAATGATGGTTTCCGAAAAATCCTCTATGTGCCGACAACGGTGACGGGTGTGCAGAAGTCAAAACCAGGTGTCTTGAACTATCAATCAATACACGTTTGCTCTGCGCATAACTGCCCCATAAAATAAAAACAAGATTATCTCTTTCGTCGCTCAAAAGCTTGATCGTTGCATCTGTAAACTCTTCCCAGCCTCTACGCTGATGCGAACCAGCGAGGTGTTCCCTTACTGTTAGTGTTGCATTGAGAAGAAGCACACCCTGACGCGCCCAGCGTGTCAGATTACCGCTAGTTGGAATCGGAGCACCAATATCCGAATTGATTTCTTTAAATATATTGACCAGAGAAGGCGGGAAACGCACTCCGTCATTCACGGAGAAACAAAGACCATGTGCCTGTCCCGGTTCATGGTAAGGGTCTTGCCCAAGAAGCACAACCTTCACCTTATCGAAAGGACAAAGATCAAAAGCATTGAAAATCAACCTTCCAGGCGGATAAACCGTTCCCTGTCGATACTCATTCTTAACAAAATCTATCAGCTTGGAAAAATACGGTTTTTCGAATTCTGTCTGCAACTTTTTTTTCCAGCTATCCTCTATTCTTACATCCAAAACTAATAACTTTTTAATGCATGCAAAGATACATATTTATATATAACACTAAAAACATATCAGACATAATAAAAACAGTCCGCAGACAAATAGATAATAATTATCAATTCAAAATTACAAGCAATGCAATATAAAATTGCAAAACATGCAATTATTCACTCAATTAATGTCTTTTTACCGTCAATTATGTATATTCCACTACTCAGAGTATGCAGATCATCTGTATTTTTCGCAGACATAATCAGAACACCATTCATATTATATACATTATATACTTTTTCATATACTTCTTCTGAAACATTATCCAAACCCGCAGTGGATTCTTCCTCATCAATCAATATAAAATCTTTCCAGTATTCGGCTTTACGGTAACTGTCTAGTGTTCCTCCTGGTACAAAAAGTCGACACTCTGACTTATCAACACTTTCAAAAGCATCCATACCGCATACAGGAGGTTCTACTGCATCGACATGAATTTCTGACAGAAACACACATCCAGCCAAAAAAGAATCACCTACAGAAGAAATTGAACTATTAAGAAACACTTTAACCAAGCCAGAACAACCACTAGCAAACCCTTCGGATATATGATCAACATCAGCCTTTATATCTATTTTCTCAACAAATTTGTTGTTCTTCATCAAAAAAGGTCCATATTCAGACAAACGATATGTAACGCCTTCAAAATTGACTGACGGATTTATACAGAAAGATGTATCACTCGACATGTACGAACAATCTACGGCCAAGCAGTTAGATTCTGTTGACAATGAAAGAGGTACGTACTTTAATCCGTCTTTTTCAAACATCATATCCAAATAATCCAACTTCCTTACATGACCATACGATTCATCAATTACGATATCGTCCATCGCATAAATGACACGATTGCTCATTTTAGGCAATGTTTCCAACAAACCAGCAGGTAACTTTTTAGACTTTAATATCAGTTTGCACAGATCATTGCATCCATAAAAAGCATTAGTTCCAACATATTCCAGAGATGAAGGTATTATAACAGAAATCAGTTTTGGACATTCAAAAAATGCATTTGTTCCAAGCTCAACCACACTTTCTGGCAAAGTTATGGAAACAAGATTATAACAATCAGAAAACACTTCATCACTAATTCTTTCAATGGACTCCGGTAACACAAGAGATTCCAATTCGGCACACGACCTAAAAGCACCATGTCCGATACTTTTAATAGAATTTGGTAATACTATATTTTTGATGCGCTTACATCCAGCAAAAGCAAATCTGCCGATACTAACAACCGAGTCCGGTATGTTTAAAGACCTCAAATTAGTACAATGCTCAAATGACACATCTGCAATCTCGGTTACAGATGACGGTATGGTCACTGACTCTAAATTTTCGCAATCCCAAAAAGCAGAGACGCAGATTTTTTTAATACCATCAGGTATTTCATAAACAGAAGAACATGAAGCCTGTGGCATATAGATAAAAAGCTTGTCGGTGTACAAAGGTTTCGTAAGCCCGGAACATCCCCAAAAAACACCTACCCCTAAATCATCCACTGTATTGGGGATACTAACAGACACAAGTGAAAAACAGTCCGGGTATTTACAACCGATTATTACTCAATATTTTATAGATAATAAGTCAGAAATATGGTCATTATCTTTAATTATACATTCTAAAGGGTAGAAATTTAACACTTTTATTAATTCTTAACCTGCTAAAGGTGTCAATTTGGACGGAATCCTCATCTTACTGCGTAATTAATTTCCTGTATTCCACTGTTATCTACTTAATCCTGAATTTAGACAAAGATAACAATATGCGGAAAATCTGCCAAGGACAACTTTATAAAAGCAATATGCCACTAATGCCGCAACGAGGTTCATTAAGAAGTTATTGATAGGACTATGCCTTGAATGTACCAGTTTGGCTGTGTTCTTAAGCATGTTGTTGATGCACTCGATGACAAAATGTTTACGTAACATGATTTTATTCCAGAGCGGATCCATATCAAATTTCTTGCTGAACTCATTTACCATACAGAAAATATCCGTAATTTTGTAGGGCTAATATCCTATAAAAAAGAAGATAATGGAGATTTTGAAACTTAGAGAACATATTGAACTTTCAGAGAAAGCAGCGGTTTGGTTCCACTCAAAATGGAATATTCCGATTGAGGAATATATGGAAAGTATACAAGAATGTATATTAGGGACTAACTGCGTTCCTCAGTGGTATTTAGCAGTAGAAAACGAGGCAATTATTGGAGGAGCCGGAGTTATCGAAAATGATTTTCATAATCGTAAAGACCTTACTCCAAATATCTGTGCTTTGTATGTAGACAAAGAATATCGTCAACAGGGCATTGCTGGGCGAATCTTAAAATATATTTGTAATGACATGAAATCTTTGGATGTGAAAGATTTGTATCTGGTTACAGAGCATACAAAATTCTATGAAAGATACGGTTGGAACTTTTTATGTCTTGTCCAGGAGGACAATGAAGAATCAAGCATGATAAGAATGTATCATATAGATTTATAACACGGAACACGCTCTTCGTGACAAGTATCAACATAAAGCAGAGACACTGTCATCCCTTATTGATGGCAGTGCCATACTGTTAGCATATAAGGTCCATCACATTGAATATCGTACCCCAAGATACCGTCAATAATTACCGTTTCCTTATGCACCAATCATTATGAGCAAGATAGCTGACATGTTCTATCCGATAATCATCTATCAAGGGATAGTACATCATTTCACAGGTATGATGATGACGGAAGCCACATTTTTCCTGTGCCCGTTTTGATCTTTCATTGCCGTTAAAGTAGCCACACCACAAGTTCGTAAGCTTCAAATCCTCAAAGGCATATCGGATTACCTCACGCATGGCTTCGGGAATCAGCCCTTGTCCCCAAAAGGGAACACCGATCCAGTAGGAAATCTCTCCCTCGTCTTCTCCAATCGGGAAATTACTCTTAGCCCCGCGTATTACGCCTATGCACCCGATTGCCCTGTCATCTTCTTTAAGGGTTACGGCAAACACTCCTTCTTGCGCGAAAACCGTGCGGATAATCTCCCGGCTTTCCTCTACACTTCGGTGAACGGGCCATCCGGCAACGGGTCCCACCCGCTCGTCTTTCGCATACTCATACAATGTTTCGGCATCTGCTTCCCTCCAAGGGCGCAAAACCATTCTTTCTGTTTTCAAATTCATACTCTTAATCTGTTTGATTATCATCCGAAATCGGATTTTGTTGATTCGATGCAAAAATACTGCTTCGGACGGGAATAGAAGAAAACAAAATATGAACAAAACCGGTATTTTTAGAAACAATATTCAAAACAGAATGCATAAACCATTAATTTTGCAGTATAAACAAAAACAATATGCCGAAAGAAGAAATAGAAATAATATTACATGAATGTGGCATGAGCGAACATATCGGGCATCCATTAAAACTTCCCTATCTTGCAGTTTTTATTTGTCTTGAAGGTAAAGCAGTCATTAAGGTCAATTTTGAAAAATACCTGCTGAAAGGTTCCGACTTGTTGGTGTTGTCTGAAGACTCGCTTGCAGTGTTTTCGTCAACTTCAAAAGATTGTAAACTGATTTATATGCAGATAAGAAAGGAAATGGCTACAGAAATCGCATATAAATTGCCAAACCGGTTATTTCCGTTCTTGTGGCAGTATCCGCTTTGCAGACCTATGGAGGAAGAACGGAAGTTGTTGTGCACATGGCTTCTCCAGCTCCGGTGTATCCTACAGAAGGACATGCTACACAAACGTCCGATAATTATCAATCATATGCAGAACCTCTTTCTGTACATTGCAGGACGGACACAGCCAATGCTGACAGACGCTTTCGTCGAACGGCAGTACAGCCGAAAGGAAAAGTTGTGCTGGAGGTTTTGGGAATTGATATGCAAGAACTGTCGTCGGCATCGGGAGGTCGCCTTTTATGCGGATGAATTATGTATCACACCGTTTTACCTTTCACAAATAACAAAAGACTTTATGAACGATACTCCCAAAGGTCTGATTGAGCGACAAGTAATGTTAGAAATGAAAATGCTGTTGGAAACAACGGATATGTCAGTCAAAGAGATTGCCGGATATTTGAACTTTGAAGACGGGTCTTATATGTGCCGCTTTTTCAAACGACATACCGGAATCTCACTTATCGAATATAGAAGGATACATCAATAAAAACCAATGGAACTGTGCAAGCAAAATCATTATATTATAGCCCACTTCCATTGGTTCTATATTTATCAACTTATCTTCTCATTGAAAGACCTTTCTTTTGCTGTTGGTCGTATTGTCCCTCCACCACATTGTCAACTTCCCGTCTGGCTTTGATTTGCTCCCGATTGTCAAATTCACCCTTTTGCCTGGCAGTGAAGTACAGGAAATCCCCTGCAGCCCGATTTGATTGCCTGTCATCCCCGAACAGGTTAAGGGCACTCTTGATGTCC
The DNA here is from genome assembly GCA_001915545.1 of Bacteroides sp. 43_108. Lineage (GTDB taxonomy): Bacteria > Bacteroidota > Bacteroidia > Bacteroidales > Bacteroidaceae > 43-108. Next base: position 347 of record MNQS01000017.1, on the reverse strand, counting down.
GACACTTGCTCGGTGTCAAAACGGGGTTTGTAATAATCCTTTGCCAAACGGATGATGCCGTTTACCGCCTTGCGGAAGATGTCGCTCGTTTTGAGCAGCAAGAAACTGAGACAACCGATAAGATGATTCTGCCATGCAATCCGATTTTTGAGCCTTGTGGTCTCTTGGGGATGCTCTGCCTCCTTACGGATCAATTCGGCTTGGTGCTTACCATCCAGCTTCATCAGTTCTCGTTGATGGTCGCTCTGCATAGGGATATTCAGTAAATGTCCCTAAAAAGTAATATGGCATATAAAGTCGATAGAGTATAATCACTTTATGTGCCATTATTATTGCCCATTTTCCGT
>MNQS01000047.1 GCA_001915545.1 Bacteroides sp. 43_108 | reverse complement strand
GAAAAAGACTGATGGCAGGGTGGGATGAGAATTTCATGGAGAAACTTATTCTGGAAACTATTAACTTTCTTAATATCGGAGATTGATGCGTTTTCTCTGCTCTATTTTAGGAATATACGGAAGAAAACCGAAGAATCTATAAAACTGTCTATCAGACTCCAGGACATTCCTTCACCCAAAAGATGCTTGTACTCCACCATATATTGTTGGAAAGTGTACATTCAGCAAGCTTTACTGATTGTCCATATTCAATCGTGACATTTCCGTCTCAGCTGCACTCTGATTATTCATCTTCTTTTCGGTGCGGAAGCGATAAGTAATCGTGAAACCGACTTTTCGGGTTTCCTCTTTTCCGATACTGTGCATGATAATATCATTCAGACGAGCTGAAGCACGCGTATTGTTCTTATTGAAAATGTCATAAGCATCCAGTGAAAGTTGAAGCTTGTCTTTCAGGAACGATTTTTTCAGACTCAGGTTGAAGGAGGTGTAACTCTTCGCCTCGTACAACTGATAATATCCTCTGGAACCATAATTAACATCAGCAGACAACAGAAATCCGGATGGAAGCGTGAAACTGTTGTTGAAGTTCAGCATCACCAGCGGGCGTCCGGCTTTTAGAATACTCTCGTTCGGCCCTGGATAATTGAAGAAGGTCTTCAAACAGGTCAGCGTAAGTGAGGGCAGCCACCACTTCACTGGATATTGTACATTGACCATACCCGTCAGATTATGCATTCTGTCAAAATTATCCATGTAGCTGACCGTAACCGCTGAATTTCCCGGCATACTGTAGAAAGCTGTTATCAGCGGATTATGGGTATGAGTATAATTCAGATTAAAGAACAGGAACTTATAAAACAGCATATAGTTCAGGTCATGAGTCAAAGCCTGTTTCAGGTAAAGATTTCCTCTCTGATAGGTAAACCGATCTGTGTACACCGCATTGTCGTTCATGACACCAAAAGGCGGACGCTCCGTATGAACGGAATATGTAAGTGACTGTTGCAGGTTCTCGGTATTGTAGCTTAACGAAACAGAGGGCAGGAAGTTATGATAAGTCTGGTTCTGATTCTTGTGGCTACTGTTTTCCTTCAAATCGCTCCGTATGTGTTCGTAACGCAATCCGGCTCCCAGTGACAGATTATTCCATGTGTAATCGTACGACAGGTAGAGCGAATTTTTCATTTCCGTGTTACTTGTACTACCATTATTCAACGCACGGACATACTCTATATAGTCCGTTCCGGTTGTGTGGCTGAAATCATAACCGAAGCTGAAAGTTCCGGCTTTCCCGGTTTCATACGATAAACTCAATTTGGCTGCAAACAAATCCCAGTCCGCCTTACGGTAATAATCCATAGACGTTTCCACATCGTCGCTTTCCCATTCACGGATATTGCCACGGCTTCGGTCGGTCTTATGAAGATAATCACCGAATGCGTTCATCTTCCATCCATTCTTCCAGTCGTTGGTATAATACAGATTCAAATGATTGCTGACGGACTTGTCGGACACATCGCTGAGATTCCTGATAAAGGTTGAAGTCCCTTTGTCCGGTATCATGGAAAGCGTATCCTTAGAGAACGTATTACCTTCACTATATTTACCTTCATATTTCAGGCCGATTTCCGACTCCGGAGAGAAATGGCAAGAAACCCCTCCCGTATAGGCATGGCTTTCATTGAAGATTTGTTTCCGGGTCAAATCGGTCAGATTCCAGATTGTATCACTTTGAGTCTGCTGGTAAACATCAAGATTTGAATCCTTCTTTCCCCGGTCATAATTATAAGAGAGAAAGAAGTCCCAGTTCTTGTAATTGTAACTTCCGTTCATCTTGTAATTCTGACTAAGATAATTCCCCTGCAGCAGATTACCGCTGACATTAAAGGCAAGTCCTTCGCCCAGGCGTTTGGTCTTGATTTCAATCACCGCACGCTGCTCTGAATGATAACGTACTCCCGTATTCGTCACCAGTCTGACAGACTGAATCTGATCGATAGCCAGATTGTCCAGTTCGGTACGGTCTGTCACTTCACGGCCATTGATGTAATAGGTAGGGAGACCTCTGCCTATCACCTCAATGTCTTCACCACGTTTCTGAATGCCGGGTATTTTGCAAAGCAAATCATCCAGTGTAGTCTGTTTGGCAAGAATCGTATTAGGCACATCAGCCGTAATACCTTCCCTATCCAATTTGAAAGGCTTTCGGTAGGCAGTAACCTCCACTCCTTCAAGTTCGGTCTGTGCCAGTTCCATTTTAACTACCGGCAGTGTGAGATTCGCATTGACTTGTATATTCCGATACAATGTCTCATAACCCAGATAAGAATAACGGATGATATAGTTACCTCCAGCAAGCGATGTGCCATATACCCCGCAAGAGTCGGATACCGCTCCGGTGACGAGTGTACTGTCTGCCTGATTCAAAAAGGCGACATTCACCATCGGCATCACCGCATTTTCCGAATCGATGATTGTTCCTTTAATCAAATGCTGACTGTAAACAGGCAGTATGATTAAGCTGCCTATAACATATAAAAATAGCTTTTTCATAGAGTTAAGTCAATGCTAAATATTTCATCATGTTTGTGTATTATCTTCCGAAACGTGAAGAATCTACTTCTTTCTTCTCCTTACTGATGCTGCCACCAAAACGATAGACAAATTTCACTGAAACGGTACGGCTGTACTGCCCCATATTCAAGTCGATGTGCTGTCCTGCATAGCGGTTTCTCACCTTCATACGCATGGTATCGAACAAATCAGCACAGTTCAGACTCAGACTGGCCTTATCCTTCAGGAAGTTCCACTGCGCTCCTGCATTGACCGTAAAGACCGGTTTCGTATCGCTGATACCGGAAATCATGCTTGAACGGTACATCGCATCCAGGTCAAATCCGAGGTTCTATCACCACTTCGTCCAGATTATAGTCCTTCGATTCCAAAGTAATGACACCAGCATCACGTGCCTGGCCCTTCACCTGCCTGGTCTGATAAAGCAAATGCTGGATAATAAGCTGATAATTCTCCGGTTCCGGTTCAAGTATGAATGTACCATCGGCTGCAGATATGGTTGCGCCTAAATAGGTTGAATCCGGTAGCTGCATGACAATAGTAGCACCTTCTACTGGATGCTGATTGGTATCTAACGTGAGTTCGAAATAAGAATAAATATATTTTTCTGATAATTAGGAACATAGCGATAAAAGTATTAAATTTATAGTACCCAATTATAACATTTAAAC
>MNQS01000046.1 GCA_001915545.1 Bacteroides sp. 43_108 | reverse complement strand
CCTTTAGCCACATCCAAATTTACATTTTCCAGCGCTAATGTTTCAATCTCATTCGTACGGTAGATTTTATTGATACCGGTTAATTTAATCATTGCCATAATCGTTTCGTATTTAAATTGTTAATCTTATCTCATACTAGTTATCTCAAAATCCATACACCTATAAACAGACCGGTTTACAGCCGTTTATCATTTTTTTTAAATCTTAATCCTACTCATCCCGCAATGCATCCACCGGAGTTATGCGGCTGATGCTGCGTGCAGGAATATAAATGCCTATACTGACCACAATCAGCAAGATAATCCATACAATCAGTGACACTCCTAAAAAATGAAGCGGGAATCTATTCACCCAATAAATGGGAAGTATTTCCTGTTCATTCCACATATTGGTATAAAGCCCTTCTTTCAAGGCATATTGCAAATAAATAAGACAACCGGTCAAAGTAGCCAGCGTAGAAAGCACTATCCCTTCGCCCAGCAACATACGGATGATATAGACAGACCGGGCACCGAAACTTTTCATGATACCCACTTCCTCCCGACGGTTGCGTGTCTGCATCCAAAAGGTACCGGAAACTCCTAAACATAAACTGATCAGGAAGAATCCTCCCATCAGTAAATTCACACGATAAGTATAATTCACCGTATTCTCTTCATCATTGTCCGCTATTACTTCATGATAACTCTTCACACTACGCATATATAGATTACCCACACGCAACTCTTTCTCCGCCCATGGTCTGAAATGCTGCATAAATTGCGTTTCGTTTATAGCCGGTTTAGTACGGAAAACGATACATACCTCTTCCGGTATTTCGAATTTTTCCAACTGTTGAGGCTCGGCCAATACATTCTGCGGCTGCATGCCATTGCGCATACGTAGTTTACCGATGGTTGCTTTTATAATCCAGTTCAAGGTATCCGTTTTAAAATCAACATAGCGATAGCCCAATGAAACGACTCCCGGTACAGGATCTACGGTCATAACGACTTCTTTATTTTCAAAAGGCATACGGTCCAGTTCTTCGTTAGTCTGCCCTTCCACTTCCTCAAATCCAAATGTGCTGAAAAACTGGCTCTGAGGCTCAAAGAACATCACCATATAGGGATAATAATGTAAAGAGTCCGTATTTAACGAACGGCTCCATGAACTGGAACAAAACGGACCGACGTCTCTAAACTGCAAAGTTGCATACCGCACATCTTCATAGTCGCGAATGCGCGAAAGAATCCGTCGTACATTGGCAGCACGTGCCTCCGGAGTGTCTTCCCCTGCTTCAAAACGCGCTGATTTGGAAGAGACAGCAGCAAGATTCAGTCTGTACATTCCTTCCTCTGTGATACCGGTAGGCAGCCCCCTGTCGTGGGTAGTCACCACAATCGGGTCAGTCAGTACCCATATCACCATAGATACAATGATCAACTCTGCCAACAACCAGCCATTGCGGTATCGGCGTGCCCATAAATTCTTACCTATCAAATGTAGCATCGCATCCCCCTCCTTTTATTTCTTCTGATTCAATGAATAAACGATATCCTTACCCAGTGCCTTCCACGCCGGCCATAATGCAGAGAATAAATTCAGCAAAAGACAAACGATAAAACCTGCACAGAAAATCCATGGAGAGAACAGCATATCAAAACTGACGATTGTATCTACTCCTTCAGGAGCGGAATTTCCGTAACGCTCAAACAAAGTAAACACCCAATTACGTCCGGCTATCAATATCGTCCAGACCCAACATAAGCCCAGCAGCCCCCCCAAACAGGTCAATATCAAATTCTCGATCAATATCTGACGAAGCAAACGTCCGCGGTCGGCACCGAAGGCTTTACAGATACCCATTTCCGGAAGACGGTTTTCCATGCGCGTACTGATCATCGCACATAAATTAAGAGCAGGCACCAATAAGAAAATCAAAACAAGCCCTCCCCAAAGACGTATCAGCTCCCACCAGTCCAAAGGAACATTTCCACGCCGATAGACACTTTTCCAATAAACATCCGGACCTGATAAAACCAATTTATTCTCTTCCTGTGAAGTATTATATTTACGGACCATTTCATGCATGGCCGCCTCCAAAGCCGCTCCCATGGCATCATCCTTCACTTTGAAATAAACCGTATAGGGTCCCAACATACCGGCATCACTTTTAGAATCCTTATCATAGCCTGCCACTGTAGTATAAGGCAGATATAATTGTGCAAAGGAGTCTCTTGTCAGGAAACTTGCATCTTTCACAACTCCCACAATGCGACAGTCCGTATAATTCAAGCTGAAAGTCTTGCCAACCACCTCTGTGGTGCCGAACAGACGACGTGCCAAGTCCTCCCCTACCACTGCATTCATGATACCACTCTCAAAATCGGCCTGCGAGAATGGCTTCCCAGCTAAAAAAGAGAATTGAAAGATACGGAAAAAAGCAGGATCGGTATATTTCACTTTCACATTCAGTTCCGAACCCAAGTTCTCACGTTGAATGTAGTCATCCAATTCCCACGAGTTATATACAGCAGAAACCTGCTCGGCCTCCTGCATGGGATACCACCAGTCACGTACCAATTGGTGAGAGCTTTGCCAACTGCCACTTCCACGGGTTTTCACCCGTTGCACCGTAACAGACTTCAAAACCCACGTCTCAGCACGGTTTGTCTCCGGATAAACAGGTGCCACTCTTATATAATGTGCCACAAAAACAACCATAGTCATGGCAATAGCCAATCCCGCACCTGTTATATAAAGCACACTGAACAGTTTATGCTGTTTCAGCAGCTCCCAGGCCTGCTTCCAATAATATTTTATCATAATGAGAACGAATTATCATCAGTATCCGGGGCGAGCAGAAGGGAATATGCCTCCCTTCCACCCGGTTTCCCGCTACTTTAATTTAAGAGAGAAAGTTTTATCTTGTTGTTTATGTCATAGCTGCTCTCATTTCAACTTCAACTTATTCTTGTTTTTATAGCTGCTCATATCACTGACAACTACCTTGTCACCCGGCTTCAGCCCCGATACGACTTCCACATATTCAAAGTTGCTGTCGCCCAACTGAACTTTACGCTTCACGATTTCATCCTTACTGTCCTGGACAAATAATTCGTATTCACCCCGGCCCACATAATAAGAAGCATTCGCCAATCTTAAGACTCCTTCCTTCACGGCATTCATGACATACACATCTGTCTTCAAGCCGGAACGCAATCGCTTGTTATTATCTTCATTCAATTGTACAATAAACGAAATCACCCCATTCTTACTCAACGGTGTCACACTACTTACCGTTCCTTCCAGTTTCTCATTGCCAATCTTGACTATGGCACGTCC
>MNQS01000016.1 GCA_001915545.1 Bacteroides sp. 43_108 | reverse complement strand
ACTTACCATTGACTATGAATACAGGGCCGATACGCACGAAGCCATGCTGCATATCGCTGCCATAAAATTATTTTTGAATAAAATTTAAACAGATTCTTAAAATTGAGATATGATGAGAAATTTGAATTATACTTTTGTATATCTGATGCTGTTTATTCGGCCGGTAACAGCTGGAGCACGAGGTGACTTCTTTTTGAATATCTGTAGAAGTATTGCTGATTTTTGGTCAAGTGTATGCCGACAGTTTCGGACCAATAAAAATTACCATTTTCAGGTATGTCTGCCGATGATTGGATGGATATTTTTTTATATTTGCAATACTAAACTGAAGGGGCTGAATACTTATTTTTGATATGCCGACTGAAATGCTACATATTATTGGGATTTGGCTTTTGAACTGTTAACCAAAAAATTTAATACGATGAAACAAAAAGAGAAACCGTTTGATTGGATTTTCCGTATTTCTGTACGTAAGTAAGGATTGCCGTGTTCGTTTTCGTGATTTGATTGATGCATTGCATTTTTATTCTGAACATGCAGACGTAAAAGTAATAAGGTTGTTTTCAAACGTGGAGATGAATTAGGAGGCGATTATATGGTTAGAGTCTATACTTACTTGCTATTATCAATATTTCTACTGACTTCTTGTTCCAATAAAGAAAAATCATCTGAAAAGGAAGGTGTTGAAGCTGTGCTGCCTGCTCAGGTAAATGAAGTCACGGTGATGACGCTGAAGAAGACGGCGTTCAACCATGAGCTGGTGAGCAACGGCAAGGTGACGGCTTCAAAGTATGCCGACCTTTCGTTCCGTGTGACATCGGAACCTGTGGCGCATATCTATGTGAAGAACGGCGATTTCGTAAAGAAAGGCCAGAAGATAGCCGAACTCGATCTGTTTGCACTCCGCAACAGTATGGAAAAGGCTGAGATAGCGCTGCGCCAGTCGGAACTGGAGATGAAGGATGTGCTCATCGGTCAGGGATATGCCCCCGACCGAATGAAGGACATTCCGAAGGATGTGGTCAAGCTTGCCGAAGTGAAGAGCGGATATGCCCAGAGCCGCACATCCTACGAAATGGCAAAGTTTGAATTGGAGCAGGCTGTAATCACGGCGCCTTTCGACGGGGTTGTGGCAAATCTTGAATCGCGCAGTTTCAACCGTCCTGACGCCTCTAAACCATTCTGCCGCGTGATAGGAAGCGGCAGAATGGAGGTGGCTTTCAAGGTGCTGGAAAGCGAACTGCCACTTGTAAAAAGAGGCGATAAGGTGGAGGTCGCTCCGTTTGCAGGAACGGCCGGCTCATGCAGCGGTACGGTATCGGAAATAAATCCTCTGGTGGATGAGAACGGACTGGTGAGTGTGAGAGCAAAGGTAAACGGCGGTGCGAAGCTGTTCGACGGCATGAATGTGAGGGTGAGCGTGAAACGTTCTGTTCCCGACCAGTTTGTGGTGCCAAAGACTGCTGTGGTGATGCGTACCGGCAAGCAGGTTGTATTTACTCTGAGGGACGGCAGAGCGATGTGGAACTATGTCACCACCGGACTGGAGAACATGACCGAGTATACGGTTACGGGCGACGGTCTGGATGAGGGGGTACAGGTAATAGTGACCGGAAATGTGAATCTTGCCCATGAGGCTCCTGTAAAAGTGATACGTTAAACATTTCCGCACTATGGTGAAATTTCTGATTAAAAGACCTATAGCGGTACTCATGGCGTTCACTGCCTGTTTCATCGTGGGGGTGGTGACATATTTTTCACTGCCGGTATCGCTTCTTCCCGATATAGACATTCCGCAGATAACGGTACAGGTGAGCGGCGAGAATTCTTCGGCGCGCGAGCTGGAGAACACGATGGTTGCCCCTGTGAGGAGACAGCTCATGCAGGTGTCGGGACTCAGCGAGATGAGGAGCGAGACGCGCGACGGCTCGGGAATCATACGCCTGTCGTTCGATTTCGGTACGGATACAGATCTAGCCTTCATCGAGGTGAACGAGAAGATTGACGCAGCGATGAACAATATGCCGAGGGATGCCGTACGTCCGAAGGCCATCAAGGCGAGTGCTGCAGATATTCCCGTGTTCTATCTGAATATGACTCTTAAAGACGAGGTGCCGTATAAGGAGACGGACGGGGATGCATTTCTTGATATGTGTACTCTGGCAGAGAATGTAGTGAAACGCCGTATAGAACAGCTTCCGCAGGTGGCGATGGCCGACATGACCGGTGTGCCGGAGAAGATGCTGCGCATCGTGCCCGACATGGGAAAGATGGAGAGTCTCGGCATGGGCATAGCTGACCTAGAAGAGATACTGGAGTCGAACAACGTGGAGCCAGGAAGCATGCTTGTGCGCGACGGATACTATGAATACAACATACGTATTGCATCAATACTCCGCACTCCGGAAGATGTGGAGAACATATACTTCAACCGCAACGGGCTTGTGATGCGTCTTGGCGACATCTGCAGCGTGCAGACTGTTACACGCAACGAGATGGGACGTTCGCTGGCCGGTGGCAAGCGTGCCGTAACTCTCTCAATCATCAAGCAGAGTGACGAGAACATGGACAATCTGCGGAGCGAGCTGAAGGAGACGACCGATTATTTTAAGAAGATTTATCCGGACATAGAGTTCGGCATCACCCGCAACCAGACAGAACTTCTTGACTATACAATATCCAACCTGCAGCAGAACTTCACATTGGGATTCCTGTTCATCTTCATTGTGGCTGTGTTCTTCATCGGCGATGTGCGTTCGCCTTTGGTTATCGGCATAACCATGATAACTTCGGTTGTCATCTCTTTCTTCTTTTTCTACATATTCAAGATTTCGCTCAACGTCATATCGCTTTCGGGAATGATTCTTGCCGTGGGTATGATGATAGACAATGCCATAATCGTGACTGAAAACGTATCGCAGTACCGCGAGAGGGGATATTCGCTCAGGCGTGCCGCCGTGGCCGGTACATCGGAGATGATTACTCCTATGCTGAGTTCGTCGCTCACGACCATAGCGGTGTTCGTTCCTCTGGTGTTCATGAGCGGTATAGCCGGTGCCATATTCATGGATGAGGCTTTCTCCATCACCATCGGACTCATGGTTTCATATTTCACGGGCATAATGCTGCTGCCAGTACTTTACGTGCTGTTTTACCGTATGGGCATAAGGAAGCACAATTGGTTTACTGCCAGCTTCAAGAACCTTCTTAAGAATGAATGGCTGACACGTTTCTATGATGCCGGAATAAAGTGGGTGTTTGCCCACAAGAAGACCACCATGGCGTTTGCAATACTTTCGATTCCGCTGTGCGTGCTGATGTTTGCAGTAATAGACAAGGAACGTATGCCGGAGATTGACCAGAATGAAACTGTTGTGAGCATAGAGTGGAACGAAAATATACATGTGGACGAGAACAACAGGAGGGTGAATGGAATATTGGCCGCCGCCGATTCTTCGGTGGAGGAACATACTGCATACGTGGGAATGCAGGACTATATGCTGGGAACAGAGAACGAGCTTTCCGTTTCTGAGGCTGAGCTTTATTTCCGTACAGCTGAACCGTCGCAGATTCCGGTGCTTGCCGAACAGCTGGGCGCCAAGATACGCAGGGAATATCCGTCGGCATCTGTCACTTTCTCGCCTCCGGTAACCATCTTTGAGAAGCTTTTTGTGACAGGAGAACCAGACCTGGTGGCGCAGCTGCGTGTTTCCGACCGTACTTCTACTCCTGAAGCCGCGGATGTAAGGAAGATTGAGGCGGACATTGCTCGCGAAACCGGTTATGCGCCCGAAGGTACTTCCTTCCGCAGACAGATGAATCTGGTGGTAGACCGTGACCGTCTGCTTATATATGATGTGAGCTATGATGAAGTGGTGAGGGTGCTTCGTACTGCACTGAAAGACAATCAGGTTTCTACCTTGCGTTCTTATCAGCAGTATCTGCCGATAGGTATAGCGGGAAGGGAGATGAGCGTGAACCGCATCCTTGCCGAAACGCTCGTTGAGACAAATGCGGATGTCGCTACTGGAGAAAGGAACTATATACCTTTGCGCGAGCTGGTGAGTATTGTTCCTGACGAGGATCTGAAAGAAATCACTGCCGGACGCAACGGAGAGTATATACCCGTGAATTTCTACGGGGTGAGGAACGTGCCGGAGGTGATGGACGGTGTACGCCGGGCTGTCGACAATGACAGCCGCTGGGATGTGTCGTTCGGCGGAAGTTTCTTCTCCAACAAGAAGATGATGGGCGAACTGACGGTCATTCTGCTTATATCGGTGCTGCTTATGTACTTTATTCTTTGTGCGCAGTTCGAGAGTTTCCTTCAGCCGCTTATCGTGCTGGCTGAAATTCCTATAGACATTGCGTTCGGACTGGTGCTGCTGTGGGCTACGGGACATACCGTCAATCTGATGTCCGCCATCGGAATCATCGTTTCCTGCGGTATTGTGGTGAACGACTCCATCCTGAAGCTGGACTCCATAAACGAACTGCGCAAGGAGGGCATGCCGCTGATTGATGCCATACATACGGCTGGACACAGGAGACTGAGGGCCATCATCATGACCACGCTGACCACGGTGTTTGCAATGGTTCCGCTGCTGTTCACTTCAGACCTAGGTTCGGAACTGCAGCGTCCGCTTTCGGTTGCAATGATAGGTACCATGATGGTGGGACTTGTCGTCAGCCTTTTTGTAATTCCACTGATTTACTGGTTTATATATAGAAGACATGAAACTGAGAATAATTGAAATATTGCTCCTGTCTGCTCTCTTGGGAACGGGGGTACATGCCCAGACTGCATTGAAGCTGGATCTTGAGAAGACCATAACCATGGCAAACGACAGTTCTCTGTCGGCTTTCCGCTATCAGAATATGTATCTGTCCGGTTATTGGGAATACAGAAGCTATAAGGCGGCCCGTCTGCCGAGCCTTACTCTGAACACTACTCCTGCGCAGTATTACCGCAGCATCACGCGCCGATACGACTCGCAGCAGAATATTGATGTGTACCGCGAACAGCAGATGTTCAGTGCCGGTGCGGGACTCAGCCTGTCGCAGAATTTCGACCTTTTAGGGGGTACGTTCTATGTGGACACCCAGCTGGACTATATGTACAACTTCGGTGATTCGAAGTCAAGCCAGTTCTCTACGGTTCCTTTCCGTATAGGTTATCAGCAGGACCTGCTAGGATACAACGCCTTCAGATGGGACAGGAAGATTGAACCGCTGAAGTTCGAGAAGGTGAAGAAGCAGTATCTTTACAATGCCGAGAGCGTGTCGGAAGAGGCCGTGAACTATTTCTTTGCACTCGCAATGGCTCAGGCAGACTACAAGCTGGCTCAAGACAATGTGGCGACAGCTGATACGCTGTATGCCATAGGCGAGCAGAGGAAGAAGATTGCTTCGATATCTCAGGCCGATCTGGTTACGCTGAAACTGGATAAGGTGAACGCACGCAACACGCTGAAAAATGCGGAGATTTCGCGCAAGCGCGCTATGTCGGCGCTGGCAACGTTTCTGAATATGGACCGTAACTCGTATATAGAGATTGATCTGCCGTCGCGTCCGCGATATATAGATGTTCCTGCCGACATGGCCATGACATTGGCGCGTGAGAACAATCCTACGTATCTGGAACAGCGTCAGAATGTGCTGGAGGCTGAACGCGACGTAGACCGCACTAAGAAGGAGTCGCGGTTCAATGCCTGCTTCAATGCCAGTGTGGGTTTCAATCAGGTGGCCGACAATATCGGTGATGCTTACCGTGACCTGCTGCAGCAGGACCTCGTGTCGTTTTCCATATCCGTTCCGCTTATAGACTGGGGCGTGCGCAAAGGCAAGTACAATATGGCAAAGAACAATCTGAATGTGGTGAAGATTGCCGCCCGTCAGGAGGAAATAAGTCTGGAGGAGGATGTGATGATGACCGTGAGCGACTTCAACGTGCAGCAGGACATGATTGCCAGTGCGGAGGAAGCTCTCGACCTTGCCGAAATGGCTTACGACCAGACACGCAAGCGCTTTATCATAGGCAAGGCCGACATCAACAGTCTGACACTTGCACAGAACCGCCAGCAGGAAGCGCAGAAGAACTATATACAGGCATTGCAGAACTACTGGCTGAGCTACTACAAGATACGCAAGCTTACGCTGTATGACTTTGAGTTTGGAATTTCGCTTTCAGAGCGTTTCGATTTTGAGAACCATTTGAGATAGCCTTGCAATGAGCCGTATAAAAGATAAGAAAGCCGGGCGGCCGCTGGTATGGTCGTCGTTTACGCTTATTGTGACATTCGTGTGCCTTTCGCTTATTGGACTGGCACTGACGCCGCTCCTTCCGGTGAAATTGTCGCCGTCGCGGGATATGCCGGGGCTTTTCGTCTCCTTCTCCATGCCGGGCAATTCGGCCAGAGTTGTGGAGACTGAAGTCACCAGCCGTCTGGAAGGAATGCTGTCGAGAGTGAACGGTATTAAGAACATCATTTCCACTTCCGACAACGGAGGCGGGTATATCATGATAGAGCTTGACAGACATGCCGACATTGACGCTGCACGTTTCGAGGTCTCCACGCTTATAAGGCAGCTCTGGTCGCAGTTGCCTGACGGTGTGAGCTATCCGCTTATCTCCACGCAGCAGAGCGACGACAAGGCTTCGCGTCCGTTTATGACGTATACGCTGAATGCTCCTGCTACGCCGATTGTTATACAGAAATATGGTGAGGAGCGGATCAAGCCGATGATTTCTGCGCTGGACGGGGTGTATAAGGTGGAACTGAGCGGTGCAACACCTATGGAGTGGCGTATCGTATTCGACAATGTGCAGCTTGAACATACTGGAATAGCGGTGGAGGATATTCTTACTGCAATAGAAGAAAGATACGGTCGTGAGTTTCTTGGCATCTGCGAACTGGAGAAAAACGGCGGTTCTGAATGGATTCGTCTGGTTCGTGTCACGGAAGGCAGTCAAGAAGGCTTTGTACCGTCGGAGATTGCAGTCAAGGCAAAAGACGGAAGCATGATACCGCTTGACCGTCTGGTGAAGGTTACACGTACGGAGCAGGAACCTACATCGTATTTCCGTATCAACGGACTCAACTCGGTATACCTTTCCATTACTGCCACTGAAACGGCAAATCAGCTTGCTCTGGCGGAAGAAGTGAAGAAAGTTACTGCCGAAGCTGAGGCTGCAATGCCTCCAGGATATGAGATTCATGCGGGTTATGATGCTACCAAATATATTTCGAAGGAACTGGATACAATTTATTTCCGTACAGGAATTACTGTGCTGATACTGCTGCTTTTCGTGGCACTCATCACACGCAATATGCGTTATCTGTTTCTGATTGTTGCCGGACTGACTGTCAATATTGCTGTGGCCGCCATCCTGTACTATGCACTGGGATTGGAAATACAGCTCTATTCGCTTGCCGGAATCACCATATCGCTGAACCTGGTGATTGACAATATCATAGTGATGACCGACCATATACTGAGAAAGAGAGATCTGAAGGCCTTCATGTCGGTGCTGGCGGCGACACTGACTACAATCGGGGCATTGGTCATAATCTTCTTCCTAGATGAGAAAATACGACTGAACCTTCAGGATTTTGCTGCTGTGGTGATTGTCAATCTGGCCATTTCGCTTCTGGTGGCACTCTTTTTCGTTCCTCCAATGATTGAAAAAATTGGTCTTGATGAGGGCAAGCCGCGCCATTCCAGAATATGGGTGAAACGGGGAACAGTGTATTTTACTCGTTTCTATCGAGGTATGATAGTATTGCTCAGCCGTTACAGGGCTGTAGCTTTCATTCTGCTGGTGCTCGGTTTCGGACTTCCGGTGTTCATGCTTCCGGAGAAGATAGAGGATGCTGAGGCGAAAGGCTGGTGGGCGGAATGGTACAACAAGGTTTTTGACAACTCCACATATAAGGAAGACATCAAACCTATTGTGGACAAGGCCTTGGGAGGCTCGCTACGCCTCTTTGCTGAAAATGTGTATGACGGCAGTTACTTCAACCGTGATGAGGAAGAAGTAGTGCTGTCAATCAATGCCACTTTGCCGAACGGCAGTACGCTGGAGCAGATGAACGTGCTTGTGAAGAAGATGGAGACCTATCTGAGCGAATTTAAGGAGATACGCCAGTTTCAGACATCGATATACAGTGCACGCAGGGCAAACATCCGGATATATTTCAAAAAGGAATACAGTAATACCGGATTTCCATACGAATTGAAGACAAACGTGATAAGCCGTTCGTTGACCATCGGCGGTGGCAGCTGGACTGTGTACGGGCTGGAGGATCAGTCATTCAGCAATGACGTGCGGGAGTCTGCCGGCAGTTACCGTGTGAAGATGTGCGGTTACAACTATGACGAGCTGTGTCATCGGGCCGATGAGATGAAAAAACTGCTGCTTGCTCACCGCCGTATAATGGAAGTTGACATAAATTCTGAATTCTCGCAGTGGAAGGACGACTATACGGAGTTTTATCTGGAGTTCGACAAGCGCAAGATGGCGGAGGAAAATCTGACGGCGTACGACTTGTTTGACGCGCTGCGTCCTGTATTCATGCGCGACCAATTGGCCGGAAGCATCATCTACAGCGGCGGTCTGGAATGTATGCGTCTATCGTCCAAGCAGAGCGGCGAATACGACGTGTGGGCTTTTATGGCTGTTCCGTTTGTCGTGAACGGCAAGCAGTACAAGCTTTCCGACCTTGCCGTGCTGGCGAAAGGACAGGCACCGAAACAGGTGGCCAAGGAGAACCAGCAGTATCGTCTATGCCTGCAATATGAGTATGTCGGTTCGTCGGAACAGGGAAGGAAGATTCTGGAGAGGGATATAGAAACTATGAAGAAGCGTCTGCCTATGGGGTATACGGTGGAGAACGAGAGCGGCTATTGGAATTGGGACAAAGACGACAACAGCCAGTATTTCCTGCTGCTGATAGTCATTTCCATAATTTTCTTCATCTCGGCTATACTTTTCAATTCGCTGAGCCAGCCGCTTGCCATAATATTCGTGATTCCTGTATCGTATATAGGCGTGTTCCTGACGTTCTATCTTTTCGAATTGAACTTCGATCAGGGTGGTTTTGCGTCATTCGTGCTGCTCTGCGGTATTACGGTAAACGCAAGTATATATATACTCAACGAGTATAACGCCATACGTAGGAATTTCCCAAGATTATCTCCATTGCGTGCCTACACCAAGGCGTGGAATGTAAAGGTTGTCCCTATATTCCTGACGGTTATGTCTACCATCCTCGGTTTTGTGCCGTTTTTGATAGGAGAGAAGACTCCGTTCTGGTTCCCTCTTGCTGCAGGAACGATTGGCGGACTCGTGATGTCGATGGTGGGAATATTCATTTACCTGCCGGTATTGAGCGTTTCTGGGACAGTCAGAAAGGGATTGAAGAGAAAATGATTGACGACGATATTTAACATACAAACTTTAAATTATTTCTAATATGAGGCAAATATTTGGTTTTTTAATGGGAGGTCTCCTTTTGGGGGCTTGTAATTCTCCGGTTCAAAACGTGACGACGGTGAAACTGGATAATAATTCGATTGTAGTGTTGGATGAAGAGAAGGTGACAGAAAAGAAGACTGTCAATTTAAGTGATTTTGTAGAGGATTTTCAGGTGATACGTTTTGAAAACAAGGATGAAGCTTTTTTCAAGTATAATTGGATGTTTTTTTCTGACAACTATATATGCGTCAGACAGAGTGGTGCACCGGTAAAACTGTTTGAAAAGTCTGGCAAATATATAGGAAATGTTGGAAATATAGGACAGGGCCCCGGCGAATATAGAGCGGTATATGACGTTCTGATCAATGAAAAGGCTGAACGCATCTATGTGATGAATATTTCAGGTACTGCTGATATCCTTTGCTATGACTTGACTGGAAAATTTGTTGATAAAATTGAATTGGATGAGGTTATCAATAAAGGACGCATGTTCTTGTCGCAGGATGCGTCGGTTTTGTCTCTGGTGCATCTTTGTTTTAAAGATAGAGGAGATTCGTTTACGGGAGCAAACATACAGCTTCAGAATCCGGACAGTGTACAGTATGTGTATGTGGATGAGATTGCTTCTGCGATGACCGGCAAGGACGGTAAACGAAAAGGTTTCAATGACGAAATATGGTCATATCGCAATGCGGATGATTTCCCTTTCATGATGTCTTATGCTGATACGCTTTACCATTACGACAGCAAGACCAACAAAATCCAGGCGGCTTTCACTATAACAATGGATCCGGAAAAGAAGGGAGATTCGTTCTTTATCTTCAATGAGTGGCCTCATGACTATTTTGTAACAATTGCCGGCAAACGGAATATTATCGTAAATAAGGAATCTCCAATAGCATACGAAGTGGAGTTTGTCAATGACTTTATGGGGAACATGGGATGTTACCCGATTTGTCAGGATGGTTATTTCTATCAGAATTGGGAGCCTGCACAGCTGAAGGACGAATTGGAGGAAATTTTATCGTCTGATGATTGTCCGGAAGGCCAGAAGGGTAAAATTAAATCCTTTATGCAGACGTTGAATGAGAATGACAATAATATCTTGTTTTTAGGAAAACTGAAAAAGTAAAAATCGATTTGCATCTAGCAAGCACGAATGTTTCCCCCTAAAACTTGGAGCAAATAAAAAAGTCGCTGAATTTCAGCGACTTTTTTATTTGTGCTCTGGCAGTTGTAGACAGCTTCTATTTCCAGATGCTGCAACATGCATTGTTTACGCATCTTTATTTTAACAGATAGAGTTCCCATATTCCGAATTTAGGTGAATCGGTCTTTAGGCGTATCTGTTTGCTGTTTTTTCCTGCTGGAAGCTCTATCTTCCAAGGTGAGCCCTGCATTTTCTTGTTTTCGAAAACGGTCTTCCAAGATTTGCCGTCTTCGGATGTCTCGCATGTTACGTTGTATTTCTCCCAAGCGAATTCCGGAATCACAATCAGCTGTCTGTATTTTCCAGGCTTTGTCTTTACTGTTACCCAAGGAGTATTGTCGGATGAGTTTGGATACCATATTGTCTGCATGCTGTTGTCGAGCATCTTTTCTTTTGTGAAGAACTCACCCATTGCAGAGCTGGTGTTTATTTCTACTATGTCTGATCTGTCTGCATGAGATGCTTTTTTCAGCGGGTTGCATATACCGTTTGTAGGAGTGACTTTTTCTATTTCTCCGTTTGCATTGAAATTCAGAGAGTCGATGCAGAGCTGTCGCATGGCTGTTCCTTCCTTGTATGGCAATCTGTGCTTGTGGTATAAGATGTATGCCTGTCCGTTGATGTTTGCAACAGTATGATGGCCCGGGCCGAATACGTTGATAGCAGTGTCAGCCTGCAGTATTGGGCTGTTGGATGCTTCCTTGAAAGGGCCGAAAGGAGAATCGCCGGTAGCATATCTGACCTTGTAGGTTGCATCGATGGTTTTTCCGTCGGAGTACATGAGATAGTATTTTGAATTTCTCTTTATCATGAACGGCGCTTCGAAATAGTTGTCGGGAGTTACTTCTTTTGGAGTGGTCTTGAATGAGTGCATGTCATCGCCTAGCTGGGCAACAAAGCATCTTCCGTTTATCCATTCCCATCCTGAACCCCAGTAGAGGTATGTCTTGCCGTCATCGTCTACGAATACTTCTGAGTCGATGATGTGGCAATATTTTGTTGTGTCGAAGCCTACCAGCGGTTTATTGCCGAGCATGTTTTTCCATGGTCCAAGAGGATTGTCGGCTACACCGCACCATATTTCGGAACCCACTGATACGTACATATAGAATTTGCCGTCCTTCTTGATGACTGACGGTGCCCACACCTTGTTCTCGTTTGAAAGGCTTGTGGTACATGCCTGCTTTGTCGGCCAGTTGAGGCTGTTGTATTCCCAGTTGACAAAATCATCAGTTACCCAGCATGCCAGATAATCGTTTCCCCAAGGGTCGATGGTCACATATAAATAGTATTTGCCATCGTGCTGCACTAGCGATGGGTCGGCATAATATCCGGGGAGGAGAGGGTTGGTTATGAATGTGTCAGGCATTTTTTCGTTTCTGCCCTGTGCATTGGCCTGTACTGTTAATGCTAAGGCAAGGGTTAGAATGGTTAAAAATTTGTTTTTCATAAGGTAATTTTTTTCCGAAAATGATTAATTCTGCAAATATAGCTTTTTGCTTCATGTAAACTGTTATCTTATGGTAAAAAACATGATAAGCCGGTATGGGGGACAGTTATGGTTACTGCGGATAGCAAAATCTAGTAATTCTGTTTTTCTGTTATGATAGAGTGTTTTTGCCGTAGTTGATTGCAGAAAAGATTCAAAATACCGGTTGAGGCTTGCTTGTTTGAAATATTTTTCTTACTATTGCAGAAAATATAATGCATAATTACACAATAAATGCATTTTCACACTATCGTGCCACGTCTTTCTCGTGAGAGTAGGGCGTGGCTTTTTTATATATGCTTGTTCTTGGTTTGGAATGTGTGGGGGACTTTTATATTGCATGGTAAAGTGGGGCATGCAGTATAAACTTGTTTAATAATTTGGGCGGTGATGGCTATTATTGAAAAGATTTTTATATTTTTGTTGATGATTGCATGAGGAATGCCATGTACTGTAGTTATGTTGTGTTTGGTTGCAGTTCTTGTGTATCTCTCATGTATCGGAAAGATAAGATAGGTATAATTTTTTTAAATATATACGACGTGTTTAAGAAGATAATGTTATTAGGCTCTGGTGAACTCGGTAAGGAGTTTGTCATTGCGTGCAAAAGGAAGGGTCAGTATGTAATTGCGTGTGATTCATACGCAGGAGCACCGGCAATGCAGGTTGCCGATGAGTTCGAGGTTTTCCACATGTTGGACGGCGACGCGCTGATGGCGGCCGTTGAGCGCCATCATCCCGACATCATAGTTCCTGAAATCGAGGCGATACGTACGGAGAAATTGTATGACTGCGAGAAGATGGGCATACAGGTTGTTCCGAGTGCACGTGCCGTGAATTTCACCATGAACCGCAAGGCCATACGCGAGCTGGCACATACAGAACTGGGGCTAAAGACTGCAGACTACAGATATGCCAGCACGTTTGAAGAATTCAAGAAGGCCGCTTCGGAAATAGGTTATCCGTTCATCGTGAAGCCTCTCATGTCTTCTTCAGGACACGGACAGAGCAAGGTTGATTCGCCTGACGAACTTGAAAAGGCTTGGGACTGCGCTGCACGAGGTGCACGTGGAGATATAAAGGAGGTTATCGTAGAACAGTTCATCAAGTTCGATTCTGAGATAACACTTCTTACAGTTACTCAGAAAAACGGTCCTACACTTTTCTGCCAGCCGATAGGTCATGTTCAGAAGGGCGGCGATTACCGCGAGAGTTTCCAGCCGGCACCAATAAAGCCTGATCAGCTGAAGGTGGCTCAGGAAATGGCCGCTAAGGTCACTGCAGCACTTACCGGTGCGGGAATATGGGGAGTTGAGTTCTTCCTCAGTGATAAGGACGGTGTATATTTCTCTGAGTTGAGTCCGCGTCCGCATGATACCGGTATGGTTACATTGGCAGGTACACAGAATCTGAGCGAGTTTGAGCTTCACTGCCGTGCTGTGCTCGGACTTCCTATTCCTTCAATCACTCAGGAGAAAATAGGTGCCAGTGCAGTAATACTGTCAGGTATTGAGAAAGAAGAGCGTCCGCTATATGAAGGCATGGAAGATGTTTGCGCAGCAGAGAATACATATCTGCGTATCTTCGGCAAGCCTGTAGCTCATGTTGGACGTCGTATGGGTGTTGTTGTATGCTACGACAAACTTGGAGCTGATCTCAATGCTCTGCGCGACAAGTGCAAATCGCTGGCCGCAAAGGTTGAGGTGAAGTAAAAATAGAAGAATACATATTTATATATATAATGGACAGACGCATCGGATGTTTCGGCTTTTGATACAGGCGGTGTTGTCTGTCCGTTTTTTTTTGTTGCTCTATTGTGCTTTTTTGAACAAGTATTGCATTATCTTTGCCGTCGAAAAGTTGTCTGTATGCAGGCGCGTGTTCGGCATACGTGACGTTTTTTGAGGTAAAAGAATAATCATATAGGACAAGAAAAATGAAAAGATTCGAAGTTGCACTGTTCGACCTTGACGGTACGGTGATAGACACGGAGAGCCAGTATTCGCTGTTCTGGAGCAAGGCCGGCAAGATGTATCATCCGGAGATAGAAAGTTTTGCGGATGTGATAAAGGGTACGACTCTGAAACAGATTTTTGAACGTTATTTCCCCGATGAAGAAATACAGCGCAAGCTGACAGAGGGACTTGACGAGTGGGAGCGTGAGATGAAGTATACTTATGTGCCTGGCGTGCGTGAGTTTATTGCAGATATACGCAGCAACGGAGTGAAATGTGCTGTCGTAACAAGTTCCAACAGTAAAAAGATGGATTGCGTGAAGCATGTATTGCCTGAACTTTTCGGCATGTTCGACAAGATTCTTACGGCAGAGATGTTTTCTGCTTCCAAGCCGGATCCGGCATGTTATCTGCTGGGTGCTGAGGTTTTCGGTGCAGATAAGGATAACTGCGTTGTGTTTGAGGATGCTTTCACTGGACTTCAGGCCGGTATGGGCGCGGGAATGTACACAGTAGGTCTTGCTACAACGAATCCGCGTGAGGCAATAGCTGACAAATGCAGTGTTGTTTTCGACGATTTCACTGGGCTTTCATATGCTCGTGTGGAAGAACTTATGAATTCTTGAAGAAAAAATTAGGAATATATTTCCTTGTAAAGTTTATTTGTTATATATTTGTACTGAATACATTTGTGTTCTCTTTGCAGATGCCGGTGGGCATCTTGAGATGCAAATAAGAAAAAACAATTGAAATGGCTGGATATTTAGTAGAAGATCAGAGAAAGGTGACTACTCACCGTCTGATTCAGATGAAGCAGGAGAATAAGAAAATTGCAATGCTGACTTCATACGACTACACAACTGCACAGATTGTTGACGGAGCCGGTATGGATGTGATTCTCGTAGGAGATTCGGCATCGAATGTGATGGCTGGAAACGTAACGACGTTGCCTATAACCCTCGACCAGATGATTTATCACGCAAAGGCTGTGGTGAGAGCCGCCAAGAGAGCTCTGGTTGTCTGCGACATGCCGTTCGGAACATATCAGGTCAATGCCACAGAAGGTGTGACAAACGCTATACGCATCATGAAAGAGAGCCACTGCGATGCACTCAAGCTTGAGGGCGGAGTGGAAATCATAGACACGGTGAAGTCTATACTTGCAGCAGGAATACCTATCATGGGACACCTGGGACTTACACCTCAGAGCATCAACAAGTTCGGAACATATACAGTCAGAGCCCGCGAAGAGGCAGAAGCAGAGAAGCTCATAAGCGATGCACATGCGCTTGAAGATGCCGGATGTTTTGCTCTTGTTCTGGAGAAGATTCCTGCATCGCTGGCAGAAAGGGTTACAAAGGAACTGACTATTCCTGTAATCGGTATAGGTGCCGGAGGTGCATGCGACGGACAGGTTCTCGTTGTTGCCGACATGTTGGGAATGACGAAGGGGTTCAGTCCTAAGTTCCTGAGACGATATGCCGACCTGCATACAATCATGACTGATGCTATAGGCCATTATATTGAAGATGTCAAGAATTGCGACTTCCCTAACAAGGACGAGCAGTATTGAAATTATATCTTTAAAGTATAAAAGCATTATTAACTTTTAAAAAAGAAAATGGTATGGATTTGAAAGGTTCGAAGACAGAAGCCAATCTGAAAGAGGCTTTTGCAGGTGAGTCAATGGCTCGTAACAAGTACACTTATTTCGCAAGCAAGGCAAAGAAGGATGGTTATGTCCAGATTGCACAGCTTTTCGAGGAGACAGCCAACAATGAGAAGGAGCATGCCAAGATCTGGTTCAAGCTTCTCGAGGGAGGTGCCATCAAGGATACTGAGGAGAATCTTTTGAATGCTGCCCTTGGCGAAATGGGTGAGTGGACAGACATGTATCCACGTATGGCTAAAGAGGCACGCGAAGAGGGATTTATAGAAATCGCTGAACTCTTTGAAGGAGTTGCCGCAATCGAGAAAGAACATGAGGAAAGATACAGAAAGCTTTTGCAGAATGTAAAGGACAAGATTGTGTTCTCAAGAGACGGCGACTGCATCTGGCAGTGCTCAAACTGCGGTCATATCGTAGTTGGCAAGGAAGCTCCAAATGTATGCCCTGTATGCGCACACCCACAGAGCTATTTCCAGATAAAGGCTGAAAATTATTGATAAGCCATTTTATACTGGTGATTTAGTCTAAATTGATTTCTGAATATATTAAACTTTAAAATTTTAGAGAAAATGAAAAAGTACGTATGTGATGTTTGCGGTTGGGTTTATGACCCAGAAGTAGGTGTTCCTGAAGCAGGTATAGCTCCTGGAACTGCATTTGAAGATCTTCCAGAAGATTTCGAATGTCCTCTCTGCTCTGTTGGAAAGGACCAGTTCTCTCCTGAAGAATAAAAATTGAGATTGAATAATAATCTGATATTCCCATGCAGTGAAAGACCTGTTCTCCCTGCATGGGATTTTTTGTATTTGTTTTTAGTATACTATATGGAAGATTTGTTGGAATTCAGAAGGTTTGATTGCAGTGCTGCTTATGACGATGTACATCCTTATTTCATAGCGGCACTGGAGAAACTGCAGACTTTGTATCCGGGCCGACGAGTTGTGGAGTATGATCATCTGACGCTTGGTATAGATTCGGATTTCCTGGACAGCGAAACAGGAGTTGATGTATATGAACTTGGGCTTGTGGATGGTGAGGTTCCAGCAATGAGGCGGGTGGCCGACGGAACAGTAGTCACGTTCCGCATTTAGGCACTAATATTTTTCGGAGTACTTGCATCTTGCTGCGACGTTTTATGCATGGTTTACTTTATTTTGAGATATGCTAGCAAGGTGTGTTGCAGTTTTTGCGTTTTTTTGTATCTTTGCAACTATAATCAACTAAAAGCTGAAATGGACGATTATCACGCGGAATTTAGGTAACGGATGTAAGGACTCTTGTACGCTATGGGGCCTTTGCATCATAATGTTTAACTGTAAAGCCTTATAGAGTATGCGAGCTTTCTGGAATACCAAAGATGGTTTGGAAAGTATGTCTGAATGGCAGTCTGGATGCTGGACTCAGATTACTTGTCCGGTCGAGGACGACGTGAAGTTTCTTGAGGAAAAGCTTAATTTTCCTATATATTTCCTTTCCGACATAGCCGATGCTGATGAGAGGGCCAGATATGACTACGATGATGGCTGGCTTATGATCATCATTCGTGTTCCTTATTTCAAGAACACTGTTTCGCGCACACCTTATACCACTATTCCTTTGGGTATAATCATCAAGAATGACACGATAATTACTGTATGCCATTATGAAGCAATGATGATGGAGGATTTTATAAGCCATCAGAAAAAACGCAACATGGGATTTTCTGATGCTTCAGACCTCGTTTTCAGATTGTTTCTTTCTTCGGCTGTATGGTATCTGAAGTATCTTAAGAGGGTTAATTCGATGATTGAGATTGCGAAGCGCAACCTTGACCGTCAGATAGACAACAAGGATCTTGTGGGACTTTCACGCCTGCAAGACAGTTTGACTTATTTTGCCACTTCAATTAGAGGCAACGAAACGCTCCTTTCGAAAATCAAGTTCAGACTTCCTGTAGATGAACTTGATGCAGAACTTATCGAGGATGTCAACATCGAGATGAGCCAGGCGAGAGAAACTACAGCAATATACATCAATATCTTGAATTCCACGATGGACACGTATGCCAATATCATCAACAACAACATGAACAACGTCATGAGGGTATTGACATCACTAAACATCATAATCATGGTGCCTACACTCCTGTCTAGTTTCTTAGGAATGAACGTAACCAACGGACTTGAGACAAAATGGTGGGGCTTTCCGTCGGCAATAGTAGCGTCTGTATTTACTACAGGTGTATGCTGGTTCTATTTCAGACGA
This sequence comes from Bacteroides sp. 43_108, assembly GCA_001915545.1. Lineage (GTDB taxonomy): Bacteria > Bacteroidota > Bacteroidia > Bacteroidales > Bacteroidaceae > 43-108. The sequence continues at coordinate 24,431 of MNQS01000016.1, read as the reverse complement.
AAGAAATGGATTTGATGGTATAAAAATTCAAGAGCTATGATTTTTTATTTTTCTGGTACCGGTAACTCCAGGTGGGCCGCTGAAGTTCTTGCTGATAGATTTTCTGACAAGGCGGTTTTCATTCCGGAGGCCATGAAACACGATGATAAGTACAGATTGGAAGACGGAGAGAAACTAGGCTTCGTTTTCCCAGTGTATGCATGGGGCGTGCCCGGTTTTATTCTGGATTTTATTGGCAAGTTAGATATAAGCAATGTAAAATATCTGTATTTCGTTTCTACATGCGGCGACGATACGGGACAGATGTGTCGTATGTTCGTTAAGTCGGTAGAGAAGAGAGGATGGAAGTGCAGTTGCGGTTTTGCTGTAAAGATGCCGGAATCGTATGTTGCTTTGCCGGGCTTCGATGTCGATACCCCTGAAAAAGAAGCCAAGAAACTGGCTGAAGCTGAAGACAGAATTTCATATATAGCCGACTACATAGGGCGGGGCGGAGAAGGGGAGTTTGACTGTCTTCCTGGTCCATTCCCTTGGTTGAAGACTAAAGTTTTAGGAGGTTTCTTCAATAAGTTTCTGATGGGAACCAAACCTTTCCACAGTGCAGATTGCTGTATTTCGTGCGGGAAATGTGCCGAAGTATGTCCGATGGACAATATCAGATTGAATGACGAAAAACGTCCTGAATGGGGCGATACATGTGTCAGCTGTTATTTGTGCTACCACTCGTGTCCGGTACATGCTGTACGTTATGGCAGGTTTACTGATAATAAAGGACAGTATCTCCATCCGTAATTTACTTGTGATTCAGATTATAGGCAAGATTTATCTTGTCTATTGGTTTAAGTTAGGAATATGTTTTATCGAATACTACAGTGAAGTTTTTAAGATACATAATTTGCATTATTTTTTCGGCCTCTGTTCTTTGCGGTTCTTCCAAAGAAAGAATCAGAGTTGTCTGTGCCGGTGATATTGATTTGTCGACATTCAATGCCAAAGATGCACTCCGCTATTCTGGCGTAGATCCATTTTTTACCATAGTTCAGAATTCCATCAAGCATGCCGATGCGTCTTTTGCTTCTTTGGACGGGACATTGTCGGGGAAGGTGCACGAACAGCTCAAGCACAGTTTGCGTGTTTATGGAGGAAGCGATGTGTCGTCTTTCTTGTCTGATCTTGGCTTTTCGGCATTCGGCCTTTCTGGCAGACATGTCAGAGACAATGGTATGGATGGGATCAAAGGCACTCTCGATCTGCTCAGCAAGAACAATATAAGCTGTGCAGGTGTGAGGAATATTTGCGAATACACTGTGTTTTCGAGAAACGGTGTTGTTTTCGGGTTTGCTTCGTTCGGAAGTTCGCGCCATACTCTTTCAATGACCGATTCGGTAAAGGTTCGCAGGGTTTTGAAAAATCTGCGTTCCAGCTGCGATGTTATCGTGGTAGGTGTTTCCGCTGATGATCCGCAATTTGGAGGTTTGTATGCCAGGGGCGGAAGCAAGATGGGGCATGAGGGGCGTGAAGCATTGAAGAAGACTGCCCATTTCTATGTGGACCATGGTGCTGACGTTGTATATTTTCATGGTGCAGACCTCCCTCAGACTATGGAGCTTTACAAAAGCAGGATAATAATGTACGGAATTGGCAATTATTGTGCTCCATTCAGATATTTTGAAGATGCACATTACGATTATTCTCCTTTGGTTGAAGTTGAGCTTTATGATGACGGAAGTTTCTGCAGCGGAAAGATTCTCGGTGTAGAGCATGTTGCGTCGAAGGGGCTTGTAATTGAACGTTACCGAAAAATGGTAGACGGCATAAGAAGAATGACGCAGATAGATTTTCCTGACTCGAAGCTGATAATTGATGAGAATGGTGATGTTGTCCTTAAGGAAAATGTAAGGATGCTTGAGCTGGCGAGAAAGCTTGTAGATGTGGCAGAGTCGAGATTGGGTGCCCGATACAGAGCAGGTGCCAGCGGACCCAATTCTTTTGATTGTTCAGGATTTACCAGTTATGTATTTTCTAAAGTCGGCATATCGCTCAAACGCTCTTCGCGCGACCAGTTTACACAGGGAAAATCTGTTGACAGGAGAAACCTGAAGGTAGGTGATCTCGTCTTTTTCAGCGGCAGCGCCGCATCGAGTAGAATAGGGCATGTGGGCATGGTTGTTTCGGTTGACAGCAAGAACAAAGATTTCAGATTCATTCACGCCAGTCCTAAGGGCGGCATAAGGGTTGACGATTTTGTCGGTCAGCCTTACTATGTGCGCCGTTACAAGGGTGCAAGACGTGTCTTTGGCGAATGATATAGGATTTATAAATATACTGCAATGATGAAAAATTATTTTATTGTATTATCGGTCTTTTTCTTTTCTGTTGTATGTTGTTCGGCGCAGACGGCGCAAGGCGGTTCTTCATCATCTTCTTCGTCTGTAGGTTATCTTTACAACAAGCCGTTGCCGTATATGCCGGTAAGACTTGACGTTCTCTTCATAGGCAATTCATTTTCAATAGATACAAATGAGGCGATGCCTTCGATACTGAATTCTTTGGGCATGAGCATGGTGGATATATATGTACTGTACCGTCCCGGATGTTCGCTCAAACAGCATTATGAAAATCTTAAATCGAATGAAAAGGTATACGAGTTGTACAGGTACAACAGAGACGGTTCGAAGAAGCTTGAGAAGGCTATCAGTCTTCGCGAAGCCATGAGGCGTTTTCCTTATGATGTGGTGGTTTTCCAGCAGTATTCCCTTGAATCGGGAAACTATTCTTCTTATGAACCGTATTTGTCCAAACTTATCCAGGCATACAGCATTCTGACAATTAGTCCTAGGACAACGTATGCATTCAACGAAACTTGGGCGTATTCTTCAAAGCACAAGAACATAGGCCGATATAAGGATCAGGCAAATATGTACAGAAGCATTTGCAATGCGGTGAAGGAGATGAAAGCCCGTTCCGGTATAGACATAATAATTCCTTGCGGTACTGCTGTGCAGAATGCGCGCAGGGTCAAGGCTCTCGCAACAGACAATGAGTTTACGCGTGACAACCAGCATATTGATCTGACTATGGGACGTTATCTGCTTGCTTGCACATTTTTCGAATCGGTGATAGGTCCTTGCTATTCGCGGAGCATACGCGATGACCTCTCAATCATTGGAAAGAACGGTTCGAAGGGGCAAGTGAACAACACCAATAGGCGATTGTTGCAGAATTGTGCCAGACTGGCCGTTGCAAACAATTTCAATGTGTCCGAATTTGCAGGTGAATAGTTGCTTGTATGGTTAATTTATGTTATATATCTGCATTTGAATTGCCGGCCTTGCCAAGTCGGCTTGAATTTTAACGTTTTGTACCATATATTCGTGTATCTGAAAAACATTTATGGCAATTGTATTATGAAATATCATTATAGATTCAGTGCCTTCTGCATAGGACTTGCGAGTTTTTTCAGCACCTATGCACAGACAGACGGCAACGTGTCTAACGCTGATGCCGAACTTCTCGGGTTTGTGAAAAATGTAAATGCCTTCAATTATCTCTACCCGCAGGAGAAAGTGTATCTGCATTTCGACAACACCGGATACTTCATCGGTGAAACAATGTGGTTCAAAGCCTATGTGGTGAGCGGTACAGATAACACTCCGACAAAAATGAGCGGTGTACTGTATGTTGAACTTCTAACTCCGGAGGGACAAATTGTTCAGAGCAATAAGCTGAAGATTGTTGACGGACAGGCTGACGGACAGTTTGCGCTGTCGCGCGTGATGACTGCTGGTTACTACGAGGTGAGAGCTTATACGCGAATGATGCTCAACTGGGGCGAAGATGCCGTTTTCAGCAGGGTGTTCCCTATATTCGACCAGCCTAAGACCGTAGCAGACTTTTCTGATCCTAAGATGAGCCTGCAGCCTCAGAGTATATCCAGACCGATGATGCGTCCTAAGGCTGAATCACTAAAGAAAATGAATATGACCTTTTATCCGGAAGGTGGTTATCTGGTGCGCGGTCTTCAGTCTCAGGTGGCTTTCAAGGTGTTCAATTCAGATGGAGCTGGCGAAAATGCTGAAGGACGTGTGTACAATAAGAAAACGGATGAGGTTGTTACAACATTTAAGGTGATGCACGGTGGAATAGGTACTTTCTCTTTCTTGCCTTCAGATGATAAATATGTAGCCCGACTCACAGTCGGAGACAAGGAATATGAGTTTGAACTTCCGGAGGTGGAGAAGGAAGGATATGTTCTTTCTGCAAACATGCTCAGGGGCGAGAAGGCAGTGGTGAGCGTACAGCGTAGTGCAGGAGTCGTTGATGAACCGGTGGCGCTGGCAATATCAAACGGCGGTACGGTATATGCGTTTGAAAAAGTTGCTTTCAATGCCGACGGATTGTATATGCTTTCGATAGACAAAGCTGCATTGCGCGACGGAGTGAACCAGATAATACTCTTCAACCGTGAGGGTAAGGCAATCTGTCGCAGAATGGTGTTCAAGCGTCCGGCTTCCACGCTTCAGTTTGTTCAGAAGCAGGACAAGGAGACATACAAGCCTTTCGAGAAGATAAGTATGGATTTCTCTTTGTCTGATACTGGTGGAAAACCGGTGCAGACAACTTTCTCATTGTCTGTGAGGGATGCATCGAAGAACACTCCAGGTTCGGACACCGGCAATGCTTTGGCAAATCTGCTTCTCAGTTCAGAATTGAAAGGATTCATAGAGGATGTCGATTATTATTTCGAGTCTGACGATATGGCGCACAATATAGCTCTTGATCAGCTTATGCTTACTCAAGGCTGGTGCCGTTATTCTTGGGAACAGATGATACGTCCTTCGGATTTCAAGGTGGAACATTATATTGAAGAAGGATTGGTCATTAAGGGCAAACTGCTTTCTACATTCCGAAAAAAGATCAAAGAAGGTATTGATGTGGGTGTGGTTCTTTATGACGAAAAGTCGGGCGCACACAAGAATGGACATGCAGTTACGGACAGTCTTGGAGATTTTGCTTTCCAGTCGGAAGATTTTTATGGTACGTGGAAAATGAATATCACTACCCGCGAAGATGGAAAGATGAAGGAGATGAATGTTCATCTTGACAGACAGTTCTCGCCTGATGCACGCAGATACCAGCCATTGGACACATGGATGATACAACCCGAGAAAAAAACTGTTCCGGGTGAAGAAGGAGCAGCTGACGGAGGAACAGATAATGACAATTATGTCTACAGAGGATATGAAAAGTTGTTGCCGTCAGTGACCGTCAATGCTGAAAAGAGATGGATGAAAGGACGCAATATTTCAATTGCCAACGTTGTATACGATCTTGAGGAGGAAAGGACCAGGATGGACGATACCGGTGAATATTACCTTGAATCCGTATTCGATTATCTCGAGCGCCAGAACAAGCATTTCTCTACAGAAATGGTTGAAGACGGAAATGGACGAATAAGACATAGGGCTACTTACAGGGGACGTCCTGTCAGATTCATTATTGACAATAAGGAGCGCACAGTCGTAGATATTGAGGATATTACGGCAAATGATATAGAGGCAATACTTATTTCTGACACTTACGGTGTGGCGCAACGTTTCATGAATTCTTCGCGCGATTCCATAGAAGGAAGTTATGATGCACGCGGATTGAACGAATCTGCAGCTGCTTCAAATCCTTCATCGTCAGGTGATGCAAATTCTTCATTGTCTGGTGAATCGAATACTGATAACAATACTGCTTCTTCCGGTAATGTAGCTACGCAGGAAATCAACAATACGGTTCTTGTGTTTGTATATACTGATTGGAAGCGCTCACCGGATAAGAAAGGTGTAAGAAAGACTCTTGTGCAGGGATTCTCAAAACCGCTTGAGTTCTATTCGCCTGAATATGAGGGAATGGTTCTTCCTGATGAGCATGATTACAGACGTACGCTGTACTGGAATCCCAATGTGAAGACAGACGCGCTTGGCAAGGCTTCAGTTGTATTCTACAACAATGAAGACTGTCGCGTGATGGATGTCGACGCTGCTGCGGTTTCCGCTTCCGGAGACATCGGCGTGTTTGAGAAATGATAGTTTTCTAGAATAGGCATAGCGTCAGACTGCATCGGCGGTCTGACGCTTTGGCTTTTAATAGGGATTACCCTATTCCGGTGTAGGGGAAATCCGAGCTTGAAAGTGCTGTAATTTTGTATATTTGTAATGTGCAAGAGTAGGTGCATGAATATATTTGTATAATTTTGTGCCCGAATTTGCATTAGAGAGTGATTATGATAAGAAAGATCTGTTACTTGATTAAATTTTAGGAGCGATATGAAACGGTTAGTAATTTTTTCGGCAATGCTGGCTTTTACTCAGCTGAGCATCATAGCGCAGGACGATCTTTATTTCTTTCCTGAAAAAAGTAAGGAGCAGAAAACTGAAGTTAAGGTTGAAAATAAGACAAAGGCACGTGAACCGGAATTGATATTCAAGGGAAACGCCGATGTTGAAGTATACAACACGTCCAGCAGGGATGAAGACGAATATAACAGAAGGTACATGTACAGTGGAGATGATGTTGAACCTGACACCATAGAAGCTGTAGAGTCGAATATTTATGATGATGAGAACGATTACCAATATTCTCGTCAGATTCTTCGTTTCTACAGTCCTCACGTAGGTGTCTATGTGAGCAGTCCTTACTATTGGGATCTTGTTTATGGCTATGGAGCCTTCGATTACATCTATGCTGATCCATTCTTCTATTATGATCCGTATTATTGGAGCTGGGGATGGTCGTTCGGTTGGGGATGGCGTCCTTGGGGTTCATGGTATGGTCCGTTCTGGGGATGGTACCATCCGCATCATTGGGTAGGATGGGGCTGCGGTCCTTGCTGGCATAATCCGCATCCTGTACGTTACAACGCCAATAGAGGTACGTTTGTAAATGGATATGGAAGAGGTAGCAGAATCAGAACCGGTGATATGGTCCAGACGAGCAGAACAAATGCTTTCAATAGGACAAATGCTCTAAACAGAACTAATGTGTATGACAGAACGAATTCTACTTACAACCGAGGTGGTTACACAAGCGGAAGCCGTGTAACCAATACAAGCGGCAACGGACAGACAACTACAACTAGAAGACGTACATACACCCGAGGTCAGAGTACAGGTACAAATACCAGTTCGCAGAACCGTACTCGCCAGACTTCATCGTTCAACCGTTCGAGCAGTCAGAGTACTAGGAGCTCATCTACATACAGCAGACCAAGCAGTACTAGGTCTTCCGGAAGCTTCTCTTCTCCTTCAAGGTCCGGTGGATTCGGAGGTGGTGGCTTCGGAGGTGGATCACGCGGTGGCGGCGGTGTAAGAAGCGGTCGCAGATGATAGGTGCTGATTCACTATCTTCTAGTGTTATGAGTCGTATTAACGGTATTATTCATTTAATCGATTGTTATCTATGAAAAGATATTTGTCAACGGCACTTTTGCTTCATGCATTCATGACGTATGGTGCATTTGCTCAAGATTCGTATGACGCTGCACGTTTTGCTTCGTCTGATCTTAATGGAACGGCAAGATATGTCGGTATGGGAGGTGCGCTTGGCGCTTTAGGCGGAGATATTTCTGTTATGTCCACCAATCCTGCAGGAACAGGTTTGTTCAGGTCGAATGAGGCTATGATCTCCTTGGGACTCTTATGGGCCGATGATGGAGTTTTGGGAAAGCATTCTGTACGTCCATCTATCGATAATATCGGTCTTATAATTTCATCGCGTGTTGCAACTGAGGGACAGAAGGGTTTGAAATATATTAACTATGGTGTGAATTACACCAAAAGAGCTAATTATTTCTCGAATCTGAATTGCAGTGTGGACAATCTAAACGGTGTGTTCTCGCAGACAAATCAGATTGCAAATCTTGCTAATACATGTTATGATGGTAATTTCGAGAGTTGGGGATTACTGGCTGATATGTCTGCACCGATGTTCGACGAAGACGGCAATCTTGTTCATGGAGGTATAATTAACGAAGATGAATCAGGATACTATGGTGTCGGTGCTGAACAGGCTGAATACAGGCGTGCAACTTATGGAAGCAACATTCAGTGCGACTTCAACATCTCAATGAATATTTCCGATCAGTTCTTCTTCGGTTTGGCTTTGGGCGTTTACAATATCGACTATAATCGTGAGTCGCTGTATGGAGAGATAGGAACAGACGGTAACTATTATTCGTTGAGCAACTGGTATCAGACTACCGGCGACGGTATAGATGTGAAGTTCGGTTTTATCTGCCGTCCTATTGCAGATTCGCCTTTCAGATTCGGTATCAACATACATACTCCTATTTGGTATTCTTTGCGTGATCAGAACGGAGCATATCTGAGTTCGAATGGCAATTATATATCCTCTGGCGATGGCGGTGTTTTTGATTATTCATATCGTACCCCATGGGTATTCGGTCTAAGCGTTGGACATACTATTGGAACTAATTTTGCAATCGGTGCTGAGTATGAGTATTCTGACTATTCGACAAGCAAGTATACAACTGATGACGGTTATGAGGATGCTTATTTCAGACAGATCAATGATAATACGAAACGTTTCCTGCAAGGAGTGAGCACTTTCAAAATCGGTATGGAGTATAAGCCGATAGATGCTTTCAGTGTGAGACTTGGATACAATTATGTTTCTGCTCCGATGAAGAGCGACAGCTACAGAATTATAGCAGCTGACAGCCCGTTCACCGAAACTGATTTTACCAATTGGAAGGCTATAAACAGAATCACTTTCGGATTCGGATATAGATATAAAGTTGGTTATATAGACTTTGCTTATCAGTATTCAGCTCAGAAAGGTGATTTCTACGCTTTCGATGAAGTAAATCTTAAGCCTACGGAAATTAGCAACAATAGAAGCCAGTTCATGTGTACGTTAGGCTTCAAGTTCTAACATGAAACAAAAGGCATGCACCGATATAGTTCTTTATGACTTGGGTGCATGCCTTTTTTGTGCTGTTGCATCTACATGTAGGAAATCGGTTTTATCAGTAATGTAGAATTGAAGTCTGATGTATTTTGTGAAAAAAGAATGTTTCGTTTAATTTGGTTTTCTGTGATGTTTTTTTTGAATCTGAAGCTTTTATAGTCGCAATACTAGAAAAAGGACCTTGCGTTGCTCTTTTATCGATACGTGAGCACGCAAGGTCCTTTTTTATCAATTACAGTTGGAATTTATCAGTTATTTTCAAGAGCTTTGATGTGTTTTCTGTACAATTTCAGAAGTTTTTTGACAGGGTTTTTCTTGTATTGCTTTTGTAATGCTTCTTTGGCTTTTGCCGTTTTTTCTCTGTCTGTTTCCGAGAGAGAGGATTTTTCGAGTTCCTGAACCTTGAGCGTGAGTTCCGACCATGCTTCGAGCATATTGTATTCATCTTCTGTCAGAGTCATGAATGAACCGTGCTGGGGTTTCAGGTTGGCATCGCGGATTTCCACAGACTTGCTTACGTTTTCCATGGAAGCATCGGCTGTGCATATTCTGTAGCTTTTTCCTCCGGAATATCTTATGTATCCAATTACCCATGTGTTTGAATTGATTTTGCGGAAAGCGCTAGGTCCTTCCACATTTTCTTTTCCTTCGTTGGTTATGTGGAGCCTTACATTCCAGTCTTGGTCGCCAAGTTTGTCGAAAGTGGCTTTGTATATGCCTCTTTCAAATCCTGATGCTCCTTCTCGTTTGAAAAGTACGTTGTATACGCTGTCGCAGTCGTTCCACGTGATGTCGCAGTCGATTACAGCACGTCCAGCATCATAAAGAAGTTTTGGTTTTGTAAGTTGTGTGAATGATTTGTCGGAATATGAATAATATATTTTGTCGTAATTGTCGCCTTCGTTTGTACTCAGCATAGAGTAATAGATGAAATATCCTCCTTGACCGTTGTTATATTCCTTATCCCATATAACCTGCGGTGCCCATACTCTGTTGATTTTTGTGTAGTCTTTTAATACATCGGGGCTTTGTGGATCTGAGAATATTTCGCTTCCTTTTCTGAAGTCGAACGACACTGAAGTCCAGTGCACAAGGTCATTGGATTTCAGAAGGTCGATGCCGTGGTTGAACCATGTTCTGCTCTTGTGGTTGCTCATGTCGGTAGTCACCATGACATATCCGTTGTTGTCGGGAGCACGATAGATAAATGCATCGCGCACTCCTCCTTCTATTTTTGCTACATCCTGTGCGCGGTAAACCGGTTGGTTGTTAAGCAGATTATGAAATACTGCACCTTCGTCTTCTTTTTTTCCTATAGCATAAAGAGTTTCTTCCTTATCCATTGCCATGTGGCAGTATAGATAGCCGTACATGTTGTCGTCTTTGGCGAGTGTCACGTCGTATGTGTATGTGCCACCGTCTGTTTCTGCAGTAATGGAGCCCGCGTGGATACTGTTTTTCTTAGGCAGTTTCTTCACCAACATTTCGTTTCCGATGAGTGTGACGTATTCGTTCATGTCCTTTTCGGATGAAGTGAAATTCCATTTTATGATTTTTCCTTCAACCTCAGCCGGAAGATGAATGTTGTTTCTCACGGCATTGAACTGATGGCATACAGCTTTCGAAATCTTATATTTCAAGTCTGTCGTGTCGCACATCGATGATTTGTCAGATGGGTTTTGTGCGCTTGCGTTTGTGAACAGCATTAATGATGCCGTTGCCAATAGAGGAGATAAATGTTTTTTCATTGGTTGTTTGTTGTTAAGTTACATGATGTTTTTCAAGTACTGCAAAATTATCCGATTTGAACTTTATATAAAAGCATATACTTATTAAAAATAAATTTTTGTCGTTTTTTTTATTCGTACAGAATGAAATGCTTAATTTTGTGGTTAACGATCTAAACATGAAACATTATATGAAATCCAAAATCGCATCTCTGTTTTTTCTTTTTCTTCCGCTGGCTTCGTGTGCCCAGGAGAAGCAGTGTTGTGTAGAATGCGCACCTTTGTACGGCAAAACAATAAATGTTATCGGCGACAGTTATGTGCGTAATCATCGTCGTCCTGTCAGTGAGGCATGGCATTACAAGGTTGCCGAGAAGTACGGAATGAAGTACAATAATTATGGACGCAACGGATGCTGCATAGCTTTTGACAGAACCAAGGACGGATTCGGCAAGCCTTTGTGGGAAAGATATAGGGAAATGACAGATTCGGCCGATTATGTACTTGTCATAGCTGGTCATAATGATGCCGGAATGGTTGGAAATAGTGCTGATTCGCTGAAGGTGTTCAAGACGAGGATGTCAGAACTGTGCGAGAGGCTGATTGAAAAATACCCTTCGGCAAAACTGGCATTTGTGACTCCATGGAATGTTGGACGTCCTGGATTCGACAAGGTTATAGAGGCAATGAAGCAGATTTGTGCGCATTATTCTATTCCGATTTTCGATGCGTCGGCAAAAAGCGGTATATATGTAAGGAATGAGAATTTCCGTAAGAAATATTTCCAGGCTCCATCCGACACTGCACATCTTAATTCGGAAGGACATGATCTGTTTATGAACAAAGGAGAAAGTTTCCTGTTGTCTTTATAGTTTATGCAACAGGAAACTGAAGACGTTGAAGCTTCAAATATTATAGAAACAAATATTAATGAAAAATATCTGATGATGAAGAGTAGTATAAAATGCTGTATGCTTGCCGTGGTATTTCTCTTATGCGGTGCTGCAGTAAATGTTGCTTATGCACAGAGCAAGAAATTTTCAGTGCTGGGAGATTCGTATTCAACTTTCGAGGGCTTGATAAGTCCTTCAAGCAATGCTTGCTGGTATTTTAACGGATGCACGGCAGGACGCAGCAATGATGTGAAATCGTCAGAACAGACGTGGTGGAAAATCTTCGAGTCGCAGAGCGGATATGCTTTGGATGTAAATAATTCTTACTCTGGAGCAACCATCTGCTGTACAGGATACCGCAAGGAAGACTACAGCGACCGTTCTTTCATCAGCCGTATGTTCAATCTCGGCAAACCGGAACTGATTCTTGTTTTCGGAGGTACCAACGATTCATGGAGCAAGGCTCCTATAGGTGAATACATGTATGACGGTTGGACCAAGAGTGACTTATATTCTTATAGGCCTGCACTATCGTATATGCTTTCGCAGATGAAGGTTCTGTATTCACAATCAAGAATTGTGTTCATCTTGAATTCAGAACTCAGTGACGCCATCGATGCTTCTACGAATGAAGTTTGTGCTCATTACGGCATCGAAGTACTCGAACTGCACGATATAGACAAAATGGACGGACATCCGTCGGTAGCCGGCATGAAACAGATTGCTGAGCAGATATTGGTATACTTGAAAAAATAAAGAATTCACGCACTGCAATGGTTAAATCCGTAATAGATGTACATACGCATACGCTTGTCAGCGGGCATGCGTTCTGTACGCTTAAAGAGATGGTTGATACAGCAGTAGCTAAGAACCTCGAAATATATGGAATCACCGAACATGGTCCTTCCATTCCTGGTACTTGCGACCCTCTGTATTTCAGGAATATGTATCTTGTTCCCAGACATTATGGCAATACAACTCTGCTTCTAGGGGCTGAGTTGAACATAATAGATTATTCAGGAACTATAGATTTGGACGAAAGATACATGTCGTGTCTGGATATCAAGATTGCCGGTTTGCACGGTGTATGCTACAAGAGCGGCACAAGAGAAGAGAATACATCGGCTCTTATCGGTGCTATTGAGAATCCGTATATCAACATAATCAGTCATCCGTGTGACGGCACTGCTTCTGATTTCGATATAGAGGCTGTTGTTCTGGCATCGAAAAGGTGTGGAACTCTGCTGGAGCTGAACAATCAGTCGCTCAATCCGCACAGACATAAAAAGTATGCAATCCCATACAATCTGGAAATGCTCAAATTGTGCAAGAAGCACGATGTGCATCTAATAATGGGAAGTGATGCACACCACACCTCATATATAGCGGATTATCAGTATCTGGAGCCATTGCTGAAGGAAACTGATTTTCCTGATGAGCTGATTGTAAATGACAAACCTGGTCTCTTTATGTCCATTATAAACGGAAAGAGTACCAGGTTGCAATAATTCTTTTTTGAAGATATACCCTTGATTTTTTTTCAGATACCGCCGTCGGTAGGAGGATCGACAGCTAGGTTCTCTTTTACCGGTGCGGTGTCTGAGGAATAATTCTTGTCGATGGAGATTTGTCCGTCGGGGGTTATTGTAAGGGTCATAGGGAAATAAAGTTCATCGTCTTCAGGGTCGCCGATGCTTGCGACGAAGTTGAAGTTTGAATGGTCGCCGGCTTTGTCGTAATTGAAAACTATGCCCAAAAGTACTGAATTCTTCATAAATTCAGCAGGAGCCACGCTTTTAAAAGATTCCCTTGTAAATGAATGTTTGAATATTTCAGATGTACCTTTTGTGATTGTCAGTTCAATCCTATTGTCATAAAATTCCTTACCTGCAACATTCTTTATTTTTCCAAGTTCTTCATCGGCCTTTCGCACGATTTTATATCTGTATGTTGTTCCTCTGACTGTTACAGTGTCGGAAATGTTCGAAGACTGCATCTTTCCGGTACCTGTTATGGAGTCTGTTGTTACTTTCTGAATTTCTTCAGATTTGCGTTCCTGCTGTTCGCCTCCGCATGAAGCCGACAAAATGCAGGCAGTGGCCGCAAAGGCCCAATAAGCTACTTTCATTTGCGTTTCTGTGTTGTTATATAGTACAAATTTAATTAAAACTATATGATATGACCAAACCAAACATATATTTTGTCTAATTTAATATATCGTTCGTTGGCGTACTTGTAAAAAAGGGAGTATCTTTGCATTAATACATAAAAAACTTACTGCAATGTCAACAAAGAAATTTCATAACAATTGGCATACATTGCCTGGTGAACCGTTGACTGAAATGGACAAGAAAATAATGTTCTTTCAGAAAAAAGGACATCTTGTTCCAACAAGGAAATTGATCAAGACTCCCGAACAGATTGAAGGTATACGTCGCAGCGGTGTCGTGAACACCGGAGTTTTGGATTTGGTCGCCAAGGAAATACACGCTGGTATGTCTACTGCCGAGATAGATAAGTTGGTGTATGATTATACAGTTGCACATGGAGCTATTCCGGCACCTCTAAATTATGAAGGTTATCCTAAGAGCGTGTGCACAAGTATCAATGAGGTGGTGTGTCACGGAATACCAAGTGAAGACGAAATACTTGAAGAAGGAGATATCGTAAATGTGGATGTTTCTACAATACTTGACGGATATTACAGTGATGCATCCAGAATGTTCGTTATCGGCAAGACTACTCCAGAGAAACAGAAACTTGTGGATGTGGCAAAGGAATGTCTTGAGGTTGGCATGGAAGCTGCAAAGCCATACTGTTTTGTCGGTGATATTGGCAATGCCATACAGAAACATGCTCATAAGAACGGTTTTTCCGTAGTTCGAGATCTCTGCGGTCATGGTGTGGGACTTGAATTCCATGAAGATCCAGAGGTGCTCCATTATGGAAAGAAGGGAACTGGTATGCTTCTTGTCCCTGGAATGGTGTTCACCATAGAGCCAATGATAAATATGGGTACATGGGAAGTGTTCATTGATGAAGATGACGGATGGACTGTCGTCACAGAGGATGAGCTTCCTAGCGCACAGTGGGAGCATACCTTCGTGATGACAGAGAACGGAGTGGAAATATTGACCTATTGATGACTTTTTATATTTGAATTATATACTTTAATCGTAAAATAAATTATGCAGGATATATATATATTAGGCATAGAGTCGTCGTGTGATGATACATCTGCGGCTGTGCTGAAGGATGGTATACTTTTGTCGAACGTGACGGCAAGTCAAGCTGTGCATGAGGCCTACGGCGGTGTAGTTCCTGAATTGGCTTCAAGAGCACATCAGCAGAACATTCTGCCGGTTGTCGACCAGGCAATCAAGCGTGCCGGTGTAACCAAAGAGATGCTTTCAGCTGTAGCTTTTACCAGAGGCCCAGGTTTGCTGGGAAGTCTTCTTGTTGGTGTTTCGTTTGCCAAGGGCTTTGCACGTGCCCTCGGTATACCGTTGATAGATGCCAACCATCTTCAGGGTCACGTTCTGGCGCATTTCATTAAGGAAAGCGAGGATGATTCCGGTAAACCACCATTCCCATTCCTTTGTCTGCTTGTGAGTGGCGGTAATTCGCAGATTATCAAGGTGAATGCCTATAACGATATGGAAGTTTTGGGACAGACAATCGATGATGCCGCTGGAGAAGCCATCGACAAATGCTCTAAGGTAATGGGATTGGGATATCCTGGAGGACCTATCATCGACAAGCTTGCACGTCAGGGAAATCCTGAAGCATATCATTTTGCAAAACCTCATATTCCGGGATATGATTACAGCTTTTCTGGCATGAAGACGTCGTTCCTCTATTCATTGCGTGACTGGTTGAAGGACGATCCTGATTTCATCGAACATCACAAGGAGGATCTAGCTGCATCACTTGAACGCACTGTCGTTGACATCCTTATGAACAAGCTCAGACTAGCTGTTAAGGATACCGGCATCAAACATGTGGCTGTAGCCGGAGGTGTTTCTGCCAACAACGGATTGCGCAACGCTTTCAGGGAACATGCCGAGAAATATGGTTGGACAATATATATTCCTAAATTCAGTTACACGACAGACAACGCGGCAATGATAGGCATAACAGGATATTTCAAGTATCTCGACAAAGACTTCTGTTCAATCGACATGCCTGCATATGCAAGAGTAACGAAGTAAAACGCTTCAATCTAAAACTACTTTACAGCTAATATGGACGACAGACATGAAACTTTATCTGTATGTGAATGCATACAGCGAATAATGACCAATCATCATCTCAAACTATCGACGGCGGAGAGTTGTACAGGAGGACGTATAGCTTCATCGTTGACAGCAGTGCCGGGTTCGTCAGCCTATTTTATCGGTTCTGTGGTAGCTTATCAGAATGAAGTTAAGGAACGTTTGCTCGATGTTGATTCTGACGATATAGACAAATATGAGGTTGTCAGCCGTGAGGTGGCTATATCAATGGTGAAAGGTGCATGTCGCCTTTTTTCTTCAGATTATGCTCTGGCTTCCACCGGATGTGCTGGTCCTGACGGCGGTACTGCAAAAAGTCCTGTGGGCACTATATGGTTGGCGTATGGTACAGCCGACAATGTAGAAACGTTCTGCTGTACTGCAGATCACGGACGTTTGGCAAACGTCGAGAACGCATCAGCCACTGTGCTTGAACTGTTTGCGGAGTTTCTGTTGAGCAGATACTCTAATAAATGAATGGTTTTAGAAGATGAAGGAAGTTCGTTTTTTTTATGTGCCCGATGCGGCAGACAACAATGAATTGCCGGAGGAAGAGGCTGCCCATGCCATCCGTGTGTTGAGACTGTCGGAAGGTGATGAAGTCATGCTGATGGATGGAGCATATTCATTCTATAAAGCCGTAATCACATCTACTACAAAAAAGCAATGTTTCTACAGCATAGCCGAGACGTTGCCACAGGAACCTCTTTGGAATGCTCATCTTCACCTAGCTATGGCTCCTACGAAAAATATTGACAGAGTGGAGTGGTTTGCCGAAAAGGCTACGGAAATAGGATTTGATGAGCTTTCGTTTCTCAATTGCAGATTTTCGGAGCGCAGAACTGTAAATGTAGGTCGTATAGACAGGATTGTCGTTTCTGCAATGAAGCAGAGCCATAAACCATCGAAACCTAAGGTGAACGACATGACAGATTTCCATGATTTCGTTCATTCAGTCGAAAGCAAAGCCAAATTTATTTGCCATTGTTGGGATACAGCAGACAATCCATCGCTCAAGGAACTCAAGCTTTTGAAGGACGTGCTTGTGAAAGATGAGGACTCTGTGGTACTTATTGGACCTGAGGGCGATTTCAGCATGGAAGAAATTCTGGATGCACAAGAAGCCGGATTTATTCCTGTTAGTTTAGGTAGAAGTCGTCTGCGTACAGAGACAGCCGCACTAGTGGCAGTACACCTTATGAATCTGGCAAATCAATAAATATTTAATCGAATAAACATTTTTATATCTATGAAAATCATTAAGTTATTTCTGCCGTTCTTTCTTGTCGCGTTGCTTTTTGCTTCATGTGGCAAGTCAGATTATGCCGATGTTGTTCCAAAAGATGCTTCTTTAGTGATAGAAGTAAATATGGCAGACATTGCCAGCAAGGGAGGAATAGCTGAGTCAAAGTTGCTGGCCTCTGTCAAGACAAATCTTGACTATATCGCCAGCGGTGACGATAAGGCGAAGTTGGTTGAGATTTTTGATAATCCCGAAAATACAGGTATTGACTTTACTGTTCCCGTTTATGCATTCACTGCTTCCGGCAGTTTTGGAGTAGCTGCACGTCTTTCAGATGAAACCGCATTTGAGGATTTCATTACTCTCTTGAGCAATCAAGGTTTTGCAGTACAGCCGTCGGAGCGAGACGGAGTAAAGTGGGTGTCTCTTCTCGATGAGTTGGATATGGTTTATAAGGACGATGTCCTTCTGATAACTATGCCGTTGGATCCAGAAGGAAGTGCCGGCAACAAACGTAATGCGTCAAACTGGATTACACAGGACAAGTCGGAAGAATGTTTCAGTTCGACTGACCACTACAAGCGTATGCAGGAAACCGATGGTGATGTTGTTGCCTATTTTGATGTCGATGATTATGCCGGCAAGCTTAAGTCAATGATGTTTAAGGATATGCGCGATGCCGAAGTTTCTGCAGTTGCTTCTTTAAGCTTCGAAGACGGATGTGCCAAGATGAAGACATCGATATTCAGCAATGATGAAAAGGTAAACAATGCAATCGCAGAATACGGCAAGAATTTGAGAAAAATCGGCGGACAATACATTGATACGCCTATGGAGGATTTCATGGCGTGGTTCGGATGCAATGTTGATGGAAACTGGCTTTTGCCTATTCTCAAGAGCGACAAGGATATCAAGACGCTCATGTTCATGATTGAGCGAGGCATCGACATTGAGAAGATAATCAAATCTGTTGATGGCGATATGGCTATTGTTGTTCCGAAGATGAACCCTGCTGACGAATCTGAAACAGGTTTCGATTTTATCGCTACAGCTCAGCTTAAAAACTCCGATTTTCTTTCTGACGTGGATGGTTGGACGAAATCAATGAAGGATTACGGATTGTCGATGCTGCGTACAGGCAAGAACCAGTATGAGCTTCTGACTGCTGATGGTAAGATAAATTGGGGAGTAGACGACAATGAACTTTATTTTGCTACCGAAAATGCTTATAAGCTTAATGCTTTCTCAGGGAGGAGTGCGTTGCTGAAAGATTATGCAGACAAGATAAAGGACAGCAGAATGTATCTTTACGTCAATCTTGAATCTCTTCCGATGGTTGAGCTGTCGCAGCTCATGGGATTGGGACATGAATATGCCTTTATTTTTGCCAATATGAAGGCCTTGACATTTTCTATGAATGAAGCTTCGGAGTTTGAGGTCAACCTCGCGCTCAAGAACCCGAAGGAGAATTTTCTGAAACAGATATTTAACTGATGTTCATCAAATAGATAGATAATAGTTTATGAAACCTTGAATGTATATCGGCGTGGTCGCAGCGGTTCCTGTCTGGTATGTGTTTCAAGGTTTCTTTTTATTACCGCACATTGCGTAAATCTGATTTATGGATAAGATAGAATTATTGAATGTTTTGCCCGAAGTCTTCGCCAACCGCGACGACATTGCCGGTGATGTGTGGAAGCAGTCGGTGGTGTTCGAAAAAGGGCACAGCTATCTGCTCGAAGCAAATTCCGGTACAGGAAAATCCTCGTTGTGCAGTTTCGTTTTCGGTTATCGCCACGATTATCGTGGAAACATACTTTTCGACGGTACCGATGTGCGCACTTACACCATAAGCAATTGGGTTGACGTGCGCAGACGCAGCCTTGCTATGCTATGGCAGGATTTGCGCCTATTTCCTGAACTCACAGCGTTGGAAAACGTGCAGATAAAGAACAGCCTCACAGGCAAAAAGAAAAAAAAGCAGATACTCGAATGGTTCGAGATGCTCGGCATATCCGATAAGCTCGATACACCGATAGGCCTCATGTCGTTCGGACAGCAGCAGCGTGTTGCCATGATGCGCACCCTTTGCCAGCCTTTCGACTTTGTGATGGTCGATGAGCCTATAAGTCACCTTGACGATACCAACGGACGCATAATGGCCGGCATCCTCACTGACGAGGCAAAGGCGCAGGGAGCAGGTGTCATTGTTACGAGCATTGGAAAAAGAATGGAGTTGAACTACGATAAAATCTACAGATTATGAAATTGGTTTGGAAACTTTTGAGACAGCATATAAGCATTCCGCAGTTTGCAGGTTTCTTCTTTGCAAACCTCATCGGTATGCTGATAATTTTGCTGGGCATACAGTTTTATGGAGACGTGCAGTCGGTGTTCAACGGGAAGGACAGCTTCATGAAAGCCGATTATATAATTGTAAACAAGAAGGTCAGTGCTATGACCACCATCACCGGCAAGTCGAATGCCTTTTCTGACAGCGATGTGGCTGACATAAAGAAGCAGAAGTTCACAGAGCGGGTGGGACAGTTCACTTCATCGCTCTTCAGCGTTGGCGCAAGCTTCGATGTCAAGAACATGGCAAGCTTCTCCACCGACATGTTCTTCGAGTCTGTGCCTGACGACTACATCGATGTACCGCTCGACGAGTGGACATTCCATCCGGGCGACAATATGATTCCTATAATACTCCCGAAAAACTATCTCGATCTCTACAACTTCGGATATGCTCAGAGCCGCAGTCTTCCGAAACTATCAGAAGGACTTCTTGGAGCCATGAAGCTCAATATTTCGGTATCAGGAAAAGGCAAAGCCGATTTCTACACGGGACGCATCGTCGGATTCAGCAACAGACTTAACACAATACTCGTTCCGCAGAAGTTCATGGATTGGGCAAACTCTTATTATGCAGATGGAGGAAAGGCCGAACCTACGCGCCTGATAATCGAGGTGAGCAATCCGACTGACGAGAAGCTTGCAGGATATCTGAAAGAACACAATCTTGAGACAGACGCCGACAAGCTCGATGCCAGCAAGACCACTTACGTTCTCCGCATTATAGTAGTCATTGTCATGTGCATAGGCCTGCTCATCAGCATACTTTCTTTCTACATACTCATGCTGAGCGTCTATCTTCTCGTGCAGAAGAACACCGCAAAGCTCGAGAATCTGCTTCTCATAGGCTATAGTCCTGCCAAGGTGGCATTGCCTTACCAGGCATTGACGGTTGGGCTCAATGTGGCTGTGTTCATCATGTCGTTCATAATTCTTTATGCAATCAGGCAGATATACATAGGATTTCTCCTTGACATGTTCCCTGAAAGCGAGCTTCCGGCAATGTGGCCGGCATTCATTGTCGGGTTCATCCTTCTTGTGGCTGTTTCTGCGCTGAATGTTCTTGCTGTTCGCCAGAAGGTGTTGTCTGTATGGAAGAACAGGGCATGATGTTCTTGTGTAAACGATGATGCACATGAACATCTCGTCGTGCATAAAACAATTTGCAAAACTGACTATTTGAAAGTATGGATAAAAGATTGGAGGAACTGTTTGTTTCCACGTTTGGAAACATCCAGTTCCAGATAGAAAAGATAGCCGGTGCCGGAAGCAACCGCGCGTACTACCGTTTTTTGTACGAAAAGGGAACTGTGGTGGGCGTTGTCGGAACGTCGGTTGAGGAAAACAAGGCTTTCATAAGCCTTGCACGTCATTTCAAGACGAAAGGGCTGAACGTGCCCGAAGTTATAGCCGTCGATGCAGAATGCAGATGCTACCTGCAGGAGGATTTGGGAACAGAATCTCTTTACGACAACCTGCGCTCAGGACGTGAAACCGGTCATTTCTCGGAGCATGAAGTGGATTTAATGATAAAGACGGTGAAACATCTGGCCGACATGCAGTTCGATGGTGCCGAGGGACTTGATTTCTCCCTCTGCTATCCACAGAGTTCTATGGACAGGACAAGTGTTATGTTCGACCTTAACTATTTCAAGTACTGTTTTCTGAAACTTGTAGGAGTAGAGTTCAACGAATACAAGCTTGAACAAGATTTCGTGTCCTTTGCTGACAATCTTCTGTCGGAAAGTTCCTGCACGTTCATGTACCGCGATTTTCAGGCACGCAATGTCATGATAAACAACGGTCAGCCGTACTTCATAGATTTTCAAGGAGGTCGGCGCGGTCCTGTCTATTACGACGTGGCGTCGTTCCTCTGGCAGTCGTCAGCCAACTATGGCGATGATGTACGTACACGGGTGCTCGAAGCCTATCTCGAAAGTCTTTCTGAGCGCATCCATGTCAATCGTGCCTCTTTCTTTGAAAAGCTCGACATATTCGTGCTCTTCCGCACATTGCAGGTGCTGGGAGCTTACGGCTACAGAGGACTTTGGGAAAAGAAACCTTATTTCATAAACAGCATACCGAAAGCATTCGTCAATCTGCGCACCCTGCTCGATAAGGGTGTATGCCGTGCATACCCTTACATGGAATCGGTGATGCGCCTTATGCTCGAAACCGACTTGAATGCCTTCATCGGAACAACTGCACCGAAGGAAAAGACTGGCGTAGCCTCTGCGCTCATCGCCGCCGACAAGAGTTATTGTTCTGAAGTGAAGCGCCCGCTGGTAGTGCGCGTGTTCAGCTTCTCCTATAAGAAAGGCATACCAGAGGACACGAGCGGAAATGGAGGAGGATATGTTTTTGACTGCCGTGCCACTCACAACCCTGGACGCTACGATGCCTACAAACCGTTGACAGGACTAGACAAGCCTGTCATAGATTTCCTTGAGGAAGATGGCGAGATACTTACATTCCTGGAGAGCGTATACCGTCTGGCCGATTTTCATGTGGCGCGCTTCATTGAGCGTGGCTTCACCGACCTCATGTTCTCATGCGGCTGTACCGGCGGACGCCACCGCAGTGTCTATTCGGCACAGCATCTTGCTGAACATATCAACGAAAAGTTCGGAGTAGAAGTGCACATCTGTCATCGCGAACAGGGGATTGAAAGCGTACTCCAGCCGAGAAATACAAAATGAGTGCTCTGTTTCTGCCGTGATAGTTGTATATATTATTAATAAGTATAACTGACATATATATGAAGGCTTTGATTTTTGCAGCCGGTTTGGGCACCAGGCTTCGTCCGATTACCGATACCATGCCGAAAGCACTGGTTCCTGTAAATGGAAAACCGTTGTTGGGGCACCTCATCGAGAAACTCAAGGACAACGGATTTACTGAAATTGTAATTAACATACACCATTTTCCACAGCAGATAAGAGATTATGTTGCAGAAAATGATAATTTCGGCATCGACATAAAGTTCAGCGATGAAAGTCTTGCGCTTCTCGATACAGGTGGAGGAGTGAGAAAAGCAGCTCCTCTTTTCAGTGCACCGCCATCGCCTTTCCTTCTGCATAACGTAGACATCATGAGCAATGCCGACCTTCGCCGTTTCTATGAAAGCTGTGTTTCGGGTATAGTAAATTTTCATGGGAAAACAGTCGAACTCGGTGCATCTCTCCTCGTAAGTCCCCGCGACACATCGAGATATCTGCTCTTCGATGCCGAAGGTTTTCTTGTCGGTTGGGAAAACATCAAGACCGGTCAAGTGCGCACTCCCTATGAAAAGCTCGATTTGGATGCGTGCCGAAGATATGCCTTTTCCGGCATACATGTCTTTTCGCCGTATCTGTTGGAATATATGAAGACATGGGAAGACAAATTCTCGATAATAGACTTCTATCTTTCAATCTGTAAGGATGTTCCTATACGTGGCGTGTTTGACGACAACCTGAAGCTCGTCGATGTTGGTAAATTTGAAACCCTCTCGTCCGTCGAGCAATACATAGCAGACAACGGTTTGTAGTTAAAGCGCTTCACTTTCATTTAAAAATATATTGCCTGTTGATTTTTATGGATGTTGTAATAATCCAATGCAAAATCAGCAGGCTTTCTTTTTATGTTTATTTTTTATGTCGGTGAGATATTTCTAAAATTGTGAGCGCTCAGAATAATAATTGCAAGGGCTCGGAATTATATTTTCGAGCGCTCACAATTCAGCCTTTTTGCGCCCTAGTGTGCAATAAGCCGATATCAGTTGACACAAAATAGTATGAAAAAGGCGACACAATGCGTCGCCTATAAAATGAATTAACAATATAAAATTCTGCAGTTTTTAAATCTCTACACTTGGTTGATTTTGAAATTTCAGCGCAACTTTTCTATAGACCGGTACGTCGACGCCGTATTTTTCTGCTAAGGAAATCATGTCGAATAATATACCTTGTATTTCTGACTTGTGTCCAGATGCAATGTCTTTCTGCATTGATGCTGTTGTGTCTGGAGTAAGTTTGTCGAGCACCTTAAGATTATAGGAAACTGAATCTTCAGGAAAGCTTATTCCGAGTTTCTTGCCGATTTCTGCGCTTTCATGTGACAGGCCGATAAAAGTGTTCCGCGCTTCGCCTTCGTGCTGTATTTCGCCCATTGGTGCATCGTAGTATGCTCCGGTACATGCCATGGCAGAGATGAATGACCACTTTATGAAGGTGTCGCGGTTTATGTCGTCCGACACATCAACCTTTATTCCGCATCCGCGCAAGTCTTCGGCAATAGTTTCAAGTCTATTCGCATCAATGTTTTGTGCAGGACGTGCTCCGCATACTAGTCTGAAGATATTTCCCAACTGGGTTATTTCTCCCTCACCGGATACGTAGCCTACGATGTAGATGCAACCGTCGATGACTTTGACATGAGGCAGGAGTTGTCCCAGGCGCAAACCTGTGCCGTACACGTTCAGAATAGGGATAACGATTGTGTCTGGGTTGGAAGCACGTTCAATGATCTCCTTTACAGATTCCAGTGAGTAGCCCTTGACGCATACGAAAATTACATCGGCCTTACCGGTATATTCTTCAGATGTGCATGCTTTAACCTGTAGTGTGTGTTCGCCCTTCAAGGTTGATTTCATTCGTAGCCCGTTGCTGCGTATGGCCTCGAGATGTTTTCCTCGTGCTATGCACGTCACGTCTTTTCCTGCTAGAGCTAGGAATCCGGCTATGCATCCGCCGACTCCTCCAGTTCCAACTACCAAGTATGAAATATTGTTTGCCATTGTGTATTTATTTGTTTCCATGTTCAGCATTTTCTGATTTTATGTTGACTATAAATTGTTATTATAAATATGCTGTGCAATTTATTCATTCGGCAGAGTCAACCAGCAAGTGCAACATTACGAAATCTTTTTGAAAAAGACCTCAGCCGGTGTCAAGAAATTGAGTTTTTCCCTCGGTCTGGCGTTGAT
>MNQS01000045.1 GCA_001915545.1 Bacteroides sp. 43_108 | reverse complement strand
TGCCGAAGCTCCGGATGATGACCATTGCAATCCCGCCCACGTTTGGAACTTCTCTTTTCTGGTTTACCCATAATCAGCCGCATAGCGGATGACTACGGGTAAACCAGAAAAGAGAACAGTCATTCAAATAAAGGGGAGGGTGGGAAAGAATACTGCGTGAACGCAAAAACGCTCTCGGATATATAGCAAAAAAAAGCGGCACAAGGCCGCTTCAATTATTTGCTTGCTTTTTTCTTTTTAGAGACAGCCTTCTGTTTAGGCTGATCCGGTTTTTCTTCTTCTTTTTCCGGAGCCGGATAAAACTTGGTGGCTACCATCACAATGCGGTTACGCTTCTCTCCACTTTTAGAATCCGTCCATTCTTCCGGCTTAAAGTAGCCTTCAACGGTTATCAGCTCACCTTTTTTCAATACATCGAAGGAATCCAGTGCTTCATTCTTTCTCCAGGCTTCAATCCCCATGAAAGCGGAAACATAAGAGGTTTCTTCACCTGTCTTGTCTGCACGGCTGACCGCGATAGAAAAGCGTGCTACGCTTGCTGTTTCAAAACTACGGATTTCTGCATCCTTACCGATAAAACCTGTTACTGCGAATGAATTTTCAATCTTTTTCATATCTCTGATTTTTTAGAAGTTAATTAATCAATTTTACAGTGCAATAACTGATTGTTGGCTTTGGGGGACACCATGAAAAAAGATATAAATACGCTTTTTATGCTAGCCGGAAAAAGGAAGATTTGTAACTTTTTTATTGGTGAAGATGGCAGCAAATAATTCGGGTTAAATACGCTTTTTGTGCAGGGCAAAAAAAGGAAGATTTCAGCCGAATAACAACGTGGTGTTTGTGAATCGCCCCCTTATCCCCGTAACCGGGGTTAGCAACAATCTATATTTGCAACGGAAAATGATTTGACTTCACTAAAAAATGATATGAAAAAGACAAAACTTGAAAATCAGCAACAGGTTTGGAAAGGATGCAAAAAAACAACCGGTCAGACAGAAAGCATGGCACATTCCGAAAATATGGTCTGCCGCCTATCGACACACCGGAAGAAACCTCTGCAATTCCTTTTAAAAAAATGAAGCCGAAGAATGAAGCATACAATATTCCACGTATCGGAAGAAGTGGCTCCTCGATAAAACAAAAACCTACTACGGAAGAACAGACTTACGGATTCTGTGGGGAGAACATAACCATACAGGCACACAGCCACTACAACTGTTTCCGGAAAAAGAAGATTATACTACCGGAAAAACAGAAAGGCATCCACTCGGAGAAAAGCAAACGATTGAAGCGGACTGCCAATCTGGTGGCGAAATATCCGACTACCTATCTACAGCCCTAAAAGGCTGGGGCATATGGGTAAGCAACAGACTGCCGGGCAAATAAAAGGAGAGTGGCATAGCCGCCGGAAAGAAGTTGTTTCGGCGTGGCCGAAACTCCGAAAGCAGACCGGATATGCCTCTCTCCTTTGCCTTCCCCATTTCTGGATTTCACACAATCACATTAAGTAAAATTCATCTATCACTGCTTTTCATATTTATTGTGTCTCTCTCTTTTGCACCGGAAATATTAGCACTTACAGCAACCAGACGGTATGACATCGCCACGTTTGATCATACCGCTGGAGAACAGTGATATACAATCTGAATCAAAACAGATTGTGTATCACCAATTTCTTTTTTTGTGCCTTGTTAAACGTATAAGAAGTTCCTCCGGCAGATTTTCCATCCCAATAAGCAATCAGCCTACAGGCGTGTGAAATCATGTAATCATTACGGTGGGCATAGCATTGAGCATAATAATATTCGGATAGAACTACCACCTTGTCGGCTTGGCGCAAAATATCAGCATACCTCTGTTTGTCCTCTTTGTTGAAATACACATCTTGCCCGACATAAGGAACAACCGCCACCAAAACCATATCGGGATATTGTTTCCTTTGTTCAAGTATGGTATGAGCAGCCATCATGTCAAATCCAACCGCACAACCAATATAGAAAAAACGGATTCCATTCTCATAGCAGAAACGTACCTCTTCATTCAACGATACGGACAAAGCATATTTATTTGTTCGTATCGTTCTATGACCGGTAAAAGCAACGGACATCATTTTCATCCATTTATCACGTGCCTTTCTACATATATCCAACGAACCTGCCGAAGTTTCATACACCATTCCATTCACCTCATAACGATAAGTGAACCAAGTAGTATCTCCAAAGATACCCTTCTGCTTCTCTATATAACTCTCTTTTTCTTTCATCTTATAACATACGGACAACTGTTTTACCTAAAAAGAAACCTCCCAAAACCTCACCTCCTATTTTTTCCAACTGACATGCGAAACGAGCATACGAAAACCCTTTCGTTAAAATATCGTCAAATACCAAGATTTTCTTACCCCGAAAAAAGTCCTTGTCAAATTCTATCACTTGTACTTTTTGAAGCGACTTGCTATCAAATTTCTCATGAATAGCCAAACGATCTCCACTGACACGTATATGTTCATACGCATTGATAGCACCTGAAAACTTACACACAGCCGAAGCAAACCCCTTATAACGAAGTTCATTCTTATCAGCGGAAGAAGCCGGGACACAAGCAAAAACAATATTCTTAACATCATCACCAAAAACTTGATGTAACTTATTCGCTATCATCCAAGCTACATTCAAATAAGATTTTCCATCCTTAAAACTCCATATCATCTTACGAATTTGCCATTCTCTTTCCGTTGCCTGCCGATATTGCATAGGAAGATATTCAAAAAAAGAAAACATCATCTTATGTCATTGTCTGTCTAAACTAGGATATTTACTCTGATGTGCCATAGTCTTTTATCTATTAAAATTAAACTTATGCTTCAGCTAGATTTAAAGACCTTTTTTTAAAACCCCTTTCCGGGATGGCCTTTTCTTTCTGCCGACTTTTTTTTTGAGCTTTCATGCCCCATCTGAGTTTATGAGCCTTTTTTTACGGCACACAACAAGAAGGAAGGAGGGATTGAGAAAAGTTTTGGACGACTTTCGGTACAAAGGGCGAAGACCGGAACTCTTTCGTATCCATCCACCGAAATAAATTTGCCGTTCAAAAACAAAGGGTCTCAGATGGAGCTATGAAAAACGCACATTAAGGGAGGCAGAAAACAAGGAAAAGGGCAGTACGGAAAGTAAAACAAACCATACGGTTTTGCCTGCAAAACCGTATTCCTATCTCCCTGCCACAAGTGGCAGGGGGGAACGGGTTAGCAACGGACTGCCGGGACAAACGGTAAAAGGAAGGGACTGCAATACTGCCGAAGCTCCGGATGATGACCATTGCAATCCCGCCCACGTTTGGAACTTCTCTTTTCTGGTTTACCCATAATCAGCCGCATAGCGGATGACTACGGGCAAGCCGGGAATGAGGACAGCCATTCCGATGAAGGGGAGGGTGGGAAAAAATCTGCGTGAACGCAAATTAATGGGATTACCAGTAACTCCAAGCGTTTTTTGCTACTTTTTTTGGGGCGCTTGCCAAAAAGTAGCGGACAGCGAAATGCTCTCCCTTCCCTAATCCAAAAGAAGGGAGAATGTATTTCATTGAAGGTATATAGGTTCCGTTCCCTGATTATAACAATACATAGTGTTATTTCTGAAACCATCAAAGCATATATGAAAATCATCGAAATCCTGTTCCGTGGCCAAACGAACCTTATCACTCAACAAAACCATGCATTGTTTATTGACAGATGTGGCCAAAGAGGTAGTACGTCCCGGCTTTATCTCCAATGCCACCACATAAGAAGTCCTTCGTGGATAGATATACCCTATAATTTCCTCATTGAGTACAACCAAACGAATAACATCTTCATTCAAAACGGGAATATTATTAATTTTGCCCATCATTGTTATAATATAAATCAGTTTATAATCATTAAAATACAATATCATCACAAATGATACCTATAATTTTTATAGGTAAACTTTTCCACCGAGACCACCTCATAAAGATAGTCTTCATGGCAAGAAGCCATTATACAGTTCTCACATTCAAGAATAGGATTTATAACTACACGGAATTTAATAGTGCCGTCCACCAGAACAAACTCCACCCGATTAAAGAACCCTTGTAGAGAATGCCCTTCCTTATCTATCAGACGCACTACTTCACCTGTAAAAACAGCCAATTCCTTAGCCTGCCGTTTCGCTTTACGCAAACAACTGTTCGCCGCTTTGACGTTCTCATTCACCTCTTTTGTTCTTATTGCTTTCATACCAAAATCCTTTTTACATATTTATCTTGTCAAAAATCAAAAGTCAGCTGCGTAGCCCTTGCGTTGCTCTGAATCGACCTCTTCAATTCAGAATTATCCTCCATTGCATTTTCAAGTTTCCTAACAAAAGAAGTATCACCTGCTTCCGTTATCTTTAAAATAGGTAACCATACTCCGGCTATCAACTGTAAATCTATATGATAACTTCTCCAATGCTGCATTGTCAATGTATTCATCCATGCGACTTCACCGGGTACGCTATTCATCATCAGATTGACAACAGTCATCTTTACACAAATCAAATCTATGTCCGAGCCATAACAAAAAAGCCTTCCTCCATCATTCTCTTCCGCACATTTTTTTACAGCGGAAAGTAGCATCCTGCCGGAACCACAGCACGAATCACAGACCGACTGTTTAGGTTTCAGCCTATTTTCCCCCATACATGCCATCAAATCAGCAACGTGTATCGGGGTAAAGAACTGTCCGTTATTCCCATGACTGACACACTCCATGAACATATCTCCCAAGACATCGCAAAATCCTTCCGAATATTCAGACACCCTATAAAACATTTGAACAAAAAGTTCCATTTCATATGGCTTATATCTTTTTTCCACTCTACGGTAATCCTCTGCCAACATCCCGACAGACAAATAGTAAAGACAAACATCCAAAAAATCCCGAAAGGCTTCTTCATATCCCCGACTGAAAGCAAGCTTTTCATAAAGTTTCATTATCTCCTTTGGTATCATACTATTCTGATTTCATTATTCACAACATTCTATATTCCTTGTGCCATAGATTTTATCAAAAGCCGCTTTTATCTCCGAGCGATATTTACAGTCCTTCTCAAAACAAAGTTGTTTTGTCCAAAAATCGAAATCAAAACCATCGGTATTATCAATCGTTACAGAAACATAATCAGTCGTACCACTCTGACATACAACCGTATGCCGATTTACACAAAAGCGGTCATTTAAAGCTGTTTCTTTTCGGGTAATGCGTTCTACCATCTTATCTATCCATTTCATACTTATAATATTTTATGTAACTGCCCCATTCCAAGAGGCAGTTACGGTTATACTCATTAAAAATCGTTCTCGTTCAAAAACACCACATCGCCTTTCATCACCATCCAATTAATCTCACTCAGATGATAGCCACAATGCTCACTCAGAAAAATCTCAATCTCTTCAGCGGTCTGTAATCGCCTGTCTGGGCTTATCACAGCAACATTACCGGAATTACAATCCAATACAGCCAGTTTCTCATAAGCCCACTCGCCAAACTGGCAGAACTCGATAAAATTGGCATAAGTTATCCGTATGCTATTGTTCGCATCAAATTCAAGGGGTGACTTTGTTATGAACGAACCTGCATGATTCACCACCACAGAGGGGCAAATCTCTGCCAATGAAGATAAGCTGTCATCCCATCTAATCTCATAAAGGAAAAATCCTTTTGGCAATGAATTGCGGTCTATACGATAACTGGAAAAAAGACCGTCTATCGTTTCATTAATAACCAACTGTTCATAATCTCCTTCTAAATAGTGTACTCGTGACATAACTCGTTTTTTTTAGTTTGTTAAACTTTTAATTTTATGCTTCAGCTAGATTTAAAGACCTTTTTTTAAAACCCCTTTCTGGGATGGCCTTTTCTTTCTGCCGACTTTTTTTTGAGCTTTCATGCCCC